>JBOHFK010000182.1:0-9667 GCA_050699635.1 Pseudonocardiaceae bacterium | reverse complement strand
CGGCCAGCGCAGTAGCAGCCGGTCGAACTCGGGCTGCGGCCAGAACAGCAGCATGGCTGCCGCATAGTCCGGCTCGTCGGGACCGAGCGCCGCCTGCACCGCGCTGAGCAGGCGGTCGGCGAGATAGTCGTAGTCGTCGTGCGGCAGGTTGAGGTCGCTGCGGATCTGGTGCCGGGCCTGGGCCAGCAGGAATGCCACCGCGGCGGCTTGCGTGGATTCCGGCGTTCCGCGCTGGGACTCGAGCTCTTGGCGGTGTTGCAACGCGGTGGGCAGCGCCGCGGTCAGCCACTGTTCGGCTACCCCGAGACGACCGCCGGCTTCCAGTGCCACACAGATGTAGACCACCGCGTCGGGGTCCTGGGTCAGCTTCGGGCGCAACGCCGTCAGCTCGGCCATCGCCTCGTCCTCGCGACCCAGCCGCAGCAGTAACCCGGCCCGGAAGGCCCGCGGGTAACCATCCTGATCATCATGGGCTTCCAGGGCCCGCTCGGTGAGCACCAGAGCCGCCGGAAGGTCCCCGCCACGCTCGGTGATCTCGGCGGCCAGCATCAGGGCGTCTGCGGTGTCGAACGGGTCGGCCACCAGGTCGTGATCGACCGCGCTGACCAGCTCGGCCGCCAGATCCAGCGGCTGATCGGCGTCGAACGCGACGCGGCCGATCTCGTCAATGTCGTCTGCGGTGAGCAGTCCAGTCGAGAGCATGGGGCACCGTAGCGCTGCCCTCCGCGCGGCCGGGTGAGCCGCGCCGCTCAGCGCGTGGCGGGATTGTGGACCGGGTAGATGCCTGAGTAGCCGAGGACCCACTCGGCGGAGTCCAGCGATTCAAAGGTGTAGGCGGCCCCGCCGACTCGACCGGGGACGTAGCCCACCACCTGGTCGGCGAGCACCATGGCCCAGCCTGCCACCTCGACCTCGCCGTCCTCGCCGTTGCGGCACAGTGCGACGAGCTCGGGCGGGTCGGACAGCTTCTGACCGGTCATCTGGTTGTTCCTCCCGTGATCAGTGCAGTGGACGTCTTACAGTCCAGACGGGAGGACACCGCTGGGCTGACGGAGGTGGGTTCCCACATCAGCTTTCCCAGAACCATGATCGACACTGACGACGGAGGTGGGGTGGTCATCAAGGGAACGCTGCAGCAGCGGCAGCTCGCCCGGACGTTGCGCCGGCTGCGGGAGGAGGCCGGGCTCAGCCTGGAGGAAGCGGCCCCGAAGCTGGATTGGTCGACCAGCAAGCTGGGCCGGATCGAGACTGCCCATCAGGGCGTGGACGTGCACGGCGTGCGCAGCATGCTCGACCTGTACAACGTCGGTGGCGCGCAATGGGCAGAGATCGTCGACCTGGTCCGGCAATCCAAGCAAAAAGGCTGGTGGCACGCTCACGGTCTTAAGATCGCAGGATACGTGGCGCTAGAGGCCGACGCCGCTACAGCGCACGTGTACCAGCTCGCGTACGTGCCGGGACTACTGCAGACCGCCGCCTACGCCCGAACCGTGTTCCGTGGCTTTCAGCCGCGACGCACCGAGGCCGAACTCGACCATCACGTGGAGGTAAGGCTCTTCCGGCAGCGGCGGCTCACCGAAGAGCCGACCTTGGAATTGGCGGCAATTGTGGATGAGACGGCACTGCGCCGCCCGGTCGGCGGAGTCGAGGTAATGCGGGATCAATTACGGCACCTGCTAAGGCAGGCCGCGCTGCCGTCGGTGTGCTTTCAGGTGATGCCGATCTCAGTAGGCGTGCACCAAGGGCTGAACGGCTCCTTCACTGTGCTCGGCTTCGCCGAGCCCGACGAACCTGAGATCGCCTATACCGAGAACGCGGTAAGCGCCACGCACGTGCACAAGGAGGCCGAGGTCCGCAGGTATAGGCTGGTGTTCGACCAGCTGCGGTCCGAGGCGCTGAGCCCGCGCGACTCGGTGTCCCTCGTCGAGCGGCTGGCCGCCGACCTGTGACCACCAAGACCTAACGAGGCGAGCACCGTGCGTGCGTCTGACGTGTCCTGCGCCGTCTGGCTCAAGAGCAGCCACAGCAACGGCGGTGACGATCAAACTGATTGCATCGAGGTCGCTGAGCTGCGCGATCGGGTCGCGATGCGTGATTCCAAGGATCCCGCCGGGCCCGTCCTGGCGGTCACCCGCACCGAGTGGCAAGCGTTTCTCGGCGTCGTCCGGGCCGGCGACCTCGGCTGACCCCTGATCTCAGCCCAGCGCACCGGCGTTGAGCTGAGCGAGCGCTTCGTTGATCTCATCGAGGTCGAAGCGCGCCGGGTCGTAATCGCCCGGTATCCACTCGCGGTAGGTCTCGTGCTCCGGGTGCTTCTCGTCGCGCAAAGCGCACAGCATCTCGTCGAAGCCCCCCGGGCCACCGCAATCCTCGGGTGGGCAGGCCCGGCGCCCGGCCACACATCGCGGGTAAGTCAGCGCTTCGTCGGCCCGGCCGACGGACTCCACCGTGATGTGGTGCCACCAGTCGTCACCGAAGTCATACCAGTAGGTGAAGCGCTGCCCGACCTGCATCCGGGCCAGCGTCCGGCGCGCCTCGTCACTGGTTGCCTCGATCATGTGCTCGGGATCGGCGTATTCCATGCCGTCGACCTCGAACTGGTGCAGGTGGCAGTCGTACCAGCCCATCGCGGCCTGGATGATGTGGTGCAGCTGCGCCAGGCTCGTCTGGGACGGCACCTGCAGGCGTCGCCAGACCGGCGGCTTCATGTGCCGCAGCGACACCTTGATCGTATGAATGCTGGGCTGTACCGGCATCGGGCGGAAAGATCACGGGTGGGACAGCATCGAGCCGGCCTCTTCCGGCGTCGCCGGCACCCGCCACACCCGCGCGCGCAGCCCGTTCTTACGCAGCCAGCGCACCATGTCGTACGGCGAGTCCGCCTCGTGGAGCACCTCAAGGCCATCCTGAGCGATCCGCGAAAAGGTTCCACTTGGCGGACGGGAGCGCCAGAACTACGAAAAGGTTCCACTTGGTGGCCGACGGCGCGGGACCGTGCGCAAGCCTTCGTGTTTCGCGTACGAAGCGGCCTCATGTGACCCGCACCTCAGCCCGGGAGAAGGCTGTCCAGCCATAGGTCAACTGGGAAGGGATCTGTGGTGACGAAACGGCCGGTGACGGGACCGGGGTCCTGGTAACCGAATTCCCCGGCGAGGTGGCAGTCGATCAACGACACGGGGTCGTCGAGATCCACGATCCAGTAGTGCGGGATACCCGCATCTGCGTATTCGCCGCGCTTGATCACGTGGTCTGTGCGTTGTGACCCGGGTGAGACAATCTCCACGACGACCTGCGCGTCGCTGGCACGCAGGACCCGCCCGTCACGCCATACCCGGTCGAGGGCCGATTGTCGCACGACGACGAGGTCCGGCCTGCGGACGAATCCAGGTTTGCCCCGCGGCGCGAGTTGGAGGTCGACATCGACATCAGGGACCACCACCAGGCCCGGGGGTAGCTTCTGCCGCAGCTGAACGAAAAGCTCCCCGATGGCGATCATGTGATGTGGCGTCGGGCTCGGCGACATGACCAGGTTGCCTTCCTGTAGCTCCGAGCGGTAGCGATCATCCTCGCCGAGCGCGGCGTACGCATCGACAGTCAGCAACCGTCCGGGCGGCTCCGGCACAGCTGTCACAGCGGGTCTCCTCACGTCACCGAGCAGTCTTCCACGCCGACCAGAATCGCAGTTCTTGACCAGGTCTTGCTGTGGTCAGGCCGGTCGGACTTCGATGAAGCCGGCTGAGGTGAAGTCGTTGTCGAAGGCCAGCGCTTCGCGCAGGCGTCTGCGCCGCATGACGGCGAAGCTGGTGGCATCGACAAAGGAGTATTCGCGATCATCATGACGGCGCAGCCATTCCCACGCCTCGTCCTCGGCATCCTGCTCCACCCGGACCACAGTGACCCGCCGGCTCCCTGCCATGGCATCAACAACGCGGACGGCGTCGGCATGCCCCCGACGACGTCGGATGAAAGTCCACGTCTCACCCATGACATGGTTGGTGGACAGTAACGCGCCCGAGTTACCCGACCAGAGCTCACGGGCCGCGTCATGGTGGCAATCGCGCTCGAAGAACAGCGCCACCCAGAACGACGTGTCGACAAATCTCATCGACCGTAGACGACCTCGTCCACGTTTCCGGGCTCATCCGCGAACCGGCCGACGAGATCATCTATCGGGTCTCGTTGGCCGGGCACGCCGATGTGGGCGTTCACCAGACGCCGGATGATCTCGGCTTTCGACACATGTTCGCGCGCTGCCTGCGCGGCAAGTGCCTCATCAGCCTCCGGCTCAAGGTAGATCTGCAGCCGCTTCATGGTCTGAAGTATACGTCATAGACCTGAGCCATACATCATATGCTAGACGTCGAGGAAGCGGACGTCCTTGGCGTTGCGGGTGATGAAGGAGCGGCGCGACCTGAATTGCGCGCCCGATGTCACTCGGGGTGGTTGGCGGCGGTACCCCCGATCAAGTACGGCGCGGTCACGCCCTCATACATCAGATGGGCCACGAGGCCCTGGGCCGCGTGCCCCAAGTGGTAGCAGTGGTCCATCCAAAGCCCGGGGTTGTCGGCTCGGAAGGCGATCTCGTAGGACTCGCCGTCGGCGACGTTGAGTGAGTCGATCCACCACGGGCTCCCGTGGGCCGCGACCCCGTTCCGGCTGAGCACGAGCGCGTGGTGACCGTGTAGGTGCATCGGGTGGACCTCGCCGCTGGAGTTCGAGATGTGCATGCGCACCACGTCGCCCTCGTGCACCACGAACATCGGGACGTCGGGGAACAGGTGCCCGTTGATCGTCCACCAGATACCGGGCATCCCGCCGACGAACCCGGGCCAGCGGCCGATCGCATACTCGAACCGGCGCGACGCGGTGGCCGGGTCGAACCCGGCGGGAGCCGGCGACAGGACCGGGATCCTGGTAGCAGAATTCCCCGGCAAGGTGGTGCTCTCAGCCTCCCGAACTCGACAGGAGGGCTGTTCGCCGCGGGCCTGGACAGCACTCCTGTCGAGTTCGGGAACAGGAGTGCTGTCCACCAGGCTCTGAGATCTACCGGACGCGGGCTACTAGACGTCTAGGAAGCGGACGTCTTTGGCGTTGCGGGTGATGAAGGAGCGGCGGGATTCCACGTCCTCGCCCATCAGGACGCTGAACAGTTCGTCGGCGGTCGCGGCGTCGTCCAGGGTGACCTGGAGCAGGACGCGGTTGGCCGGGTCCATGGTGGTCTCCCACAGTTCCTTGGCGCTCATCTCGCCCAGACCCTTGTAGCGCTGGATCGCGTCGTCCTTGGGCAGTTTTCGACCGGCCGCGGTGCCGGCCTCGATGAGGCCGTCGCGTTCCCGGTCGGAGTAGGCGTACTGGGGCTCCGAGCGGGGCCATTTGATCTTGTAGAGCGGTGGTGAGGCGAGGAACACGTGGCCGTGCTCGACCAGTGGGCGCATGAAGCGGAACAGCAACGTCAGCAGCAGGGTGCGGATGTGCTGGCCGTCGACGTCGGCGTCGGCCATCAGGACGACCTTGTGGTAGCGCAGCTTGGTGAGGTCGAACTCGTCGTGGATGCCGGTGCCCAGCGCGGTGATCAGTGCTTGCACCTCGGTGTTCTTCAGCACCCGGTCCAGCCGCGCCTTCTCCACGTTGATGATCTTCCCGCGGATCGGCAGGATTGCCTGGTACAGCGAGTCCCGGCCGGATTTCGCCGAGCCGCCCGCGGAGTCACCCTCCACGATGAACACTTCGCTGCGGGACGGATCGTTGGACCGGCAGTCGGACAGCTTGCCGGGCAGGCCGCCCAGATCACCCGCGGACTTACGGCGCACCCGCTCGCGAGCCAATCGGGCTGCCAGCCGGGCCTGTGATGACGAGACCGCCTTGTTGATGATCGTCTTGGCCTCGGCGGGGTTGCGCTCCAGCCAGTCGATCAGCCACTCGTTGCAGGTGCGCTGGACGAACGACTTGGCCTCGGTGTTACCCAGCTTGGTCTTGGTCTGGCCCTCGAACTGGGGTTCCTTGAGCTTGACCGACACGATGGCGGCCAGGCCCTCCCGCACGTCGTCACCACTGAGCGCGGCATCCTTCTCCTTGAGCAGCTTCTTGTCCCGCGCGTAGCGGTTGATCACCGACGTCAGCGCGGCCCGGAACCCCTCCTCGTGGGTACCGCCCTCGTGGGTGTTGATCGTGTTGGCGAAGGTGTAGACCGACTCGGTGTAGCCGGCGTTCCACTGCATCGCGACTTCGATCTGCATGCTCTCGGCACTGGCCTCGAAGCCGATCACCTTGCGGTGGATGGGGTCCTTGGAGTTGTTGATGTGCTTGACGAAATCCTCCAGGCCTCCCGGGTAGCAGAAGGTGCGCTCCTTGACCTGGGCGGTCTGCCCTTCGGCGTCCTCGGTCTCGTTGCTGCCGTTGACCCGCTGGTCGCGTAGCACGATCGTCAGGCCCTTGTTGAGGAACGCCATCTCCTGCAGTCGCCGCGCCACCGTCTCGGCGTTGTAGGTGGTGGTCTCGAAGATCCGCTCGTCGGCCCAGTAGGTGATCGTCGTGCCGGTCTTGCGGGTCGGCTCGCCCTTGCGCAGCGAGTACGCTGGCTTGGCGTCCTCGTAACGCTGCCGCCAGACGAATCCGTCCCGCCGGATCTCCACGTCCAGCACTCTGGCCAGTGCGTTGACCACACTCACGCCGACGCCGTGCAGACCTCCGGAGACTGCGTAGGACTCACCATCGAACTTGCCGCCGGAGTGCAACGTGGTGAGGACGACCTCGATCGCGGGCCGGCGTTCCACCGGGTGCATGTCCACCGGGATGCCCCGGCCGTCGTCCACCACCCGCACCCCGCCGTCGGCGAGCAGGGTGACCTCGACCCGGGTGGCGTAGCCCGCCATCGCCTCATCGACGGCGTTGTCCACCACTTCCCAGATCAGGTGGTGCAGGCCGCGCTCGCCGGTGGATCCGATGTACATGCTGGGGCGCTTGCGGACGGCTTCGAGACCTTCGAGGACGGTGATGGACGACGCGCTGTAGTCGTTCTTCTTAGCGGCCACGGTCCTCGGTGTCTCCTCGTCGGTGCTAAGTCGTTACCGCCGCGGGAGGGCTAGGCACAGCGCTCGCCGCGGTCGGCTGGGGCACCGGGTCGGCCTGGAGCGATGGCGCCGGCTCTGAGACCGGGTGCTTCCCCATTCTACTGGTCCCGGCAGACAGAAGCGGGTCAGGGACACCCCTCATCTCTTCACAGCGTGGCTATCTGGCGTCAATGCAGGTCCGATCGGCCGGGAAGGCGGGCTGAGGCGTCTACCGGGCTTTGAGTGGGCTCTGCGGTGGTCGGTTGAACGCGAGGAGTGGACACACCGAGCGGGACGACGCGACACACCGAGCATAGGAGCGCGACACGCGAGGCAGGGGGGCGCGACACGCGGGGTCCGGGTTTATCCATACGTGTCTCGGGGGCCGCGGCCGCGGACGTGGCGGGGGCCGCGGACCCAGGAGGGGGCGGTGGGGCCCTGGATGCGCAGGCGGGTGACGACGCCGGGGCCGACGGCGGCGGTGATCCGGGCCAGGAGCTGGCGTTGGAGTAGCCGGAGTTGGGTGGCCCAGGCGGTGGAGCTGGCGCGGACCAGCAGCTCGCCGTCCTGGAGGGCCACCGGCTCGGAGTGCTCGGCGACGTCGGCGCCGACCAGTTGGGCCCACCTCGCGAACACCACACCCGCGGAAACCCGGTCTGACCAGCCACGATCGGCGACCAGGCGGGAGGCCAGCCGGCCCAGCGGCTGCGGGTCCCGGTCGTCGGGGCGAGGACCGGACCAGCCACGGCGCCGGCGGGGTGCCGTCGCCTTCTGGGTGCTGGTCCGGCGCCGGGCGGCCCGCGCGGATTCCAGTGCGGCGCGGGCAATATCGGCACCGCGCGGGTCAGGAGGTGTCTGGGATGGACTCTCCAGTCCCCCGAACATCGACTTGTCCACACTATCCACAGGGTTATCCCCAGGTGAGGATTGCTCAGCTGCGGTGTTGTCAGCCACGGTGTTGTCAGGCACGGCGCACCTCCCCGTCCGCGACGTCGAACCGCGCGCCCCGTAGTTGGTCGGGGACGTCGGCCGGCACCGCGGCGGTGACCAGCACCTGCTCGGCGGCCAGGGCGACCTCAGCCAGCCGGGTGCGGCGGCGGATGTCCAATTCAGCGAAGACGTCATCGAGCAGCAGCACCGGCTCGGCGCCACTGGCGCGCAGCAACTGGTAGCTGGCCAGCCGCAACGCCAGCGCGAACGACCACGACTCGCCGTGGCTGGCGTAGCCCTTGGCGGGCAGCTCCCCCAGGCCCAGCTCCAGGTCATCGCGGTGTGGCCCGACCAGGCACACGCCGCGCTCCAACTCGGCCGAGCGCACCCGGGCCAGTTCCGCCAGCAACGCCACCTCCAACGCTTCGACGTCGGCCTTGCCTGTGTCCTGCACCCCGGCCGGCATGGCCTCACCCAGGCTGCTGCGGTAGTCCAACCGGGCCGCAGCCGCCTCCGGAGCCACCGCCCGGTAGGCCGCCACAACATACGGTGCCAGCTCGACTACCAGGTCCAGCCGGGCCCCGAGCAGCTCCGCGCCGTGCCGGGCGAGATGACCATCCCAGACGTCCAGAGTGCGCAGATCAGCCGGGCTGCTGGAACGGCGGGCCGCGCCGGCGGATTTGAGCAGCGCGACGCGCTGGCGCAGCACCTTGTCGTAGTCGGCCTGCACACCGGCCAGCCGGGGCGCGCGCAACACCAGCAGATCATCGAGGAACCGGCGGCGCTGCCCCGGATCCCCGCGCACCAGCGCCAGGTCCTCCGGGGCGAACAGCACGGTCCGCAGCACCCCGGCCACGTCACGCAGCCGCGGTACCGGGGAGCGGTTGATCCGGGCCCGGTTGGCCCGCCCCGGGGTGATCTCCAGCTCGATCGTCAGTTCCCGGCCGGCGTGCGCCACCGCGGTACGCAGGATGGCGCGGGCCGCACCGTGGCGTACCAGGGGCGCGTCGGTGGCCACCCGGTGCGATCCCAGGGTGGACAGGTAACCCAGCGCTTCGATCAGGTTGGTCTTGCCCTGACCGTTCGCGCCGATCAGCACCGAGATCCCCGGTTCGAAGTCGAGCTCGGCGTGCTCCCAGGACCGGAAGTCGGTCACCGCGAGCCGGGTGACGTACATGGGCTTAGGACGGCTCGGCCGCTTGCACGGCGTGCCCACCGAACTGCTGGCGCAGCGCCGCCACCGCACGCATCGCCGGTGAGTCGGGTTGCCGGGAGGCGAACCGGGCGAACAGCGCCGCCGAGATCACCGGTGCGGGCACCGCGTGGTTGATCGCTTCCTCCACCGTCCAGCGGCCCTCGCCGGAGTCCTGCACCCAGCCGCGCAGCCCGCCCAGTTCCGGGTCGCGGTCCAGGGCTGCCACCAGCAGCTCCAGCAGCCAGGAGCGCACCACGGTGCCGCGCTGCCACGCCTTGAGCACCGCGGGCACGTCGGTGACCAGCTCGGCGGCCTCGAGTAGTTCGTAACCCTCGGCGTAGGCCTGCATCAGGCCGTATTCCACCCCGTTGTGCACCATTTTGGCGAAATGACCGGCGCCGACGTCGCCGGCGTGCACGAAGCCCTCCTCGCGAGGTCCCTCGGGTCGTAGCGCGTCGAACACCGGCATCATCCGCTCGACGTGCTCGGCGGC
>JBOHFK010000181.1:0-9694 GCA_050699635.1 Pseudonocardiaceae bacterium | reverse complement strand
GGCTGGGGTGCGGCCCCTGAATGTGGCTCACTCAGGGGCCGCGACCGGTCTAGAAGTTGAAGTTCACCGTGTTCGACGTCGACGGCTTGAATTTCGCCGGGTTAGTCGGGGTGAACGTCGCGGTGATCGAGTGCGGGCCCGCGGGCAGAGTGGTGAACGGGCCGATGGCCACACCGCCGGACACCGTCACCGGGCCACCGAGGTTGGTGGCGCCGTCTTTGAACTGGACTTTTCCGACCGCGTTAGTCGGTGCCACGTTCGCGATAGGAATCGCGAAACCCCCCAACCCGAAGGGCAGCGGCACCTGGATCACCGTCAACGTGGTCGTCGTGGCGACCGCCCCCACCGGAGGTGTCGGCGTCGGTGTCACCGTCGGGGTTGGCGTTGGTGTCGGCGTCGGCGTTGGGGTCGGCGTCGGCGTCGGCGTCGGGGTCGGCGTTGGCGTTGGCGTCGGGGTCGGCGTCGGGGTCGGCGTCGGGGTCGGCGTCGGGGTCGGCGTCGGGGTCGGCGTCGGCGTCGGGGTCGGCGTCGGCGTCGGCGTTGGGGTCGGCGTCGGCGTCGGCGTCGGCGTCGGTGTCGGCGTCGGTGTCGGTGTCGGTGTCGGTGTCGGCGTTGGGGTCGGTGTCGGTGTCGGTGTCGGTGTCGGCGTTGGGGTCGGCGTCGGCGTCGGCGTCGGAGTGGGCGTCGCGCCGCTGTTGTAGTGCGTCGCGTCGGTGAAGAAGATCGACCCGGTGAAGGTGCCGAATTCCGTCAGGAAATCCTGATCCTGGCAGACAACGGTGAACTGGTACTCACCAGGCTGGATTACCTTCTGGAGGATATCTGCGGCAGTCTTGGTAGAGACTCCCTCGGGGACCGTGAACGAGACGGCGTTGGAGAACGTGTTGTTTTGTGTCGAGGTGATGACAGTCCGGTCCGGGAAAGTCGGGTTCGCGGAACCCACCGGGCCAAAGATCTCCAGGTCGGCGGCGTTGGATGGCGCATCACAGCCACCAGAGGTGATGGCAGTGATGATTGATATGTCCTGACCGGTAGCCGGGCTGAAGGTGAGGGTGCCCAGCGTGCCGGGAGGTCCGGCGGAGGCCGACGTTGCAAGGAAAACCGAGCCCCCGGCCGCGACGGCGACCGCCAGGGGCGCCACCACCAACCGAGTCAAGAATCTTTTCTTATCCACGTGTGAACTCTTCCTGTTCGAGAAAGGAGGCTTTCAGATGAGGACCCGCACTACTCGCCTGCACCCACGGTGTCGGTACCAAGGTTCGGGTCGCTCTTGATCGTTGTGTCACCACAGTCCGAACGAGTGACAAATCCCTGCTTCAGAATCGCCGCACTGTTCTGGCAGACCAACGAGGTGTTCACAGCCGGGTCAGGATCAGTATCGACGAATACTGTCCGGCTATTCGAGGGGCCATTGACAAGCACGTTGGGAACGACGTTGAAGACGGGCCGGGTCGTCCCCGCAGCAGTGGTGTTGATCGCCAGCGCCGGAATGCCGTCAATATTTCCGAGCAGCGCTAGACCGTGAACGTCGGCCACATTCTTAGTAGTCTGCGCGATCCACGACGACACCGAGTACGGCTCGATCTGCTTGTCGTTGGCGAGCAGGTTGCCGGTGTTCTCCAGCAGCGGGTTGCCGATCCCGTCGGTGTCCTTGACACAGGGGTGCAGACTGCCGGGCCCGGCGAAGTTCTGCACGTCAGCGCCAGACCCCAGACCCAGGACATTCTCCAGGAAGAACTTCCGGGTCCCCGAGCCGAACTGCGGCAGCAAGGGCTCAAAGGCAGCAAGGCACGGTCCGGGGGCCTGAGTGAAGATTGTTTTCAGGGTCGCCAGGGGCAGGTTCCGGTTGATGCTGCTGCCCGCCGGGGTGGCACCCGCTCCTCGGATGGCGTAGGTGACCGCGTCGGTGGCGAACGGGATGTAGGTCAGGTGGTCCCCGTTGTGACTGGTGTGGTTATCGGTCGACGATCGGGCGAATTGTAGGCAGTGTGTTCCCGCATTCCGATCATCGCGCAGCGCGTTGATGCCGTTATTCGAACCAGACTGCCGGGGAATATTCGTGCACGCGGGGGTGCTCTTGGTGGAGATCGTCTGCCCCGGTGCGGTGGCTGCGTCGTAGGACCCGATTCTCAGGGTCCCGCCGATCTGGACGACATTGGACAAGGCGTTCATGACACCCTGGGTGGTGTCAGAACCCTCCCCGGCGAGATCGCGGAACGTGGGTGGTCCGCTGGGGTCGGCTAGGGCCGATCCCACCGCAAGTGACAGGCTCGCCAGGCAGGCGCCGGCGATCAAGAGGAAACTCCTCTTTCGCATGTGCTGCTATCCTTTTCAACGCAGGGATGCACGGACAGTCGTCCGGGCACATTCGTCAGTGGCGGACATTCCAGGTGGTCACTGACGTCTTGCTGGCAGTAGGTCGGCCGAGCCGGTGGCCGGGAGCGGACACTCCCGGTCACTGCTCGGGGGGTGTCACCTCCCTTCGCGTGAGACGTCGCACCACGGCGCGTAGCCGGTGGATGACTGGCGATTGCAAGACCGGCGACGATGTCGCCGCCAGCGCGCCGCAGATCAAGATCGTGAGGAGCAGGGCGCCCACCGCGGGAGCGGGCAACGGCGGCGTGCGCCGCACGGCGACCGGCTGCTGGACTACGCTCGGCACGTTCGCGCCCGGGTTGTTGGCACCCGGTGGAGCGCCTACTGGAGTTGGCGTGCCAGATCCCCCGCTGGGGGATGTCGTGCTCTCCCGCGGGCCCACTGGAACACGTGGATTGCCATTCGAGCCCGGAGTCGACCCGGGGACGACCACTGTGCTGTTCGGCGACTCCGGCTTGGGGTCTGGGGGTTTGGTCGCGCCCTTTTCGATGATTGCCGCGGCGGCCACGGCCTGGGCCTTGAGCGCGTCGGGCAGCGGCACCAAGCCCGGCGGGAGCTGGCCCTCTTCGATGCCGGGCTGCTGACCGGGACCGACCCCATAGCGGACGAACGCGGCGTAGTCCTTGGCGGCCGTGGTGTCCAGTGTGGACGGGGCGGCGACTGCGTAGGTCAGCGCCGTCAACGGGTAGGCCCCCTTGTCGGGTGTAATGGGGTCGGACATCAGCACACCCGGCACCGTGCTGGGCTTCATGGCTGCTTCACCGGCCAGCAGGCTCGGGGTGGTAGGGGCGACGTACTCGCCTGCGGTATTGAGTAGCGCTGCGGTCGGCAGGCCGTACCGGGTGGCGGTCGCCGCGTCCACCACCGCGAGCAGCCCCCGACGGCCGGGCACCTGCCGGGGGCCCTTCTCCGTGACAAATGCACCGCTTACCTGGTTGGGCGTCCGCCCCTGGGTGTCGCCGCGGGCGGCTGAGCGGCCGGCGTCGTGCATATCGTTGGTGAATGGGCGAGCATCCTGCGTGCAGAACATGCCCTTGTAACCGCTGACGGTGACGTCCCGGCAGCTCTGATCATTGCGCGGGAACGTCGTCGTGGGGAGCGGGAGGTTCTGGTTGTTCGGGTTGACCACCATGCCTGACGGGTCGGGCTTTCCGGCGAGGAAGTCACGGGCGTCCTGGTTGGCCGTCACCCAGCTCCACAGCAGCGATGTGACATCCGCGCTGCCCAACTGCACCAGCGCGTCCGGCGCCGCCGCGTTGGGATCGGTGAACCCCTTGTAGTCAGGATTGAGGTCGAGGAACTCGGGATCTGTGAGCAGACCCAACGGGTTGGGCTTGCCGGACGGGTTGTTCTTGATGGCGTCGGGCGGATCCACCACCGAATAGAAGTAGGACTGGGTGAGCAGCTTGGCCACCAGCCGCGGAGTGAGCTTCATGGAGGTGAATCGCCGGCCGCGCTGCTCCTCCTCGGGAGTGGGAGGCGCCGTCGGATCCTGGGGGTCGGGCGGCTGGTGCTCGACGTTGAAGACGATGGCCAGCCCGGACAGCCCGACGGGCGCGTAGACCAGCGGAGAGTCCGCGGGTGCCTGGTCGGGTGGGATCGGGTTGGTCATCAGCGCCAGGCCTGGTGAGTTGCCGCCGAGCAGCAGATTGCGGACCACGTCGTCGCCCTGCTGCGTGTAGGTGTATGCCTTGCCACTGCCACACAGCACCGGCTGCCAGCTGCCGACCGCGTCGGTCATGAGTTCGTTGCCGAGGATCCGGCGTTCCTCCGACCCGATCGGGCAGGCCTGACCCACCGGCAGGAACTCCAGCGGGAAAAAAATCCGCTTGTCCCAGTTGGTCTGGCTCAGTGGCGACGACTCCAGTGCGCGACCTAGGGAATTGTTTTCCCCCCGAGTCTTGCCGTCCACCTCGGTGTCCCCCCGGGGCACGACCACCAGCCAGCAGGACCGGCCCTTGGTGCCGCCATCCGCCGTGACCGGGTCACCACAGCCAAGACCGGCTGCCTGGCGCACGGTCTGCACCTCGAAATACTCCACGCCGGTGCCGTCGCCGTGGGTGCGAGCCGCGGGGACCTCGTTGGTGCTCTGAGCGTCGAAGAAGTCATTGGTGTTTCCGGCGCCGGAGCCTTCCGGCTTGGCTTTCCCCACCGCCCAGAACGGGACGAACGCGACCTGACCGAACGGGACCTTGAGCGTCTCCTTGGGGTCGACCAGGGCAACGGAGTAGGTGACCTGCCGGGAGGCCACCACGGTGCCTAAGGGTCCGGTGTTCACACCGCCGAACTGGCATTGGGTGCGGTCGGGGCCGGTCGCCTCGTCGCCCCAGCACTGCATGATCTCCAGGTAGTTGGTGCCGAACCCGCCTTGCGGCTGCGTCGGAGCGCCGCCGGTCCACGTGACGGTGACCGCCTGGTTGATGAGGTTCTTGGTCTGGCTGACCGTCACCTTGAGGTTGTTGAATGCACCCGTCCCGGACTTGGTCATGGCGGAGTCGGCGGGCGCTCCATCCGCGGAAGCGGGTGGAGCGCTGGAGAGGGCACCCATCAGCGCCGCGCCCATCAACAGCGTCACTACCGCGGTAACCACCCGACGCGCGCTCATGTCTGCGGTCCTTCGCGGTTGCGCATCGTGCGCGCCACCAGCGGTGGCCCGAGTACCAGCCCGAGCAACAGCACAGCGGCCAGCGACCCCAGCACCGTCTGCCGCCGGGTGTCGGCGACGTCGACCGACACCGGCACGGCGGACGCGCCAGCGGAGTTCGAAGTCCCGGCCAGCGTGCTGCTGCCGGTCGAGTCGCCGGTGGCCGGATCGACACCCGAGGTACCCGACGACGGGTCGATCGACGTGTTGGCATCGGTGCCGCCGTTGTTGGTGGTGGTCCCGCCGGGGTCTGTCCCATTGGGGTTGGTCCCACTGGAGTTGGTCCCACTGGGGTTGGTCCCACTGGGGTTGGTCCCACTGGGGTTGGTCCCACTGGGGTTGGTCCCACTGGGGTTGGTCCCATTGGGGTTGGTGCTGCTGGTCGGCGTATTGGGCGCCCCACCGGGGCCGGCCGCGCACTGCGTCCCGGCTCCCTTGCGATCACACGGGTCGGGCTGCGCGGCATTCTTGGCCAGCAGGTTTGTCCCGTCCGGGGACACCGTCGGGTTGCGGCAACCCGCGAGGCTGTCGGACTTGAGCTTGTGGGTCGAGCCGGGGATCTGGTCCACTTGATCGACACCGGCGGCTACCAGGTTGATCGGCAGTGGCGAGTAGCCCAGCGAGTCAGCCTGCTGCTGACCTTCACACAAGAAGTAATAGGCGAAGTCGGAGAGTGTCTTGCCCTTCTCGGTGTTGAAGTTCGACGTGGTGTCCTTCGGGATGACCATGTAGCTGTAGCTGGACAGCGGGTAGGTCCGCGGGTCGGTATCGACATAGACGCTGCTCAGGTCCGATGTCAGGTCGGTAGGGTTGATCTTCGCCTTGGTCAGTGCCACCGCCACGCTGGTCGCCTTGGGCTCGATGTAGTAACCCGCCTTGTTGAGCACCTTGGCGATGGGAAAACCCGAGTTACGGGCGTAGGAGTACTCGACGTAGGTGATCGCGCCCTCGCTCGAGGCCTGCGCGGTGAACGCGGCAACCCCCTGCGAGCCGGCCTTGGCGTTGACGCCGTTGAGGGACGGAAAGAACGACGTGAACCCGCAGGGGGTGAGGTTCTTGCCGGCCCGGTGGCAGTAGTCGTCCCACAGGGAGCCGTACTGGCTGGCCATCCAGGCGGTGAACTGCGCGGTGGTGCCCGAGCCGTCCGAGCGCACCACGGGCACGATCTTGCGGGCCGGCAGCGCCAGCCCCGGGTTATCGTCCTTGATCGCCGGGTCGGACCAGTTGGTGATCTGCTGGGTGAATATCTTGGTGATGACCTCGCCGGACAAGCGCAGGTTCGTGACCCGCTTGTTGCCGATCTTGAGGTTGTACATGAACGAGGTACCGCCGGCGACAATCGGCATATACCCGAACTTTCGTTGCGGCGGGTAATCGACCTGCCCGCCATCGGTCAGGCCGTAGGGGATCTCCGACACCGCGAAGTCGACCAGCCCGCGGCTGAATTCGTTGCGGCCACTGGTCGAACCGTTCGCCGAGAAGTTGACGGTGATGCCGTTGTTGTTGGCCACGTTGCGCCGCCACTGGTCCAGCGCATTCGAGCTCCACGTCGAGCCGGAGCCGCTGATCGGAACGTAGCTATCGGCACTCGCGCTCGGTGCGAGCAGCGCCTGCATCCCCGCCAGGATGGTCAGCACCGCCAGCAGTGCCGCGCCGCGCCGCGTTTCGGCTCCCCAGCGAGTGTGTCTGGTACGACCCTTGGCTATCATGATCATGTCCCCTGCCCGCCCACCTGCGTCGTTGCCCGGGGTCGGGCGTTGAACCGTTGAAGATCGCGCAACGACTCCTGGGTGCGGCGGCGTTGCGTCCGGGCGGACAGCTCGCCGGCTTGGCGTCCGCCGAACACCCGGGCCAGCCCGAACAGCACCAGCACCAGCACCAGCAGCACGGCGCCGGCGCCGAAAGCGCGGGCGATCATCGTCTTCTCCGGTGAGTCGGAGAAAATGAAGGTGGCCAGCGGCAGCGACACCATCGGCCCGGACAGCGGGTTGAGGTTGAGGCCGGAGCCGAAGCCCGCGGTGATGAGCACCGGGGAGGTCTCACCGATCCCGCGCGCGGTAGCCAGCAGGACCGCGGTGGTCAGGCCGGACCGGGCGGTCGGCAGGATCACGTGCCAGACCGTCCGCCACTGCGGGGCGCCCATCGCGTAGGACGCCTCTTTCAGCGAGCCGGGTACCAGTCGGAGCACCACATCGGAGGCCCGGATCACGATCGGGAGCATCATCACGCTGATCGCCAGTCCGGCGGCCAGCCCGGACTTGGCCAGCCCCAGGGTCAGGACCACCGACGCCAGGATGAACAGCCCGGCCACGATGGAGGGCAGCGCGGTCATCGCCTCGGCCACGGTGCGCACGATCCGGGGGAAAGCGCCCCTGGTTTCGTTGAGGAACACCGCGCAGGTCAGCCCGAGCGGCACGACGATCAGCAGCGCGATGGTGATCTCGATCAGAGTGCCGGCCGCGGCGTGCGCGATGCCACCGACCGTGAGCGGGTCCAGCGGGCCGGCTAGCCGCATGTCCTGGGTGAAGAAGTTCAGGTGCGGCAGCGCCTCGCGGCCGCGGAAGAACGTGAAGGTGACGATGAACACCAGCGCGATCAGGGCGACGAGTCCCAGGCTGTGTACGACGACGGAGGCGATCCGGTCGCGGATGGTGCGACCGTCGTCCTCAATGGACACCAGCACGCTGTAGAGCGCAACGAACAGCAGATAGGCGATCACCACGAAGGCGATGAGGTTGGCTGAGGGGATCACTCGGGTGGTCAGCAGGGCCGCGAGGCTCAGCCCGGCCGCCCCCGCACCGGCGATGATGATGACGTCGGCGCGGCTACGGGCTGCCGTCGAGCGGCGGACCTCCACAGCCGGCGAGGTCTCCGGGGCAGCGGCCGCGGTCTCCGGGGCGGCCGGCGCGCCGGGCTCCGGCCGAGCGCTGGTGTACGGGGGGGTCGTCGTCGTTGTCATCTCAGGCATCACTCAATGCGCCGGAGCGGGTGCGCGCGATGATCGCCGACGCACCGAAGTTGACCACGAGGGTGAGCAGGAACAGCGCGAGCCCGGCGGCGAACAATGCGGAGAAGTCGAAGGGGCTGGCGGCGCCGAACTTCAGCGCGATCAGCGCGGACACCGTGTTCGTGCCTCGGTGCAGGATCTGCGGCTGGATCTCGAAGATCGGGCTGATGACCTTGTAGACGGCGATCGTCTCACCCATTGCCCGGCCCAGCCCGAGCATCGTGCCGCCGATCATCCCGCCGCGCCCGAAGGGCAGTACGACGCTGCGGATCATCCCCCACCGGGTCGAGCCCAGCGCGAAGGCACCCTCGCGTTCCCCGACCGGCGCCTGCGCGAACGACTCCCGCATCACTGAGCAGATGATCGGCATGATCATCAGCGCCACCACGATGCCGGCGATGAACGTCCCGGACTCGTAGATGGTCTTGTCCTCCAGCGGGTCGTCGGGGGTTGCGCCGCTGACGCCCAGCAGCGGGATCCAGCCGAAGGTCGTCGAAATCCACTTGGCCAGCGGGATGACCTTCTCCTGGAGGAAGTAGGCCCCCCACAGCCCGAACACGATGCTGGGCACCGCGGCCATCAGGTCGACCAGGTTGATCAGCGCTTGGCGTAGCTTGCGTGGCGCGTACTCGGAGATGTACAGCGCGACCCCGGTGGCCAAGGGCACCGCGAAGAACACCGCCACGAGGGCGACGAGCATCGTGCCGATGATCACCGTCGCGATCCCGAAGTTGTGCGAGCTGGGTTCCCAGTTCTGGGTGGTGATGAACTTCCAGAGGCCGGCGTCGCCGAGCGCCTGGGCACCCCGGTAGAACAGGAACAGTCCGATCGTGGCCATGATGATCAGCACGGCCAGGCCGGCGCCCCGCAGCGTAATCTGAAAGACCCGGTCGGCACCAGCGGCGGCCGACCGAACCTTCCGCGCCGACTCCGGCGGGCTCTCCGGCCCGGGAACCGGCGCCATCACGATGGTGGTCACCGATACATCACCTGCACGGGGGTCGAGACGGCCGTTTCCGCGGCCAGCTGCAGGAACGCGTTGCAGGTGAGCCGGGCGCGGACCTGGCGCGGGTAGCTGCGAGCCGCGGTGGCGACGACCTCGTCGGCCACCCGGACCCGCCACACCCACTGCCCGCGCCCGTTTCGCGACGTCTCTCCCACCGCGTCCACCAGGACCTCCTGCAGCAGGCGGATCTCCTCCAGGCAGGCCTCGACGTCCGGAGAGGTGCGTGCCGACCTGGCCAGGCTGCGGTTGTTGGCCGACATGAAGCGCCAGGTGAATCCCCGCGTCCGGGGAAGAGGGATGTCCGCCCACGATCCAGCGCCGTCCTCGGGTTCACGGGGCGCAGGCACCAGCGCCGAGCGCGCCACCGAGACAACTTGGAACCGAGCGGCAGCCATCAAACCTCCCTGCATCGGGATCGGACGGCGTGACGCTCTCTCCTCCAGGTGAACGGAGTTGGACAACGAGTCGACTAAAGGATTGCTACCTACCCCACAAGGGACAGCTACCTATCGGTACACGCAAACCTTGTCATCACTCAGATAGCTGAATACGGATCACTCTTAGGGAATTATTATATACGGACTGTCATAGAACCACTCGAATGGTCACCGCTGGTAAACGCTTGACCGAGTGATGACGAGCCGCACGCCCCAGGCGACCT
>JBOHFK010000180.1:0-9787 GCA_050699635.1 Pseudonocardiaceae bacterium | reverse complement strand
CCGCTGGCCCCACCGGGCCCGGCCCGTGGCCGCGAGCTCGTGGTCACCGTGCACGACACCGTGCCCTGGACTCATCCCGGCACCCTGACTCGGCGCGGGTGCAGCTGGCACCGCCGGATGATCGGGCGAGCAGCGTGCCAGGCGGACGCCCTGGTGGTGCCGACCGCGGCGGTCCGAGACGACTTGCCTCGGCACGTGATCTGCCAGGCGGAGCTGCACGTGGTGGGGGAGGGGGTCAGTGCAGCCGTGATGCGCCTGCCGGAGGACGCCGATGACGTCGCCACCCGGTTGGGGCTCCCGCCGCGATACGTGCTGGCCGTCGGCACCCTCGAGCCGCGCAAGGGTATTGACACCCTTCTCGCCGCGCTCGCCGCGCCGCACGCCCCGGATGTGCCGGTGGTGCTGGCCGGTCAGCCGGGTTGGGGACAGCCCGGTCCGGCCGAACTGGCCAGAGCAGCCGGGCTGGATCCAGACCGGGTGCGCACGCTGGGCCGGCTCACCGACCCCGAGCTGGCCGTCGTGCTGCATCGCGCCGCGGTGCTCGCGGCGCCGAGCCTCGCGGAGGGCTTCGGCCTGCCGGTGCTGGAAGCGATGGCGGCCGGCGTGCCGGTGGTGCACTCCGACGCGCCCGCGCTGGTCGAGGTGGCCGGGGGAGCCGGTCTGACGGTGCCGCGCGCTGACCCGGCCGCGCTGGTCGCCGCCCTGCGTACGGTGCTGTGCGATCAGAACAAGGCGCAGGTCATGGTTGCCGCGGGCCGGCGGCGGGCAGCGCAGTTCAGCTGGGAACATGCGGCCCGTCAGGTGTGGTCGGTGCACGTCGGACTACGCCGGTCACGAACACGCACGGTCATCTCGTAAGCTCGCTGCGTGTTCACCGAGCCGCGGGTGCTCATCGACGCGACCGCGGTGCCAGCTGACCGCGGTGGCGTCGGTCGCTATGTGGATTGCCTGGTTGCGGCGCTGGGAGCCGACGGTGCGGCGCCGATGGTGGTCTGCCAGCCGCGGGATGCGGAGCTCTACGCCGCCCTGGCCCCGCAGGCCGAGGTAGTGCCTGCGGTGGAGCGGCTCGTCGCCCGGACCGCGCGGCTGACCTGGGAGCAGACCACCTTGCCCTGGCTGGTCCGGCGGGCGCGGATCGACGTGCTGCATTCCCCGCACTACACGATGCCGCTGGCCAGCCCCGCTGCCACGGTGGTCACCCTGCACGACGCCACGTTCTTCACCCACCGGGGAGTGCATTCACCGGTCAAAGCGCGTTTCTTCCGGGCCTGGACGCGGGCATCGCTGCGCCGGGCGCAGGTGTGCGTGGTGCCCAGCGCCGCGACCGCTCGGGAGTTGGGCCGTGTCCTGGGCGCTGACCTGGGCACCCTGCAGGTGGTGCACCACGGGGTGGACACCGACCGGTTCCATCCGCCCTCGCCCGAGGAGATCGGCACGGTTCGCCGCCGGCTGCGGCTGGGCGAGCGCCCCTATGTCGCATTCCTCGGCGCCCTCGAACCGCGCAAGAACGTGCCGGCGCTGATCCGGGGATTCGCCCAGGCCAGCGAGGTGCTCGCGGGCCGGTCTGACCCGCCGGTCCTGGTGCTTGCCGGGCAGCCGGGCTGGGACGGCCAGGTGGAACGGGAACTGCACGCCGTGCCGCACCGGATTCGGGTGATCCGAGCCGGCTACCTTCCGCTGGGTGAGTTATCCGGTTTCCTCGGCGGAGCGGCGGTGGTGGCCTACCCGTCACTGGGGGAGGGTTTCGGGCTGCCGGTCCTGGAGGCGATGGCGACCGGGGCGGCGGTGCTGACCTCCCGGCGGCTGGCGATCCCGGAGGTGGGTGGCGACGCGGTGGCCTACTGCGGAATCGACGCCAAGAACATCGCCGCCGGGCTGGTCGAGCTGCTCGATGACCCGGCCCGCCGCTCGGAGCTGTCGGCCGCGGCGCAGCGCCGCGCCAAGGACTTCTCCTGGGCGGCCAGCGCAGCGCTGCACCGCCAGGCTTATGCCCACGCTGAGATGGCCCGCCGGCGATCCCACTAGCCCGGCCGGGCCAGCCAGGGTGCAGAATCGAGCGCCGTGCCCCCTAGCAACTCCTACGGCCAGGAACTAGCGGTCGTCACGGTGACGTACTCGCCTGGCGACACCCTGGAGACATTCCTGGACTCGGTGGTCAAGGCCACCAACCGGCCGGTGCGGGTGCTGCTGGCCGATAACGGGTCCACCGACGGCGCCCCGGAGCGGGCGATCCGCCGCGACGGTGTCCAGCTGCTGCGCATCGGGGAGAACGTCGGGTACGGCACTGCCGCCAACCGCGGGGTCGCCGAGCTCGGACCTGACGTGGGCTGGGTGGTGGTGGCCAACCCGGACGTCGAGTGGCACCCGGGCAGCCTCGACGAGCTGCTCGCGGCCGCGCAACGGTGGCCCCGAGCGGGTGCGCTGGGGCCGTTGATCCGGCAACCGGACGGGACGGTGTACCCGTCAGCGCGGCTGCTGCCCGAGCTACGTCGTGGCGTCGGGCACGCGGTGCTCGGCCCGGTCTGGCCGGGTAATCCCTGGACCACGGCCTACCGGCAGTCCGACGCCGCGCTGGGCGAGCGGACCGCGGAGTGGCTGTCCGGGTCGTGCCTGCTGCTGCGCCGAGCCGCCTTCGAGGCCATCGGTGGCTTCGACTCCCGCTACTTCATGTACTTCGAGGACGTCGACCTCGGTGACCGGCTGGGCCGCGCCGGGTGGCTCAACATCTACGTCCCGAGCGCCGAAGTCACCCACCTCGGCGGGCACGCCACCAGCCGGGTCTCTGGGCCGATGCTCGCGGAGCACCACCGCAGCACCTACCGGTATCTCGCCGATCGCCACCGTGGCCCGCTGAAAGCGCCGCTGCGCCTCGCGCTGCGGGCGGGCCTGGCCGGCAGGTTGCAGCTGGTACGGCGCACTGCCCGATGAGGATAGCGCCATCGAGCGCGCTTGGACGAAACCAGGACTGCCGTGGCTGATTACCGCATGCCGTACGCCAGCGCGCGGCGGTCGCGGGCCACGAGGTCGCCGAGTTCGACTACACGGCGGTTCGGCCCGTGATCGCCAGCCCTGTTGTCGAACTCGGCGACACGAGGGCGGTGTGAACCACCTTGATCCATCTGAAAACTTCTGCTACGGCGGCTTCTTATTCTCCGGAGAACCCTCACAAAGGGTGGTACTGGCGCCTGCTCGGTGGCCACTAATCTCAGGGTATTTCCCGACGACGCCGGCCGGACCCTTCACACACACTGACACTTGATGGACCACCACCGAGGACACCTTGTGCCATTACACCCTGTGTCATTCACTGCCGGGTCCATCCTCAATCTTGTCAGTAAGGAGGATGAGCATGTCGACCACGACCTATCCCGGCGAAACGGCCTCGCCGGTATGTTCGGACACCCTCGCCGAGGATACCCACACCGGCGTTGAGCTTGCCGAAAAAAATGTGGCCCGCAGAGCATTGACGATGATCGAAGCAGGGGAGGAGGCCATTCATCGCTGGTTGCTGCGCCACAGCATCGCGGCATTGCGTATCAGCATGGGAGCGGTAATCTTCGGGTTCGGTATCCTGAAGTACTTCCCTGGGGTCAGCCCAGCCGAGGATCTTGTCCTGGCCACGGCCCGGGCGTTGACTTTTGGGTTGGTGCCCGCCGGTGTGGCATTGGTTCTGCTGGCCACCGTGGAATGCGCCACTGGGCTGTTGCTGATGAGTGGACGCTGGCCGCGGGTGGCGATGTACCTTGTCACACCGTTGGTGCTGGGGATGCTCTCACCGATGCTGGTGCTGACTGGACGGATATTTGCCGGTCCGCATCACATGCCCACACTGGAAGGTCAGTATGTTCTCAAGGATGTGATCCTGTTCGCTGCCATTATGGTGATTGCCACCACGGTGCGCCGCGCGGCGATCACTGACCGGGAGATCGACTAGCCGTGGGGGGCGGGTCTGGGCCCAATGCCTTTGGGGTCCGCCCCCCACGCCTTGAGCTGCCAACGGCTGCGGATACCGAGCTTCTGGTACACGTGACCGAGGTGGGTCTCGACAGTCTTGATGGACAGATGGAGCTGCTGGGCGATGTCGCGGTTGGTCCGGCCGATCATGGCAAGTTGGGCGACGGCGCTCTCCTGGGGACTGAGCTCGTCGGGCTTGTGGCTGCGGGCGCGCCCGCCGGCCCGCCGCCACTGCGCCCGCGCCCGGCCGGCATGCCAGCCCGCTCCGCAGGTCTCGGCGATCTGCATCGCTTCCGCGAGCAGTGCCCGTGCTCGGGGGATCTCACCGCCCCGGGTGAGGAACGCGCCAAAGTCGGTGAGTGTCTGGGCCCGCGCCAGCGGCATGGGCAGTTCGTCGTGGAGCTCCAGGGCCCGGGTGAAACGGGACTCGGCGATGGATCGGTCCCCACTGCGCTCGGCCAGCGCGGCCTGCCCGGTGGCCACGACGATTTTCGGCCACCGGGTGGGCAGTCCCCTGCCCCGCAGGGTGACCCAGTCGATGACCCGTTGCGCATCGCTGTCCCGGCCGCTGGCCAGGTGGGCGGCGACCGCATCGCAGGCCCACGGCAGGTAGGAAGGATCGACCTCGCCGGTGCGCTCGGCCCACTCCTGGAGCTGGGTGAACAGTGCGCAGGCCGTCTCGGTGTCGCCCTGGCGGTAGGCGAGGACGCCGCGCACGTGACACTCCAAGCCATCGGCGTGATGCATGTTGTGCCCATCGTTGTGGATCTTGGTTGGTTGCGAGAAGCAGTGCGCCGCTTGCTCGAGCTCGCCCTGCTCGAGGAGCACCAATGCCCGGTAGCTGATGGCGAGTGCGGCGGCGCGAGGCAACAGCTCGGCAAGCTCGAGGAGACGATCGGCCAGCGCGGCGGCCTCTGCCAGCCGCCCCAACCGGCACAGGCCGTCGGTCCACGCGGTCGCCGCCTGCAGCAGGGTGATCGGTTCGCAGCGGCGTTCCGCTGAATTCAGGATCTCGGTGAGGAGCCGTTCGGCGTCGGTGAATCGCTCCGCGTAGACGGCCACGGTGGCGTAGGTGAGCGCGGGATGCCGGTAGCGGTGCCGGTCCATGGACCGCGAGGTGGGGATGAGATCCACCCGGGTAGCGGCGGCTGCTGCGCTGGCCAGGCTGTCGGGATCACCGCAGCGGTAGGCGAACGCCCCCTGGGCTGCCAGCGCCGAGGCCTGCATGACTCCGCTGGTCGTGGCCAGCCCGGCGGCCCGATTCGCCGACGCCAGCGCGGCCCGCGGCCCGGAGAAGGCCATGTCGTGAAACGCCTGGTCGAGCAGGGCCCCGACGGCCAGTGCCGGATGGTCCTGCTCGGCCAGCCCGACCGCCGTTTCGATGCAGGCCGCGGCGCGCTGCACCTGGCTGGCGGCGTTGCAGGCCTGCCAGAGTTCGCGCAGGGCCGCGATGCGATCCGCGATGGGCAACTCGGGGACGTCCAGCAGCCGCTCGTAGCTGGCTATTGCCAGGTCGCTGGCACCGTCGGCGACCAGTGCCGCACCCAGATCAAACAGCAGCTCGGTCGGCGCGGTGTCCCCCGCGAGCCGCGCTGCCGCTTCCAGATGCCGGCGCGCTGCCTGTACCGCGCCGGCCCGCAGCGCGGCCCGCCCGGCCCGCGCCACGGTGGCCACCGCCTGCGGGTCACCGGCCAACTCCGCCGCCACCGCATGCGCCGCCGCTTCCGCCGGGTAGGCCCCGGAAGCCACCAGCGCCCGGAACGCGGCCGCATGCAGGTTCTCCCGTACGGGAGGTGAGATGTCGTCGTACACGCCCTGCCGGATCAACGCATGGGTGAATTGAGCCCACCCCTGGCCGGCATCGTGGAGCAGGCCGCCCCGGAACAGGCCATCAATCTCGGCGGCGGCCTCCGCGGCGGAGCACCCGGCCATCTCCACGGCAACCGCGGCCCGGAACCGGGTGCCCAGCACACTCGCCGCCTGCAGGTAGCGCCGCCCGGCCGCACCAACCCCGGCAAATCGAGTGAACCAGACGGTTCCCTCGGGTAGCTGCCCGTTGCGCCGGAGTTCCAGGGCGACCTGTTCCACCAGCAACGGATTGCCACCGCACTTGTCGACGGCCTGGTCCACGACCTCGGGCGGCAGTTGCCCGGTCACTCTCGACGACAGCAGGTCCCGGGCAGCGGCCGCGCTCAGCGGCACCACTGGCTCGATCCTGGCCAGCCCCTGCGCGGCGAGATCATGCGCCGAGGTCATCGCGTCCGCCGGCCACGGCCGGGCGGTGGCGATCAGCGCCACCGGCAGGGTGGCCAGGCGACGGCAGATCAGGTGGATCACGGTCAGCGAGTCGGGATCCGACCAGTGCAGGTCATCCAGCGCGACCAGCAGCGGGAAGACCGCAGCCTCCCGCACACCACGGAGGATGCCGTAGAACCGGGCTTGCGCGGAGACGCCGGGAGTGTCACCGCCGTCGGTGTCGGACGTCATGGCGCTACCCGCGGACCCTCCGTCGAGGATCTGATCGAGGGCCTGGCTGATCAGGCCGAACGGCAGGACCCGCTCCACCTGGTCGCCGCATCCGACACCGACCAGGAACCGCGGCCCGGCCATGGTGATCGCATGCTGGAGCACGGTGGTCTTGCCCAACCCGGCTGCCCCGACGACGAACAGCGCCCCGCCCCGGCCCTGCGCGGCATCCGCGAGGAGCTGCTCCAGCGCGTCGAGCACCGCACCGCGCTCGGCCATGGCGCTGGTGGCATGGTCCGTTCCTCCGGTCGCGGCCATGGCCCTGCTCCTCGGTGCCCCGATCACGATCCTTGCAGTGCAGTGGCGCCGGCCGCCGCTGCCTGCTGACGCCGGTCTTCGACCCAGGTCCGCCCAGCTGCCAGCCCGTTGCGCAGCAGTGTTGCTTGCTGGCCGGACGAGAGATCGAAATCGGTGGCCTTGATTCCCGCGTTGTCGACGAAGATGGTCCGAGCGGCTTTTTCGTCGTCGATGTAGTACCGGTTCGCATTGTCAAGCAGTGTCGTCAAACAGGCCTGGGCCTCTTCGAAGACGTTATCGGGGCTTTCGGGTGCATTTAGTGACGTCAGCCGCGCGGACAGCTTGACGCCGATGGTAGGCCACCTCGCGGGGGCCCCGTCGGTGCGGTCGAATACGTCTACGGGGAAATTGTCCAGCAGCCCACCGTCGACCCAGGTGACCCAGCCCGCTTCGTAACCGTTTGTTGCCGGCGCCCGAAAACGGATGGGCTCGAAGAAAAAGGGGATCGACATCGACGCGCGGACGGCATCCACGAGCCGTTGGTGATCGGGATCCAGTCCGTACTCATGGTATTCCCAGGGAAGCCGGACGACTCTGCCCCGGGTGATGTCGGCGACGTGCACGACCAGGGAATACCGCTGCGCAGCCGTCCATTTCTTGTCAGCCCTATCATCGGGCATCTTCAGGTCGGCGAAGTAGGTGACGCCGATGTCTCGAAGGACTCCCCCCAGCCAGTCGATCAGGTAGTCGCCGTCATACAACCCCATGTGCAGCAGCAGTCGTTCGGCGTCGCCCACCTTTCCGAGCGCGGCCCGCAGCCTACTCTTGTGGGTAAATTCACTGTAGTCGATGCCTTCCATGAAATCGCGAAGTCTCGACAATGGCTGACCCTTCGCGTTGAGGGCGGCCACGATGGTCGCGACCACGGCGCCGGCGCTGGTGCCCGCGACGCGCCGGAACTCATACCCCGCCTCGTCGAGCGCCAGGATTGCCCCGGCCAGGCCGATCCCCTTCACCCCGCCGCCTTCCAGCACGAGGTCGGCGGGACCGCCCGCACCGCTGGCGATGGTCTTGCCCTGCGGAGTCAGGAGAGGGGCCGGGACACCAGGCAGTGAGGTGATATCTGTGGTAGTCATCGCGGAGCCTTTCGGAAAATTGGCTGTGCAGGTGAACCCCCAGGGCCCGCACCCGGCCGGTAGCGGAGCGTGTCGGGTCAACCGGCCGGGTGCGCCGGTCAGACTGTGATGGTCTGACCGTCGAAGGTGGTGAACGTGGCGCCGTTGAAGTCCTCGGCCAGGGTGGCCTTGAAGTCCAGCAGGGTAGCGATCGCGACCTTCTCACCCAGGCGCATTGACTCGGCGTAGTCCGAGCGCCAGTGCACACCGGAGATGTTGCGGCCGATCCCGATGTTGCCGACGAGTTTGTCCAACTCCCCGCCGACGGTGAGCGTGTCCTTGTCCGGACCGGTGTAATCCTCCAGGTAGAGGCCGTCAGCGGTCGGCACCTTCGGGTTCTCGAGGACCGTCGTCTCGTCGAAGAACCATTTCAGCACCGTGACGCAGGCACCGCCGACAGTGGCGTGGCCGGAGCCGTAGGCGGGGTGCAGCGGTGAGCCCTCCGGGAACGCCATCGGCAGCAGGTAGCTGCCGTCGCCACCATTCTTCGCCGCGTTGTAGGCATAGATCTCCGGCAGCACCGCTGAGTCCAGGACATCGGCGTGGAGGGGATATGCCTTCGTGCCGTTCTGGTTGCTGTCGACTCGGGCCCCGAATACCTCGGGCCGCAGCCGCCGGTGCACCAGCCATTTCTGGTACCACACCGCCTTGAGCGCGCGGACCGCCACCTCGCCGATCAAGCCCTTGATGTGCGGCTCGCCGAAGGTGCCGAACCCCTCCTGGGTGCGGGAGTTGCGGTAGGGGCTGCCGGGATTGAGTGGCGCGGCCATCCCGAACTGGTCCTTCGACCGACTCAGGATGACGCAGGCATCAAAGTATGCCTGGAAGAGCACGTCGATGTGGACGTACTGGCTGATGTCGCGCCCATTGCGGATGTACCTGGGGGTTTGGTCGAACGGCGGATCGGGTCGCTTGGTGCCGCGCTGCACGTCCAGCCAGTCGGCGAAGCTCGTCATGAAATCCGAGCCGAACGGGGTAGTCGTGATCTTTTGATCGATGACCTCGGAACCGAACATCACCGTCTTGAGCAGGAACTGCGACACGTACGGTCCGCGCAGGTCGCCTACGGTCGCGCCGCGGAACAACGTGTCCGTGGTGACCTTGCCACTGACCTTGGGCCCCCGGAAGTCGGACAGCGCTGACAGGTCCGCCGCCGCGGCGATCGCCGTCTTGTCCCGGTAGTACTCGGTGAACGGCACGTCCCGCAGCAGCGCCATCCAATAGTTCTCCACGATCTCCCCGGCGGTCTGCGCGCTGGCGAAGGCCGGGGCTGGCGGCATCTGCAGGTGGTGGGAGTCGGCGCCGGCCAGGTCGAAGGCGTGGCCGGATTGAGGGTTGACCAGTTTGCGCTGCTTGGTCGGGTCGGGCGCGCCGAGGGGGACGTTGTCGAAATCCGCGGTGCGGCCCGACTCGACGGCCTTGATCAGCTTTTGGTAAGCGGCGGGAACGACCTCGCCGAGGTGGTCGTGCGGCAGGCCTTTGGTGAAGCTGGCGAACTTCGTGGTGTACCGGTCGTCATCACCGTCGTTCGGGTGTTCGGGCAGTGGTTCGTCTCGCTGGACCCGAGCTTGCGCGACGCGGAGCTCATATGCTTGCTCGGAGCGCTCGACATTGGGGGTTTCCAGGAGGCTGGCGGATTCTTCGATCACATTTATGGACATGTCATCTCCTTCAGGCCAGAGATAACGATGCCGCCACATCCGATGGGGTGCTGTGCTCCCGGTGACAGTGTGGCTGTTGTCTTGGGCACAGCTGTCTATCGGCGCGGGCTGCGCTGCCCCTGGCGCACCGGGCCGCAACCCGCACCGCCAGACTGGGCGCCACCCGCACCAGGGTGGACGTCGAGGAGATCATGCCGTGCTGTGTCCTACCGCCGAACCGATTGTCCCGCTGCC
>JBOHFK010000179.1:0-9818 GCA_050699635.1 Pseudonocardiaceae bacterium | reverse complement strand
GCCCGGCTGGTCCCCCTGGCACCCGGGTGGACCACCGGGCAGCTCGCCGCCCGGCTGCTGCGCGAGGTGCACGCCATCGACCCGGACTACAGCCGCCGCAGCTACCAGCACGCCGTCCGCGGGCGGGCGGTGCATGGCTATCTCGATCACACCGGCACCGCCGTGCTGTCCGGCTCCGGCCTGCCCGCCGCCGACGCCGCGGCCGCCGCGGCGCGGCTGGACGCGCTGGCCGACGACCTGCGCTGCGCCGGCTACCCCGCCACGGTCAACCAAACCCGCGCCGATTTGTACCTGCGACTACTCGACGGCACCCTCGACGGACAAACCCGCCCCCAGATCCTGACCACCATGCTGAGCCTGGGCCCCCTCACCCCCACCGACCCCGACCCTGAGCGCAGCCAGCAACCCGGGTGGGGGGACCAAGACCACGAACCCTCACAGTGCCAAGCACCCCACCAGCCCGGGCCAGCCGAACAGCCCGCGGCGGCCGAGCCACCCAAACACCCCGCGCCGCCCAAGCAACCCATGCCACCCGCACCGCCCAAGCGACCCGCGCAACCCGAGCCGGCCGAGCAACCCGCACCCGCCGAGTGGCTAGACCAGCCCGAGGGCGCCCAGCAACCCAGTACCGGCGCTCCCACCCAGAACGGGACACCTTGCCCGCTGCGCTATGGCATCGAGGTCCGGGTGCGACTGTCCACCCTGCTCGGCCTCGACGACCACCCCGCAGAGCTACCCGGGTGGGGACCCATCCCCGCCGCGGCCGCCCGGGACCTCGTCGCCACCCAACACCACGCCGAATGGCGCATCGCGATCGTCGACAACGACGGATACCTGCTCCACGGTGACCTCACCCGCCGCCGCCCCAACCCACCCCACACCCACCGGGACCGCACCGGCGGCATCGTGGAAATCGCCCTCCCGGTGACGATGCTCGACCAGCTCCCCACCCTCGCCGCCTGCCATAATGCGATTCCTGCCGGTGGCTCTGAACGATCACCATTATTGGCCCCCGGGTTTAGGCCACCGCTGGGTGTTCCAGCTCGGGCCCGGTAAGTAGTCGCCCGCCTTGCACCGCGACACCAGCGAACACGCGACCAGGGGCCCGCGCGGGCAGCGTCCCAGCGGACGCCAGCCGCGCCGACCAGCCACGGCACACCCTCAGCGCGGCATTCTGCCGGTCGTCGTGTTCCTCGATCGTTTCCCCGGCGAGCTGGTCATCGAAAATGCCGGAACAGCCCCGGCACGCCGCTCCCGGCAACGCCGCGGTGCCCCGGAGGATCTCGCAGAGCAATCTGATCGTCGCCTCGCGGTCCACTGTGGCCAGTGTGCCGGGGGCCGATCGGTGGGTGACATCACCCCGGGGACGGGTGGTCGGTGGTCCACGAGGCCCTGGTGGCCGCGCTGAGCGACGCCAAGACGCTGGTACACCACCGAGAGGATGGAACCGACCGGCCGCCGGGAGCATGACGGGGGCTCCGGCTCAACCAACGGCCCGCCGGGGTCAGGTGTTCACCGAGACCTGCCCACCGCCGGTACCGCGCGCTGAGCCAGCGCGAGCAAGCGGGCCCGTAGGTCCGTGTCGGTGAGCCCAGGTGCCTGATCGGCCAGCGCGCAGACCTCCCGCAGCGTGGACCGTGCCACCGCGAGTTCCACCGTCCCGGCGAGGTGATCCAGGAACGGGCGCTGGCACGGGTTGACCACCGAGTGCGCCCAGCCCATGCCGCACCGGGTGCACGTCCACGCGACCACGCGGGCCGTTGCGCTGGTCAGCTCGACACCTTCGAGGTGCCCGCACCCGGGGCACGACTCTTCCGGCGGGTTCGGTGCCCCGGTCACCGGGTGCCCTCGTCGCGCGCCGGTGTCGGTTTGACCGGAACCGGCGCCGTGGTCGCGGCCTTCGCCGACTTGCACAACATGCAGCGGCAGCCCAGCGAAAAGCCCCGTAGCGTGCCGTGCGGCGCGCCCGGAACCACCGGCGGCCTCGGTGCTGCCCCGGTCACCGCGTGGTCCTCTGGGTGGGGATCGCGGTGCACGACCGGCAGTAGCCATCCGGGGCAGTCGTGAGGCTGGCGGGGATGACCTCCGCACCGCACAACGCGAAGCACCGGCCCCCACCACGACGTCCGGCAACAGCGGCAGCGTCGGACAGCACGTGCGCGACCAGCGTCGTGATGTCCACCATCTCCACACCACGCCGTCTGGTGACGGTCCGGTGACCGGTGAGTCGGTGCCTGCCCGCCATGGGGTCGCCTCAGTTCGCCCTCGTGGTGCCGCCCGGTCCGCTGGGGTTAGCGAGCTGCTGGATCGCCCGCCGCCGTTTCAGCAGCTCCACGACCAGCGCGTCGTTGTCCGCATTGCAGCCCCGCTCGGCGTTGTCCAGGAACAGCTTCGCCAGCGCCTCACCGGGGCTCAGATCACGGCCAGCGGGAGAATGCGTCGCGGGTACCTGGTTCGTGGCATTGGTCACGATTGACGACAGTGAACGATCAACACCGGCGGGTGTTGCACCGCTGAAACGGTCCCCCAGACGGGGACCGCTACACGGGCAGACCAGCCTGGTAAGCCATCCTCCGCAGCTCCCGGCCCGCGGCGTCCCGGCGAGCTCGCGCGAGCAACTCAGCGATCACGTCCGTGGCGAACGGATCCCGGTAGAGCCGGTTGGCGGAGATCTCCTCGGCACGGCGAAATGCTCCGATGGCCTCGTCGCGCCGTCCCCGGACTCGTGCCAGCGCGCGACCGAAGTTGACCCAGTAGTCGGCCTGTACAAGGTGCGGAAGGTGGGCAGGGTGCAGACCCTCCCCGACGTGGACAGCGTGCTCGTAGTCGTTGACGTCGAGCTGCCCGTACATCTGCCACAGTCCGACGTTGGTGGGGCCGAAGCTCATGCCGAACGCGTTGCCCTCGCCCGTGCGTTCGGCGAGTTCCCTAGCCTCCCGGAACGGGGCCTCCACATCCCCCGGACGAGAGTCCACCGCCGCCAGCAACGACCGGCACAACGCGAGCGTGCCCGCTACTTGCATCGACTCCGGCGTAGTGGTGGGCACCGTCACCGAGTCCAGCCCTGCCAGCGCCAGATCGAAGGCGCCCGCACCGATCATGACGTAGAGACCTCCCCACAACGCGGTACCCAGCGCGATCGGATCCTCACGCTCGCGGGCAGCATCGTGTGCGAGTGTGGCAGCCTGCCAGCGCAGATCCGACGAAGCGCCGACTACCCGCAGCCATGCCACCGTGACCTGCGTATGCAGGATGATCGCCAGGTCGAGCAGCTCGGCGACGTCCCGGCCAGCCTCGATCGAGCTATACAAATCACGGATCAATGTGGGCAGCTTGGCGCCGATTTCACCGGGCCGATCCCAGCGACCGCGCGTGGCTTCCAGTAGTGCCATGACCCTGGTACGCAACGCGTCCACCGGGAGTGCCTGCCCACCCGGTAAACCGTGGTCCACCGCCATGAGCACCAGGCGCACGGCGTCCGTGGCGCTGTCGGCGTCCCCATTGGTGGGCGCGGGCATCGACAGCCTGGTCAGCTCGGACGGGGCTATCTGTAGTGCGTCCGCCAGCGCTACGACCTCTGAATGGCGGTCCAGCGCGCGGAGCCCGTTCTCGACTCGACTCAAGCTCGCCGCGCTGATCACGCCGGAGAGGTCGGCGACCACTCGCAGCGACTTGCCCCGCGACTTGCGGATCTGCCGCAGCCGGGCCCCGATCGTCCGCGCGTCCCCAACGTCCACGAAAACCTCTCCTCGCCGGGACCCCCTGCCGATGCCCCGGGGCCGTCACCCCGGGGCGGAAACCTCGGCAAGGAGGTGACTCCAGGCTAGCTCTGCGCCTGTTCGGCCTCTCGGGCGCGGGTGATCACCGCAGTGGTGGCGTTGCTCGAAGCGATCTTGACCGACCTCCCGAAGCTGGACGGGGCTGCCTGCCGTGGTCGGCATGAGATGTTCGACCCGATTCGCGGCAATGGCCACCTGTACCAGCAAGAGGAACGGATACGGTTTGCGAAGGACCGCCCGGATCTGCGCGCTGGGTGCCCCGTGATCCACCGCTGCCCGGATGTGACCACCACGGCCGGGAACGCCGCATGATTGGCGAGTGGCAACCTGGATCTCGCTAGCCGTCGGATTACTCGCACTCGGCGGCGCACTCGGCAGTGCCTGGCTCACGCAGCGCAACGCCAACCACCGTGAGGACATTCGGTGGGATCGGGAACGCGAGCGCGAGCAGGCCAGATGGGCCCATGAGGAAGCTACTCGATCCCACGAGCGCAGGCAGCAGCGTCTCGCCGACTCATACCTCGAAGTGCTGCGCATCGTCGAGCGCGAAGGCCAGTGGATCGAGGCCTGCATCACGAACGAGAAGATCGCAATCGAAGAATGGGCCACTCTCGGGGCCGATGCAGTTACCTGCACTGAGCAGTTTGAGGAGCCGAGGACAGGATCTAACCGCGTGAAGATGCCTCCCGAACCTGCGGTCACTGACCGGGCGGCAATCGCGGCGCACCTGGCGGCCTTCGGCTCACCGAAGGTGCGCGGGCTCTACCAGGACTGGCGATCCCTCACTACGGCGATCGACACTGAGTTGCATACGGTGGACTACGACGCGAACGTGAACTGGCCGGATCCCTCCCTCCGTCTTGATGACCTGAAGCACCTCGACGAGCTAGGGACCCAGGAACTGGCAGCGCGCCAACAGCTGGCAGATGCCATCGCCGAGGAATTAGGTCACCGGTAGCTGGCTGCGGGGGTGATCAGCGTCGCCATGGTCTCCATGCAATCGGACACCCCGGCTACACCGAATGTGTGTTATTTGCCGGGGTTCACCTGGACCAGCCCACTCGGACAGACCTACCACACCCGCGGTGAACCCATCATCCCCGACCTACCACCACCACTACCCCGCCCCACCGACCCCGACCCACCGGGTACCCCCATGACCTGGGACGGACCGACCTTCAGCCCACCCCAACCGCCCCCACCACCAACCCGACCACCACCCACCGAACCACCCGACCAACCACCATTCTGAGCCCCGTGGGGCCCAGGTTCGGGTCCCTTCAGGGGGAGTTGACCCATTGCTCGGCGCCGTCGTTGAACTCCTGCCGCTTCCAGATCGGTAGCTGGAGTTTCACCTCGTCGACGAGCGCCGCGCACGCCGCGAAGGCCGGTGCCCGGTGGGCCGCAGCTACCGCGCACGCCAATGCGGAGTCGCCGATCATCAGTGACCCGATCCGGTGGCTGACCGCCAGACCCAGCACCTCAGGATGCGCCGCAGCGACCTGGGCGGCCACGCGCGTGATCACATCGCCGGCGCTGGGATGGCCGGAGTACTCCAGCGCACGTACTCCCCTGCCGTCGTCGTGGTCGCGGACCACCCCGGAAAAGCTCACTACTGCCCCGGCGGTCGAGCGGGCTACCAGCCTGGCGTGCTCCTCGACGTCCAGCGGGTCCTCGGTGACCACGGCGCGAAGTACTGCACCCGATGATGCAGACAGCTCCGAAAGGGACGGTCCAGAGGCAGAAGACACAGAGGCAGAAGACACAGAGGCAGAAGACACAGAGGCAGAAGACACAGAGGCAGAAGACACAGAGGCAGAAGACACAGAGGCAGAAGATACAGCCTCATGGTGGGCAGGTGCGGGCTTGGCCAGAGTTGGCTGGCCGGTTCCGCTGCCGACGTGGTCCGCGCCATGCAGTTGCTCGACGGCATGGTCAAGTACCTTCTCGAGCACCCCAAGGCCGTCCCGGACTCCGCCGGAGGAACCCGGCAGGTTGACGATCAACGTCCGGCCGGCCACTCCGGCCAGACCCCGGGAGAGCACCGCGGTGGGCACTTGGGGAAGTCCAGCTGAGCGAATCGCATCGGCCAACCCAGGTAGCCGGCGATCCAGGAGCGGCTCGGTGGCCTCCGGGGTGCGGTCGGTGGGGCTGATCCCGGTGCCGCCGGTGGTCAGCACGACGTCGACCGCATCCGCGACCGCGACCGCGACTGCGTCACGGACCGGTGAGCCGTCGGGTACCACGACGGGGTCGGGGGTCTGGTATCCATGCTCGCAGAGCCAGTTGACGATAACTGGGCCGGTGCGATCAGCGTAGACCCCAGCGGCCGCGCGATTCGACGCCACGACAACCACCGCGCGACGGGTCGGTGTCACCATCGGTCCTCCTCAGCTGGTGCGCGTCATGCGCGATGTGGCTATATTCCGGCTCAGGTCGGGCGGATCCACAATCCGGTCTTCCCACCCGATTTGCGCTCCACCCGCACCGCGTCGAGTACGGCAGCGGGATCGACCGCCTTGACCATGTCGTGCAGCGCCAAGCCAGCGACCGCGACCGCGGTGAGCGCCTCCATCTCCACACCCGTGCGGTCGGTGGTCCGGACGGTAGCGGTGATGTGCACCTCGGAACCGGTGGTCTGCAGATCGACGCTGACCCCAGTGAGGGACAAGGGATGGCACAGCGGAATCAGGTCGGGAGTTCGCTTGGCCGCCATGACTCCCGCGATACGCGCCGTGGCCAGTGCATCTCCCTTGGGAAGCTCTTCGGCCCGCAGCAAGCGGACTACCTCTTCGGTGGTGCGAAAGACACCCGAGGCGACCGCCTCCCGCGCCGAGACCTGCTTGTCCGAAACATCGACCATCCGCGCCGCGCCACGATCGTCCACATGCGTCAGCCGTCTCTCAGAACTCACCAGCTGATCCTACGGCCGCACCACTAGCGGCGGCGATCGCCTTCGGATCAGGGCCGTGACAACCGAAGGCCGGGGGCCGTGACAGCCGAAGGGGTTGGCACGCACCGCGTGCCAACCCCTTCGGAATGTTTCAGTGAGAAAACTTCAGTGAGAAAACTACTGAGAAATCTACCAGTCAGATCAGTGGGTGACCGGCAGGTGTGCCTCGACGGGCTTCGGCGGCGGGGCCTCTTCCTTCTGCTCGTGGCGCTCACGCTCTTGACGGCAGCTTGCGGAGGAGATCACGATTTCCAGCAGGGCGTCATGGTCACCCCTGGAGCCGATCAGGCTGGGGTTGAGCACCTTGAGTGAGCTCACCAGGTCACCGACGAGAGGCGTTGTCCCTGCGGGCGCTCCCGACTTGGTGTGTGCTTCATTGACCTGAGCCATGGTCGGAACCTTGACCTTGCCAGATGCGAGACTCTGGAACAGGTCGAGGTCCTTCTGGGTGAGCGCCGTACGATGCCGATCGGCCGGAAGCAGCGAGATTACCGCCGCATCGACCGTGAGTTCATCGTGGTCGCGGCGCTGCCGGTTGAACTCGACCCTGACAATCGGTGAGAGATCGATCGCCTGACCTGCGTATGGCGACGACCTGTCACCATCATCAGTCTTGATGATCGAGGAATCACCGTGGCCGTTATCGCAGGTCGCCTCAAGGACCTTGAGCCTCAGCCCGAGGATGTCCACCTTGACCGCTGTCGCCTTGGAGTGGAACTTCTCGGCTTCGACCTTGAGCAGCGCGATGTAGATGCCGTTCCTATTGGGTCCAGGCACTTCGAGAAGGGCCTTGTGCTCATCGGGCGGCGCCGAGACATAAGGCGTAGGGGCAATCGGTAACAAACCTTCCGCGGCGATCCCGAACGCCGAGGCAGTGGGCTCTTCGCCAGCGGATCCGGACAGGGTCCCCAGCAGCAGGGCCGCGACGGCGGTGGCCGCACCGACGCTGGCAGCACTGGCGCCGGCGAGCTTCCTACTGTTCACATGCTGTCCTTTCATTCTGAAACATTCCGTTCAGTTCTCGTCGATGAGCACGAGTGTCCCCAGGGGAACTTGTGTCAACTGGTGGAGCGCATCCCTTGGCACCCTGATGCAGCCATCGCTGGAGCGGGTACCGAAGACATTGGCGGTTGGCCAGGTGTGAATCGCGACGGTTCCCGGGCCGCCACCGAAGCTGTCCAGAGTGGGACTGTGGGTGCCCAAAGGTAAGATCACCGGCGAGTATCGCTGCGCGGTGTCACTGAACGAACCCAGCAAAAAAGTACGTCCCGCCGGAGTGGGCGCAGACTGCTTGCCGGTACCCACCGTCCAGTCACCTAGGCGCTGGCCCCCCTTGAACAGCTCCATAGTCAGTGAACGAAGGTGCACGCGGATCAGATACGGAGTTATCGCCCGATCGAGTGCAACATCGGTTACCCAACCCGCCGAACTGTTGGGCCGGGAGGGCAACAGCACCTGCAGCCACCCAGGTTGCTTGGCGATCACCGGTAGCCAGGTGTCGCCGAGTTGCTGCGGACCGAGCCTGGCGATCGGGTCGCCACCGGGGGTGGCGTAGACCACGATCTCTCGCTGGGGGTGCACCACCGAGCCGTCGGTGGGTTCCAGTGGACCTAGGTCCAGCGGTACGCCTTCGAGAACGGTATAGGTGGTGCTCTGCGGCAAGGTTGCCATATCCGCCGGCAGGATGGCCGGCGGGATCTTCACGGCCGAGGTGGCCACGGCAGGTGGTGGGGCCGGCGCAGCCTGGCGCGCATCTCCAGCCTTCGAAGGAGCCAGGAAGGAGAACGCCAGGACGGCGATGACTACCAGCGCTACGCCACCGGCAGCGCACGCAATCAGGTACGGACGATCGCGCAGCCTGGATGTTTCTGGAGGACGTTGAGCCATGACCTCAGGTGGTGTCGGACGAGCGGGACTGGTGGGCTCGCCCTCCCCGATCGGGCGATCCCGCCCGGACCAACGACGCTCCTACATCACAGGGAGACATCCGTCGGTGCCACGCGGTGACGGCACCTTAACGGACCCGAAATAGCACCCAGCGGGGACCCCGCTACTCGCTGTCGCTCCGGTTGATCACCGTGTGTGGGTGCTGGTAGGGAAGCTCGTCGGATGGCAGCGGGAAAGCCAGCTCACCGAAGGGCGACAACGCACCCTGGACCGGGGCCGCGAGTTCGCTGACCGGATGGTCCTCCTCTGACCAGCTCGGCCAGGCGGGGTCGATCCGGTCGGTGCGCTTGGCCACAGCTCCTCCTCGCTGGGTGCCGCCGACGTCCTGCTCTGGCGCCGAACGGCGTGATCCGCCACGAACACAGTCCATTGTGCCCGATACCGGCGGGAGTCCCCGCTCTCGCTACCCTGGAGGGGATGCCCAGCACCGCACTCGCTGATTGGCTACTGTCCCGCGACGACGACTCGCTGTCCGCGTTGCTGCGTGCCCGCCCGGATCTGGCCGTACCCCCGCCGGCCAATTCGGTGGTACTGGCCACCCGAGCCGGGATCCCGGCGTCGGTTGCCCGGGCCTGTGAGGATCTTGACACAGTCACCCTGGCGGTGATCTCGGCGCTGGTCGTCGCCGGTGCCGACGCCGCGCCCGTGAGCCGCAACGAGGTGGCCTGGCTGCTCGGCCACTCCCTCACCGCCGAGCAGCTCGGGCAGGCTGTGGATGCGCTACGCTGCCGGGCCTTGGTGTGGGGCGAGGACGAGGCACTCACGGTGGTGCCAGCGGCGCGCCAGGTCCTCGGCCCGCATCCAGGCGGATTGGGCCGGCCCACCGCGGACCTGGCCGGCGTCGACCTCGACGCGGTTCTCGCCGCACTCGCCGGCGATGAGCTGGGCGTGTTGCGGGCACTGGCTGCCGGGCCACCCGTCGGCACCAGCCGGGACGCCGCCGAGGTGCTTCCGCTGGCCAAAGCCCGGACACCGGTGCAACGACTGCTGGCCCGCCGGCTGTTGCGGCGGATCGACGCCGGCACTGTCGAGTTACCCGCGCAGGTGGGTCTGGCGTTGCGCGGCGATCAGCCACTCGGACCAGTTGAGTTGGATGAGCCGGCGCTGCCCACCCGACGGTGTGATCGGTCGCTGGTGGA
>JBOHFK010000178.1:0-9917 GCA_050699635.1 Pseudonocardiaceae bacterium | reverse complement strand
GGCCCAGACCCGTCCTCGGCCGCCGTGACGACCACGCCGGAGCCGTCCCAGCCGGGCACCGAGCCCGGGGCCGCGCCTGGGGCGCCTCTGACGTCGCCGAAGTTCAGCGAGGAGTGCTTGATCTCGACCAGCGCCTCACCTGGGGCTGGCGCCGGGTCGGGCGCCTCGCCCAGTACCAGGCCCGATGGTGAACCGGGAGTGACCACCAGCGCGCGCACGACAGCCACCTCTCCGAGGAACGTCCGGGATAACGCAATCCCTGACGGGCAACTCCGGCCACGTCCGGGCTATTCCTTACCCGCATGCCTCGTGGAGGCCTCGCGCGGCAAGCTGGTCGGCACGCTCGTTATCCGGGTGCCCGGCGTGGCCCTTGACCCAGTGCCATTGCACCTGATGCCGGTTCACCGCAGCGTCGAGGCGCTGCCACAGGTCGACGTTCTTGACCGGTTGCTTGGCAGCGGTCTGCCAGCCGTTGCTCTTCCATCGCGGCAGCCATTTGGTGACGCCGTCCAGGACGTACTTGCTATCGGTGTGCAGCCGCACCACCATCGGCCGGGTCAGGCTCTCCATCGCCCGGATCGGGGCCATCAGCTCCATCCGGTTGTTGGTCGTCTCGGCCGGCTCGCCTCCGTAGATCTCCTTCTCCCGCGTGCCATACCTCAGGACGGCTCCCCACCCACCCGGGCCCGGATTGCCGCTACACGCACCGTCGGTGTAAATGTCCACGGGCCGATCGGCTACCTGGTCTGCCACACCGCCTCCACCCTGAGCTCCGACGATCTGTCTTGCCGAGACGGACGCAGGCTGGGTCCGCCTGTCTAGGCTATGCAGGTGCCCAGGGTTCTGATCATCGGTGGGGGCATCGCCGGCACCGCGGCGGCGCTGGCTCTGGGCAAGGCCGCCATCGACGCCACGGTCTACGAAGCGCATCCCCTCAACAGCCAGGACGGCGGCGCGTTCCTCACCCTGGCCAGCAACGGGATGCAGGCCCTGCGGCAACTCGACGCCGACGACGCGGTCTCCGCCGTCATCCGCGGCTCAGCTGCGTTCGGCTACATCGTGACCGCGCAGCCTGACACCTGGTGGTTCTGCCGGGTCACCGACACGGAACTCAGCGGAGACGAGATCACGTCCGGCACCACCCCACGCTGGAAAGCCGCGCTGATCACCCGATTGCAGGATGATCAGACGCGGGCGGCCGGCATCGTGCGCTCGGCCCACCAGATACTGGTCACCAACGCCTACGACCTCCCCGACGTCCCCAGGTGGCACCGAGATCACCTGCTCGTCATCGGTGACGCCGCCCACGCCGCCTCCCCCGCGACCGGTCAGGGCGCCTCGATGGCCCTCGAGGACGCGGTCATTCTCGCCAAGTCATTGCGCGACGCACCGGACCCCGCTAGCGCCTTCGTCGTCTACGAGCAGTTGCGCCGCGACCGCGTGCAGGCCAACATCATCGCCAGCGCTCGCATGAGCGCACCGGGCCACCCAGGAGACCGGTCCCACCCTTCTTCGGCAGCCCAGCGGGTTACTCACATCGATGAGGCCATCAAGACGCAACTTCACTGGCGCACGCCCCTTGCCTAGAAACTTCGGCCTTGACGGCGCTCGGACGGAGGATCAGCCGGGCACCCGCAGCAGGTAGTCACCGGCGTCGTCGTCCCACTCCATGGCGATCAGATCGCGCGCCCGGGCCGCCTTGGCGAACGACAGGAAGCTGTTAAAGCCGTAACGCTTTTCGCTGAAGGCGGGCAGGCGCTTGCGCAGCTGATTCTTCAGCCCGCTGAGCTGGGGCGGCGCGCCCGAGGCCTGCTGCTCCCGGACGACGTCTACCAGCAGTTGGAAGGCGTCGTCGTCGGCCGAGTCGTCCTCGGGGAACGTGACCTCAGGGTCGCCCTGCGCCGATCCCCGGCGCAGCTCCACGACCCGCTGGCTCTCCAGGTGGCGCAGCAGCTCGCCGAACCCCCGGAACCCCTGATCTCCCTCGTCGAAGGTCGGGTCCTTACGCAGGATCGCCCGCTTGAGCATCGACGCACGCACCGGTCCGTCGGCATGGCGCTGCAGCCCGGACAGGGTGCGCGCGACGAGCAGTCCGACATCGCCGTCCTGCACCGCCGCCACCGTCTCGTCGACCGGGACGTCGGCAACCACCCCCTCGACCACCCGATCGCCCGCACTCGCGGCGTCACCCGGGGGCGCGACCGAACCCGACGGCGTCGGCACCGCCGGTGGCGTGACACTGGGGCGACCGCGCCCTCTGACCCGTTTCGGCTCGTGGGAGGGTTCGACGCCGGGCAGGCGATCGTAGAACAGGAACTCATCGCAGGCCGGCGGCAACAGCGCCGACGTCGACGACTGCACGCCGATGCCGATGACCCGCTTGTCGAGCTCGCGCAGTTTGTGCACGAGCGGGGTGAAATCGGAGTCACCCGTACCGATGGCGAACGTCGTGATGAAGCCGCGCTCGTAGGCGAGCTCGATAGCGTCGACAGCCATCTTGATGTCAGCTGCATTCTTCCGCGACCCCCCGATGCGCTGGGGGATCTCGATGAGCTCGACCTGCGCCCGGGCGAGCAGCCTGCGGTCGGCGTCGAAATACGACCAGTCGGCGTAGGCCCGGCGCGCGACCACCCGCCCCCGCTCGGCGAGCGCGTCGGCCACCGGGCCGAAGTCGAAGGGCGAGACCCCCAACCCGTCGCGCGCTCCGATCGCGAGGTTCTCATAGTCGAGGAACAGGGCGATGCGTTCTTCGTCGTTTGCCACTGCACGCGCTCCCTGAACTGGTCCGGCCCCGCAGCGTACGACCCGACCAGCACCCAACGGTGCCCGGGCCGCCGGCATAACCTGCGACAGCCTGCGCTCCGTGATCTCACGTCGCGTAACCGGCAGTGGCGGCCCGCCGACCGTTGGGATGAGCATCCCGATCGACTGCGAGCTGTTCGCCGCGCGCGCCGCGGCGGTGGATCGCCATCTGCGCCCGGGTCGCCTCCGGACACCAGCTCGCCGGCCGGCAGCACGGCAGGCAGCATCCCAGCGGTGAAATCCGTGCTCGCGGCTCCCGGCGGACCGACCGTCCCTCGCAGACCCAGGTGCGCCCCATCTCCCCGCCCATGCTGTTCCGGCGGGGCACCGCACCACAAGATCTAACGGGGCTTCGCCCCATGCCCGACGAGTAATGTCGCGGTTTGCCCGGAGCACTGCCGTGAACTCGACGCTACCGACATTTTTGGCTCCAAATGTCGGTAGCGTCGAGTTCACGGCGCGCGGTATCGACGCACGCCGTCCACGGGTCTGGAGGGAACTCCAGACGCACTGATGGCACTCGTGGCCCCGATTCCCGCGGCAACCATCGTCTCTGACGCCAACGGTCATATCGCCTTCGTCAGTCTGCTCATCACGACGCTGCCCAAGGGGCCGCACACGCTGACCGCAGTATTCACCCCCACCAACCCCGGGGCATTCGCCCCATCGACGTCTGCGCCAGTGTCTCGGACGGTTAGCTCGCTCTTCTCCTGATCGTAGTCACTGCCGCGCCGTTCTCACGATCCGATACCGCAGGTGCGTAGCCTGTCCTAATACAGCTGGCCGCGGATCGCTCCGTCTTTGTGTGCGGTCGTGTGGATGTTGAAATAGTAATCCGCCGGATCGTTTATGACATCCAGGATCTTCCCTCGGGGACTGTGGACACAGCCTGAGGAGGAGTTTCGTGGCCCGTTGAAGTGCTGGTCATTGAAGAAATCGATCCAATGCGGGCCGTCGTGGTGCCGAGGGGCGGCGTGGAGGTGGAACGCGGTCACTGCACCCTCGAGCCTGTCCCAGGTGATCACGTAGCAGGCACTCTCGTGTGCCGCGTCGAAATCGATCCGTGCCATTCCCCACGCTTCGTGGTCTCCGCCATCGCCGAGCTCATTGCCGGACAGATAGACGGCGAAATGCCGATAGCCGTCCTGGTATAGTCGGTAATCGTCCGCCGCCGCCGGAGTCGGCTTGGCGAGGAAGAGGATCGACGAGGCCAACGCCAGGCAGGTTCCCGCCCAGCCAATTTTCCGAATGCCCTCACGGTGCCGCATCGGGGACCTTTCTTTGTCGTGATAGGTGAGTCTCATCGCGCCCCAACCAACGCCGTCCATGGCGAGACAAGGGCGAACCCAGAAACCGCACATCAACTGCTCCCCGACCGGTCCCAAGCTTAAGGCGAGCCCCCATCCAGCAAAAGTGAGTTTTTCACATCGCCCATTGGTAATTTCACACGAATGGAGTGGGAGTTAGTGGACGGTTCCGGACTCCACAGGTCAGCGCTTGCGGCCACTCGATGCACGGCTTGCGGCCACCGCCAGCATCCCGCCAGCCACGACCAACCCGACCAGCGCACCGGTGCCGGCTGCGACCGGCGGCCGTGGGTACACCGCATCCGGCAGTGCGTAGGGCGGTGTCAGCAGCTGGGCAACTGGTCCCACCTGGCCGGTGAGGGTGGCGTCATCGATCCGGGCCTGGATCGCTTTCTCCCGGTCCACGGATGCAGCGAGCTGGGCTCGGGCATCGTTGAGGGAGGTCTGGGTTGCCGTGCCGGCCAACACCGCAGACGTGAGCTGCTGCACCCGCGTTTGGAGCTGGTTGGTGGTCTGGTGGCTCGCAGCACGTTGGGCCTCAAGATTTCGCACCACTCCGCTGGGCTTACCCGCAAGAGCCAGGTATCCATTCACGACAGCCTGCAGCGTTTCCAGCGCGACCGGAGCCGCGGAAGCATCCGCCTCGACCTGAATGACGTTGCTGTTCTCCAGGATCGTGACCTTGACGTCCTTATCGAGATCCTCGAACTGCCGGCGTTGTTGCGCAGCGACCGGGCCGAGTACGGTCCGGCTCTTGAGCAAGACCAGCTGGGTGGACAGCTGCCGGTCCTGCTTGAGCGGATCTCCGCCCTGCTGAGCCTCGGCGGCGGCGTAGAGGATCTCCGCGCGCGCTCCGTAGGTTTTCGGCAGGACCAGCCCACCACCCCACCCCGCCGCAGCGCCTACCAGGACGATGGCCAACACGATCATTGCCAGGCGCGGCGTCAGCCGACCGCCTCGGTGAACTTCGGCGGGACGAGCGATCAGACTCGCCGAACCGTGCGTCGCCGCTCCACCAGGCCGGATAGGCCGCTGCAGTTGCTCATCGTGACCCATCGTGCGTCCAGGTGACTCGTCACCGCTGGTGCTCGCGTATCGCGCCAGTATATGCACACGTGCTGTTCTGTAGATCACCGCAATTGTGTGACGGCAGCGCACCCACACGCCTCCCGGACCGTCCGGGGAACCCGGAGTCCGACCTGTAGGGTGCCGCTGCGCTGTAAACTGCCGCGGCGCGAGGGGCGCGCGATCTCGGGTCGATGCTGGGTTCGCCATCCACCCCGAGCCTGCTGAGGTGGAGGTACGCACGGTGGGTGACCATGATCAACCGGCCGGACACCGCTGGCCGCGAGTCAGGCGTGGGCTCATCATGCGCGGTGCCGCCCTGTTGGCAGCGTTGCTCACAGTGATCACAGTAGTGACCTGCGCGGACGCGGTCGCCGCTCCGGCGCGGATCGTGCCCTTCGAAACCCGGGCGGCCGACGGGACGGCGTTGCGGGGCGATGTCTACCTTCCCGCGACCAGCACTCCGGCGGCGACGGTGCTCCAGCTCAGCCCCTATTGGAACACCGCCAAGGGGCCCAGCAGGCTGCAAGCCGGCAACGCCACGGTGAAGCCGTTCGTCGAGGCGGGGTTCGCCGTGGCGTTGGTGAACCTGCGTGGAACCGGTGCCAGTGATGGCTGTTTCCAGTGGGGTTCGCGCCTGGACTGGAGCGACGCCTCGACCGTGGTGGAGGCGCTCGCCGCGCAGCCGTGGAGCAACGGCAACGTCGGCATGTACGGGACCAGCTACGAGGGGTGGTCGCAGTACATGGCGATGGCGCATCCACCGCCCTCGCTCAAGGCCGCGGTACCGATCAGCGGCGTGATCGATGTGTGGAGTGTATTGACTCGCCAAGGGGCCCCGATCTCGATCGGGCCGACGGCCTCGACGGAATTCGGCGCCATCACCAGCTTCGCCGACGCCTCACCGGCCGTGCTCGGCCACGCCGGCTGCCCCGAGTACCTCACCCACCTGCGCGAGGGCACGGGCCTGCTCAACACCGGCGACCGCACGCCCTACTACCAGGAGCGGGACCTGCGCCCATTCCTCGCGAACTCCCCAGTGCCCGTCTTGATGGCCAACGGCCTGCGCTACTTCGCTGAGGCACACGAGCTGCAATTCGAGGACCTGTGGTCGCTGCTGCGCACCGACCGCACCCGATTCATGCTCGGGCAATGGGGCCACGGCGGGCTGCGCCCGGACTTCAACAGCCTGGCCATCGGCTGGTTCGACCACTACCTGCGCGGCGGCCCGCAGTCCACCATGCCCGGAATCGTCGAGTACCAGGACGACACGGGCGCCTGGCACAGCGCCCCGAGCTGGCCGCCGCCGGCCGAGTCGGTGCCCCTGTATCTGGCCGGCCAGCAGTTGACCGCGACCCGCAGCACGGCGACACCCGCGCAGCGCAGCTTCCAATCACTCGATCTGGAGGCCCCGTCCGCGATCACCTCCACCACCGACAAGGCCCAAAACCCGCCGGCCATCACCCTCACCTGCGGGCCGCACCAGATCGTCTACATCTCCCCTCCGCTGGCGCAGGAGGTTCGCGTCGCGGGAAACTTCATCGCCGACCTCACCGTGTCCAGCAACCTTCCCGGTGGGAATCTGGTCGCCACGCTTTATCACACCGCGGGCCAGGGATCCTGCACCGAGCTGGTGAGCGCGGCGCGGGACTCCGGTCGTATCGAGCTCGATCTGCGGCACTGGCAGCAGCCCGGCACCAGCCGGCCATTCCCGACCGGCTCGCCCACCAGAGTGACCGCCAAGAGCCTGCCATTGGCCACCACGATCCCGGCCGGCGACCGACTCGTTTTGACCCTCGGCGCTACCGCCGAGGAGATCCTGCCCAACCCGGTCAAACCCAGGATCACCATCGCTACCGGCGACCAACTGCCCGGGTCACTGTCGTTGCCGGTAGTCGCCGGAAAGCTGCAATTCCGCTGAATCAGCGGTATAGCGTGAGTTCGTGGCTCTTGACGTTGCCCGCGCTCGACGGGACACACCGGGCGCAAGCCGCGTAGCGCATCTGAACAACGCTGGGGCAGCCTTGCCGCCATTACAGGTCACGGAATCGGTCATCGCCCACCTACGGCGTGAGGCCGACATGGGCGGGTACGAAGCTGCGGCAGCCGCCACCGGGCAGATCGAACAGACATACCGGGCGATCGCCCGGCTGATCGGCTGCGAGGTGGACGAGATCGCTGTCGTGGAGAACGCGACCCGGGCGTGGGACATGGCATTTTACGCGATGTCGTTCCATCCGGGTGATCGCATTCTCACCGCCCATGCCGAGTACGCCAGCAACGTCATCGCATTCCTGCAAGTCGCCCGCCGAACCGGCGCGGTCGTCGAGGTCGTCGACGACGACGAGCACGGCCAGCTCTGCGTCGCCGATTTACGCCGTCGCCTCGATGGCGGTGCGGTGAAGCTCATCGCCATCACTCATGTGCCGACCCAGGGTGGGCTGGTCAACCCGGCCGAGGAGGTCGGCGCTCTGGCCCGGGAGGCCGGGGTACCGTTCCTCCTCGACGCCTGCCAGTCAGTGGGTCAGCTGCCCATCGACGTCCAGCGCCTGGGCGTCGACCTGCTGTCCGCGACCGGGCGTAAATTCCTGCGCGGCCCGCGAGGCACCGGTTTCCTCTACGTGCGCCGCTCGATTCTGGACCACCTCGAACCGCCCTTTCTCGATCTGCACGCCGCAACGTGGACCGCGCCGGATCGCTACGAGATCCGCCCCGATGCGCGCCGGTTCGAAAGCTGGGAAACCAACTACGCCAGCAAGATCGGCCTGGGGGTCGCCGTCGACTACGCCTTATCCTGGGGACTCGACGCCATCGCTGCCCGCGTCACCGCGCTTGCCGAGGGTCTACGCGAGCGGCTGCGAGCCCTCGACGGTGTGCACGTGCACGATCAGGGCCTGCGCCGATGCGGCATCGTCACCTTCACCGTCGATGGGGTTGCCGCCGGCGATGTGCAGCGCCGCCTGGCCGAATCGGGGGTGAACACCAGCGTCTCGCACGCCAGCTCCGCCCGCCTGGATCTCCCCCGCCGGGGTCTGCCCGAATTGGTGCGGGCCTCAGCGCACTACTACAACACCGATGACGAGCTGGATCGGCTGGTCACTGCACTCCCTGCCGGCAACAGCCGATCGATTGATCGTTAACGCTACGGGAAACTTCCCAGTGGGCGGGCGGCGTCAGGTGTCCGGGATAGCCCCTCGAGGAGTTGCTCGACGGCAACGGGCACGGTGAAGCCGGTGGGCCCGACGCTGACGCAGGACCAGCGGCCATCGCTGACCACGGGCACGCCGGCTTTGGCCATGCTCTCAACGAGGTCGCCGGCGAGGTAGCTATGGCGAGCGTTCCAGACCCGCTGCTGGTCGGTGTGGTCCAGGCCGGCCCACCATTGATGGGCAAGCTGCAAGGACGTACTCATGGCGTAGCCACCTTCTGGGTAGTCGTCGTTGAGGGTGTGGACGAGCTCGCAGGGGCGTGGATTCCAGCCCGCCCGCGAGTTACGGCTCGCTGTTCGCGATGTTCATACCGGGCGCCAAACCGCTTTCAGGACGGCTATCCAAAGCGGAAGGAGACGACTCGCCCATTAGCAAGCACAAATCACACCGGCCCAGCAAGGCTCATCGGGCGCCGTTGCGCGCAGGCCGCCGTATCGGCCGGTGTGGGTGTCCTCCGCCGGGGGATGTTACCGATGGGGGTTGTCGCCGAAGGCTGCAGTGGCATCGACGATGTGTCGTGCGAGTTCCCGCTGGGTGGCGACGAGCTCGTCGACCACCTGACGCTGAGCCTCGAGCAACTTCTCAAACGGATCATGAGCGAGGGAGAACATCGTCGAGCCTGCCGACGAGCTCGCCGCCGTGGAACCAAATCTGCGGGCCAGGTCTGCCCACACCTGAAGCGATCTGAGCGAGGTGTCCTGTCCCTGGCGCACTAGTTGGGCCATCGAGTCCTGCGCAAGCTGGGTGGTCGGGTCCGCAGCAATGCGGGTCTGCCCAGTGATGATGTCGTCGCTGGCGTCGGTGCCCCATCGACTACCTGTGATCTGCATGGACATGCTGGTGCTCCCGGGTTCTCGGGGATGCTGGAGATGCCGTCCACCTCCCACCGTGCCCACCGTCAGCTTCGTCCGCAACCACCAGCACGATAAATTGAGGTAACGACCTGATTGGCTCAAGCAACGCTGCCAGCGCGCTCCCGCCGGCAAACCCCCCACCAGCCGCTGCTGTCGATCATGACTCGGCCCCGCCGGGCGTCTCGTGGTCGCGGGCGGTGCGGGGCTGCCCTCTAGCCACGGATACCCCGAAGACATTTTACTGAATTGGACTACGGATAAAACCCGTACTGCGCCTCGGCTGCGCGAGGAGGGATCGACGAGATGACCGTTAACCTGGTTATTCTAGCAGCAACCCTACTGGTCGGCGTGCTGATCGGGTACACATTCACTGAACGACTGCTGGACGCACGGACCAGGCGACAGGCCAGAGCGCAGCGCTCCCTCAACAGTCAATGGCAAGCGCTTGCTAGTGAATGGCAGGCGCTTGAGGCCGCTCAGCAAGAAACTGCGGACAGCCGAAGACAAGGGTGACCCTACGATCCCCGTATGTCGACCGAGCCTGTCATCGTCACCTCGACCACAGCCACTGAAGAAGCCGCCCGCGCTCTCGCGGCCGGAGCGATTGAAGCCAAGTTGGGGGCGTGCGCGCAGATCGTCGGGCCGATCACGAGCGTGTTCCGCTGGGAAGGCGAGGTGCA
>JBOHFK010000177.1:0-10170 GCA_050699635.1 Pseudonocardiaceae bacterium | reverse complement strand
GACCTGTTCACCGGTGAGGTGTGGACCGGCCACCGGGCCCTGGAGCTGGGCCTGGTTGACCGGCTGGGCACGCTGCGCGGGGAGATCGCCAAGCGCTACCCCGATGCGGAGATCGTCACCGTGGAGGCACGCCGGCCGCTGCTCGCCCGCCTGGGCGTTGCTCCCGCGGCGGCCGTGCTGGGGGTGCTCGAGGCGCTGGAGCACCGCGCCGCCTGGTCCCGCTTCGGTTTGTAAGTCAGCTGTCGCCCAAGGTTGTCCATAAAGATCGCGTGACACGCTCTGGCGCTACTACCGTGGACAGCGATGCTGACCATGTGCAGGATTGAGGTTTTGTGGGTGCAATCGGGGGCACCAGCTCAGCGGAGAGGTGGTCAATGAGCGGCACCGACGACAATCCCGGGCTTGTCGTGCTAGCCGTGGACGACGAGCCAGGTCCTATGGCCATGCTGCTGGAGGTACTCGAAGCCGAACCGCGAATCGGCCCCATCATGACCGCCACGAACGCCACCGAGGCGTTGTCGATCTTGCGGCCGGATAGCCGCAGTCCCAACGGCGCCCCGCTGCCCCGGGTCGATGTGGTGTTCCTGGACATCAAGATGCCCGGACTGGACGGCCTGGAGCTGGCCCGAGTGCTCGCTACGATCCCCAACGCGCCGGCGGTGGTGTTCGTCACCGCCTTCGACAAGAACGCCCTCGACGCGTTCGAAATCGGCGCGGCCGACTACCTGATGAAGCCGGTGAGCCGGGAACGGCTGGCCAACACGATGCGACGGATCGTCGCCTCTCAGCGCGACGCCGCCACCCCGGGGCAGGAACCGAGCAACGAGGATGAGGTCATCCCCGTCGAGCTGGCCGGCACCACCAAGCTGGTGCCGCGCTCGTCGGTGCGCTGGGTTGAGGCGCATGGGGACTACGCGCGGCTGCACACCGGTGAGGGCACCAGCCACCTGGTCCGTATCCCGTTGTCCCAGTTGGAGGACCGCTGGTCCGACGCTGGTTTCGTGCGGATCCACCGCTCGTTCCTGGTCGCCCTGCCGCTGGTCACCGAGTTGCGCATGTCGGCGTCGGGCTATGTCGTCCGGGTGGGCAATGGAGACGACGCCACGGAGTTGCCGGTCAGCCGTAGGCACACCCGTGAGCTGAAGGACCGCTTGGTGCGCGCAGCGAAGCAGGGCTGGACGTCTCGATGAGCGCCGACGCGGCCGGGCCGGACGGCGATCCGTGGGCGGAGCTGGTCAGGGCGGCAGAGCGAGCACAGGCTGCGGAGCAAGCGGCGCAGGACAGCTCCGTCGCTGCATTCCCTCGTCCCAAGGCAGGCAAGCGGGAACGGATCGTGCTGGCCAAGCGGCGCAGCAGCCGCCGGGTGGTGCGTACCCTTGCCGAGTTGGAGGACCAGACCAGCGTCGGTGAGGTGCTGGTCCGCCAGTTGGTGCGGGTGCAGTTGATGCTGTCACTGCGGCTGATGCTGCTCACCGTGGTCGTGCTCGGTGCCATCCCGGTCGCGTTCGTGGTGCTGCCCTGGCTGGGTACCACCACCATCCTGGGTTTGCGGCTGCCGTGGCTGCTGCTCGGCCTGGCCGTCTATCCGTTTTTTGTCGCGGTGGCCTGGTCCTACAATCGCGGCGCCGAGCGCAACGAGCAGGACTTCGCCGAGATGGTGGAGAACTGAGCGTCGGCGTGCCCGCTCCGGCAGCGTTGTACCCCACCATCGCGGCGATGGTGGTGGTTGCCGCGGCGACCATGCTGGTCGGCTTCTACGGAGCGAAGGCGCGGCAGACCTCGGATTTCCTGCGGGCCGCCCGCACGGTGGGACCGCGCTGGAATGCCGCGGCGATCTCCGGGGAGTACCTGTCCGCGGCGTCGTTCCTCGGGATCGCCGGGCTGGTGCTCAAGGGCGGGGTGGACGCGCTGTGGTATCCGGTCGGGTTCACCGCCGGTTACCTCGCGCTGCTGCTGTTCGTGGCGGCCCCGCTGCGCCGTTCCGGTGCCTACACGCTGCCCGACTTCGCCGAACTCCGCCTGGGGTCGGTGCGGCTGCGCCAGATCTGCACCGCCTTCGTGGTCATCATCGGCTGGCTCTACCTGGTACCGCAGCTCCAAGGCGCCGGGCTCACCCTGCACGCCGCGATCGGCCAGCCGAGGTGGGTCGGCGCCGCCGTGGTCATGGTGATCGTGACCCTGACCATTTACACCGGGTGGATGCGCTCGATCACCGTCGTACAGGCCTTCCAGTACTGGATCAAGCTGACCGCGCTGGCGATCCCGATTTTCGTGCTGCTGATCTATCACACCGGCCACCCCGAGGGCGCTCGGAATTCGCTCGTCGCCCCGGCGCCGCCGTCATTCTCGGCCACGACGGAATTCACTGTCGATCACACTGTGGTGCTCAAGGTCACCGAGCCGACCCGGGTCACGGTGCATGGAACGCAGGACAGGCAGCGAACGAATGGGCCGGTCGACTGGGCACCCATTGAGCACCAGGTCGACAAGGGCACCGTCTTGCGTTTCGAGAAGGGCAGCCGGATCCCGGTGATCAGCGACGCCGCGCCGGACTACGGTCGCTGGTTGCGCCCGCTGGGCGCGGGCAAGCACCCGCTGCTGGCCACGTACTCGCTCATCGTGGCGCTGCTGCTGGGCACCATGGGGCTGCCGCACGTCCTGGGCCGGTACTACACCGATCCGGACGGGATGGCGGCGCGCCGCACCACACTGCTGGTGCTGGCGCTGCTGGGGGTGTTCTACCTGTTCCCGATGGTGTCGGGGTGGCTTGCCCGGCTCTACCTCCCGCAACTGCTGGCCGGCACGGAAACCGATACCGCGGTGCTGATGTTGCCGCAGGCGATGCTGGGTCTGGGCCAGTGGCCAGCGCTGCTGCTCGGCGCGCTGATCGCGGCCGGGGCGTTCGCCGCGTTCGTCTCCGCCGCCACTGCGCTGGTGGTCAGCGTCGCGGGGGTGTTGTCCACCGACGTGCTGCCGGGCCGACTCCGGGGTTTCCGCGCGGCCACCCTGGCGGCCTGGTCAGTCCCGCTGGCCTTCGTGCTCGCGGTGTCGGCACTGGATCTGGCCCAAGGTGTCGGGCTGGCCTTCGCGGTGGCCGCCTCATCGTTCTGCCCGCTGCTGGTACTGGGCATCTGGTGGCGGGGGTTGACCGATGCCGGCGCGGCGGCCGGCATCCTACTCGGCGGTGGCCTGGCGTTCGCCGCTGTGCTGCCCGCCGCGGCCGGGGTGATCCCGTCACTCGAGTGGCAGGCATTGCTGGCGCAGCCGGCGATTGTCACCGTGCCGCTGGCCTTCCTGACCATGGTCGTGGTGAGCAATCGCACCAGCGACCGGATCTCGGTCGATGTGTCGCGGATCCTGCTACGCCTGCACGCACCGGACCGGCTGGGGCTGTCCGAGGACCGCGAGCTGGGTCAGTTGGGCGCCCGCGCCGGGATGGCTGCGGCGGCGCTGCCCCGGATGCGCGGTGGCCGGCACCGTAAGTAACCGCCCCGGACAGCCGAACGGTCCAACATTCCCGTGCACGGTAGTGAACGGTGCGCTACTAGGGTGTCCCGGTCTTCCTGACGCACGTAGCATCTGCATGATCATGATGACTGCCTTGGAGGTGTGACGATGAGCACCACCGAGCCCGGCGGCGCGGCCACCCCACGGTCCGCCAGCACGGTGTCCGGCAGCACGGTGTCCGTCCGCGGTGGGTCTGTGGTGGACCCCTGGACTGCCGCCCACCGCAGCGCGGAGTTTGCGACCCTGCGTACCCGGCTGCGCCGCTTCGTCTTCCCGATGACCGCGTTCTTCCTGGCGTGGTATTTCGCCTACGTCCTGCTGGCCGCATTCGCGCCGCACTTCATGTCCATCAGGGTCGTGGGCAACATCAATATCGGGTTGGTCTTCGGTTTGCTCCAGTTCGTCTCCACCTTCGCCATCACGACCCTGTATGTGCGATTCGCCAATCGCCATCTCGATCCGATCGGCAACCGGATCCGCGAGCAGATCGAAGGAGGAGCATGGTGATCCCAGCGTTAGCCCAAGGCGCGTTAGCCCAAGGCGCGTCAGCCCAGGGCACCGTCGGCGATCCGCTGCTCAACGGCGGTATCTTCGCTTTCTTCGTGCTGGTCACCCTGATCATCGTGTTCCGTGCCTCGCGCCGCACCACGACCGCCGCTGACTACTACGCGGCGGGCCGGTCGTTCACCGGCCCGCAGAACGGGGTCGCGATTTCCGGCGACTACCTGTCCGCGGCGTCGTTTCTGGGTATCGCCGGGCTCATCGCGGTCTACGGCTACGACGGTTTCCTCTACTCGATCGGTTTCCTGGTCGCCTGGCTGGTGGCCCTGCTGCTGGTCGCTGAGCTGCTGCGCAACACCGGCAAGTTCACCATGGGCGACGTGCTGAGCTTCCGGATGCGCCGGCGGCCGGTGCGGGCGGCGGCGGCAGTATCGACACTGGTGGTATCGCTGTTCTATCTGCTCGCGCAGATGGCCGGTGCCGGTGGTCTGGTCGCGCTACTGCTCAACGTCAAGGGCACCGGCGCCCAGGCGCTGGTGGTTGCCGCGGTCGGGCTCCTGATGATCTTCTATGTGCTGGTCGGCGGGATGCGCGGCACCACCTGGGTGCAGATCGTCAAGGCCGCACTGCTGATCATCGGCGCGGGCATGCTGACGGCCTGGGCGCTGGGTTCCTTCGGGCTCAACCTGTCCGCCCTGCTGGGCGAGGCTGCGGCGCGCTCGTCGCACGGGCAGGCCGTGCTCGAACCAGGCCTGCAATACGGCAAGAACCTCACCACGAAGATTGACTTCGTGTCGTTGGGGCTGGCTCTGGTGCTGGGAACCGCGGGGCTGCCGCACATCCTGATGCGCTTCTACACGGTGCCCACCGCCAAGGAGGCACGCCGCACGGTGGTGTGGGCGATCTGGCTGATCGGCATCTTCTACCTGTTCTCGCTGGTGATCGGTTATGCCGCTGCGGCTCTGGTGGATGGCGGTCCCACGCGGATCGCCAGCATGCCCGGGCAGGAGAACTCAGCGGCGCCCCTGCTGGCCTACCAGTTGGGCGGGGAGATCCTGCTGGGATTCATCTCGGCGGTCGCCTTCGCCACCATCCTCGCCGTGGTAGCCGGACTGACCATCACCGCGTCGGCATCCTTTGCGCACGACGTCTACGCCAACGTGATCAAGCGTGGGAACCTGGATCCCGACAGGGAGGTGCGGGTCGCCCGGATCACCGCTGTGGTGATCGGCGCGCTGGCCGTCCTCGGGGGCATCGCCGCTCTAGGCCAGAACGTCGCATTTCTGGTCGCGCTGGCTTTCGCGGTGGCGGCCTCGGCGAACCTGCCGACGATCCTGTACTCGCTGTTCTGGAAGCGGTTCAACACCACCGGTGTGTTGTGGAGCATGTACGGCGGCCTGATCAGCTGCGTGGTACTGATCATCTTGTCGCCGGCGGTGTCGGGAACGTCGAAGTCGATGTTCCCCCATCTGGACTTCGCGATCTTCCCGCTGAAGAACCCGGCGCTGATCTCGGTGCCGCTGGCCTTCCTGCTCGGCTATCTCGGCACCGTGCTGAGCAAGGGTGACGAGGCCGCCGAGGCGCGCTTCGCCGAGATGGAGGTGCGTGCGCTGACCGGTGCCGGATCCGAGCGGTCGTCACCGGTGTAGCAACCCTGTCCGGGTGATCGGCCGCACCGCGTGCGGGCCATCGTATGGCACGATTAGTCACTATGAGCTCTCCGGTTCCGGCCTGCACGGTCGCAGATGTTCCTGACGGCGCGGTGCTGCTCGACGTCCGGGAAAACGACGAGTGGGCCGCCGGGCACGCGCCTTCGGCCGTGCATGTCCCCATGGGTCAGGTAATGCAGCGGCTCGACGAACTCGCCACTGTGCTGTCCGATCGCCCAGTGCGCGTGGTGTGCCGCTCCGGAGGGCGATCGGCCAAAGTCACTGCTCATCTCCTCCAGGCGGGATGGGACGTGGTGAACGTCGACGGTGGAATGCGGGCCTGGGCTGCGGCCGGTCGCCCCATGGTGGCCGGATCCTCGGACGCGGCACCGCGGGTGCTGTAGCGACGCATGTCCTCGCAGGCGGATGAGCAGATGCGTGGCTTGGCCGCGGTAGCGGTCCCGCTGCTGGGGCTGACGGCGATGCTGGCGCTGGTCACCGGGGGAGCCGAAGCGTGGCGTTATGCGCTGCTGCTGGACAGCCGGTTCGATGCGGTGCCAGCGGGTCCGCTGCATGCCAGCGACGCGCTGGTCGTCACGGGCGGGGTGGTGTCATTGCTGTCCGCGGTCCTGGCCGGCGCGGTCACGCTGGGCTGGCTAGTGCACGCCACTACGACTGCGGCCAGGTTTTCCGCGGTCACTCCGGCCCGGGGGCGCTGGCAACTGATCCTCGGGGTGCTGATCCCGGGGCTGAATCTGGTGGTGCCGGGCGCGGTGCTCGCTGAACTGGAGCATGCCGCGCTGGGCCTGGATCCCCACCGCCGACCGCGCCCGTCCCGCCTGGTCCTCGGATGGTGGGTGGGGTGGGCCACGGGGCTGCTGCTGGCCGGTACCGCTGCGCTGTGGAACCTGCGCGACGGTGTGCAGGCCCGCGCGGATGGCGTGCTGCTGCACGTGGTCACCGACCTGGTCGCGGGTATCGTCGCGGTCACCACGATCGTCGTGGTACAGCGGCTGACCCGGTTGCTCAGCCCGGCGAAGCTGGCCAGTGCCCGCCGCATGGTGGTGGTGCGGGTCGCCGGCAGCCCCGGGTTGCGGGGCGCGGGGTTGAGGGGCCCCGGGTTGCGAGAATGAGCCGGATGCGTCGCCGGGCCCCGCGGGTCGTCGCGCACCGGGGCGCGTCAGCGGAGCAGGCCGAGCACACTCTCGCGGCCTACCTGCTGGCTCTCGAACAGGGCGCTGACGGGTTGGAGTGTGACGTCCGGCTGACCAGAGACGGTCATCTGGTCTGCATCCATGACCGGCGGATCGACCGTACCTCTACCGGCTCCGGTCCGGTCAGCGCATACGACCTGGCCGCGCTGGCCGCCCACGACTTCGGCTCCTGGCGTGACGAACTGGACGACCCTGACGAGGTGGCCGAGCACGCTGACCAGGGTCGGCCCCACATCGGCCTGCTCACCCTGGATGAACTGCTCGCTCTGGTCGCGGACTGGCCGGACCCGGTGCAGCTGTTCATCGAGACCAAACACCCGGCGCCGCAGGCCGGACTGGTCGAGGCCACATTGGTGAAGCTGCTCGCCGAGCGCGGATTGGCCACCCCGAGGTCCCGAGAGGACTCCCCGGTGGTGATCATGTCTTTCTCGTCCAAGGCGTTGCGCCGAGTCCGTGCCGAGGCGCCGGAGCTACCCACCGTCGCGTTGCTCCCTACGTTGCGTGGGGTCCGCTCCGGTGAGCTGCCCCCGTGGGCCGATATTGCCGGGCCCAGGTTCGGCGCGCTCAAGGCCGATCCAGGTTTCGTCCTGCGGGCCGCGGCGCACGGCCACCCGACCTTCTGCTGGACCGTCGATGAGCCCGCCGACGTGGCGCAGTGCGCCGAGTTCGGCGTCGCCTACCTGGCGACGAACAACCCGGGAGCCGCCCGGCAAGCCCTGCGCTCGTGAGTGGCGGGGATTTCCTGCCGGACGACGGCGTTGAACGCGCGCTGGTCGTTGTCGCGCACCCTGATGATGCTGATTTTGGGCGGGTGGCACCGTGGCCTGCTGGTCTGCGGCCGGGATCGCAAGACCGGGCACCGCGACCGGTTGGCGACCGAGATGCGGGAGCGAATCGAGCCGAACACTGCCGCCGCTGGTCTACCGGCAGGCCGTCTCGCCGAGGCCTTCCTCGTCGCACACAACAGGTAGGCCTGGGGATTGCCGCTCACAAGGCCACGGCGGTCGCGCGCTACCGTGGCCGCCGTGACTAAGACCAAGACCCGCCGGGGCGCCGACGATCAGATCAATCCCCGCCAGGCCTGCCCGTGCGGCTCGGGGAAGAGATATAAGGCCTGCCACGGCGAACCCGGTGGCCCCCGGGATGTAATCGTCAGCCGCCCGTTCGACGGTCTGGCCGCGGAGTGCCAGCTCGTTGCGCTGCGCGAGTTCGTGCCATCGGCGACCGCGCCGCTACCACTGGCGGAGCCGGGCGACCGGGACGTCACGCTGGCCACCCTGTTACCAGGGGCGGCTGCGGCGATCGTGCGGCCCGACGGTTCGGCACTGGTCGCCATGCAGGTGCTCGCCCGCTCGGGGGATCTGTCCCGGGATCTCGGCCGGGCGGTGAGCTGGGCGCTGCGCGCAACTCCCGGTTCGGTGCTGCCGGTGGTTCCGACCACGGCCGAGGGTGAGCAGATCCGGCTACTGGAGCTGCTGCGCCCCGACGCCATGCTCGAGGTCACCATGTATCCCGACTTTGCGTGGTGGATCCCGGGCGAGGAGTCGCCGTCCGGTGAGGCGGCGGTCGCGTTGCAGCGCGCCAACGAGGCGATCATGCCGACCGAGTCGGTCACCGGGGCGGGAGTCGAGGGCGCCTACTGGGTCGACGCCGGAGAGAAGGCGCACCTGCGGTGGGTTCGCCCAGAGCCGGAGGAACAACTGCTCGCCGCGTTGGCCCGGCTGGCTGCCCGCGACGAGCTCGACCTCGGCGAGGGTTCCCGCTTTGCCGGCTCATTTCGTGCCCACGGGGTCCTGGTCCCGGTCTGGGACCTGGACCGCGATCAGCACGCCCGCGAATGGATAACCCCCGCCGAAACCTTCGCCCACCGCCTGACCGAAACCCTCCCCACCGTGCCCGGCACCCCCCTGACCGACCCCGAGCGCCGCGCCCTGCGCGGCCTCCGCAGCCGTCAACTCACCCTGCGCTGACTCCATCCTCTCCTCCCCTCACATATTCAGCGGCAGGTTCAGCGGTGGTTCTGCGCTGTGCGGGGTTCTGCGCTGCCCAGGTGGATCGGTGTGCGTGGTTGGGAGCGCTGGGTGGGCATTGTCAGCTGCCCGCCGAGCGCTGCGGGCCCCAGGGTCAGGGCGGCGGGCCAGGGTCAGAATGGGGGTTGGTCGGGTAGTTCGGTGGGTGGTGGTCGGGTTGGTGGTGGGGGTGGTGGGGGTGGGCTGAAGGTCGGTCCGTCCCAGGTGATGGGGGTACCTGGTGGGTCGGTGGGGCGGGGTAGTGGTGGTGGTAGGTCGGGGATGATGGGTTCGCCGCGGGTGTGGTAGGTCTGTCCGAGTGGGCTGGTCCAGGTGAAGTGGCTGGCCTGGGGTTGGGTGGGGGTCCAGCCGCCTTGGTGTTTCTTGGTGTGGTCGTGTGGGCAGGTGGGGCCGGTGTTGGTGGTGATGGTGGGTCCGCCGTGGGCGTGGTCGTGGGTGTGGTCCAGGTCGGCGGTGGCGGCGCGGCGTCGGCAGCCGGGGCCGATGCAGTTTCGGTCGCGGATCTGGATGTGGCGGCGTAGCGCGGTGTGGGCGAAGCGCCGATTCGGGTGTTGGTCCAGGGCGGCGCGGGCGTGGTCGCGGTGGTGCCAGCTGCTGGTGATGCCGTGCAGGACCCGGGCCCACCCGGGGTGCTGGGTGGCCAGGGTGGGGAGTTGGTCGAGCATCGTTACTGGCAGGGCGATTTCCACGATGCCCCCGGCGCGGTCCCGGTGGGTGTGGGGTGGGTTGGGGCGGCGGCGGGTGAGGTCACCGTGGAGCAGGTATCCGTCGGTGTCGACGATCGCGATGCGCCATTCGGTGTGGTGTTGGGTGGCGACGAGGTCCCGGGCGGCCGCGGCGGGGATGGGTCCCCACCCGGGTAGTTCTGCGGGGTGGTCGTCGATGCCGAGCAGGGTGGACAGTCGCACCCGGACCTCGATGCCATAGCGCACCGGGCGAGGTGTCCCGGTCTGAGTGGGAGCGCTGGTCGTGGGTTGCTGGGCGCAGTCGGACTGCTCGGCCGTCACGGGTTGCTCGGGTTGCTCGGGTTGCTCGGGTGGTGCGGGTGGTGCGGGCTGCGGGGGTTCGTGGTCGCGTTCGCCCGGGTCGTGGTGCTGGCTGCTTTCGGCGCGGGGCTCGGGTCCGGCGCCGGTGTCCGGGTTATCGTCGGTGGGGGTGAGGGGGCCCAGGTGCAGCATGGTGGTCAGGATCTGGGGGCGGGTTTGTCCGTCGAGGGTGCCGTCGAGTAGTCGCAGGTACAAATCGGCGCGGGTTTGGTTGACCGTGGCG
>JBOHFK010000176.1:0-10380 GCA_050699635.1 Pseudonocardiaceae bacterium | reverse complement strand
AGGTCGAACGTGCCGGCCGCGACCTTGAGCTGAGCCGCTGTCGGGCGTCGACGCGTCCCGTGCTCGTCGGAGCCGGCGGGCGCAAGGTTCGACGACTCTGCCATGGCAGCTCAATTATCACCGACGACCACCCCGAGGACCAGTTGTGGCCCCGACCTCTCATTCTGTCACTCGCGAAAGTAGAAGAATGATGGCACAGTGGGTATCGCCGAAGGGGAGTAGCCCGCAAGATCGTTGTCGACACACTGAAGTCCCACGACTTCCGGCATCGACACCCGCGATGGCATGGGTGGGCGAGAGCTTCGTCAGGTTAGTAAACGTCACTCGAGGAGGCCGTGCCATGGCGTCGTTGGTCGACCGCATTACCCGGCTGGTGCGTAGTCCGCAGGGGCAACGGCTTGCGGACCGTGCCCAGCAGCTCGCCCGGGATCCCAACACCCGCCGCAAGATCGAAGACCTCCGGGCCCGCTTGATGAAAAAACGTTGATCACTCCGACTCGCAGCGCTAGCCGCGCCGGCCCTGTATCGGGTGGCCGCGTTGGTCGAGGACACTGTGTACAGGCTGGGTAAGGACGGGATGGCCAGCAGCGAAGAGGCGACCGTCGACGACCCTGGCGTTGATCCGGGCGGCGAGATGAGCCATCCGGGGATGGGTGATTCCGGCGGAATGGGCGACTTCGCCATCTGAGTCTCGGTGGGGGAGTCGGTCGGTCTTGGCCTGCTGATCTCCACCGGCGCGTCTCTGATCAACGTCGTAGTGGGGCTGCTGCTGTTGTGTACTGGCCGTAGGCACCGATCGATCGTCCTCGAGGCCGGCAAAGATCCTCTGATCGCACTGGCGGTCGCTGCCAACATCGTCTACACCGGCATCGGCCTGCTGCGCCGCTCGATCGGCGGGCTGATGGACCGCGCGCTCCCCGAGTCGGAGCAAGTACTGATTCGCGAGGTGCTGCAAACACGGCAGCGCGCGGACGTGCAGTTCCACGATGTGCGGACCCGCCAGGCCGGCCAGCACGGATTCATCTCACTGTGCGCAACTGTGCCGGGCGACTGGACCGTTCGGCGGGGCCACGACCTGGTCGACCAGGTCGAAGCCGAACTGCGGCGTGCGTTGCCGCAAGCCGTCGTATCGACCCACCTCGAGCCACTCCAGGAGCCAGTTGCTCAACCTTCAACCTGATGTCAACCACCATGTCTGGTATGGGCCGCAAGCGGCGGTGAGCTCGAAGCCGCTCTCCTGACCGAGGGCGATGTCGACCAGGACGACGTCCGGGCGCAACACGTCCACCTTTGTCAGCGCTTCGGCGATCGCCTTCGCCGTGCCGACGACCTCTAGCCCTCGCGCTCCAGGCTGGGGTGCGCGACCGCGAGGAACCGCTCATTGTCGTCCACGATGAGGCAGCGCCGTATAACCTGATCAGCATCGCAGGGCACGTCGCGTGCCGCCTTCCGACTCGCCGCAACCCGGCCGCTCAGCCCCCACAACCGCCTCGTGGTGTGCGCCGCTGACGTAGGTCTCCACCAGATTCCCGGCACGGACACCATTCGACATCGCCGCCAGCGGCCGTACCTGACTGCTGCTAGCGCGATTCCGGTAATTCCCGCTGGCTGGTAGGCGAATTACCCGGTTCGCGGTGACGACACAGCGGCCGCCAACGGCGATCCTGGTACCGAGAACGGATGCGCACCAAGAGGCACCTGAAGGACTGCTGGATCTCCGGTCAGGTCGGGTGGTGGAGCCGGCCCGGGTGTGGTTCGACTACTTCTTGATCGCCGTATCTGTGCGCTGACAGTGCAGGAGTTTATCAACGGTTTGATCTTGAATGGGCGGTGTTCTGGTAGGTGGGCGTGTTCTTGCGATTGGTGCAGCATGGTCAGTGGGGTGTGCTGTCTGGTGGGGTCTTCGCGGGCTGGCCGCGTCGGGTGAGTTCCCGTCGTAGGTCGAGGTTCTCGCCGTGGGCTTGTTCGAGGGCTGTCCGCAGGGCTTGGACTTGTTGATGGTGCTGTTTTTTGAGGTGGTTGATCTGGGTGGTCAGGGCTAGGACCAGGGTGTCGCTGGAGTTTGTCTCGGTGGGTTGGGTGTGGTGTGGGCGGGTTTGGGTGCGCAGGTGCTCGATGCGGCTGCGGAGTTCGGGGTGGGTGTAGAGGAAGGCGTGAGAGACGCCGGCTTCGCGTTGGACGGCTTGGAAGGTGACCGGCTCGCCGCGTTTGACCAGCGCGCGGATGGCGTGGTCGGCGGTTGTGGTCTTGGCCTGGGACTTGGCTTTGGCGGCGGCGGTCAGCACGGCGATGCGCTGTGCGCGGGTGTTGGTCATGGTGGGGTCCTTGGGTGGCGGGTGAGGTCGAGGTTGATCGGGATCGGGCCCGCTGGTGTGGTGGGGCAGCCGGCGCCTTGCACTGCTTGGCCGGGGTGCTCGGCCGTGGCGGTCAGGAGCCGGGTCAGGGCTGCGTGTTCGGCCCGGCGCTGGGCGAGCCAGACGTTGTCTTCGGGCATGGGACGGCCGTGGCGCTGGGCGAAGGCGGTGGTGCTGCGCGCGATCAGGTCTTCGGTGTTTTTGAGCTGGCCGGCCAGGGCGCGATGGTGGGTCTGGTCGGTGACGAAGACCGAGCAGGTCAGACAGGCGTTGCCCTTGTCGCAGGTCTGTAGCGGGGGTAGCAGGCACCAGCCGTGGGGCAGGAAGCGGTCGGCGCGGTCGAACAGGTGCAGGCTGTCGTGGTCCTCACGGGAGAAGATCACCCGGGTGCCGTCGGCCTTGAGTTTCGCGGTGGCCAGGAACGCCTGCTCGGCGTGTTCCTCGCGTCTGGCGATGTAGTGCATGGACATCGTCGGGGTGGCGTGGCCGGCGTAACGCTGCAGAACATGGATGGGCAGGCCGAGTTCGGCGAGCCGGGTCAGCTTGGTGTGCCGGAATCGGTGGGTGTGGCTAAGCCGCAGTGGTCGGCTCTTGCTGTCGGTGATCGCCACGATGTCGCTGAACTGGCGCAGCATCTGGTTGTAGGTGCCATGGGGGTAGGGCTTGGTGCCGGTGCGGTTGCCGGTGCGCTGGATGAACAGGAAGTGCGGCTGGCTGCTGTCGGGGAACCGCTGTCGGATCCAGTGTTGCTGCTCTTCGATGACCGCGGTGACCTCGCGGTCGACGAGGATGCTGTCCGGCGCGATATCGATCTTGCTTTGGGTGTACTGAAAGCGGGTGACTTCCTGCGCTTGCGCGGCGTCGGAAGCTGGGTGGGGCACCGGGGTGAGGCAGTCGAACCGGCAGGTCCGGATCTCGCTCGCGCGGCGGCCGGTGAGGATCTGGAGCAGGATCATGCGCATCGCCTGCGGATCGCCCAAGCCGCCGGCGTGCACCTGCTGTCCATCGCCTCGGGTGATCTGCATCTGTTGCTCGCGGGGAAGGCCGAGCAGGGGCAGTGCGGCGGGAATCTGGTTGAGGGCGTGGTCATCGACGTAGTGCTGGTCGTTGAGGGCGGGCCGGGGTGGGGTGCGGGAGACCTGGCGCGACCAGCCGGCCGCGTGGATCTCGGTGACCTGCGGCCACGGCGAGGGTCCCGGCACGCTGCGGGCCTGGCCGGGGTTGGTCGCCAGGAATGCGAACAGTTCGGCGACGGCCCGCAGGTCTTCGTTGATCAGGCGGGGGGCCACGATGGCCTGGTGCCCGCCCTCGCCGGGGCGATCCGGGCGACGGTTGGCCGCCTCGGTGGTCCACCGCCGGAACGCGGTGGCCTGCCCCGCCGCGGTCGCGGGGTCGCCCAGGACGTCGCGGGGGTCATCGAAGGCGGTCGCGAGCCACCGGCTGAAGCGCAGCAGGCACGGGAGGCGTTCCTGGCTGACGGTTGACCAGCGCAGGGCGCCGGCTTCCAGCAGTGTTCCCAGATGCCACTTGACCGCTTCCCGCAGCCAGGGCTGGATGATCTGTCCGGGTGAGCAACCGCAGTTCGCCCGGGGCTCACGCCCGGCCAGCGGAATCCGGGGGTCGCACCGGGGGTGCCACTCGTCCAGTGCCCACCATGGACCGTCATGGCAACGCGCGAGCAGAGCCAGGCGCGGGAAGCGGAACAGGACCCGCAGTCGGCGGCGGCTGCCTGGGGGCGGCAGCCGCCCCCAGCGGGTGGCGTAGAACCAGCCCTGCAACGCCGCCGCGGTGTCCCAGTCCAGGGCGCGCATCGAGGCGGGGAAGGGGCGGTGCTCAGCCAGGGCCCGGCGCAGGATGTTGGCCAGCTGGTTGGTCGCCCCGACGCAGCACCGGGTGCCGTCGAGGGTCTGCCAGTGCGCCATCCAGGCCAGCTCGGCGGACAACAGGTCGGGCAGCCCCGCCAGGTTGATCACCCCATCGCCGATCTCGGTGATGGACTCCCAGTCCCCGATGCCAGGCCCGATGACCGGGCCACGCCACAGGGGCGGCAGTTCCCGCCGCAGCCGCCCGACCGGGTCGAGATGATCGTCGGTGGTGCCCAGGCGCCCGGGACGCTCACCACCCATCCGACACCCGCCAGACGCCCGCATAAGTCTTCCAGTTCGCCGCGGCGCGCAGGGCCTGGTCCTCGCGGACCCAGCCGTAGAGGTCCAGCGTGGTCTGCACGTGCGCGTGGCCCAGCCGACGCGACACCACCCACTCCGGGGTCCCGGCCAGCAGCAATGCGGTGGCGTGGCTGTGCCGGAACCAATGCGGGGTCCACCCGGGCGGGCCCAGGCCCCTGTTCCTCAACGCCACGGTCTTGTCGCGGACGGTCCCCTCGCGCAACGCGGCCAGCAACGGGGGCCGCGCCAGGTTCACCAGCAGCGCAGAGTCCGCCGTCACCGGGAGCCCGAACTCAGCGGCCCGGCAGGCGAGATGGGTCACGTAGTCGGCGAACAAGCGCTCCACGTCACCACCGACATAGATCCGGCGAGGACGCATCATCTTCACCCGCGCACCGTTGGGGTTGTCGCAGCGCGGCACGATCTCGACATACGCGGTGTCGCCGCGGCCCATGACGAAGTCGCTGATCCGCATGCCCAACACCTCGCCCAGGCGACAACCCGGTCTCGGCCAGCAACGCGAACAGCAACCGGTCGCGCAGGTTGCCCACCCACTCGCCGGCCACCGGATCAACCACGGCGCATCCGTCCAGGATCGCCTGGATCTCCTGGGGCAGCAGCAACGGCGGCCGGCCATGCCGGCATCCGCTGCGCACCCGCACCAACGATGACGGGCCCGGTCCGGAACGGGCATCCAGATGGGCCAGCAGACCACGGGCCGGACTACGCCGCGGCGCCCCGCACATCAGCCGCCCCGCGACCGGCACCTCGAAGACGGCCTCCTGCCAGCGGTAGAAGGAGATCAGCGCCGCTAAGCGTGCTTCCAGGGTCTCCGGCGACGGCGCCCGCGGCGGCGCGACCAGAGCGTGCTCGACCGTGCGGCCGTTTCGCAACCACGACAAAAACCGCGGTGTTCACTCCAACTAACCCGGCTGCGTTCACGCCGTCGACGTCGAACACCGTGCCATTCACCTTCTAGCCAGCATCAGCAGAGAGTCTGGTGAAGTCTCCGCGCATCGCACCGACATGTTGCATGACCCTCTCTGTCGCCCCGCAGTTCGGCGTCCTAGACGTCCGCGGCGTCGGCACCGAAGCTGTCCATTGGCTGGTAGCCCTGCACGACGCCCAGTGATGCCACGTGTCGTGGACCAGCGCCCAACATTGCTGCCACCGCGCCACTGCTGCTCGGCGGGTTCGCGCTGTGGCGGAATCTCCACGCCTTCGCGATCGCGAACACCTTTGATGCCGGCTTCACTCACGCCCTGATCGCACCCCTGGTGGCCGCCATCACCGGCACCATCGGCGCTCTCGCAGCCCGATCAGCAGGGCGAGGGGAATCACGATGATGAGGCGAGGGCCCGAGCTCGCTGCGTTGCCGGTGGGTCACCCGGCGCGGCCGGTGGCGACCCGGGCGTTGTGGGTCTCGATCGCGGTTGCCGGTCTGTTCACTGTGTTGGCCCACGTCAGCACCCGGCTCCACGTGGTTCGGGCGGGGAGTCCCTGGCAGGACGACCCCTATGACGCGCTCGTGTCGTTGACCGAGTTCCTCGCCACTGCGCTGGCTGCGGCGACGGGCCGTCGTCGCTGCTGGGACCGATCATCGGCTGTGGGACCGGCGCACCGTGGTTGGACGCAGCGCTCGTCTTGCTGAGCCCCGCGATCCCCGTGGGCTTCGGGCTACAGGGCGCCGCGTTCCGGCGGCTCCCCCGCGGTACCGGGCCTCCCACCGGGGACTGGCTCGACGACGCGGCCACGATGGCTGAACGCCTCCGGGCACCCCGGGTGGCGGTCTGGCTGCGAGCGACCAGGCTGCTCGACCACGTCCGCCGCCACGTCTTCCTCGTCGCCGCGGCCATGCCGGTGTCGTTGCGGCCGCCCTGGGCGCCTATGTCACGTTCGCGCTGCGCGACACTCTCGGTGCCTTGGAATGGTTGTTGCGGGCAAGCGGCGCGGTCGATTTGCCGCCTGATTTTCAGAATCTGTGAGATCAACGGGTGGCGGCCGCAAACTGGGGCAGCAACCACGGAGCCAGCCAATGTACTCCTTCGGGTGTTAAGTGCACGCCGTCGCTGCGCACGGTGATGTTACCGACGGACTTGGTGAATTCACCTTCGGGACAGAGCCGGGCGCCGAGTTCGATGAGCTGCACGGTGTCGGGATGCTCGGCGGCGACCTCGCGCAGCAGCGCGTTCCAACGATCGACGCGATCTGGTTCGTCCTCGGGCCACAGCCCGCCATCGGGGCGTTCCCCTCGGTGGTTGTAGGGCTCGGTGGCTAGCGCGACCCGGGCACCACCGGAGCCGGCGATGCTGACGGCACGCTCGAGCTCGCCGCGCACGTAGTCATCGAAGGAGGTATTACCCAGGTGCGTCCACGTGCCGTTGTGCACGCGATCCATCGTTTCCCAGCGTCCGACCAGGATCATCACGATGTCGATGCCGTCTGTCGTGGCCGCTTGCTTGAGCAGTCGCGGCCAGCTGGCGCACTCCGGTCGCTGCTGCTCAACAGACCCGAAGTAGCGGTACGGGCTGTCGAGCAGGAGTCCGCAGCCCATTACCGTGTGGCCGTGGACGATGAAGCCGGGCTGCGCCGGCAGGTGGTTCACCAGGCTCCAGGCGAGGGAATCGCCGAATACCTCGACGGTCACCGGTCTGCCTGCAACATGGTGATGCGCAAAGCGCGGTGTGCCGATCGGTTCGGGCTCAGCGGCCGGTTTGGGCTCAGCGGCCGGTTTGGGCTCAGCGGCCGGTTTGGGCTCAGCGGCCGGTTTGGGCTCAGCGGCAGAGTCCAGGGAGACGGGCGGGGGGTCGTCCAGAGAGACAGGGAGGACGGCGGCGGGGTCCTCGACGGAGGGGGCTGGGCTGGGCAGCGTTGACTCAGTGACTGGGCTGACCCGGGGAGTGAACGCGACGAGCGCGCCAGCGGTGGCGCAGAGCACGAGTGCAGCAGCGGTCAAGGCGTGGCTGGGCCTGCGCAGCAACTGCCCGCAGGCGACCCGGATTGGTCGCTCAACCAACAGGTAGGACGCCGCCGCGACGGCCACGGTGGCCACACAGCGCACCAGCAGCAGGTTTACGCCGTGAAGTCCGGTGCGCTCACCGGTGAGCCACGCCAACAGCGGCCAGTGCCACAAATACACGCCATAGGAGATCCTGCCCAGGGCGGCCAACGGGGGCAGCGACAGCACCTGCGCGGTCAGCGACCGGGGCGCGAGCACGGCGTGTGCCAGCACGACCGCGACCGCAAGCGCACCGATCAGCAGCTGACCATGGTATAGCCGCGGATCGTTGCCTTGCGCATGGCTGAACAGCCACATCATCACCACTGCGGCTATGGCCGCCGCGACGCCAAGCAATCGAGGGCATCGCGGCCCAACTCGCCACCGGCTGCCGCGCCCGGTCGCGAGGACTCCGGCCAGACCAACGCCGATCAGGATGGACACCGCCCGGGTGTCGCTACCGAAATAGACCCGGTCGAGGTCCCGGCCGGCGCCGGCGAGCTGCCAGCCGACCGCAACCGAGCTCACCGCACCCAGCACAGCCACGGCCAGCACAGCCATAGCGACGGACCGCCGCCGGCATATCGACGTACAGCGCAGCAGCAGGAGAAACACCAGCGGCCACAGCAGGTAGAACTGTTCCTCAATAGCCAGCGACCACGTGTGTTGCAATGGGGACGGCGCCGCCGTCTGGGCGAAATACTCGGTGCCACGCAGGATCATCCGCCAATTCGCGAAATATCCCAGGGCGCTGAGCGCATCATCCCGCACCAGCGCGGCGTCAGACGCTGGGAGTACCAACGGACTCACCGCACTGACTACGGCCACCAACACGATGAGGGCCGGCAACAGCCGTCCTGCCCGGCGGGCCCAGAACGCGCTCAAGTCCACCCGGCCGGTACGGTCGGCCTCCGTCAGTAGCAATGTTGTGATCAGATAGCCGCTCAAGACGAAGAATACGTCCACGCCCAGGAAACCCCCGGGCAACCAGGACAACCCCGCGTGGAAGACCACCACCGCGATGACGGCCACCGCACGCATCCCGTCGAGGGCGTTCACCCGCTCACTGACTGGCCGGCCCACCTGCACCCCGCTGACCTTCCACACCTGCCGGCGCGAAGATCTTGTCGACGTCGATCAGTTCCCCGAGAGCACTAGCCGGGAGGACTACTTATGGTAGGCGGTTTCGGGACCGAGAACCTACCTTGACCAGCCGGCCCAACTTCCTATATTCCTCGGACGATCAGCGAGCAGGTACTCGATACCGAGATCAACATGATCGAATCGGCTGGTCCACGTGGTGCCGGCACGGGGATTCGGACAGTTCCGCAACACCCTGAGGCAGGTCGAGAGGTCGGCCAAGCCGGGATCGGTCACCTCAAAAGCGAGCACCGGTGAGGTTGACGGGGCGAAAGTCGGATCCGACGGGCTGAATACCGCAGTCAGCTGGTGACCGCCGACGGCTAACGTCGACGTGGTTGCCGATGCGGCGCCGTTGCTGACGACCACCGGATTACCCAGATTGATGACGCCGTCCCGGAACTGGACGACACCGGCCGTCGTCGACGGGGTGATCGTCGCGATGAGTGCGACCTGAGTCCCGCGGCGAACGGGGGACGCTGGGGACGTGACGAGCGCGGTGCTGGTGGCCGTCGCCCTGGTGGAGGCGGTGATCACAAAGGACTCTGGCGGCGATGTCGATGAGCTGAACAGTGCCGGTGCGCTCGGCGTGAGGACTGCGGTCAGAGAGCGCGATCCGACGGCCAGGGTCGACGTCGACCCCGACGCGGTGCCGTTGCTCACCGCAACAGGGTTACCCAGGTTACTGCTCCCGTCCCTGAACTGAACGGTGCCGGCCACCGTCGCCGGAGTGATCGTCGCGGTCAGCGTCACGGGGCTGCCCTGCGCGGCCGGAGAGGCCGGAGACGTCGTCAGCGAGGTACTGGTAGCCACCGGCCCCGCGGCAGCGGTGACCACGAAGGCCATCGGCGATGACGTCGACGGGCTCAAGGCCATCGGATCAGCTGGGGTGAACGCGGCGGTCAGCTGGTGTGGCCCGGCGATCAAGGACGAGATGGACCCCGAGGCGATGCCGTTGCTGACGGTGACCAGATTGCCGAGGTTGGTAGCTCCGTCCTTGAATTGCACAGTACCGGTGGCCGTCGCCGGAGTGATCGTGCCGGTCAGTGTCACCGGGGCGCCCTGCGCCACCGGAGAAACCGGGGACGTAGCCAGCACAGTGGTGGTAGCCAGCGCCCCGGCGACTACCAGCATCATCGCTGGCGAGGTGGACGGGCCGTAGATCGACGGATTGCCGGGAGTGAACTCTGCGATCAGCGAGTGCGATCCGGCGGTCAACGAGGATGTGCTCCCTGACGCGGTGCCATTGCTGACTCGCACGGGACCACCCAGGCTCGTGATCCCGTCCTTGAACTGCACGGTACCGACCGCTGCCGGGGTCACCGCTGCGGTCAGCGCCACCGGCGTGCCCTGCATGACCGGGGACACCGCGGACGTCGTCAGCGTGACCGCCGTAACCTTGACTTGGTGAGCGCCGGATGGTCGCGCGGCGTTGAACGCCTCCCCGGTGAACAGCGGCCTTCCGACGGTAATCAACGCCACTCCACCCACGACGGCGACCACGACGGCGCCCGACGCAAGCAGCGCCAGCGGTTTGTTTCTGGGCACGATGACGACTTTCCTCTTCAGCCGAAAGCAGGGTTGACGGTCTGGACCCATGGTGTCCAGTGCCCTGACAACGACAGGCTCGCCAACTCGTCACCGGTAAGTCGCCGGAACATGACTGAAATCGCTGAACTGAGCTATGGTCGAGCCGCAATGGAAGACCGGACAGTCGTGGAGG
>JBOHFK010000175.1:0-10520 GCA_050699635.1 Pseudonocardiaceae bacterium | reverse complement strand
GTTTGAGCGTTGGTGCGTGACGCTCGTCGACGGACAGCCAAACGAAAGGCAGGTTGGCGACAGGGGCATTGATGGCGTGATCCGTTTCCCGCTCGATAGGAAGATTTCCGATCGCGTACTTGTCTCTGTTAAGGGCGGCGCCACTAATCCTGGTCACATTCGTGATCTCATCGGAACAGTCGAGTCACAAAAAGCAGCGATGGGATTGTTCATATGTATGCGGACTCCCGCCAAGGCCATGATCGAGGCCGTCAATCACTCAGGTATCTACACACACCCGGCCAATAGACAGAAATTCCCCAAGGTTCAGCTGATCTCAGTTGAGGACTTGCTGAACGACAAGCGTCCGAACCTGCCGAACACACTACTGCCGTACTTCCAAGCTCAACGCCGATATGACGACAAGAGCGAACAGATGGAACTTGGGTATTGACTAAGCTGTCTACGCTGCCGAGCCGGATTGCTCCGGAGACTCACCTTCGCGCAGGCTTCCGATCGTCCAGCCCGAAAGTTCAGTGAGCTTGCACCGCCAGTGCATACCGTTGCCGTTGCTTGGCACCGCCCATCGGCGCGATGGCATTCCAGGGACGCTGCAGGCGAAACTAGGCCAGCAGTGTCGGATCGAGAAGGAAGTCGGCGCGGGTTGCGGTCGGTGCGATCAGGCGGGCGTTGCGCTCGTCGCTTTCGGAGGTGCGCTCGGCCGCCTGCTTCGCGGTGCGGCCGTACCGGCGGTGCCGGTCGGTGAGCCACGCGCGTCGGGTCTGCTCGTCGGGTGCGAGGAACCACACTTCGTCCAGCAGCCCGCGGATCGCCGACCACGGCGCGGTGTCAAGCAGCAGGTAGTTACCTTCGGTGACGACGAGGCAGACGTGGGGTGGCACGGCTACCGCGCCCGCGATGGGTTCCTCGATCGCGCGCCGGAACTCAGGAGCGTAGACGGTGCCCGCGGCGGGCACCCGCAGCCGGCGCAGCAGCGCGACGTAGCCGGCGGCGTCGAAGGTGTCCGGCGCGCCCTTGCGCTCGGTGCAGCCCAGCCGCTCCAGTTCTGCCTGCGCCAGGTGGTACCCGTCCATCCCGACGAGCACCGCGGCGTCGCCCAGCATGTCGACCAGTCGCCGTGCCACCGTGGACTTGCCCGCCCCTGGCGCCCCGGTGATGCCCAGAATCCGTCGGTCGCCGACGTCGACCAACGCCCGCGCCCGGGCCAGCAGATCGGGCCACTTCATTGCTCGCGCTAGTGGGCGATGGCGTCGATGAGCGCCCGAGCCCCCTGACGCAGGAGGTCAGCACCAACGAAGTAGCCCAGGGCGGCGGGATCCTCGGGTACGCCCCAGTGGTGGGAATCGAGCCACTGGCTGCCGTCGAGGGTGAACACCTTGCCGCGCAACGTCAGTTTGCCGTTGGCCTCGGTGTTGGCGTAGCCGGCGATGGGTGAGTTGCAGTGGCCTTGCAGGGCGTGCAGCATCGCGCGCTCAGCGGTGGCGTGCCGGTCGGTTTCGGCGTGGTTGAGCGGAGCGGTCAGTGCCCGGATGGCGGTATCGGAGATCCGGCAGCGCAACGCGATGATTCCCGCGCCGACCGCCGGGCACATGATGTCCAGCGGGAGGATTTCGGTGATGCGGTCGGCTTCGTCGACTCGGTGCAGGCCGGCCACCGCGGCCACGATCGCGTCGAAGTGGCCCTCGTCCAGACGCATCAGGCGAGTGTTGACGTTGCCCCGCAACGGTTTGATCTGCACGTGCGGGTAATGCAGGTGCAGTTGGGCGGCGCGGCGCACGGCGCTGGTGCCGATGACGGCTCCGGCGGGCAACTGAGCGAGGGGGTCACCGGTGCGGGAGATGACGGCGTCGTGAATATTCTCCCGTGGCAGGTAAGCGGCGAAGGTCAGGCCGTCGGGTGCGGGGATGTCTCCGGGAATGTCTTTGAGGCAATGCACCGCGAGATCCACCGAACCATCGAGCAGGTTGCGGTCGATCTCGCGGACGAACGCGCCCTTGCCACCCAGCTTCGCGAGGTCGCCCATCCACTGGTCGCCGCTCGTAGTGACCTTGACCAGTTCCGTGGAGACCGCAGGATCCAGCGCTTCCAAGGCAGCGGCGACCTGCTCGGCCTGGTGCAGAGCCATCGGGCTGGAGCGGGTGCCGATTCGAACGTGCGGCATACCAAAACCTTACGCACTCAGCAGTGGGCATCCGGAATCAGCCCTGGGCGGGGCGCTGCTGGCGCCGTGGTTACGGGATCAGCATGGTCCGTTGCCACCCCACTGCGCGCAGGTGCTCAGCAGGATTCACTGCAAGATCGCTATCTCGGAAGAATGAGCCGCGGTCACCGCGGCTCATTCTTCCCAAACGGTGATCATGAAGTGCTCACCGCTTGCAGGCACGCAACGGACCCCTGCGAGCCTCCCGGTTGCGACGCGCCGGCGGGCTGCCAGGATGGTGATCCGTCGACGGTGGCGGAGTGACGAGGAGGACGAAAGACGTGAGCGAGCTGACCCGGCCCACTGTGGATCTGCCCGAGGGCCCGGCGCCCACCGAGTTGGTGATCGAGGATCAGGTGATTGGCGAGGGCGCCGAGGCCATCGTGGGTTCGCAGATCAGGGCCCACTACATCGGTGTTTCCCATGCCACGGGCAAGCAGTTCGACGCGTCCTGGGATCGTGGCTCTCCGCTGGAGTTCCGGCTCGGCACCGGTCGGGTGATCAAGGGCTGGGACGATGGGATCGTCGGGATGCGGGTCGGTGGTCGCCGCCGGCTCACCATCCCCCCGCACCTGGCCTACGGCGACCGCGGCGCGGGTGCGGCGATCAAGCCCGGGGAGACCCTCGTCTTCGTCGTCGACCTGGTGACCGTCCGCTAGAGATCCAGCGCGATCCGGCCGCCGCGGCTGCGGGACACGCAGATCGTCATGGTGTCGGTGCGCTCGCGATCGGTCAGCACCCGGTCGCGGTGCTCGATCTCGCCGGAGATCACCCGGGTTCGGCAGGTGCCGCAGAAGCCTTGCTGGCACGAGTAGGCGACCTCGGGCACTGCTTGGCGGATCACGTCGAGCGCGGAGGCGTCGGCGGGCACCGCGAGCACCCGGTTGCTGCGGTGCAGCGCGATCTCGAACGGCGCACCGCCCACGCCGGGAGGTGCGGAGAACCGTTCGAAGTGCAACGCCACCGCGGCGCTCGCCGGGAGGGCCTGACGGACGCTGGCGATCATGGGAGCGGGGCCGCAGCAGTAGACGGTGGCCCCGCTAGGGGCACGTTCCAACAACTCGGCACCCGCCGGGAAACCGTGCTGGTCGTACGGCCGGACCCACACGCGGTCTGGATCAAGCGCGCTGAGCTCATCCAGGAACGGCATCGACGCCCGCGAACGCCCGGTGTAGACGAGTTGCCACTGCGCACCATCGGCCGCCGCCTGCTTGACCATCGGCAGGATCGGGGTGATACCGATCCCGCCAGCGAGGAACAAATACCCGGCCGCCGCCGGCTGAGCCGGCGATCGGGCGACTGCCGGCTCAGCCGGCGATCGAACGACAGTTGTGTAGGGGAAGGCGTTGCGCGGGCCGCGGGCGGTCAGCATGCTTCCGGCGCTGATCGAGTCGTGCAGCTCACGCGAACCGCCACCGCCGCCGTCGAGGCGTCGGACCGCGATCCGGTAGGAACGACGGTCGGCCGGATCCCCGCACAACGAGTAATGGCGCCGCCGCCCGGAGGGCAGGAACACCTCCAGGTGACTGCCTGGTTGCCAGTTGGGCAGCTCCGCGCCCTGCGCGGCGACCAGCCGGAAGCTGCGGGCATCGTGGGCCTCGAGGCGGACCTCGGCCACCACGAGATGCAGGTTCCGATCCACTTCCTGGGGTTGCCGGCGCCGGATGTAGGCGCCGCTGGAGATCCATTCCAGACTGGAGATCAGAGCCCCGAGCGCTCTGAACAACCGGTCAGGACGGTGGTGCCCCCGTAAGTCGGGTGGGGCGGATCTGTCGGCGGCGGTGTCCATGTCACGCCGCCGCGGCTGTCGCTGCTGGGGAGGTGGCCAGATAGGCGACAGCCTGCCCGGTGGAGAACTCCTTCGATGGGTGGTACCGGGGCCGGCTGTACGTCAGCACTCCCCGGACGAGTTCATTAGCCGGGGGCAGCAGGTGCCGGCGGCTGGCCCGGAAGTAGTGCCGCCAGCGCGCCTTGCGGCGTCGGCCGCTGAGCTCCGGGTCGGTGCGCATCAGGAAGACCACACCACGCGCCCACAGCCACAGCATGATCGGCCAGGTAACCATCATGCCCCGCACGCGGCGCAGGTACCGGCCGTCGAGGTGGGTGAACAGATCGAAGGCCACTGCGCGGTGCTCGACTTCTTCGGCGCCGTGCCAGCGCAGCAGATCCAGCATGGTCGGGTCGGCAGCGGCGGCATCGAGCGCGGGGGAGTTGAGCGCCCAGTTGCCCAGCATCGCTGTGATGTGCTCGATCGCCGCGATGATCGACAGCCGCTCGATCAGCCACTCTTCGCGTCGTTTGGATATCAGGTCGCGGTCGCCGAGTGCCTTGTGGAACATCCAATCGATCTGCCGGACGTAGGGATCGGTGTCGATGCCCTTGGCCTTCCAGTGATCCAGCACGCCTTGGTGGGAGCGGGCGTGCGTGATCTCCTGGCCAATGAAGCCGAGGACCTCCTCGCGCAGTTTGTCGTCCTTGATCAAGGGGAGAGCTTGGGTGAACACGTCGACAAACCACCGCTCTCCGGCCGGCAGCAGCAGGTGCAGCACGTTGATGGTGTGCGTGACAAATGGTTGGCCCGGCACCCAGTGGGTCGGCAGGTCGGTCCAGTCAAAGGCGACGTCTCGTGGTTGCAGCACGAGGTTGTCGATGGCATTGCTGTGAGCGGGCCCTGAGACGTTGCGGCGGCGAAGCATCTCCTGGCCTCCCTTCCGAGCTTGTGCAGTGTTATCTCGATGCAGTGCTGTCAAGGCGTAAGATCGGCTCGCGCCAGGGCGCGGAGCAGGCCGGGAGTCAGCCGGGAGGCCAGCAGCCCGGCCTTGGCCTCGAGGGTGATCGGGGCGATCGCGGAGTTGCGCTCGACGGCGCGCAGGATCCCGCGGGCCGCCTGGCGTGGGGTGAAGTTGCGCAAGCGGTACAGACTGGTGACGCGCTGCCTCGCGGCGCGTTCCTCGGTGGCGCCAAGGCCGACGAACCGGGCGGTGTTGGTGATGTTTGTGTGCACGACGCCGGGACAGATTGCCACCACGCCGATGCCGGCTCCGGCCAGTTCCCCGCGCAGGCACTGGCTCAGCGCGAGGACCGCGGCTTTGGTCGTGGCATACGCCGGCAGGGCCCGGGTGGGCAGGTACGCGGCAGCGGAGGAGATGTTGACGATGGTGCCGCCGGCACCGCCATCCACCATCAGCCCGCCCAGGACCCGGCAGCCGTGGATGACGCCCCAGAGGTTGACGTCGATGACCCGTTCCCAGTCCGCCACCGTGGTGTCGAAGAACGGCCCCGCGACGGCGATGCCGGCGTTGTTGATCACGACGTCCGGGATGCCGTGGTTCTCCCGCAGCACCGTGCCGAACTTCTCCACCGCGCCACCATCCGAGACGTCGACCGGGTACGCGCTCGCCCGCGGGCCAAGGGTGCTGGCCAGCGTGGCGGTGCGCTCGGCCGCCTGCGACTCGATGTCGGTGACGATCACTTCGGCGCCGTGTTCGGCGAACTCCAGCGCGGTGGCACGGCCGATGCCGCTACCCGCGCCGGTGATCACCACGAGGGTGTCCTCGAATCGTTGTCGCCGATGCCCGGTGCGGCGGGCCCGGCGCAGGGTCCGTGATTCCGGACCGCCTTCGGCGTGGTCGATCAGCTCGCTCGCGCAGCGCGCCACCGCGTGTGGGTGGGTCCGCGGCAGCCAGTGGCCACCGGCCAGCTCGCGGACCGCAAGATTGGGTACCCAGCGTCGGATGTCGGTCTGCAGCGATCTCGACACGTGCGGATCCCGTTGGGGCGCCAGGACTTGCACGGGGATATCGGTCGTCCGGGGTTGCGGTGCCGCCAGCCGGGCAACCATGTTCGCCCGGTAGAGCTGTACGCCGTTGACGCCGTCCGCCACCGCGGGCGCGCCGGAACCCTCCTCCAGGGCCAGTACCCGCCCGGCGAGGCCGGCGCGCCAGGCCAACTCCGGCAGCAGCGGCAACTGGAAGAAGCCGACGTACCAGCTCGAGGTCAGCTGGGCGATCAGTTCCCGGAGCGCTCGGGGCGTCGGCCGGCGCAGCCGCGCCCGGAACCACTGGTCGGCGTGGACCAGACACGGCCCCGAGATCGACGTGAAAGAGGCGATCCGGCCGCGCAGCCGCCGCCCGGTCACCGCGTGCCACGCCTGGATCGATCCCCAGTCATGGGCCAGCAGATGCACCGGACGGTCGGGGCTGACCGCGTCGATCACCGTGGCGAGGTCCCGGACGAGCTGGTCAAGCCGGTATGCCTGGCGCACGCGGGGTTTCCCGGACTCGCCGGCTCCCCGGACGTCGTAACTCACCACGTGATAGCGCAGCGCCAGCTCGGCCGCCACGGCGTCCCATACGGTGTGGTCGTCGGGGTAGCCGTGCAGGCAGACCACCGTGGGCGCGCCGCGTTGCCCCGTCTCGTGCATCCGCAGCGCCACGCCATCGGACGTGGTGATGTCTCTGGTCATGATGCGGCCACCGTTCGCTGCCAGCGACGCACGTGCGGGAGGTCGTCGTCGAGCCAGTACGCGTTGCTGTCGGTCACCACCAGGATCTCCTCGAACTTCACCCCGACCTCGCGGAATCCGATATGCGGCTCGACCGCCCACAAACCGGGAGTTGCCGGATGGTTGGATATCTCCCCATCGGCCCACAGCGGTGAGCGGTGGTGCATCCGTTCCACGATCAGATCGCCCACCAAGGTCTGGAGTGAGCGAATGCCGAAACCGGCGGTGACGAACTTCGGTAGCCGTGAATGCACCTTGCCGACCTGGTGCCCGATGACCCTCCCGGGATAGACCTGGTGCCGGTTGTCGTAACCGTGCCGGGTGATCAGTGCATCGACATCGCGGTAGATCTGCTGCAGCGGCGCGCCTTCATTCACCCTCGTCACGATCAGTTCCCGGTACTCGGCGAGGTCGTCCATCAGCTGCGCGTGTATCCGGTTGGTACCCAGGCAGTCGGCGTAGCCGATGTCGGCCATGTACCCATCGCGCACCGGCGCGCAGTCGAGGATGAACGGCATGCCCTCGGCCAGCTTCCGGTTGGACGGAAAGAATTGGAGGGGTACCCGGAAACCGCGAAAGGCCGTGCGGTCGCCGAACCAGGCGAACGGCGTGTGGAACCAGTCCTGCACTCCCGCCGCGAGCAGGTATTCCCGGATCCGCCCGGCGGCCTGCTTCTCGGTGACCCCTGGCTCCAGGGTCTGCGCGACCGACTCAGCCGCCGCATAGGCCAGCTGCTGCAACTCGCGGAACCTCGCCAGATCGACGGGATCGGTCAGCCCATTGCCGGCCACCGTGTCACCTCCAGAAGGGTTCCTACTCCCCAGTAGGAACTTCCTACGTCGTGGTAGTTTTGTCAAGTGGAGAAGCCGGAAGTGGTCTCGCTCGAGGCGAGGAGTCCGAGACGGGCTGGGCGCGCCCGCGCGGCCCACCTCGGACCCGAGCGCCGGCGTCCCCTCATCCTCGATGCAGCCTTGGAGGTCTACGTCGAGCGCGGTTACCGGGGCACGTCGATGCAGGCGGTGGCCGAGGCGGCGGGCGTGACCAAGCCGGTGGTCTATGAGTGCTACCCGAACAAGGACGAGTTGCTGCTCGCGCTGCTCGACCGGGAAGAACGCCGGCTGCTAGCGGCCATCACCGAATCGTTGCCCACCAATCTGGTCTCCGACAATGTGGAGGCGGTGCTGGCTGCCGGGCTCACCGCATTTCTTTCCGGGGCCGGCCAGGCGCCGAACTCGTGGCGGGTGGTCTTCGACTCCGGCTGGGGTTCCGGTTCTGTCGTGGCCGAGAGGGTGCGCCGGGTCCGGGAGATGGTGGTGGCTCAGCTACGCGAGCTCGTCGGCCAGTACATGGTGGCTGGCGAGGTTGACGACATCGACCGCAAAGCGCCCGTCGTTGCCGAGCTGATCGCCGCGGTGTCCGAATCCTGTGCCCGTATGCTGGTGCTGGAGCACCACCCATGGACCGCGGCGGAATTGGCGACCTACGTGGCCAGGCTCCTCACCCGGGGACTCCGCCCGATCTGAGTGGTCCCGGTCTGCGTGGAGTCAAGCCCCGTTCGTCGACCACGAGATGACCTGCGTATTAACGTCCAGACCCAAGGCGATCCCTGCCGATCCGACGTGAGGCAGACGGTGAGGCACCAACTCTGCACTAGGGCACCCCGCCTTACTCCCTCGCCGGACCACTGCCCTACCCCTGACGTGCGACAAGGCAGACAGCTCAGCGCGGTAGACCAACACCCACCACCCCCAAGAACAGCCGCCTTCGGCGCTCCAGGTGGGGTGCCGTGCCCTGCCCTGGGTGCCCTCCAACCCACCACCTCACCAGCGCCCGCCGCGCAGGGTGATCAGGCGGGACGCAAGTGCCCTGACCTTTGAATTGGAACCGGCCGGGCCGCCAGTAGCTTCTCGGGAAGCGTTACGGCTGGTTAGTTCCCCCTCAACCGGCGGCCCGGCCGGGGCTAGTGGTCTCGCGCCGTGCTGCGGAGCTGCGCGTATCGGGCGTGCCCGGTGTCGGTGATCGTGCCCTGTTATTGCCCGGGTGGAATCGGGGTCGGCCAACGCCAGCGACCCGGTGTCGGTGAGCCGGGCGAACGGCCCAGCCAGATAACCCCGGTGCGGGTTCGCCGCGATCGAAGTATTCCCCGTGCTGGGCAGAAGACACCACCGTCGTGCACGCGGCTGAGCACGATCCACGCGAGCAGATCCGGGTCGGCCTCGGCGGTCAGGTGGCCGCCGTCAGCATTGCCCGCGCCAGCTCGACGGCTTCGGCACGCGTGAGGATCGTCGCGGTGTTCATTGTGGCGTCCAAGGTCACCACCACCCGGCGCTGGACGACGCCGTTCACCAGGTCCGCCTCCTGCCACAGGATGATCGTGCGGTTGCGGCCCTCGGGATCGTGACCGGTCAGGGCGAACCGGTGCGAACGCTCGGCGGTCATCGCCTACCCCGTTCCACTAACCGGGGGATCGTCATTCGCCGCTGGGGTTGGCTAGCGCCTGAATAGCCCGCCGTCGTTTCAGCAGTTCCTCTACGAAGACATCGTTTTCCGCATTGCAACCCTGGTCCGCGTTGTCCAGGAACAGCTTGGCCAGCGCTTCCCCAGGCGTCAGCGGAGGTGGCGCAGCGGGAGAGGTGTCGACCATTTCGGCGCTGCCCCGGCCCGGCGGCGTTCGGGGACGGCTCACCCCAGCCACTCCCCGAGAACGTCGAACAACTGCGTCACCGCGGCGCCCTCGACCGCGATCACGCAGCACTCATCGGCACGCGCATCCAGCACCACCCGATCACACTCCCGGCGCACCACCAGACGCCCCGAACCCCGGTGCACCTCGCAGACGGCCTCGATCTCAACCTGAAGATCACTCACGACGTGCACCCCGGACACCGACCACACCCCGGTTCAGTCAGGCTCGCCGCCAGCAGCCGGGCATCACACATCGCCTGGTGATCCCCCCGCGCCCGACCAGCCCGCAGCTCCTGGGGACTCACCTGGGGCGCCACCCGAGTCCGCGGGTCCACCAGCTCGACACCCGCTCCACGCGGCACCGGGATCGCTCCATTCGATGGTCGGCGCAAACGCAGCGCTCTCGCCAGAACGCCCGGACGACGGTGACTGGACATCGTGCGGCTCCCTGAGATATGGCCGGGCAGTCTGGCGGGGGATTCCGTTTATGATCTGCCAGGTGCGGTGTCTTCGCTGGTAGCGTCGTATGTTTTGCGGTCAGCAGTCGAGCGACTGCGGGTGATCGTGAAGAACTGTCAAGGAGGGTGGGGCGGTGCTAGGCGATGTCAAGCTCGGTGCGGTACTGCGTGAGCTGCGGGCCGCGCGCCGACTGACCCTGGCGGCGGTCGCTCGGCAAGCTGGATGCGTTGAGTCGACCGTCTCGTACGTGGAAGGTGGGCATCGTCGCCTTCAGCCTTGGTTGGCCCAGGAGCTCGACCGGATCTATGAGACAGGCGGTGTGATCGCGGCGCTTGCGTCCGGAGTCGGTGATGGGCCGCATCAAGATCTTGTTTCTGGGGTACCCGACTCAGACGTGTTTGTTGTGTTGCTGCCACAGGGAGGTGGCTCCGTGCTGCTGTCGCGGCGTGAGGTGCTTGCCGCTCTCGGCGTCGGGATTGCCAGCGGCAAGCTACAAGGTCGGTTCGAGCGGGCTTTAGAAGGAATTAGTCACAATATTAATCTCCTGAAATATTTCGGTAACTGGATAGGTCCGGATTTAGGCGTGCTGATGTGGCCGCGTGACCTATCGGCCGCGCGGCAGGGGGGTGTCAGGTGGCGGGGATCCAGGGGTTGCTGTCGGCTGCTTGGATG
>JBOHFK010000174.1:0-10627 GCA_050699635.1 Pseudonocardiaceae bacterium | reverse complement strand
CTCCGAGCCCTGGTCTCCAACGGTGACTTCGACGCCTACTGGAGCTACCACCTCGACCAGGAACACCACCGCGTCCACCACTCCCGATACCGCGACAGCTACCAACTCGCAGCATGATCACGTCACTCCAGAAGAGCCGCACCCAACGCCGAGTACGCTGTCGCGGCCGCCAACGACCACGTGTCGTCTTCCGATATCGAGCACGAGCGTGCGTTTTGCATCTGACGGTCCAACGGCTGTGACCCGGCGGCCACGACTCCGTTCGATTGGTACCATAGGGAATTCTCGTCCACCCGGTGCAAACTCTGGCCACCCAACCTGGCCGAGTCGCATCGGTCGGTCATCACCATGGTGTTGGCGAATCCCATGAGCTCAGCGGCACGCGTCGCGATGGCCAGATCCACGTGCTCGCCGTCGAAGTTCAGGCATGCGGACAGGTGCCCGGCAGCGGCGCCTCGCATGATCGCGCTGGGCACCGGGCCCACGATCTCCGTCATGTCGCCGAGCCGCCAGTGCGGCAGGTCGTAGGACCGCAATGTCTGTTCGCGGTCACGACGGGCTCTCGTCGTGCGGAAAGCCTGACGAATCCTCAGTGGCATGTCGTTGAAGAGGTGGTCGGTGATCACCCGGGCGCCCTGGCCGCCGAACGGGGTCGCTTCCGCAAGATCGAGAATGGTCTCGACAAGCGCGGCGCTGCCGACGGGGTCGGCCTTGGTGAAGTGCCCGAGCGCCGGGCGCAGGCCATGACCGACGAGCATCGGCACGATCCATTCGAGATCGGCAGCGTCATGGCTGCGAGGCAGCTCCGACGCCGCAGAGAAGGCATCAGGCGAAAGTACGGTGTACAACAGGCCCAATGCGGCAAGGACCGCTAGGCGCTCCCAGTCTCGTTTCGTCGGGTTCCAAACGGTTGCCGCCGGAGTTCCACCGTGACTGGCCAGCAGCGGACCCTCCAACGCGATACCGATCACTCGTGGAATCAGGCCGGCCCTGCGCTTGCGGTCGTAATCGCGCATGAACCGTTCGAAATCGCCGAGCCGACCACGGGGCAGGTAGAGAGTCGGGATCACCAGGACACCCTCTTCAGCGCACTGGCGATCAAGCTGCTCAAGGTCGAGAGTCGCGAACTCTGAGAAGTCGACCGAGCCGAATCCGTGACAATGCACCTCAACCGGAAGCGTAGGAATGTAATAGTGATCAGCGTCCTGCCGGTTGAGTGACCACCTGTCCGCTGCATCGCCCGCACGCGCGGAGGTGTTGACAACAAGTCTGCGGTCAGTCAGCGAGCGCATCTCATCTACGGCCCGACATGGCTGGCTACCGTCGCTGTCTGACATCGTTCCCCTAATGCTTGAGGCCGCTTGCCCATCCTACGACAGCAGAAAATTTGCCACGAGTATCGTGTTCGCGGCGTCACGAGCGCTTCGGTGTCCATTCACGGGTCCGGTTGCGACATCAGACATCCCATGCGCTTAAGCTCGTCAGCGGCAGTTTGTCGATCTTTTTTGGTGTGGCGGGGTCCAGGCGATGTCCTCGTCGTAGAGCCGTTGCGGGCCAGCACCGGCCAGCACCCGCGGCCGCAGGCCGGCGCAGCGCCTCGGCGCGCACGATCCGATGGTCCTGGACGGTGGTTGTAGGCCGCGCCGGGTGATGTGGCTGATCGACGCAACCCAGCAAGGTGTATCAGGCGCGGGTGGTAGCGACCTGGCGTGCCGTTCGGGCGAGCTGACGGTAGTCGCTGCCGGACCGGGATTCCAGGGCGATCACCAGCGGGTTGAGGCGCTGGCGGGCGCGGACCGAGCTGAGCTTCGTCACACCGGTGATCGCAGTGTGCGCCAGCGCCAACCCGGCGGGCTCACCGGCCCGGACGTGGATGGTGGCCTGCAGGATGCCGGAAATAGTGCGGGCCCGCGGACTCAGACCCCCATCCCAGCGCCGCACCGACGCCACGGCGAACGGCTCCGCCACGTCCAGCCGACCGCGCTCGAGCTGCAAGCGCGCGGCCTCAATATCCAGATCACCGGAGGGGTCAGCGGGAGTGGGCTGCCACAGCTCCCGCGCCGTCGCCAGCTCGGCGTCTGCGGCGTCCTGGTACCCCAGACGAGCCATGGCGATCGCGGAGTACGCCCGCACGCATGACTCCACGGCCGTCCGGGCGCTCGTCCCGCCGATGCGCTGGCTGTCCGACAGGATGTCCGCTGCCTTGACCTGACCCAACTGGAGCATCTTGAGCCCATCATTGGGGTGGCCGTGCTCCTCGGTGGCCAGCCCGGCATACATCAGGGCGATGGCCTGCAGGTAGGCGTCTCCGGCATCGGTGGCCAGCTCCAGCCCGCGGGTGAGATGGTGCATAGCGCGGTCATAGAGGCTGGCGTCCAACGCCTCCCACCCGGCGAGGTTGTGCAGCTCAGCGACCGCCGCCAGCAGGGCGCGCTTGATCGGCTCGGCACCCTGGACGCTCAGCAACCGGGTCGCCCAGGCTGCGGACGCACTGGTCACCTGCGGGTCGGAACCGTAGGCGCGGCCGGCTCCCCGCAGCCGCTGGGTGAGATCACGCACCTTCGCCACGTGCACCCCAAAGATCCGGTCCGGCAGCGGCACCGGCGACGGACCCGCTAGCTCAGCCAGCTCCCCGATCCCCTGGATCGGCCGACCGGCGATGGCGATCCCGGCCGCGGCAAGCAACACCCGGCGGCGCATCTCCGCACGCACCTCCTCGGTGGAATCGGGAGCGGCGACCCCGCCAGCGTAGACGCCGCCGTCACCGGGGCCCAGGTCCATCCACTCCCGCGGGATACCCAGCCCGTCAGCGATCCTGCCCAGCACGTGATGACCGATCACCCGCCGGCCCTTGATGATGTCCGAGACACTCGACTGCTGCATCCCGATCGCTGCAGCGATCTCACGCTGGGTCCAGTCGTTGTCGTTCAGCGCCCGGAACAACGCGCCGATGTCATGATCGGCTAGCGCCGCCCGTACCTCCGGCCGCGCCAGCAGCCCAGGATCCACCGGTGGAGTGCCGCCGGCTCGTTTGGCGACTCTCTTGCCAGTTTCAGAACCCATCGCAAGCCACCGCTTCCCCTCGCCCTGTAACCCGGAAGCAGGGTACCGACCGGCCAGCCGGGTCATGATCAGTCCCGATGGTGTCACGACTCGTCTGACAAGCAGGATGATCGGCGGGGCAATGGCATCGACCCTGGAGGGCGCTCGTGACGTCGCAGCAGCTTAGTGATCACGTTGTCGTGCTCGCCTTCGATATCTTCGGCACCACGGTCGACTGGCGAACCGGCGTGGCCGACCAGGTCGCCGAGATCGCCGCGGAACGCGGCGTGACCCTCGACTCCGGCGCGTTCGCCGACGAGTGGCGCGACTGCTACCTGCCCTCGATGGCCCGGACGCGGACCGGCGAGAGACCGTGGGTTTACCTCGACACCCTGCACCGCGAATCCCTCGATCAGCTCCTGGATGACCATGGCATCAGCGACGCGTTCGGCGAGCAGGCCCGGCGCCGGCTCGTGCTGGCCTGGCACCGGCTGCCGGCCTGGGACGATGCGCTCGCCGGGCTCACCCGGCTGCACACCCGCTACATCCTGGCCGCGCTGTCCAACGGGGGCTTCGCGCTGCTCACCCATCTGATCAGGTCTGCTGGGCTACCGTTCGACTGCATCCTGTCCGCCGAACTCGCCCGGACCTACAAGCCAGACCCGCGCGTCTACCAGACCGCGGCGGCGCTGCTCGACCTCGCCCCGAGTCAGGTCATGATGGTCGCCGCGCATGGTTGGGACATCACCGGAGCCCGTGCGGCAGGCATGCGTACGGCCTTTCTCGAACGCCCCGCTGAGAAGGGTCCCCATCGCGTCGCCGACCGCGCAACCGAGATCACCAGCGATATCACGGTCGCCGGCTTCGCCCAGCTCGCTGAGACACTCGGCTGCTAGGCCCGCCGATCTCGACACGTTCGAGCAACGGTTGACCTCGTGCTGGGCTCGCGTGCCGGGACCGGGCAGGATGCCAGGGGTGACCATCGCGCAGAAGCCCCGATCCGTCGACGATCACATCCGGGCGGTCGCCGCTCTCCTGGCTCCAACCCTGGTGGTCCGGCTCCCCCTGGTGGACTGCGCGGGCCTGGCGCTGGCCGAGCAGATCACCGCAGCGGTGGCGCTGCCGCCGTTCGACAACTCCGGGATGGACGGCTACGCGGTGCGCGCGCAGGACATCGCGCTCGCCAGCGCCGAAGCGCCGGTGACCTTGCCGGTCACCGAGGACATCCCGGCCGGGCGCACCGACTCGCCCACGTTGCAGCCGGGCACCGCGCACCGGATCATGACCGGCGCCCCGATCCCACCCGGCGCCGACGCGGTGGTGCCGGTCGAGCTCACCGATGGTGGGCGTCACCAGGTACAGATCCACAAGGCCCGCGCACCCGGCGACAGCGTTCGCCCGGCCGGTGGGGACGTGCTGGCGGGCGAGGTCGTGCTCCCGGCGGGAGCGGTGCTGGGCGCGGCGCAACTCGGCGTGGCAGCCGCGGTCGGCTACGCCGAACTGCCGGTACACCGGCCGGTCCGGGTGCTGGTGCTGTCCACCGGATCCGAACTGGTCGTGCCCGGCGCCCCGCTGCTGCACGGGCAGATCTACGAGTCGAACGGCACCATGCTGGCCGCCGCGGTTCGGGAGGCGGGTGGCCACGCGGAGCTGATGCACTTCGTGCCCGATGACGTCGCCGCTCTCGAAGCCGCGCTCGCCCCCCGGTTAGCGGGGATCGACCTGCTGGTGACCTCAGGCGGGGTCAGCGCGGGGGCCTACGAGGTGGTCAAGAGCGCCATGACCGGCCAGGGGGTGGACTTCGGCAAGGTGGCCATGAACCCAGGCGCTCCGCAGGGTGTCGGCCGCTACCGTGGCGTGGCAGTGGCCGCGATGCCCGGCAACCCGGTCAGCGCGTCGGTGTCCTTCGAGGTGTTCGTCCGGCCCGCGCTGCGCGCCGCGATGGGCCTGCCGCAGCACCGGCCCCGCGCCGTGGCGCGGCTGACCGAGGCCCTGGAGTCACCCGGGGACAAGCGACAGTTCCGGCGCGGCGCGTTCGATCCCGCGGCGGGCACCGTCACCCCGGTCGGTGGCCCCGGCTCGCACCTGCTCGGCGCGCTGGCCAGGTCGAACTGCCTGATCGACATTCCCGAGACCACCACCGCCATCCCGGCCGGCGAACAGGTCGTGGTGCTCCGCACTGGTGGGGCATAACCTGCCAAGGTGGGCCTGATCGGATGGATCATCTTCGGTGCGCTGGCGGGCTGGGCCGCCAACGTGATCATCGGCGGCCGGGAGCGACGGGCACAGGGATGCCTGGTCAACATCCTGGTCGGGGTGGTGGGCGCGGTGCTCGGCGGCCTGCTGTACCGGCTGGTCACCGGCCATGAGACCAACCTCGAGTTCGATCTACCCAGCTTCGGCATCGCCGTGCTCGGTTCCGTTGTGCTGAAGTGGGTGAACCGGACCGCGGCACAAACCACCCAAGTAAATAATCTTGAAGCCGCTACCCTTCTCGAGTTCCGTGTCGAGGCGACGGTCAGGTGATCGGGACGCCGAGGGAGCGCAGCGCGTCGGCGCAGGCACAGAGGGCGTGGGCGTCGTTGGTGTCCACCGAGGCGCCCGCGAAGTGCAGTCCGAAGGCGCCGTCGGCCCAGGCGAGCACCGCCGAGCCGGAGTTGCCGCCCAGGGTGGTGGCGTCGTGACCGAACACCCAGTGCCGATCATCACCGGGCAGCGAGCCCATCGGGCGGTTCACGGTGCCGGGTGCCAGCCGCTTGACTCCGTAGCGGTTACCGAACAGCGTCGCGTTGACCCAGGCCCAATCGACGCCCTCGTGCAGTCCCGAGATGAACCGGGGCGGGCCGGGGAACCCGACGACGCAGAACGACAGCAGGTTGCCCTGCGGCCCATCGGGGTCGGACAGGACGGGGACGGCGTGGGGCACCTCGTCCGGCGGCACAGCGTCCGGGGGCTGCGCTGGGTCCTGGGGCTGCGCTGCTTCGATCCCCAGGGGTTCGATGCGCAGGATCGCCGCGTCCAGCCGCGCGAAGCCGGGTCCGTCGATCGGGGACGGGGTGGCCTCCACGATGCGGAACCGGCGGGTGCGCGTGCTGCCGGACTCGGCGGCGAAGTCGATGAAGGCGCCGTCGTAGACCCGTAGGCCGGTGGCGGTGCGGGCCATCGATTGCGGCAGCCGCTGCCACATGGCGGTCAGGACGTGCAGGTTCGTCAGCACCAGGCCGCGGTCGGCGTCGACCACCCAGCCGGTGCCGAAGAAGTTGCGCGAGGTGGCGTCGGCAGGCTCGATACGTCCGATCGCCCGGATCGCCCCGCGCAACGCCTCCCGGGTGCCGGCCAGGGTATCCGACCAGTCGCCGGCCAGCGGGTGGGTGGGATCGACCGCGTCATCCTGGACGAGCAGGCTCGGCCGGGTCCCATCGGTGCGGATCACCGCCTCCATCGCCCCGAATTCGTCGGGGCTCAGTGGTGCGCCCGGGTCGGAGTCAAGCTTGCGAGCGGCCCGCTGGGTGGTCCGCAGCAGGACGTCGAGGGCCCGGCGGAACTCGCGAGGGTCGCCGATCTCCTCCGGCGGCATCCGCTGCAGCGTCGCCTCGAGTCGGCTGGTGATCTCGTCGGCTCCGGACGACCCGACCTCGTCGGTGCTCATCGACTCGGGGCTCATCGACTCGGTGCTCATCGACTCGGTGGTGATGCCCGCGCGGACAGCGCGGGATCGCGCAGCGACCAGCCGGCGCAGGTGGTCGTCCGGCCGTGGCCCGGTTATGGTGCGCCTCCGATCCGGTCAGCATCGGTCTCGATCTCCGGGCTCAGCCCCAATCCGGCGCGCAACCGGGGGTTGACAACGGCTCTCGCGAGGCGCCGGGACACCTCCGGAATCTGCAGCGGGGACTCGGGTTGCGGTCCGCCGTCCGCGGGGGGCGTGTCGAGGCGCTGGCGCAGCAACACGGCCGCAAGTTCCGGGCCGTACCGGTACCAGTCCACCGGCTGCTCGACGGTGGCGTCGTGCCCGAGCAACTCCGCGACGAGGGACTCCACCGTGGCCGCGGCGGCCTCCCGGGGGTCGGCTGGCAACTCCACGGTCTCCCGGTCGCGCCCGAGATCGAAGTCGGCGGCCAGCAGGGCCTGCGCGTCCACGATTCCAGCGCCCATCTCGAAGGAATCCCACCCGGCCGGGCGCCGGGCACTGGCACGCAGCAGCCGGTTGAACATCACCTGGACCGTCTCGCCCCGAACCCGCGCTGCCGCGATCAGGTTGGCGCGGCCGTGATGGGCCAGCCACAGCGCCGCGACGCCGGCCGTGAGCGCCACCGCGAAACTCGTGCCCTGCCCCTGGTCGACGCCGGTCGGCACCGTCGCGCGGAACACATTCTCCGCGGGAGCCGAGATGTCCACGGCCGACCCGTGACTGCTGCCGCGCCACCGGGCGTCGCGGACGTCGACGCCGGCGACGGCGATGCACTCGTCGTAGCGCGCGGGCCAGACCACGGTGCCCACGCAGTTGCCGGCCGCCGCGAGCACGATGACGTCGGCCTGCACCGCCCGGCGCAGCGCGCGATTCAGCGAGAAGGACGGAATCCCACCGAGGCTCATCGTGATGACCTGGGCACCGTGCTCGACGGCCCAGTCGATCGCGCTGGCGACCGTGACCTGGGTGATGCGGATGACGCTCTCGATGGCGCGGATCGCCATGTGCTGGGCACGCGGGGCGGTGCCGGTCACCCGCCCGGGCGGCAGCGACACGACGACGCTCGCCGTCCCTGTTCCGTGGCCGGGGTTGTCACCGAAGCCGGCCACCAGCGGGTCCGTGGGGTCGGGGTCGTTGTCGAGCACGTCGAATCCCGGGGCGTGCGAGATTCCGTCGAGCTCGACGTGCATGGTGATCCCCGTGTCCGGCTGCGCGACGATCACCCCGGCGCCCCGGTCCGGGCGCTGCCGTACCTCGGAGAACGCCCACGCCTGCTGCACCCGCATCGCATCCAGGGCCCACAGTGGCCGCTGGTCGAGCGCATCCTCGCGGGGCGCCTGGCAACCGAACGGAAAGTCGGCACTTTCCGGCAACGGAGTCCCATCGGGAGGGCCCGGTTCGGGTTCGGGGAACAACCGGGTCGGCAGGTCTGGCTCGGCGGCCTCCAGACCGAAGGCCTCTTCGAGCGCGTAGGCCGCGGCGAAAGCGGCGGCCTGGTCGTCACTGAAGGTACGATCCGGGATCTCCACGACCAGTACCTGCGGATCAAGCGTGGACAGCGGGCGCACCTGGGCGCCCAGCGCGGCGAGGTCCGCCGCAATGGCGGCAGCCCCGTCCACCGGGTCCACCGCCGAGTCCAGGATCAGGGCAAACCGCGCCGGCTGGACCGTCGTGCCCGGGTGCCGGACCATCGTGCCGGCCCGGATCGCGGCGACGGCCGATTCGACCCCACTCGGCGGCACTGGGTCAGTTGCGGCTGGGTCAGTTGCGGCTGGGTCAGTTGCGGCTGGGTCCGTTGCGGCTGGGTCCATTGCGGCTGGGTCCATTGCGGCTGGGTCCATTGCGGCTGGGTCCATTGCGCTCAACTATCGCCTCCGGCATCTTCGCGAAACAATTGATTTATCGGGTTGTGTGAGAATTTCACGACTGTGAGAATTTCACGACACCTGGGACAGGCCTTGTGATTGGGCGTAGCGCCCAGCACACTAAGGGTGAACACAAGCTCGGCGAGCTGCCGTAACCCAGAATGGCGCGGAGTTCCTGCGCCGTCGGGGGGCGCAGGAGCGCGCTGGGAGATGACCGTTCGGGAAGCTGGGGAGCGGACGAACGGTTGGCAGGCACCGGGGATTCTCTGCAGGGGGACGGCGGATCCCCGGTGTCCTCCCCCCGAGCTGTGGGCTACCGTAACAAGGCCTCCGGCAACACAGCTCATCAGACAGTGCTCATCAGACAACGCAGCTCATCAGACAGTGTTCATCAGACAACGCACCTGAGACAGTCGAGGATCTTAGCGAACGCATGGCGTCTCCTCGGTTTCCCGCGCCTCGATTGCCTGCCACACTGCGGCACCTGGTGGACCTCTCCCGTGAGACTCTTCCCCCGATGCACTCCGCAGGCCGGCCGTTTGTGGTCATCGGAGCGGCTGCCACGCTACTGCTGGGCAGACTCTCCCCGGCCGCCGGCACGCTCGGTGCCGTCGCGACCGCCTGCTGTGCCGCGTTCTTCCGCGAACCCCACCGGGTGCCACCGCAGGACCCGGGCCTGGCGGTAGCCCCCGCTGACGGCACCGTGAGCAGCGTGACCTTCGCCCCGGCTCCCGCTGAGCTCGGACTCGGCCAGCAACCGCACCCGCGGGTCAGTGTGTTCCTGTCCGTGTTCGATGTGCACGTGCAGCGCATTCCGGCCGACGGCGAGGTTCGCCGGATCGCCTACCGCCCGGGCCGGTTCCTCACCGCCGACCTGGACAAGGCAAGCGAGGAGAACGAACGCGCCTGCGTGCTGCTCCGTTCCTCGACCGGGCACGATCTGGTCGTGGTACAGATCGCCGGGTTGGTGGCCCGCCGGATCGTCTGCTCGGTACGGCCTGGCGACAAGGTGCAGGCCGGCGCCACCTATGGCTTGATCCGCTTCGGGTCCCGGGTGGATCTCTACCTTCCGCCGGGCAGCTCAGTGCTGGTCCATCCAGGGCAGCGCACCATCGGCGGGGAGACCCCGCTGGCCCGCCTCCCTGCCGTACCGGAGCCCCTAGCCCGTGCCTAACGCCGGCGCCGGGATCCGCCTGCTGCCCAACGCGATCACCGTGCTGGCGTTGTGCTCGGGCCTGTCCGCACTGAAGTTCTCCCTCGATGGCAATTTCGCCGGCGCGCTGGGCGCGATCGGGCTGGCCGCACTGCTGGATGCGCTGGATGGCCGGCTGGCGCGGCTGCTCGACGCCACCTCCCGGATCGGCGCCGAGCTGGACTCCCTGGCCGACGCCGTCTCCTTCGGCGTGGCGCCGGCCGTGGTGTTGTTCGTCTGGTCGCTGCACGACATCCGGATCGGGTGGCCGGTAGCGCTGGTGTACACGGTCTGTGCGGTGTTGCGCTTGGCCCGGTTCAACACCCTGCTCGACGACACCGAGGCGCCGCCCTTCGCCAAGGAGTTCTTCATCGGGGTCCCCTCCCCCGCCGGCGCCCTGCTGGCGTTGCTGCCGCTCACCGTGTTCCTCCAGGTGGGCGCGGGCTGGTGGAACGCGCCGGTGACGGTGGCCGGGTGGACGGTCGCGGTGGCGCTGACGATGGTGAGCCGGTTACCCACCCTGTCGATGAAGACGGTGCAGGTGCCGCCCCGGGCGGTGGCGCCGCTGCTCGTGCTGATCGCCGGGCTGGCCGCCGCAGTGATCACTTTCCCGTTCGCCTGGCTGGGTGTGGCCATGCTGCTATACCTGGCACACGTGCCCTACGCGAGCTACCGCTACCGGTGGCTTTCCCGGCACCCCTCGGCGTGGGAAGCCCCATCCCGCCAGCGCCGGGTGATCCGCCGCACCGCCCGCAGCATGCGCCGCCTGGGCCTGCGCCCACCACTACGCCGCCGGGTAGCCGGCGCCGCCGCCCGCGCCGGCGCCGCAGTGCGCCGCCG
>JBOHFK010000173.1:0-10641 GCA_050699635.1 Pseudonocardiaceae bacterium | reverse complement strand
GGCGCTGACTCGTTCGCCTCGGGGCTGTTCACTCGCTTCGATGTGATGTTTCTGGTCTGCGAGCCCACTCTGCGCAGCGTCGGGGTGTACCGGCAGTACCGCGACTACGCCCGCGACTTCGGGGTGCGGATCGCGGTGGTGGGCAACAAGGTCTCCGATGACGAGGACGTTGCGTTCCTTCGTGCGCAGCTCGGTGCCGATCTGGTGGGCTGGGTGAGGCGCTCCGCGCACGTCCGCGCCGCCGAGCGTGGTGAGATCCGCCCGATCAGCGCGCTGGAACCCGCCAACGTGGCCACACTCGACGCGATGCTCGACGTGGTGGATGGCACCGCCAAGGACTGGGGGGCCTACCAGCGCCAGGCCGTCGAGTTTCACTTGCGCAACGCCGCGGCCTGGGCCAACGGCCGCACCGGGTGCGATCTGGCCGGTCAGGTCGACCCGGACTTCGTCCACGGCCCCGCCGCGCTGGCCCGGTCGGGCCGGCTCCCGTCTATTACGCCCTGAGAGCACACCCGCCACACCACATCGGAGGTAGCCATGTCCCTCGACGTTCCCACCGCCCTGCTCGAGCGTGCCCAGCACGGTGAGGTCGACGACGCCGAGTTCGTCGACTGCGTGCGGCTGTCGCTGCCGTATGCCTGGCAGGTCATCAGCAGCGTGGTAGCCGACCTGGAGCTCGCCGGGGAGGCCAGCGAGTTCGCCGACCACGAGATACCCCCGCCGTCTGAGTCCGAACGGGGCCAGCTGCTGCGGGCGCTGGCCTCCGACGCCATCCGCGGCGGCCTGGAACGCCACTTCGGGGTGACGCTGGCCTTCCAGAACTGTCACCGCGTCGCCGCGTTCCGGCCCTCCGCAACCGGCGGGGTCCGCTATCGGGCGTTCGTCTCGGCGCGCGGCCAGCTGCTTAACCAGAGCCCTGAGCTGCGAGATTGCTGACCATCCTCGACGGTAAGGAACGGTGCCCGATTCAGCGGCGCCGCCCCGACACGTCCACGGTCGAAGGTGGAGGACATGCGGTTCGGGGCGTTTCTGCTCGCCGCGCAGTTCCCCGGCCATGATCACACCACCGTGTTGGACTCCACGGTCGCGGCTGCGGTCGCGGCTGAGGAGGCCGGCTTCGATGATGTGTGGGTCGCCGAGCACCACTTCATGTCCTACGGGGTCTGCCCCTCAGCAATCACGCTGGCCGGGTATCTGCTCGGCGCGACTCGCCGGGTCGCGGTCGGCACCGCGGTCAGCGTGCTGTCCACCCAGCACCCGGTCGCATTGGCCGAGCAGGCCGCACTGCTCGACCAAGTCTCCGGTGGACGGTTCCGGCTCGGTATCGGTCGGGGCGGCCCGTGGATCGACCTCGAGGTCTTCGGTACCAGCCTGGACCGCTACCAGCACGGCTTCCCCGAGTCCCTGGACCTGCTGCTCGCTGCCCTGACTGGGAACCGTGTCGCCGCGTCCGGACCGAACTTCCGTTTCCCCGAGGTCGAGGTCGTCCCCCGGCCACGGACCCAACCCCACCCCGCCATCGTCCTGGCCGCCACCACAGCAGCGACGGTGGAGCTCGCCGCGCAGCGGGGGCTGCCGCTGCTGCTGGGCATGCACGCAAGCGACGCCGAGAAAGCCGCGCTCGTCGGTCATTACGATCAGTTAGCTACCCGCCAAGGCGAGCACATCGCCGCCGCACTGGCCTACGTCGCCGACGGCCAGCAGGAGGCGATGAACACCATGCGGACCTGCCTTCCCCGCTGGCTCGGCCCCGGGCTTGCCGGCTACCGCCGCGCTGACGGTGAGCCACCCCAACCACGCGACCCCCATGAGTACGCCGAACTGCTGTGCCGTCTACACCCCGTCGGCACCCCCGAACACTGCATCGACACCCTGGCCACCACGGCGTACCGCACCGGTATCAACCACGTCATTCTGCTGGTCGAAGGCGCCGGTGACCGCACCCGCACGCTGGAGAACATCACCCGCCTCGGCACCGAGGTCCTCCCCAAGCTTCGGGTGGCCCCGACGCCCTCGCCCGCTCCGGCGATCGTTCCTGGGCTCGAGCGACCGTGAGGAGATGGGGTGCAGAGGGTTTTGGAACGGAATCCGGCGTTAGCGAGGGTTCGCGCTGGCCGGAGGTCCCGCTTGAGGTGTGGGATGTGGCCGGTTAGCGCGTTTGCGTGATCATCCGTGCAGGCGGTGACTGTGCGTGCTTAGTCGAGCCGGACTTACAGGATGCCCGCCATGGCGTGATCGGCTGCAGAAGCAAGCTAGCTGGATTGATCGATTGAGGCACACTGGCTCGATTCGTGCCCGCACCAAGGTGACGGTCGACATCGTGTCCAACCCAGCTTGGCATCTACGGGTTCAGCCCGGGACCCGTTGGAACCCGACGAGCCTCAATCCGGGAACCGGATCCCCTGGGCCGCTCGTTGTCGCTAGCGCAAGCCGACAAGGGCCTACTCCGCCCCCTGGGCCGGTCCGTAGTCGGGGCTGTACTCCACGCAGCCGTCGACGACCTCAGGTTCCCGGTAGTCGGCGGTCGTCAGGAGCCGGCCGGCCAGCTCCGCTGCCTGCTGGAGGTCGGGGAACTCGCCGGTAGCGACATCACCGGTCACCCGGACCGGGCTGAGCTCGACTGGGACCTCTAGGCCGAAAGGTATCGGCGCCTGCTTGCCGATCACCAGTTCGCCGGTCACGGCCACTCCGATCCGGCAGCCGGTTCGCTCGCCGAACCGGATTTCAGAGACCTGGGCGTTGTGGTAGTCCGACCCCAGTCTCAGGCTCCCGTGGATGTCGAGGATCGGCACCTCCTCACCGTCGGCGTAGATCTTGCGAACGACGTTGGGGAAAGTGAAGGATCGGCCCTGCAGCTGGCGCCAGCTCCGCACCGGCAGCCGGATCGAATGGACGTGCAGCTGGGGGTGCGCCTCACCCTCCCGCCCAGGCAGCGGTTCAAAGTCGACCCGGATGGCGTGCCCCAAGAAGGGATCGTCCTCGCTCTCATCGTCCCAGAGGATCGTCCCGCCGATGGACGCCGCCACCGGCACCAGCGTCCCGGACTCCAATTCGATCGCCATCAAACCTTGATCGCGTTCTCGACGTCGGCCTTCTGCTTGGGGGTCAGCTCCCGCAAATTGGCTTCCCGGACGTCCTCGACGATCTTGACGATGGCCGCGGCAAGCCCGGATATCGGGTGCCGCTCGGAGATCCACCGGTACTCAAGCGGGATGCCCTTTTGACCGAAGCTCTCCCAGCCGACCTTCACCCCGCCCGAGTCAGCCGGAAGCTCGTCGTGACCGGGCAGTGTCTTGCCCACGATGGTCTTGACCTCGCCGGCCGGCGCCCCGCCGAAGAGCGCCACGACGAAGTCGGTGTAGTCACCGGTGATCAGTGGCTTCGACGGCGTCCGAGCGGCCACCGCCTCCGTCAGCCGGCCTTCGGCCTTGGCCGACGTGCCAGTGCTCTGCACCCAATAGGACTGCTGGGCAAAGTTGCTCACTTTGAGCAGATCCCCAGCCGTCTTGAGCAGGTCGATGGGAGGCGGAGCGGAACTGAACATGTGCGGGCCGGCGTGGATCGAAGACCACGGGCTCGTCTTGATCAGGAAAGGCACGGCGTTCTTGACTATCGAGGGGGTCCCGCCCGTGGTCTTGTGGAGGACGTCTCCCAGGATGTAGGAGTAGGCCAGTGTCATCAGGCCGGCGAACGCCTCCTTGCTGGTGGCGCCGGCCTTCTGATACCAGTCGTGGTCTTTGACCGACGGCCGGTTCAGCAGAGCAGTGATGGTCATTTCGACCAATTCGAGCAGCTGCTGGCGGGCTTCGGAGGGCGGCTTAACGGTGACCGGCCCCCCGTCCCGGGTGGCGGCCGCCAGGAAGCTGCGAATGCCCGACGGGATGATCCCGACCGTCGCCTGGAGGTACGCCTCGTCCTTGACCTTGTTGTTGACGAAGTCAGCCATCAGCGGCTCGATCGCGTCCCACGTCGGCCCTTTGAGCCAGTCGTACATGTCGTGGTACGCCACCCCGGTCATGTACCCGCCCTTGGCTGGCGGATCGAGCTGCCTCACGTGTCCGCTGCGGGCTTTGTCAAGCGCCGAGGTCAGGTGAGTCCTGACTGAGGCCCACAGGGCGTTGATGGTCTTGTTGGAGCCGCTCGCCAGTTCGTCGACGGCGTGCGTCACGTACTCCAGCCGGGTTCGAGGTTCCTTGGGGTCTCCACCCTTGGCGACGTTCAGTTCCTTGAGCTTGTCCACGACCGGTGTCCGGTCTATGTCGGAGGAGTGGTCGCTGTCGATCCGCACCGGCTGCCCCGCGCCCCCGATGTCCGTGCCGTAGGGCACGCCGCCGTCGAGGAACGACTTGACGGTGTCTTGCGGACGAACGCCGTTGTTCTTTTTGTACTGGAGTCCCCCACCGGGCGGACCAAGGCTGGGGACCGAGAACTCGATCTCGAAGCCGACTTTGCGCTGGACCGTTGGGCACGTGCGACTGGAGCCGAGCATCTCGGCCACCGCCCGGTTGCCGGCTGTCCGCTGAAGCGCGAGGAGGCGAGCGGTGACGGGATCTCGGTGAGCGCGGGTGGAGCTTGCCCGCTGGCGAGAGGCCAACGGCTCGTGGGACGGCGGAGTGCGCGCGAGGCGCGAGGTCAGGTCCGGCTCGCCCATATTGGCCTCCCAGTCCACTGCGTGGGCCCGCTGTCTAGTGCCTTCACCACACTATTTCCCTCCGAGCGGCTCGGAAAGGAAACGTCGTGACCTTTCGGGCGGACTTTCTGCCCCTTGGGGCAGCCCTCAGACCCCGATTCCGCGAGTAGCGGGCGTGATCTTCTAGATTTGCTGATTGATCTTCGCGGGCTGGATTTCGGGCGGGGGAGGGGCAACGCGACGAGACCCAGCGCGACCGCGGCACGGACTCCGGATGCCGGCGAGCGAGCCCGGCGGGCTACCAGAGCCGACTCGGCGACGTCATGTTACTTGAGGCAAACACCGGATGCGTCAGGTCGGTGAGACTGCGCCAAGTCGGATGAGACCGGACAACGGATAGTCCCGCATTCGGTCGTATTCGGGACGGCCTTGCCCGGATCCTGTTCGCCCTGCTCGCGGCGTCCTGGAACCCGTCCCACAACTGGCGTGCCGTGCTGGTGTTCCGGGACGGATTCCGAGACGATCTGTTCGTGGACAGCGTCGTGGCGTACAGCAACGCGGTGCGGATCGGCTATGCCAGGGTCAGCGGACCAACTCAGGATCATCAGCTGCAGCTGGACGCGCTCGCCGATGCGGGGTGTCGCGAGCTGATCGTGGAGACCGCCAGCACTCGTGGTGAGCGGCCCAAGTTGCGCGCCACGCTGAACACGCTCAAGGCGGGCGACACCCTGGTGATCTATAAACCGGACAGGGTTGCTCGGTCGATGAAGGAGCTGCTGGTGCTGCTGGAAGACGATCTGCACGCCAAGAACATCAACCTGCACATCCTGACCGGGATCTGCGCGGGGCTGCACCGGCCCAACGCCGCCACCATCGCGGAGAAGATGCTGTTCGTGGTCGCGGCGATGGCCGCGGAGATGGAACGCGACCTCATCAAAGAACGCACCCTCGACGGGTTGGCCGCCGCGGCGGCTCAGGGCCGCACCGGTGGGCGGCCCCCGGCGCTTGACCCCGACACCCTCGCGATCGCGCTGGCGCGCCGGGAGCGGGGGGAGTCGGTCACCGCGATCGCCGCGCACCTGAAGATCGGGCGTTCCACGCTGTACCGGGCGCTGCAACCCGACCAGGGCCAAGCCACTGGAGCCGGCGAGGCCACCGAGCCCCCACCACCGAGGGCGGGCCATGGTTCCCCGCCGGCCACCGTCAGTGCACCTGCGCGCCCGATCCCGGCACGGATCCGGCAGTCGGATGAGCCACTGTCATCGCGGGAACGCCAGCTGCGCGACCGGCTGGTGCGCGACCGGCTGGTGCGCCAGCGCGAGGCGATGCGCTCCTTGGCCTGCCCCACCTGCGGCAACGAGCCAGTCGATGCCCAGTCCCGGTGGCATCAACGTCAGGATCTGGCCATCACCTGGCTCTATCCCGGGCCCACCGGCGCGCAGCAGCTGGTCGAACGTGTGCACTGTTCGGCGTGTCAGCCGCATCAGCAGGCCGCCACGGTGGTCTGCGAGTTGTGCGGGGATGGACCGCTGCTGGTCAACGATCTCGCCGCCGCCGCGACCGATGACCACCCACCGGTCGTGGTGCGGGCCTGGTTGATCGAGAAAGGATGGCAGGTCAGCCCGCGACTGCTGTGTCCTGACCATCCCCACCCCCCCACGAGCGTGGCCCCCGGTGACCAGGGCTTGAGCACCGCGTCGGGTTACTCCTCATCGTCAGGGTCGTCAGGGGCCTCGGGGTCACGCAGCGGGCGGCGGCGACTGCCTGGCTCGGGCCGGTAAAACGAATATCGGCCGCGCACGTTAAAGTGTTTTCGGATGAACGGGCTGAGCCGGGCAACGTCTTCGTCGCGTACCTGATAGCCTTGCGCGCGAAGCGCCCGCAGCGCCTCATCGATATAGACCGTGTTCCACAGGACCAGGCAATTCAACACAATTCCGAGGGCGCCGAGCTGGTCTTCCATTCCCTGGTAGTAGCGTTGGAACACCTGTCCCTTGCGGCCGTGGAACACTTTCTCGGCCAGGGCGTGGCGGCCCTCCTGGAGGTTGCGGATCCCCTTGATGCCGCGGCGCATATCTTCATCATCGATCAGGGCCAGCACATGCAGGCTCTTGAAGATCCGTCCGTAGGTGTTGATCGCTTCGCCCAGCGCGGTGGGGTGGCCGTCGCGTTGCAGCATCCGCACCACGTCATAGGGGCTGACCCGGCCGGTGTACATCGAGCCGACCAGGCGCAGGATGTCCGGCCACCAGGTGCGGATCCGGTCCAGGTTCAGCCGTCCCCGGGCCAGTTGGTTCAGCGGCCCGTAGTCGGTGCGGTGGTCGGTCCGCCACAGTTTCTGGTCCGGCAGGTCAGCCAGCGCTGGCCGGTATTCTCTGTCGGTCAAATGGGCGAGCCCAAAGACCAAATCAGAATACGATCCGGTATCTGTGACTATCACATCAGCCCGCCGGGCCTCCCCGGAGGCGAACACCACATCCAAGGCGTGCAGGCAGTCCCGGTCGGTTCCGGACACGACTTTCGAGCCGACCCCCATCGCCTGATCGCTGATCATATTCAGCCAGGTGATGCCGCGTTTCGGCCCGAAGTATTTTTTGTTCGGCCGAGCATAGGTCGAGGGAACGGGAACGACGAACCGCATCCCGTCGATGGCCGCGACCAGCCCCCCACCCAACACCTGGGCGAAGGCGATGCCCGCTTGGGCGGTGACCAGATGCGGGTTGGCCGCGGCGTAGGTCTCCGCGCGCAGGAACGTGTGTTCGACATAACCGAGCCGGTGCCGCGCCAGCGCGGGCACGTCGGGGACCGCGATCGGTGCGTAGGTGATGTTCAACGCCTGCGCGGTCAGGCACGCCGCCACCGAGATGTCCAGATCGGCCAGGTGCGCCCGGTTGCCGGAGATGGAGGTCAGCGAGTCCAAAAACTGTGGGCACCAGCCCAGGACCTCCAGGATCGCCTCGGAGATGTCCACGCGCGGCATCATCGCCGCGACCCGTTGACGCAGCTCGACCAGCGACGCAGGTTCCTCGATCGCCTTGATGCTGGCCACGTGGACCCGCCCGTCGGTATCGATACGCACCGCGGTGTTGGCCGCTAGCCGCTCGGCCACCGCCCGGTAGGTCTGATCCAGCCGGTGGGTGTGCGCGGCCAGCAACTCCTCGGGATCCTCGGGCAGGCCCAGGTCGGTCAGCACACTGTCTTTGACCGCTTCCCACGCCGGGCCATCCAGCAGGGCGGCGTTCGGGTCGCGCCAGCGGCTGGAGTCCGGGGCGTAGATCTCCCGGCGGCGCAGGTGGCGGTGGAAGCCCTCGAGCACGCAGAACACGTAGGCGTTGCGGTCGACCAGCCCGTCGCTGCGCGCGGGATGGCCGAACACCAGCCGCTTCCACACCCCGGTCACCACCGAGACGTCGATCAGCCGGCGGGGCAGCAGGGTCACCGAGTGATGGTGGCTGCGGTAGGCCAACGCGGCGGGCAGCGCGCGCATCGCGGCCAGCGCCGCCGCACCCTCGGTGTTGGCCCCGAAGGTGATCACGCTGGTCAGCGTCTTGACCAGCCCCGCCACCGTCGGATACCGGGAGGCCATCTCCGCGCGCCACCCCCCGTCATCATCGGCGTCCGGGGGTGGCACCGTGCCAGTCACCTCGGCCAGCGCGGCGCGCAGCTCGGGGCGAGCGACCAGCGCGTCGATCATCTCCAGCACCTCGGACAGCCGCACGTCCTCGCCCCACTCGGCGGCCTCCAGCAGCGTCTCCACCGCCACCGCCAGCCGGGAAGACGCCTTGGCGAAGCGGGGCCAGCGCCGGGTCGTGGCCTTATCGGCCTGCCGGTGTGCTTTGCCGGCCAGCTCGGTGACCATCAGCAAATCCAGCAAGTCCAGGGCGTCGTCGATCGTCTTGGCCGCCAACCGCGCCACCGCGGACACCAGCGTGGCGTAGCGGCGGACCGATGGGTGCTTCTTCAGCTGCCCCGCTCGGGCGGCCATGCCGTAACGGGCCAGCTCATCCAGCCGCCGCTGCGGCACCACACTCAAGTCCAGCCCACACAACCCAGACCCGGCAACCTCGGCCACCAGCGCCAACACCCCAGCCATCCCCGGTGCGGAAGCCTTCACCGGTCCGGTGCGCCACCGCTCCCACGTCGACACCCGCCCACCTGGCTCGACATCCAACAGCCCATCAAGCAGCAGCCGCTGCGCCTGGTTCGGTACCGCGGCCAAGGTGGCCAACAGCCGCTCGGTGGCCTGCTCGCGGACCCGGGCGACCAGCCTGGTCAGCGTGGTGATCCCCGGCAGCAACACGTCGTTCTCGCGCAGCCAGCGCACCGCGTCATGAAACATCGCCGTCGGACCGTCTCCGGTGTTCCAGGCGTGCGCGTGCAGCTTCGCGGTCAGCTCAACCTCGCACGAAGCGAAATCCCGCAGGCCAAAGACCTGCTGGATCTCCCACGCGTGATCCAAGCGGGTCTTCTCCCGCTCGGCGTAGCGCTTCACACACGACGGATCGCTGATGCCCAACTGCCCAGCGACCACGTCCAAAACCTCCGTCGGCACCGCCAACGGATCGGTCAGGAAACAACCCAAATACCGGACAGTCACCAACTGCAAGGCGAAGCCGAGCCTCGACCACGAACCCCGGTGGCGATCGATCCGCTGCCTGTCCTCGTCGTCCAGGAAAAAGATCTTCTCCAGCTCGACCTGCGTCGGTGGGCCGCCGAAGCGGCCGTACCTCGCTGCGACCGCGTCGCTGAGGAAGTCAACCGGCACGCACCCAAACGTAGGACCCAGCCCACAACCCCACACCATCCAACAGCCCAAACATGCCGGCACGCGCTCGCGAACGATCAACCAGAGATCAGCTGGACTGTGCGATCGAACGGAATCCGGCGCTAACGGGCTACACCCCTCACCCAAAGCGGGACCTTCGACCAGCGCGAACACCCGCTAACGCCGGATTCCGTTCCAAAACCCTCTGCACCCCGAGATATTCGGCGCCGATCCGAACCGCGCCGCCATCAGGAGCTAGCCAGCCGCCAGCCGCCAGCCGAGCGCCCGGGCGCTGGCCTGGTGGGCCGGAGAGCTACGGCGCTGCATCCGAGCCGGCATCACAGTGACGAGCACGCGACGCAGTTCGGCGAGGGCAACGCCGGTCTGGGTAGGAAGATCAACCCGAAGGAGGACAGGACCCGGTCGAACGAGTCGACGGGCCAAGGGAAGGGTCTCGGCGTTGGCCTCGCGCCAGTGCACCGTCAAACCCGGTCGCGGTCGTGGTGTCCCGGCCCAGCTGACCGTCCGCGACGCGATGTCACAGGCGCTGATCCTCACGCCCTGCTCGCGGGCCATCAGCGCCACGGTCCCGGTGCACACAGCCAGGTCCAACACCCGCCCCCGACCCCCTGGCGGCGCGGGTGGCCCAGTGCAGCTCTACCAGGTGTGAAGGCAGCAGCGCCGGGTCAAGCCGTGCCGTGCGTATCCACGCCTGCACCGCTGCGATGTCCTGTTCGCTGCGGATCGGGCCAACCCGGACCACCGGGCCGGTCGGCCGGCGGTCGGCGTCGCAGGGCAGCTGACCGCACCGAGGCTGCACCCCGACACAACCAGGACGCCGTCCCGGCTGGACAGCACGCAGTCTCGCAGCACCACGGCGAGCCGGTCCGGCTGCTCGGTGCCGCACGCTGGCGCCACGCAGGTCACCAGGGTGTACCCCTCGGAGATGGCGGCGGTCACCAGTGGGTCCTCCGTACTTCGAGACCTACCAACGCCAGGCCGGCCCAGCTCCCTCGCCGGTCGGGGCAGTTCCCGGGGATCACACCGTGACCTCGGGCGCTGACCTGTCCCGGACGCATCGCCGCGGTCGGCAGCTCGGCGCTCGATGGCAGGCGCCGCACACCCCATGGAGGTCGACCGGCCGCGGATAGGGGACGAAGTCGTCTTCGGCTCCGAGTCGATCGAACCAGTGGTCCACCACATCGTTGTCGCATCCAGCGTCGCGCTCGCTGACGCGGCCGCAACA
>JBOHFK010000172.1:0-10778 GCA_050699635.1 Pseudonocardiaceae bacterium | reverse complement strand
TGGTAGGCCTGCGAGTACTCCATCACCCGGGCCACGTCCTCGATGAACTCCTCGGCGTAGCCGGCCCGGCGCAGCAGGTGGAATCCCATCTCCATGCCCGAGGTGATCCCCCCGGCGGTGATCATGCGGCCCGCGTCGACGATGCGGGCCCGGCTGATCCGGCAGGCCGGGGCGATCTCGGCCAGCCGGTCGATCGGCACCTTGCCCGGCGACTTCGACTCGAGCCGATCGGGTTCCTTGCGGCTGGTGGCCGGCAGCCCGTCGAGCAGGCCCATCTGCCCGTAGATCCAGGAACCGGTGCAGACGCTGGTCAGCAGCGTCCGCTCGGGCAGCGAACGGATGAATTCGTGCAACCGGGTGTTGCGGATCTCCTGGCGCAGCCCGAAGCCGCCGGGAATCAGGAAGGCGTCCATCGCCGGCCGATCGGTGAAGCTGTAATTGGGGAGCACCGTGAACCCGGCCTGCGCCTGCACCGGGCGCAGCGCGTCGGCGACGAGGAAGGCCTCCAACTCGGGGTCGAAGCGGCGGGCGACCGCGAACACACCATGCGGTGCCGCGAAGTCGACGATCTCGGCGTCCTTGCAGACATAGATCCCGAGGCGGAAGCCACTGGTTGCCATGCACGCTCCTCAGCTGGAGGGAAACGATCGTTCTCCACTGTAGTCTACAGAACGGGGAATCTAGAGAACGATCGTTTCCCGTCACGGCCGCTGAGCAACTATGCTCACCATCGATGACTGCGCCGTCACCGGAGACACCCGACTCGGGCGCGGCGGCACGTATTCTGGACGCCGCCGAGCGGCTGTTCTACGCCCGCGGCGTGCAGGCGGTGGGCGTCGACATGGTCGTCGCCGAGGCCGGAGTCGGGGTGAAGACGCTCTATGCCCACTTCGGGTCCAAGGACCGGCTCGTCGAGGCCTACCTACGGCGACGCCACCGGCGCTGGCTGGACCGGCTGCAAGCCCGGATGGCGCAGGCCAGGGGCCGCCACCGGGTGCTGGCCGTCTTCGACGCCCTCGGCGACTGGTTCGCCGAGCCGGGTTTCAGCGGGTGCGCGTTCATCAACGTGGCCGGCGAGCTGCATGCGAACCCGGCCTTGCGGGCGATCGCGCGCGAGCACAAGGTCGAGCTGCGCACCCTGCTGCACCTGGCGGCCCGCGACGCCGCCGCGGCCGACCCCGAAACGCTGGGCGACTGGCTGATGTTGCTGGTCGAGGGAGCGATCGTCACCGCCCACGTCGAGGGCGACCAGCTCGCGGCGGCCCGGGCCCGATCCGCCGCCGCTGCCCTGCTGAGCTGCGCCAATCACCCCCGCGCCGATCAGCCACCTGGTCAGGACTGGGGCAGCAGACCGGCGGAGAGGCTCCAGTAGGCGATCACCGGCTGATCATGCTCGTAGCCCAGCCCGGACATCGATCCCGCAGACAGCGCCAGTAGCGCACCCGCCGGCGGGGCCAATCCGAGCCACCGGGCGGCCAGCACCCGTAGAGCATGCCCGTGCCCGACGAGCGCGACGTCCTGTCCTGCCGACAACAGAGGCTTAACCCGAGCCAGGACCCGGTCCGCCCGCTGCGCGACCTGGTCGATGGTCTCGCCCGGCGTTGTCCCGGGCGGCACCGGATCCATCCAGATCCGCCAGGACCGGCCCAGGTCAGCGCTGATTTCCGCCGTCGTCCGCCCCTCGTAACCGCCGTAGTCCCACTCGGCGAGATCCGGATCCACCTCAGGGTTGGTCCACCCCAGCAGCTCAGCGGTGCGCCTGGCGCGCGACCGTGGACTGCTCAACACGAGCCCGAAACGGCGCCCGTCCAGCAGCGGCCGGAGCTCGCTGACCTGACGTTCACCAGCTGGGGTCAGCGGGATGTCGGTCACCCCGGTGTGCTGGCCGCTCGCACTCCACTCCGTCTCCCCATGCCGGATCAGTACCAGTTCAGTCATTCGCGCCCCATCCCCGGCCGCGAGCAGCACAAAAGACGCCGTAGCGGATAGCCTATACGCTGATGAACGGCGGAACCCTCGTATTGAATCGCTACCAGCTCCATGAGCAGGTTGGTGCCGGCGGAACGGGCGTGGTGTGGAAAGCCACCGACCAGCGTCTGCATCAGACCGTCGCACTCAAGCGTATTTCCTTCCCTGAAGGTGCCTCGGCCACCGCGCAGCTCATCCGGGACCGCGCCCTGCGCGAGGCGCGCTTGACTGCCACGCTGAAATGTGCTCATCGGCCACGACGGCACCGTCAAACTCACCGATTTCGACATCTCCCATCTCACTGACGATCCGCACCTCACCCAGACCGGGATCAGCGGCACCCCTCCTTACCTAGCCCCCGAAGTCGCCCGCAAAGGAGTCCTCCCCGGCCTCGGACGTGTTCTCGCTCGGCGCCACCCTCTATTGCGTCCTCGAGGGACAGCCCCTTCGGGATCGACGAGAACACCCTGCGGCTGCTCAACGTCATCCGCACCGGCGTTATCCGACCCCCCATCGCGGCCGGCCCGCTGGAACCCGTGCTGCTGCGGTTGTTGCAACTCAACCCCGCCGCCCGGCCCGACGCCGCCACCGCCCGCGAGGGACGACGGCCTGCCAGAATCTCATTGCCTGGGCGGACCAGCTGATGATAGCGGTCTACACGCTCACCTACGGAGATTCCCCGGCCTCGATTTCAACGATAGATCGAGAAGCTTCGCCAATTGGTCCTGCGTCTGGGGAACAAAAGACAAAGATCGAAGTATAGATCTCCACTTCCGGCTGGGCGACCCGGTGCACAGCAACTACAACGGAACACACACACAATCATCGCGGGCAAAGAAGCGTTCCTCATCCTCAACAGAACCCCACGAAGCTGCACCATCAACGTCGTGCACCGATCCACCCCCACCGCTATGGAGATGGTTCAGCTCACCGTCGCGGGCCCACTCGCCGACGAGGAGCTGCAAACCCTGACCACTGAACTAGCCACAACAGTCGAAGAGCGACTACCTTTAATGGCGCCTCGAAGCGCTTGAACACGCAGGATCGAGTGAAAATCTTGAGTTGACCGTCCCAGTCAGTTCCTGCGGTGTAGAACACCAAATAGCTATTTCGCGTCTGACTGGCGCCGACTGCGTGAACAGATCGGCGCCGGTGGACAGGTATGGCGTGGACAGCTGACAGTAGCCGACTGCACACAATTGGGATGCGCTGTGCATCTACCGCCAACCGTATCAACAACCCCAGTCAAGGAAAGTGCCTCGGACAATATCCGTACTCCTTACCTTGATCGCGGGATAAGCAAGATTGTTTCCCCATAGAACGCTACCTCCACCCCCGCGATTGCCGTAACCGATGAAGTACCACTGCTCCTTGCCGTTTTCGTCGAAACCCCGCGCGAGAACGCTGACATTGACGTCGTTGTTGGTAGGACCGAAGGTGTAACCTTTTTGAAAACCGCGAGACCCGGCTGTAGCCACCGGCGATTTGTATTCCATGTACTCTCCCCCGGGCGGTGCCCATGCACTACCACCGCACGACTGCGCCACGATGGTACTTTCCTTCGACACTCGAGTGTCGTTGTTGACAGAGTCAGCCGTGCTGGCTGATGCAGCCGGCACCCCACCTACGGTCGCGGCGAACAAACCCACCATAGCAGCAGTTTTCACACGACCTTGCAATTTTTTCATCACATTCTCCTCGTTTCTAAATTCGACCCCACGGTCCGCCATTGCGTGGGCCGATGCCAAGAAGCACCGGCCACACCCAGTTCAGTGGAAAAATTGCCTATCGACAGCTCAGTCGCGACACATCTCGTCCCAGGTGTCGAAGAACCAGACGATCTCGTCGCCGTTGCGTTCGTGACACTTACCGGTCCCGTCGCTGAATCGACCGAGCTCCAACAGAGACGGGTGCTCGTACCTCTTATAGTGTCGACGGTCGAGCAGGAAACCGAACGTCTCGCGGAAGCTGAGTGCCTCCATCAACTGGTAGGCACGCAGCCGCCGCACGGCGAGCAGCGGTCGCTGCCGGAACAAGGTGTGTTCGAACTTGGGATGTCCGGAGAGCAGCTCGTCGCCACCCTGGCCGTTGAGATACGCCCACGCACCGTGACGGATGGCCCGGCGCATCATGAACACCATGCGGGGAGCGGCACGGTAGGCGTCCGATGGGTCGTCCAGGCAGGCGTCCAACTCCAGCAGTCCCCCGTAGAAGCGGGGCATCTCGTCGGTGGAGAACGTGCTGTGCTCGACTCCGGGCATGCTGCTCAGCGCCCGGCGAGCCCAGATCAGATCCTCACCACCGCCGGGGTCGTTGTTGTACGCCGTGCCGGCCAGGACTCTCGCTGATCCGCGAGCGGCAAAATAGGTCTGTGGGGTGGAGTCGAAACCGCCGGAGAGGTCGGAGTAAACGACGCCACCGGCCTGGGTCCGGGTCCGCACCGCCTCGTCCAGCGCGGCGCAGAGCCGGATAGCTCCTTCCGCGCAGGACAGCTCAGGCTCCGGACGACGCCACCACCGGAAACTGTGGAACTGCTGGCCCCGGTAATTGATCCTCGCGTAATGATCGGGGGCCACCGGCTGCACCCCTCGCCAAACCGGTAGGTCGCCGAGCGGGTGCGGGAGCTGCCGCAGCAGCCGGATGGCGAGGGTGGCCTCGTCCATCGGAAGGCTACCCAACTCAGCCAGCAGGTCGGCGCGGTCGGCGACCACATGGCAGCCGTCGATCGTCGCGCCGAACACCCTGCGCACTCCGGTGGCGGTGCCCTGCGCGCGTAACGAACCGTCGATCGAGGCGAGCAGCAGGTGGTTTCCGGCGAGCTGGTGAGCCAAGTCATCCAACTGGTCGACGCTGCGAACCTGATCGGCGCTGCGCTGCAACAGCTGCTGGCTGGCCGAGGAAAAACCCACCGTCGCGATGCGATGGGGCCCCGATTCGTTGACGACGATCTGGTCAGCAGGATAATTGAGGACCAGCCACGGGCGACCAGAAGCGTGCCGAATTACCCTATCGCCGGCGGGAATGAGCCGGTCCGCAATGCGGTGCGCGCTGTCGCAGTCAGGAAGTGCGAGGACGTGCCATCGAGCTCCGACTGATGTCACGAGTGAACTCCTTTCAATCCAGCTGACCAGGAAGTCGATATCGCGCCGAGCGATGGCGGTCACGTTGCGTCAGTGATGTCCCAGTGGTTTTCGGGTGGTGCTCCCGTGCCGCGAGTACCACCCGACTCGACGTCGTCCACACCCCGGTGACAGGGACACGATCCGTAGTAGCTACGCAACCGCTACCACGGAACTTTGGTCGACCATCCCGTTGTCGGCCTGAGCTCCATCACCAGCTGGGCCAAGGTCCTCAGTACCACGGTCCTCTGTGCCCTCAAGTACGCATTCATATAATTCTCCGTCCGAGCCTCGTTTGGTTTGGCCCACCTCTTCAAGCAAACAGGGCCCGGGTGGATCTGTCTGCGGCAACAAGTTGAACGCCACAGGCCGCGGGATGGCCGGCTGTGCGCTGGGCGAAGCCGCTGCCCCGACAAGGCCGAATATTGCGGCTGCGCTCATGGATGCAACCACAATTCGGCTCAATCTTCCGTTCATCGCTGATGACCCTTTCTGTGAGAGAACTCTCCGGTAGCACGGTTCGGCGTCTACCATCCATTGACCCATGGATCAACGAACCCGTCGTTGCCGTCTGGACAAGCTGCTTGGTGGACACCTAGGACGCTTCTTCAGCGGCGTCCTAGTTAAGAAGTACCAGGCTTGATTCGGGAGGAGTCCCGAAGCGGTTGCCGCACATTACAGCCCGACGTCGTCAAGAAAGCTAGTTGTTTGACTTCGCCAGCGGCGGCGAGTTAGATGGCGGGCGGAATTTTCGCGACGCGCCGGAGCGAGGACATCGCCTCGGAATATTTCAGGGGCGGCACTGTCGGGGCGGTGCTCGATGAAGCCGCCGCACTTCTCGGGCCGGTTATTACCCGAGTCCGCTGTGATGCCTTCGCGACGATCAGTCCAGTAACCGGAGATCCGGCGGCACCAGCGTGGTGGACAACAGGAGCTCAAGGATCAGGTTGTGATTGAGCACATTGCCGACCGGTTCGCCGACTTCCTCCCGGGTCAACCCGGCAACCCCACGTGTGACCAACCGGGCTCGTACCGCGGCGACGACATGTTCGGCACGCTTGAAGGTCCAGCCCGCTTCCGGCTGTACCTCCTCCAGTTCAGCGGCGACATTGCGCCAGGCCAGCGGCTGCGGATATGCCTCATGACGCAGGTAGCGCTGGCCAAGCGCCACCAGCACCAAGCGTTCCCGATCCGACAGCTCCCACATCGGCGAGACGCAGGTAGTGTCGTCGAACAGCATGCTCGAAACGCCGGTTGGTGCCGGTCCAGCGACCCGGACCTCCAGCAGGTGTTCCCGGCCGCACCGCGAGCGGATGAACAGCGGCGTATACGCCGCTGGCAGTGGTTCCTGATGGCCGCTGAGCAGCAGTTGGGAACCCGGCAGGCGGATCGGCAGGCGCCCGGTGTTGTGTAATGCCCAGCGCCGACCGTCGTGGCACAGCAGCCCGTGCTGGCGGCTCACCCCCGGGTCGCCCGCGCCCACGCACACGTGCACCTCCGGTTGGTTGCGGCCGAAAATGACGGTGAACCGCGCCGTCGGCGCCACGCAGATACCGCCACGGTCGCCTAGCGCGAACAACGTCCCCGCCGGTACCGGCGGTAAACCCCGTGCCAGGCTGCCGGTTCCGGCCGGCAGCAACTGGACCCCACCGGCGGGCAGTCGCTTTGACTGGCTCATCTGGTAATCCTCTCGGAATTCTCGGCAGAGGGAAGCGGGAGGATGCCCAGCCACCCGGCGTTGATCGGGCCTGCGCCGAGCATCGCAGTCCCCGGTCGGGAACCCTCCCGAAGCCAACGCAGCTGCTGCCACAGTCACCCGGTGCGAGCAAGGTCCCCGCCGGCATCGGCGGCAGGATCGAGGTAGGCGTCGGCTTGGGTGCGATAGAGGTCTGCGTACGTTCCGTCGTCAACCATGAGTTGGTCGTGGGTACCGTGTTCGATGAGATGCCCGTGTTCAAGGACGTAGATCCGGTCGGCGCGGCGCACGCCGGAGAAGCGGTGGGTGATGAGCAGCACGGTGCGACCGGCAAACAACTCTCGGATGTGGGTGAACAGCTCCGCTTCTGCCTGCGGGTCGAGAGATGCGGACGGTTCGTCGAGAATGACGAACGGCGCGTCACGGTAGAAGGCGCGGGCGAGGGCGATGCGTTGCCATTGGCCCAGGGAGATGTCCGTTCCGGCGCTGAATTCGCTGCTGAGCACGGTGTCGTAACCATTGGGCATCCTGGCGAGGAGATCGTGCGCACCTGCCTGGTGGGCGGCGGATGTCACGGTGTCGGTGCTGATGGGCTGGCCGGGGCGGCCGAAGGTGATGTTGTCGGTGATACTGAGTTTGTAGCGGATGAAGTCCTGGAAGACGATGGCGGTGGATTCGCGGAGAGTCGCGAGATCGGTGACTTGCTCGTCGTCGCGCCGGACTGTCCCGGTGTCGGGGTGGTAGAGACCGGCGAGAATTTTGGCGAGGGTCGTCTTGCCGGAGCCGTTGGCGCCAACAAGCGCGACGATTTCTCCGGCGTTGAGAGTGATTGTCATGTCATGGAGCGCCGGCTTACTCGCGCCGGTGTAGGTGAAGCTGATCCGTTCCGCCCGGAGGGTCTGGAACGGTGCAGGCTGCGATTGCTCGACAGGCGTCTGAGCGCTGATGATGTCCGTGAAAGTTCGTAGGTCGTTGAGGTAGAGCATGGATTCGCCGGTGGTGCTCAGAAGAGATCCCGCCATTTGGATTCGGCTGGTAAGCAGCCACAGCGCGGCGAAAGTGGCCAGTGCAGCGGACCAGGCGAGTATACTTGCGTAGACCAGCCACAGCACCGCACCGATCAGGACTATTGTCCCAGCGTCGCTGATGAGGCGGGCACGCAACAGTCGCCAGGCATAGGTGCGTTGCAGGGTAGCGACATCGTGGATCTCCTGACTGTAATGAGTTGCCCACCGGCGCAGGAGGACGCGCCCCAGGTTGAACGCGCGGACTTCCTTGGCCTCATCACGGCCGGTGAGAAGCCGCTCGATGTACTGGCGCCGCCGACGGTTTTCAGTCAACTCGATATGCATGGCATAGCTGGCGCCGCGTTGATCTCTTGCAACCTTGAGCATAGGCAAGACAGTCACGAGGACCACCGGCAACAGCCACCAGGTCATTGCTGCGAATGCAGCCACTGCGGCTAGCACGCTCAGGAATGCCTGAAGGACGGCGACGAAGGTGGTGACCATCATCATCGGTTGTACGCGGGAGGCGAACACAGCCCGCTGTATACGGTCATGAAAGGAAGGGGTCTCGCATTGCTGGAGTTCGGCTTTGGCTGCTGAGCTCAGCACCGACGCCACGACGTGTCTGTCGACTTTGACGGCCAGAACCTGTTGGCAGGCTCTGGCGACGATCCGGAGGATCGCGCCTGTCGAGGCCAGCAGCATCATACCGATCAGGGCGGGTAAGAAACGGGTGACGTTCGCCGTCTCGAAACTGAATCCTTGGGTGACAGTGTGACCGAGCAAGTTCCGTATGATCAGGACTGCGGCACCAAGACCGGAGGCCATCACCATCTGGACGATCAGCACGATGATGAGCAGTCGACGGTCGGCCTGCCAGGCAAGGCGAATAGTGAAGATAGCAACACGAAAGAGATCAGTGGTGCGGATTCGTGCGGCGGTGCCGCCCGATTCGGTCGCTGACGTCACGATATCCTCCCAATCATCACCGACGGCGATTGCGGGCCGGCCCAGCGGCGTAGCCACGCCCGATGTTCGACTACGAGGATCTCTTGGGATTCGTGGTAGTTGAATTTGTGGCCTTCATGTGGCAGCAGAACCAGGCGGGCGTGGCCGCCGGTGGCGATGATGCTGCGGTACAGCGCCACGGCCTGTTCCGGAGTGGTGGCGGGATTGGTGTCTTCGGCGCCGTGGACGATCAACACCGGTGCCGTGAGGCGGTCGGCGAACAACACGGCGCTGAAGGCGTGATAGATGTCCGGGGCGGCCCAATAGGGGCGATGCTCGTACTGGAAGCCGGTGGGAGTCATGGTGCGGTTGTAGCTTCCGCTGTGCACGATGGCTCCGGCGAACCAGGGAAGATGAGCCAGTGCGTACAACGCGAGTGTCGCACCGAAGCTGTGCCCACCGATCAAGATCGAGCCGTTGTAGTCCTGGGGAAAGTGTGCGGCCAGCGTGTCGACGGCGCTCTGGATGGTAGTGACGATCTGGGTGTGCAACGCATCCAGAGTGGCATCCGGGGACCACGACAATGGCAGATCCATCGCAGCGACCGGGAAGCCAGTTACCGTCAGCGTGAGAGGAGTAGTCGAACCCCCTATAGGGGGGATAGCGGGCCTGGTCTCGTCGGCGTGATAGGGACACAACCACAACAAGAGCGGGCCGGTGTTGTCCGAAACATTCGGGTTGGTGACGACGGTCAGTCCGGCCCCCACGATCGACGCTGCGCCGAGCGTCACATTCCGCACGACGCCAGTTGATGGCGTGTCCTTGGGTCGCAGTGTGGTCGAGATGGCGGCACCCAGCAGTTCCAGTCGGTCGCCGCAGAGGCCGTACCGGCGGAGGGCCTGTGCACTGTGCATCCACAGTTCGAGGGTGTCGCCCCGGTCGACTGCGGTGAGAGTGGTCGACCTGTCCTGGCCGCGGTCGGATGCCCAGGCGATGGTGATGGCGACTGCGACGAGATCCAGGATCGCGACGCCGACTCGCCCGTCGCCGGCCACGCAGGTGAGGACGAACCTGCCGGCCCCGCCGTCTGTGGCGGCATGGACCGCCGGGTTGTCCATCCGGACAACTTCTGCCGGCAGCGGCATCGACCGGCGCTCTCCGACCGTGGTGAGCCGCAGCGTCGACGTCAGCACTCCACGGTGGTGGCTGACCACGATTGGCCTACCCAGGTGCTGTCCTGCCCACCATGACACGAGGTCGCGGGATCCGGTGGGTCCGATCGCCAGAGTGTGCTCCCCCGCTCGAGTGGCCAGCCGGATGCGAGTGTCATCCTGGTGGGCGGCTGCTGAGGCCAGCAGGCTGCCGTGGCCGTGTGCCCAGCGCGCGGTGGGCTCCGTCGAGGTGGTGGACGGCGGGGATTCGGTGAGATTGAGGACGCTGCTGGCCCACCTCAACCCGTCACGGTCCACGGTGGTGGTGACGCTGGAAGCGTCGTCGACGGCGTGCTTGATCAGCAGGTGATCACCATCGGGGGATGCGGTGATGCTCCGGACGAGCAGGGCTGCGGAGATCGCGCGGACCGTGCGCTTCTCAAGGTCAAGCATGGCCACGGTGGCTGCGGTTGACCGTGCCAGCTCATCGAAGGCCGCGGTGAACTCGACATAGTGGGGACCGATCGCTTCCCATACCGCGGCCAGCGGGCCGTCGTCCGGGTCCTCATCCGGAGTGGGTGGGGGTACCAACAGCACAAGGTGGGTGTGACCGTGCCACGCCAGCGGCAGGTTGCGGTCTGGGTCCAGGGCGGATAGCGAGGTCGCCGCCGGTACCTGGTCATAGACGGTCACGGTTCGAGCGACGAAATCAGCGACCCAGGGATGGCCGGAGCGGTCGCGCACGAGCAAGCCGGCGACCCAGGGGCGGTGTGGGTGCCAGGCGAGCCGGCCACTCACGACTCCCGAGACTGGCACCGTCCATAACTGTGGATGGTGCTGATACCCGATGCGCAATTCGGTGGCGTGGCCCCGGCTCGGTGCCAGACCA
>JBOHFK010000171.1:0-10864 GCA_050699635.1 Pseudonocardiaceae bacterium | reverse complement strand
GCTTCGCCCGCGTCGGCGGCCGCGCCCAGCACGTCGGTACTGAATTCCCGCCCGATCGCCGCCGCCACCACGACCAGTTCCCGGGCCGGCTCGCTGAGCGCAGCCAGGCGAACCTCGATCACCGACTGCACGCGCGGGCTCAGTGCGTGGCCTGCCGTCCAGCCTGCCCGCAGGGCTTCGACGACGAACAGCGGGTTGCCCTCCGTCTCGCCGTAGAGTTGTTGTGCGTCGGGCCCGGTGAGCGGGGCACCGGTGAGCCCGGCGGCGAGTTGTGCGGTCTCGTCACGGTTCAGCCGGGTCAGCTCGATCTCACCGAGCCGCTCCCGGGTATGCAGGCCGGCCAGCAGGTCGTGGATCGGGTGGTCATCGTCGATGTCCTCGCGCCGCGCCGTGGCCACCACGAGTACGCGCGCCTGCGGCTGGACCCGCTGCAGGTAGTGCACGAGCTGGCAGGTCTCCCGGTCACCGTGCTGGAGGTCGTCGACGATGAGCAACACCGGCCGGCCGGCGGTGAGGACGGCAGCCGAGACGGCGTCGAAGAGCCGGTGTCGCTGCTCGCTTTCCGGCAGCGGCCCCGGTTGTGGCAGGTCGGGCATTTCGACGAGCAGTTCGGGAAGCAGCCGGGCGGGCCGAGGAGCCGGATCCTCGCGATCGGCTGCACGCCGATCAGTGTCGCTGCCCTCGGCTCGACCGGGTAGAGCGTGCTCGCCCGGATCCCGGCCGGTGGTCCCCGTAGGGATTAGGGTCGGCGGCTATGGAGTTGTTCCCGTCTCTGCCGTTGAAAGCCTGGGCCGACACCAAGGACACGTTGCATCGATTCGCCCAGGTGGTGGGCAAGATTCGGCTGGCTGCCAGCGTGCGACGCAACCACTGGTGGAACGTGCCATTCCACCTTACCGGCCGGGGCATCACCACCCGCCCGATGGGCGACGACCCGATCTTCACGATCGACTTCGACTTCGTGGCCCACCAGCTGCTGGTCAGCTCGATCACCGGTCAGGCGGTGTCGTTCCCTCTGGCCGGGCAATCGGTGGCGTCGTTCTACCAGAACCTGATGGAGGCGCTGAGCGCGCTCGGTGTCAGCACGCGCGTTGGGCATCCCTACCCATTCGATCTGCCGGACGCAGACAGACCATTCGCCGAGGACACCGAGCACGCGGCCTACGACCCGGCGTGGGTCACTCGGTACTGGCAAGTGCTCAGTCAGATCAACCTCGTGCTGGAGGAGTTCGCCAGTGGGTTCTCCGGCAAGATCAGCCCGGTGCATCACTTCTGGCACACCTTCGACCTTGCCGTCACCCGGTTCTCTGACCGCCGCATCGAACAACCCGCCAGCGTTGACCCGGTCACCCGAGAGGCCTACTCCCGGGAGGTCATCAGCTCCGGGTTCTGGTTCGGCGACGACAACTTCCCCGCACCGGCGTTCTACTCCTACACCGCCCCGGAGCCGGCCGGACTCGCCGACGAACCGCTGCAGCCAGCCGCGGCCCGATGGACGCAGCAACGGGGTAGCCACCTGGCCGTCCTGCCCTACGACGACGCCCGCGGGCACGCCAACCCCAAGGCGACGGCGCTGCAGTTCTACGAAAGCGCCTACCAAGCCGGCGCCCGGCGTGCCGGCTGGGACGCCGAACGCCAAAGTTGCCCCGGCGGAGTGACCGACCCCGCAGCCTGATCCGTCATGTCGGATCGAGAAAGGAACCACACCATGGCACGCGTCACCGTCGGCGAAGAAAACGGCACTCCCATCGAGCTCTACTACGAGGACCACGGCTCGGGACAACCCGTGATTCTCATCCACGGCTGGCCGCTGTCCGGTCGATCCTGGGAGTTACAAGTTCCCGCGCTGATCGCGGACGGATACCGGGTGATCACCTACGACCGGCGCGGATTCGGCGGATCGTCCCAACCCTGGGACGGATACGATTACGACAGTTTCGCCGCCGACCTGCACAAACTCATCGGACACCTCGATCTCACCGGCGTGACCCTCATCGGGTTCTCGATGGGCGGCGGCGAGGTCGCCCGCTACGTCGGCCGATACGGCACCGAGAACGTCGCCAAGGCCGTGTTCGCTGCCGCCGTCCCACCGTACCTGTACAAGTCCGCCGACAACCCTGCAGGTGGAATCGACGACGCTACCCTCACCGGCTTCCACGACGGTATCCGATCCGACCGGGTCGCCTTCGTCGACCAGTTCGTCACCAACTTCTTCGCTGTCGCGGGCCGCACCGACCTGGTCAGCGAACCGCTGCGGCGCTACAACGCCGCAATCGCCGCAGCCGCATCACCGAAAGGCACCCTCGACTGCACAACGGCATTCACCAAGACCGACTTCCGCGGCGACCTGCAAGGCTTCACCATCCCGACCCTCGTCATCCACGGCGACTCCGACGCGATCGTGCCGTTCGAGGTCAGCGGCCAGCGCACCGCCGAAGCCATCGACGGCAGCAAACTCGTCCTCGTCAAGGATGCGCCCCACGGCCTGAACGTCACCCACGCGCAGACGTTCAACGCCGAAGTGCTGGCATTCCTCCGCAGCTGACCTCCGTTGGCGCCCGGATGACGCATCAGGCCAGGGTTTTCCCGTTGGCCGGCCGGCGGGCGGCGCCGATCTGGCTGTGGAGTGCTTTGAGGGCGGCGACGTAGATCTCTGAGAAGGTGGGAAGGGCTGGATGGTGTCGCGTAGCACGTGCAGCGGCACCCGGGCGCGGACGGCCAGCGTGGCCTGCTGCAGCCACTCACCGGCTTCCGGGCCCAGCGCGTAGGCGCCGGTCAGCCGCTCGCCGTCGCTGAGCAGGGTCATGAAGCCGTTGGACTGCGCGTAGGCGCGGGTGTAGGTGGCCGCCTTGGCCACCTCGGACAGCGGGGTGGTGGCGCTGAAAGCGGCCTCGGTGGCGCCCACCGCGGCCGCTTGCGGGTCGGTGTAGACGACGTCCGGCACGGCCTCGTAGTTGGCCTCGCGGGCCTCGCCGAGAATGTTCGCGGCGACGACGTCGCCCTGGTACTTGCCGACGTGGGTGAGCAGCCGCAGGCCAGTGACGTCGCCGATGGCCCACAGGCGCTCACCGGCGCGTAGCTGCGCGTCGACCGGGATGCCATGACTGGTGGGCTCGATGCCGACCGTCTCCAGGCCGAGCCCGCCGGTGCGGGGGCGCCGGCCGGTGGCGAGGAGCAGGTGGTCGCCGCGCAGCTCGCGGCCGTTGTCGAGGGTCAGGACGTAGTCCGCGCCGTCGCGCCGTGCGGCGGTCGCGTGCACTCCGAGGATGAGCTCGACTCCGTCGCGACGGAGTACCTCGCCGAGCGCGTCGCCCAGCGGTGCGGGCTCGCGAGCGAGCACGTGTCCGGCCCCCTCGACGAGGGCCACGTCGCCGCCCAGGCGACGTACGGCCTGCGCCATCTCGGTGCCGACGGGCCCACCGCCGAGGATGAGCAGGCGACGCGGGATGGCCTTCATGCCGGTCACTCCGCGGTTGGTCCAGACGCCCTGCAGCTCGCGCAGGCCCGGGATGGGCGGCATGATCGGGTCCGAGCCGGTCGCCACGACGATATGCGTGGCGGTGTGACGCACGCCATCGACCTCGACCACGCCCGGTCCGGCGAGTTTACCGCTGCCGCGCAGCAGGTCGATGCCCTTGCCCGCGAGCCACCGCTGCTGCCCGGCGTCGGAGTAGTCCGAGACCATGAAGTCACGCCAGGCCAGTGCCGCCGCCACGTCGACCTGCGCGCTGCCCGCCGCCTCGCGCGCCGCGTGCACCGCCTCGCCGGGGCGCAGCAGCGTCTTGGACGGGATGCATGCCCAGTAGGAGCACTCGCCCCCGACCAGCTCGCGCTCGACGAGCGCGACGCGCAGGCCGCCGTCGGCCAGCTCGCCGGCGCAGTGCTCGCCCGGTGAGCCGCCACCCACGACGATGACGTCGTAGTCGGTGTTCATGTGCTCGCTCCCGGGCCGGCCGGGCCGGGGTGCCCGGCCTGCTCGTGCACCATGTACTGCGCATACCAGTCCGACCAGTCCGCGTCGGGGTGCCCGATCTGCTCTTCGTGCCGGCCGTGCGCCACCGCCGCACGGCGCAGGGCCTCGGCCAGATCGGCCGCGGAATCAAAGGTTGCTGGCATCTGGGTACTCCTCCTGTCAGGAACTGCCGGCCCGGTAATCATCAGCTCCGGGCCCGCCACCCGAGCGCCTGGTAGAAGTTCTTGGCCCGGTCCACGTCGGAGCCGGGTAGCACCACAACCTCGAGCTTCATGTCCACGACCTCGGCTCCCCCTTTTTGATGTCGCCGCCTGTGTCGTCGAAGTCCAGGAGGCAAGCCATGATCCCCGTACCAACCAGTAGCTGACCAGTCCCGCTTATCGATGAACAATGAGACAGCCAGCACCCCGCTGTCCGCCTGGATGACCGTGCAGACCACGCCGCTCACCTCACACCCCAGTGACCCGGCGCTGACCAGCAGCTGACGACCGGGCATCATCCAGACGCCGGTGCATCCGGCGAGATCCTGCACGTTGACGGCGGCCAGATCGCCGGCCACTGACCAGGCACCCGGCCCGGGGGTGTAACGCGCAGGTGGCGTGGCGTATCAATAATCGGGTGACCGACCATCGTGCCGGGACGCTGATCTCGGTGAATGTCGGCCTGCCCCGGGACGTCGACTGGCACGGCCGGACCGTGCACACCGGCGTCTGGAAACGCCCGATCGACGGCCGCCGCGCTGTGCATCGACGTGCCGGCGCTCAGCCCGGGCTGGCGAGCGTCCTTCAAGGAGATGCTGCGCGCAGATGAGATGAACGGGGCGGGGAGCCCCGGCCTGGGCCCGACCGCTCCACCGCCGGCCTGGCCCGGGTTCCGGCCGCTGTGGGTCAGCGCCGTCGAGCCGGAGAGCAGCACGGTCACGTCGTTCCGGCTGGCCGACCCACACGGCGAAGCCCTCCCGGGTGCCGCACCCGGCCAGTTCGTCACGGTGCGGCTGCCGGTGCCGGACGGCCCGGCCCTGCTGCGCAGCTACTCGTTGTCCGGTCCACCAGAGGTCGCCGACTATCGGATCAGCGTCCACCGGGAACTCGGCGGCCTCCCGCACGTCCACCGGCACGTTCGGTACACCCGCCCCGGACCCGACGACCGCCACCACGACGCGACCGGCCGTCTGTCCTTCGACGTGCTGGCCACCCTGGACCCACCCCGCGACGCCGACGCATACCTGTGCGGGCCAACGCCGTTCATCACGGACGTGACGGGCGCCCTGATCGATCTGGGCCTCGACCCGGCACGGGTGCACACCGAGCTGTTCGGAGCCGCGCCGGGCATCACCCCCGGGATCGCTGCCGCGACGGCGCCCCGGCCGCACCCGCCGGCAGACGCTCCGGGTGGCGGCCCACCGGTGGCGTTCGCGCGCAGCAACCTGACCGTGGGCTGGGACCCAGCCCACGCGAGCCTGCTCGAGCTGGCCGAGGCGTGCCTTGTGCGCTGATGGCGTTGACGCGGGCGTGGCGCGTACCGTGTTGTCGTACGTGTCGGCCGTCCCAGCGGCACACGAACCGCCCCGTCGGCCGTCCACACTGCGGAGGCATACCATGATTGATCTGCGGTACCAGATGATCATGGCACTCAGTGCCGCCGACTTCGGAAACCCAGTGTGTGAGCAGGCAGCCGCGATTTGCGCTGAGATTGCCGAGCAATACTGCGCCCAGCTGCACATCACAACGACCGCACCCGTCATCGTATCCGAAGATGTCATGACGACCCAGCCTGCACGGGTAATGCATCGCGACTCGGCGACCGTGCAGCAGCCACGATGATGCAGACCACTGAGCCTTTGCCGCAGGCGGTGGACATCCGCTGCAAAGACGAACGGTTCAAGACCCGCTTGTCCTGGCTGGACTCGAAGCATTCTTTCTCGTTTTCGCGTCACTATGACCCGAGTAATACTCATCACGGTCTGCTGTTGGTCAACAACGATGACGTGGTGAGCCCGGGCACTGGGTTTGAGACGCATCCCCACCAGGACATGGAGATCGTGACCTGGGTGTTGCAAGGCTCGCTGGTCCACCAGGACTCCACCGGCCACGCCGGGATCATCTACCCCGGGCTCGCCCAGCGCATGAGTGCCGGCACCGGTATTCTGCACTCAGAGAAGAACGACTCCTGGCGGATGCAAGGGGGATCCGAGCACACTGAGCCAGTGCACTTCGTGCAGATGTGGGTCGTGCCCGACGAAGGCGGCATCACACCCGGTTACGAACAGCTGGAAATCGAGGACGAGCTGCTGCGCGGCGGCCTGATCCCGATCGCGTCCGGCATGGACAAGCACCACGGTGCATCCGCCATCCAGATCAAGAACACCTACGCCGCCCTGTACGCAGCTCGGCTCCGCCCTGGCGACACGATCACGCTGCCTGAGGCGCCTTTCCTGCACCTGTTCGTACCCCGCGGCGAGGTCACGCTGGAGGACGCCGGGTCCTTGACCGCCGGTGACGCGGTGCGGTTTACCGCGACGGGTGGGCAGAAGGTCACCGCCACCGAGCCAGCGGAGATTTTGGTATGGGAGATGCACGCCGCACTCACCGGCTGGTAAGTCCACCGAATGCTGATTGAACAATGACAGAGCCCGGGGCATCGGCCGCACCCTTCGCCGGGCGGACGGCGTGGGGGCGCGGTCTTGAGACACCGCTGCGGAGGTTCCTGCGAACCGAGTCGGGCAGCGCCGCGATCCTACTGGCCGCCACACTGGTCGCCCTGGCCTGGGCGAACATTGACGTGGCCTCGTACGAAACGGTGTGGCGGATGCCGCTGGCGATCCGTCTCGGGGGTTCTGGCGTGTCGCAGACCCTTCGTGACTGGGTGAACAGCGGGCTGATGACGTTCTTCTTCTTCATCATCGGGCTGGAAGCGCGCCGCGAGTTCGACATGGGCGAGTTGCGCGAGCGGCGGCGGGTGCTACTCCCGCTCGCTGCAGGTATCGGCGGGATGGTCGTGCCGGTGGCGATCTACCTGGCCGTGAACCGCGGGCACCCATCGGCACACGGCTGGGGTGTCGCAATGTCGACGGACACGGCGTTCGCGCTCGGCCTGCTCGCGCTGGTCGGTCGGCGCCTCCCGGACACCGTGCGGGCCTTCCTGCTCACCGTCGTTGTCGTCGACGACGTCGTGGCGCTGGCAGTGATAGCGACGGTCTACAGCGGGCCCGTCGCGCTGCGGCCACTGGGCATTGCGATAGCGATCTTCATGGTGATCCTCGCCGTCCGCGCCGGCCGGATCCGGAACGGCCTGATCTATGCGCTACTCGGTGCCACCGCATGGGTGGCGCTGTTCTCCTCCGGTGTCGAACCCGTCGCCGTCGGCCTGGCGATGGGGCTGCTGACCTCCGCCTACCCACCCGTTCGCGAGGACCTCGAGCGAGCGACGGGCCTGTTCCGGCTCTTCCGCGAGCAGCCGACCCCCGAACTCGCGCGCTCAGCAAGCACCGGACTGACGGCGGCGCTGTCACCCAACGAGCGGTTGCTGCAGCTCTACCATCCTTGGACCAGCTACCTGATCGTGCCGCTATTCGCGCTGGCGAACGCCGGTATCGCGATCAGCGGCGAGTTTCTCTCCCGCGCCTTCACCTCGCCGATCACCCTCGGAATCTTGATCGGCTATATCGCGGGGAAGCCGATCGGCATCGTCGGCAGCTCATGGCTCGTCACCCGGATGAACCGGGCCCAGTTGCCCCCGGTCGGCTGGGCCGCCATCGCGGGTGGTGGCGCGATCGCCGGTATCGGCTTCACCGTGTCCCTGCTGATCTCAACCCTCGCCTTCGACGGCCCACAACTCCAAGAGGCCAAGCTCGGGGTGCTGTCCGCGGCACTGTGCGCATCCGCCGCGGCGTGGGTCGTCTTCGGCATCACCGCGCTGCTCCCACCGCGGCGGCGGATCCAAGCCCTGCTGGGCACCGCAGAGGCCATTATCGACCTGGCCGATCCGGTCGATCCGGATCGCGACCACATCCGCGGTCCGACCGAGGCATTGGTGACCGTGGTGGAGTACGGGGATTTCGAATGCCCCTACTGCGGTCAGGCAGAACCGGTCATCCGGGAGCTGCTCGCCGATTTCGGCGACGTGCGCTACGTCTGGCGCCACCTTCCTCTCACCGACGTCCACCCGCGGGCCCAACTCGCGGCCGAAGCTACCGAAGCTGCGGCCAGCCAAGGCGATTTTTGGCGAATGCACGACCTGCTACTGGAACACCAGCAAGATTTGCGGCCGGTCGATTTGAGCCGCTATGCCGACAATATCGGCCTCGACGTCGAACAATTCCGTAGCGAGTTGCGCCGGCAGACCCACGCTCCCCGAATCGCCGAGGACGTCGCCTCCGCCGGTCTCAGCGGCGTATCCGGCACGCCCACATTCTTCATCAACGGACGGCGACATTACGGCGCCTACGACATCACCACCCTCACCGCCGCAGTCAAGACCGCGAAGGCCCGCGCAACGATCACGACCCAGCCAGATACTGCACCTGGACTCGTCGACAACACAGCGGATGAGGCGTGACTGGAGCCGGCCGGCCACCGGGAGCGCACACGGGGGGCAACGCTCAACCGGTGGCCGGCCGGGGTTTACAGGGCAGTGCCCATCCGGCCGGGGTCGGGTAGGTCCGCGGTGGCGCCGATCGCGCACGGCAGGCAGAGCACTCCCCACGGCCGCTCCGCGCACTCCAGCCCAGCACCCGGGACCCGGGTGCCGCACAGCGCTTCCGCGTAGCCGAGTGTCCCGGACCTGTGGAGATCACCGGGGGCTACCGCGTGGCAGCGGTCGTCGCCTGGGTGCAGCGCCCACCTGATCTCGCTCACGGGGTGACCGTCAAGATGCCCCGCGCCAACGCCGCCGCGTCATCCCCGGAGACGATCACCCCGGGCACGCCCAGGCCATGAAACGACCACGAGCCGTCGTTCTCGTGCACCACCAGCAGCGTGCACCTGCTGCCGTCTGAGCTACTCCGGCCCGGCGCCACCATCCGGCCACGCTCGCGTTCCCCACGGCGCATCGGCGGCTCGATGCCCATCACACCACTCCCTCGGTCACCTGGGGTGCCGCCCGGCCGGTTCGGGGCACAGGCCGGGCGGCCGCAGGCCACCGCTGACAGTGACCCACGTGCAGCATGCATCGAAGCATTTGAAAACGCAAATTTGCACGATAAATGTCGTACGAGTGGGCTGATGTTTCTTCCCGTTGGCGTGCTGGCAGGATTGCGGCATGCCATCGAAGTTCACCAGCCCCACCAGGCTCAAGCGACTCGGCTCCGCCCTGCGCGCCCTGCGGGAGGCCTCGGACCTGACCGCAGAGCAGGTCGCGAAGAGTCTCGGGTGGTCGGGCTCCAAGGTCAGCCGGATCGAGACCGGCAAGCAGCCCGTGTCGCCCGACGACGCCCGAAAACTGGTCGGACTGTATGACGTGGGCGAAGACGAGGTCGAGAAGTACGTGACGATCGCCCGGCAGGCCCGGCAGCGAGACTGGTGGCACCGCTACGACGACGTACTGCCCGAGTGGTTCGAGGGCTACCTCGGCTTGGAAGCCGAAGCAGCCAAGATCAGTACCTACGAGTCCGACCTGGTGCCCGGCCTGTTGCAGACCGAGCAGTACGCCGCGTGTGTGCTCGGCGCGTACCCGTTGCGGACCACACCCGAGGAGATGGACCGGGCGGTGGATCTGCGCCGGGCTCGCCAAGCGCGGCTGACCGATGACAACCCACTGATCCTGGACGCGGTGATCAGCGAGACCGTGTTGCGCCGACCAATCGGTGGCCCGGCCGTGATGCGCGAGCAGTTGGCGCACCTGACCGCGATGATGGCCCAGCCGAACATTACCGTTCGGCTGCTGCCCTTCGCGGCCGGTGAACACCCTGGGCTGGACGGCGGGTTCAGCGTGGTGGAATTCCCGGACCCCGACGACGGGCGCATCGTGTGCGTGGAGGTCATGGGGTCTACGCTCTACATCGAGAAAACCCGGGACGTCGGCATCCACCGGCTGGCGTTCGACCAGATACGATCCGCAGCGCTCGGGCCGGACGAGACGGCCACTGCGATCACCGCCGCAGCTAGGGAGTGGGAACCATGACCACGCATCGCGCAGTTGGGCGAGATGAGCTTGCCGACGCGCGTTGGATGAAAAGCAGCCGCAGCGGCACGAGCGGCGGCAACTGTGTGGAAGTCGCCCACCTGACCAGCGGGCACCGCGCCGTGCGCGACAGCAAAAACCCCACCGGACCGGCCCTGATCGTCCCGCTGACCGGCTGGACCGCGTTCACCACCGGAGTCCGCGACAGCGACTTCACCTGACAGACGGCTACCTGATCTCGCCCGCCCGTCAGGCGGACTCGCGAAGGACTCGTCGGGCGATCTGCTCAACCTGCTCGACGGAGAGCACCGGCGCGGCGTTCTCGGCGGCCTCGATCTCCGCGACCTCGGCCTCCTCCTCGGCGTACTCCTCGCGCACCGCCCGCACCTCGCCCGCTACGGCTTCGTCGTCGTAGCATTGGACCGCCAGGTCGTTTCCTTGCTGATTCGTCATCAGCGGGCCTTCCCTTCATCGACGCGGCGCGGATCCGTCGCCGAGTCCACCGTCCACCCCGGCTCGATGTTCACGGCGCCCGGGTATCGGTCGCTGCGACGTCGGATGTAATCCGCGGTGGAGTGCTGACTGAACAATGACAGAACCGGCGGCATCGGCGGCGCCCTTCGACGGGCGGACAGCGTGGGTCACTAGAGGGCTGTGGCCGACGAAGTCGGCTTGATCGAGTCAAGTTTGGGTTATGCGGCGAATCCGGTTTGTTGGGTGAGTTGGTTGAGGGCGCGTTGGTAGTTGTGTGCGGCGGTGCGTAGTGGGGTG
>JBOHFK010000170.1:0-11034 GCA_050699635.1 Pseudonocardiaceae bacterium | reverse complement strand
CGCCGACCGGGTGGTGGCCGCGCTGCTCACCGAATTGGACGGGGTGGAGCCGATGCGAGAGGTGGTCGTGCTCGGCGCCACCAACCGCCCCGAGCTGATCGACCCCGCGCTGCTGCGCCCCGGCCGGCTGGAGCGCCTGGTGTACGTGCCGCCACCGGATGGCCCCGCCCGTGGCGCCATCCTGCGCGCTACGGCGCGCAACACCCCGCTGGCCGTCGGCGTGGACCTCGACGAACTGGCCGGTGAGCTGGAGGGCTACTCCGCGGCGGACTGCGCGGCGCTGATCCGCGAGGCCGCGCTGACCGCCATGCGGGAGTCCCTGGAGGCCACCGAGGTCACTGCCGCGCAGCTGGCCGCGGCACGCCAGGCCGTCCGTCCCTCCCTGGACCCGGCGCAACTCGCCCAGTTGGCCAGTTATGCCGCCGCGTCTCACCTGGCGTGAGCGCCTGGAAAGCCCCGAGGAGTACGGATCTCTCCATGATCGCCATCTTGGAAGAATGAGCCGCGCTGACCGCGGCTAGATCTTCCGAAACGATGATCACTGCGCACGAGTTAGGCCAACGCCGCCCGTCCCCCGGTGCCGTCGAGTCCGGCGTCGTGGCAGGCGGTGTGGAAGATCTGCAAGCAGCGCCGCCATGGCGGCGCTGAGCTGCTCAGCGACGTCAAGAGAGGCAGGAGGTCGGCCGAGAAGGCCACGCTCGCCTCCCGGGGTAACAGCGAGGGCAGGTTGTCGATGGCGATGATGTCCAGCGGTCGGGGACCCTCGCACAGCCGCTTCACGGGCTGAGACCAGCTGGTGGTGCTGTCATTGATGGGCAGCATGTTGCAGGCCGACGTGACGTCGCAGGTGACATCGGAGACGAGTGTCAGGCGGCGAGCCGGGTCCTCGCGGTCCGCCGGAGTGAGGAACGGCGGTACTGGTGTGGTGATCAGCACGGCGTTGACCAGAATGTCGTGTTCGAGTAAGTCCGTCCGGTCCAGCTGCCAGGTTTGCTCAAGGCCCCAGCAGGTCGGCGTGCGGCCGGCGACAGCGAGGGCAGCCTGCGCGCCACGCCCGCACCGCCCGAAAGCACCGATGACCAGCGTTCGGGGCGGCGCCCCATTCCGCGACTGCGCCAACGCCGCGTCCAGCGACTCCTTCGACAGCGGCTGCAGCGGCGTGCTGAGCCGGCCATCGTGCTGCAGCACCGCGAGTGCCGCGCCCACATACCCGGCCCAGTAGCCGAATGCGGCGAGCCGGTGTCCCCTGGCGTCCACCAGATACTCCAGGTCGAGCAGGGTGCCGCCACCGTCGGTGAACCGGCGCAACAGCTGCTGGGCGCCGGCTTGGCCCTTGTAGGCGTGCCCGAAGAACACGTGGCGGTGCACGAGCGCCGCCGGTTCGTCCGGGAGCTCCTTCACACCGATGATGAACTCCTCGCGCGGCGCGCTGACCCAACTGCCTGGCCCGGCGATCCGGCACCCGACCGCGGCATAGTCCGAGATCGGGAAAATCCGGTGCGGCGAGTCCTCAACGGTGACGGCGATGCCCCGCTCGACGAGCAGCCGGGCGTCCGCGGGCACGATCGGCGCGCGGCGTTCACTGGAGCGCACCTCGTGGCGCATCCACAGCCGCGGGGTGTCCGTCATAATCGTTCGCTCCAGCCCGCCGCGGATGTTTCAGTGGGCGTAGTCGTTGGTGACGATCACGATAACGCCGGGGCCGGCGCTGGAAATCCCCGGGAATCGGGGCTCCACCCGCATGCCGAACTGGGCGGCGATCGACTCTGCGACGGCGCGCTCGTTCGTGCTCTCCTGGTCGGTACCTGCTTGGTAATAGGCAGTGGTTGTCGGGATCGTCCCCCGGGCGAAGTTACCGACCTCGACCACCGTCCAGCCGGCGGCGCTGAGATCACCCGCTGCCCGCGCCGCCAAGCCGTGGATGGTGCTGTTGTTGTAAATCCGCACCTCGCCGCGACTGGTTCCCTTGTCCCCGGTCTGCGCTGGGTTCCCGGTCTGCGCTGCCTGGCCGGCATCTGGCGGTGCCGGTGCGGGTACCCCAGGCGCTGGCGCCTCAGGACCCTCGGCTGGGTTCGGGGCCGCCGGGGGCGGGAAGGCGATGACGGAGGGTGGCGGCGATGCAGGCGCATGGGTGGGGGCGACGGCGACCGGCTCAGCGGCCGTGTTCTGCTTCGCGCGGTTAAGGGCCAGCACCAATCCGATCACAGCGGCGATCGCGGCCAGCCCGAACAAGGCCAACCCACCGGTGCGTAACCGGCTGCCGCCTCGGGAGTACTTCGGCGTGCCCATGACCTACTTCGAGTCAGCATCGAGCCGGCGAGCGGCTCGAGCTCGTTGCCGGCCGGACCGCAGCCGCCGCAACCGCTTGACCAGCATCGGGTCCGCGGCGAGCGCTTCTGGCCGGTCGATCAGGTTGTTGAGGTCCTGGTAGTAGCGAGTGGCGGAGGAGCCGAACTGCTCGCGGATGGCCTGCTCCTTGGCCCCGGCGTAGCGCCACCACTGCCGCTCGAAGGTCAGCATCTCGTGCTCTCGGCGGCTCAGGCCCGCAGCCTGGTTCTCGATAGCCTCGTCCTCGATAGCCCGGTCCTCGATGGATCCGTCCTCGATCGGGTGCAGCGCCTGTGCAGTGTCCATTGCGCTCCTCGGTACACGATCTCGGGCGTTCGGCGAATCACAGCGGTGTGATTCCCGGGCATTGAATCACGCGTCTGCCCCGAGCGCGGCAGCGACGCCCCCTCCCCTGACGCGCGCGCCGTCGCCACGATTACAGTTGAGCATCATGGCTGTCCGTCCGATCCGCATCGTGGGTGACCCGGTGCTGCACACTCCCACCAGGCTCGTTACCGAATTTGGCGAGGAGCTACACACCCTGGCCGCGGACATGTTCGACACGATGGCGGCGGCTCAGGGCGTCGGGCTGGCCGCCAACCAGATCGGTGCGGAGCTACGCCTGTTCGTCTACGACTGCCCGGACGGGCGGGACGCCAGGCACCGGGGCGTGGTCGTCAACCCGGTGCTGGAAACCAGCGACCTCCCCGAGACCATGCCCGACCCCGACGATGACTGGGAAGGTTGCCTCTCAGTGCCCGGCGAGTCCTTCCCCACCGGCCGGGCCAGTTGGGCAAAGGTTACCGGCGTCGACGCCGACGGCGCACCGATCACCGTCGAGGGCACCGGCTTGCTGGCCCGGTGCCTCCAGCACGAGACCGACCACCTCGACGGGACCCTATACCTCAACAGACTGATCGGCCGGCACGCCCGCGAGGCGAAGAAGATGCTCAAAGCCCAGGGCTGGGGCGTGCCCGGGCTGGCCTGGGACCCCGCCAAACACCCCGCCACGTGAGCGCACCGCGGCGGACGCGCGCAGGCTGCCTGTCCGACTGCCGTGGTAGCGCTTTGTCGAAGCTCCCGGATACCCACCGACTCCCTAGCGCGGTGCCGCTCACAAGTCCAGATGCAGCCGCAGGGCACCGTCGAGTTGGGCAAGCAGATCGCCCGGAAGGACACCGACACGGCGCCCGATTCGCACCGCGGCGACCGATCGGACCTGCTCAGCCTGCGCCTTGGAGTCCCGGGACAGCCCACATTGGACAGCGGGCAGCAACACCTGGAACGGGTAGACGCGGATGATGTTGGACGTCACGGGCACCACGGTCGGCTCGAGATTGACCAGGTAAATCTCGCCACGGCGCATCAGGAGCCGTCAAGCCCGTCGGCAGCTGCTGACTCCCAGAGTGACCCGTCCTCGCCCGTCTCCCCTGCCGGGCTCGCCCGTCCGTCAGCCCTGCTGTTCCCGAGCTCGACAGCAGGGCTGTTGGATCAAGGCTCTGACAGCCCTGCTGTCGAGCTCGGGAGGCTGAGCGCACTCGAGGTTCACGGGGCGATGGAACAGGGGGCGGTTGGGCGGCGTTGTCAAAGCAGCAACGGTGTAATTCAGGGTGAGAGTGGTGGTCGCGGTGGATCCCTTGGACTCCTACTCGCAGACGGTGAGCTCAGTCGCCAAGGCGATCACCCCGCACGTCGCCAGCCTGCGAATCGGGCCAGGTGCCGGATCGGCGGTGATCTTCGCCGATGACGGGTTGTTGCTGACCAACGCGCACGTGGTGGGCGGCGCGCACGATGGTGTTGCGGCGTTCACCGACGGCACCGAGAGCCGTTTCGACGTGGTGGGCGCCGACCCGCTGTCCGACCTCGCGGTACTCCGGGCTCGCGGTACGACGCCGGCGGCAGCCGTTCTGGGTGATGCCGACGAGCTGGTCGTCGGGCAACTGGTGGTCGCGGTCGGCAACCCGCTGGGGCTGGCCGGATCGGTGACCGCCGGGGTGATCAGCGGGCTGGGCCGCTCACTGCCGGTGCGGTCGGGCCGGGCTATGCGGGTGATCGAGGACGTCATCCAGACCGACGCCGCGCTCAACCCCGGCAACTCCGGTGGTGCGCTGGCCGACGCCGCTGCCACAGTGGTCGGGATCAACACCGCGGTCGCCGGTTTCGGGCTGGGCATGGCGGTGCCGGTCAACGCGACGACCCGCCGGATCATCGGCGAGCTGCTGGCCGACGGCCGGGTGCGCCGCGGCTACCTCGGGCTGGTCGGAGCGCCCATCCCGCTGACCACGTCGGTGGCGAAGCGGACCGGTCAAGAGTCGGGACTACGCCTGGTGGAGGTCATCCCGGGCAGCCCCGCGGACCGGGCTGGACTGCGCGCCGGGGACCTCGTGCTCAGCGCCGGCCGCCAGCCGGTCACCGATGCCCAGGGCATCCAGCGTCAGCTGTTCTCCGAGGCTATCGGCACCCGGTTACCGATCACCGTGCTGCGCAACGGCGCGATGGTGGACGTGATCACGGTGCCCACCGAGTTGGTCGCGACCTAAGCCTGCGCCTCCGGGCCGGTCAGCCAGACCAGGTCGGCACCAACGTTGCAAGCGTGATGTTGTTCGACCATCTCCAGCGTGCCGACCCCGGTTGCCACACCGAGGTAGGGCCTGGTCCACAACGTGACGGCGGAGCCGTCCGGGAACGCCAGACCCCAGGCCACCACGGCAGCGGGCTCATCCCCGTCCTCCGCCCGGTGCAGTGCGAAGAGATCGGGCACGGAGTCGAGCGTGTGCCACGGCTCACAATCATCCATGCACGAACCATACATGGAATTTCTATCAACGCCAAATGACTTGATCGATAGGGTACGGTAGCGAAACAGGCAGCTGGTGGCAGGCAGCGTTTGGCGGAAATACGGGGGTGACGATGGCGACCGGCAGCCCGATGGTGCGGCGACGGCGACTCGGGGCGGAGCTGCGCGCGCTGCGCGACCGGGCCGGGCTGACCGGCGAGCAGGTGATCGAGCGGGTGGGCTGGGCGTCGGCGTCGAAGCTGAGCCGGATCGAGAACGGCCGCTCCCGCCCGGACCTCTCGGACATCTTCGACCTGCTGGACCTCTACGGCGTCACCGGCGCGGACCGGGAGAAACTGATCGCGATCGGCCGCGACGCCGCGAACACCCGCGGCTGGTGGCGCTCGTTCGCCGATCTGGGACACCGCCAGCGCGGCTACGCCGAGCTGGAAGCCGGGGTGGCCGCGCTCCGGGAGTACCAGCAGTCGATCATCCCCGGCCTGCTGCAGACCCCGGACTACACCCGCACCCGGGTGCTGTCGGAATTACCGATCCACGGCCGGCTGGACGTCGAGGCCGAGGTGGCCGCCCGGCAAGCCCGCCAAGCGATACTCACCGCCGACAACCCGCCGAGCTACCACGCGATCATCGACGAGGCCGCGCTGCGCCGCCGCGCCGCCCCCACCGACGTGATGGCCGCCCAGTTGGCTCGGCTGGTGGAGCTGTCCGCGCGGCCGGCCGTGACCCTGCGGGTACTGCCGTTGAACGCCCGGATCAGCGATCACTACGTGCCGTGCGTGTCGTTCTCGCTGTACCGCTTCGCCGACCCCGAGGACCCGGACATCGTAGTGCTGGAAACCGTCACCAGCGACCTGCATCTGGGCGACGACGAGGACGTCTCCCGGTATAGAATGTTGTTCGACTGGCTGGCGGCCGCGGCGCTGCCGCCGGAGGACTCGGTACCGTTCCTCGCGGGGCTCGCCCGCCAGCTCTAGCCAGGCTGGCCCGCAAGGAGGCGCACCGTGTCCCGCCCCGAGTTCCGCCACGCGGTGTGGCGCAAGAGTTCCCACAGCACCGGCAACGGCAACTGCGTCGAGGTGGCGCTCGCCCGGACGCTGGTCGGGGTGCGCGACTCCAAGAACCCAGCGGGCCCGGCGCTGGCCGTCGGCCCGGCCGGATGGTCGGCGCTGCTCACCGATATCCGGCACGGCGACTTCGACCCCCGCTGACGACACGCCGTAACCGACCGCGTGCCCACAGCGACGGTGCGTGTGCGAGTATCCCTCGCAGTGTCGTCCGGGCTCGGGAGTTGCACGTGATCACATCCGCACCACGCGGGCGGTACGACTGGCCGTGGCGGGGCGGTCCCTCCTTCGTCACCCCGGACGGCTCCCAGGTGGCGCTACACGGGACTGCGCTCAACAACACCACGCTCAACAACACCGCGCTGGACACCTCCCGGCCGTGGTCGTGCAACTTCACTGCCATGGTGCGCGGTGCCCGCCGGACCTTCACCGTCGCCGAAGCCGGTGCATTCGACTGGCACAGCGCCTACACCACCGTCCCCGACAAACTGCTCCGCCAGCCCTACCGCGGCGGTGAACTGATCACTGGCATCAGAGACAACCCAGCCCGAAACGATGCCCCCGACTACCGCGCGGCCTGGCGCGGGCAGTGGTTCGAGCTGCACACCCGCGCGGCCGGCGCACCCGACGGGATCACGGCGATCTTCGACGCGTTCCGGCTGACCGACACTCCGCTGGGAATGCTGGCCCAGCCGCGCAGCGCCGGGCAGGCCCAGCTCGAGCCGCTGCGGGTGGCGAAGGAAGTGCCCGGGATCGGCTACCTGACGATCGAACGTCCCGGCACGAGCCACGTCATGGTCCCCGAGTTCCGCGGTTACCAGACCCGGCACGGCGAATTGTGGCGACAGCCGCTGGGGCCCGGCGCGCAGGGCCGGTCCCGGACCGACGCCCTGGTCCTGGCCACACCCACGGCGGTCACCCGGCTGATTCCCGGACCAGCTGACACCTCGGACCACAACGAGGTACTAGCGTTGCTCCACGAGCTGAATGTGACTTGGGAGCCCGTATGATCCTTCTGGGAGTGCCGGTGCTTGCCGGTGCGTTCCTGCTGGTGGAGGCCGGGCTGGAGCATCTGAGGGCACCCAAGTACCTGGCCCGCGCGGCGGGCACCGGCCTGGCGACGGCCCGGGCCATCGCGGTGGTGGAGCTGCTCATCGGGGCACCATCGGTAGCCGCGGTCGTCTTCGGCATCGCCGAGCTGCGCTGGGCGCTGGCCGCCCAGACGGCGATCTACCTGGCCTTTGCCGCCCACCTGTGGTGGCGCCACCACCAGGGCGACCAGTCCGACTGCGGCTGCAACCGGATGGGAACCCAAGTGGGTCCCGGCGGGATCTCCCGGGCCGTGGTGCTGGCGATCGCCACCCTTGCCGCGACCGCGCTGTACCCGGCGGCGGCGCTGCCCGGTGGCGGGGTCGCGGTCCTGCTGGTGGCCTGCGCACTCGTGCTCGCTGTGCTGCTCTACACCCTGCCGGCCGCGGTCGACGGGCGCGCCGCGTGAGCCCGCTCGCCGCCGCGGTGGTGCTGGCCTGGGGCTGCCTGGCGGTACTGATCCTGGCGATGGCCGGGATGCTGCGGCAGATCCGCGAACTGCAGACCGAGCTCGCCCAGCTCAGAGCCGACCAAGGGACGAGGCCGTGGCGCGCCACCGTGGGTCGCCGGCTGCCGCAGCTGGCCGGCCCGGGACAGCTCGTCGTGCTGATTCTGGATCCCGGCTGCGGTCTGTGCGACGCGCTGCAGGAACCGTTCACCCGCATCGCCGGGCAATATCCGGGTCCCCGGTTTGAGGTGCTGTCTCCGCGAGCGACCCAAGCTCAACAGCGCTGGGCTGACCTGCCGGGCATCCGGTCCTGGATCAGTCCTGGAGTCGTCTCGGAACTCGACCTGCCCTGGGCTCCGGCGCTGCTGCACGCCGGCGATGACGGGACCGTGTTCGCCGCGCTGCCGGTGGTGTCCCCAGAGCAGCTCGGCGAACAGGTGGCAGGCCTGCTGAACAGCGCGATGGACCGGCAAGGAGCGCGATGATCCACGCGGACATTCCCCGGCTCGACCAGCCCGGTCCCGACGCCCTCCCGCGGGCCCTGCAGTTCCGGGACGCCATGCAGTTCGGGGACGCTGGGAGCCTGCACCGGCGCGGGTTTCTCGCCGTGGCCGGTACCGCCGCGATGACCCTGGGTCTTACCATGCTGGGCTGGATCCCGCTGGCCCGTCCGGCCAGGGCCGAGCAGGGCAGCGAGTATCCCGACTGCGGGCGCTACTCCGACGGCCCGGGCGGGCCGATCTGCTATGGCGCCCCGTACTCCCCGTCGTATTGCGGGGCGGACAACTGGTTCAAGAGCGGCTGCTACGGGAAGTGGCATGAGGGGCTGGACTGCTTCCAGGCGCGCACGATCTGCCGGGCCGGTGAGGAGGCCCTCAACGGCTGGCGCTGGAAGGCCGACGGCGTCACCTACCGCTGCGCGGACGGCGAGATCCATTACAACGGCGCGCCCAACCTGGAACAGGTGATCTGCAACGCGTCGCTGGACGAGCAGCCGGCGAAGCGCTCACCGTTGTAGTGACAATAACCCCAGTGACGATAAACCCAGGGAGGATGACCCTCCGCCTGCAGCGCGCAGTATGCGGTCCGGCGCTGGTGACCACCGTGCTAGCGCTGGTCGCTGCGGTGGCGCCGGTGTTGCCCGCGGGTTGGTTGCTGACCTGGCTGCTGCTTGGGCTGGCGTCCGGCTACGCGCTGTCCGGCTCGACGTGAAGCATCAACTCGGCGCATCTGCTGAGCTCGCCGGTCTGGCGGGATTCGTCGCGACAGTACTTCACCGCCGGGTTGGTCGCCGGCGGTGTGACCGTCAGCGCGGTGGCGGTGGTCCTGGGCAGCCTGATGCGGCCGGTGATACCACCCGCCGTGCGGGTCGCGCTGATCGCCGCGGTAGCACTGTTCATCCTCGCCGGTGAGTGTGGGTTGCACCGCCTGATACTGCCGCACCGGCGGGCCCAGGTGCCCTCGACCGTGATCGCATCAGGCGGTGACGCGGGCGCGCTGCGGTTCGGCTTCGAGATGGGCAGCGGGGTGCGCACCCACATGCCCAGCAACCTGCCATACCTGCCACTGATGGCGGTGCTGCTGGTAAGCACCTGGCCGGCCGCGCTGGTGACCGGGCTCGGTTTCGGCCTGGGCCGGGCCGCGATGGCGTTGGGCCGCTACCACAGCCGGGACGGGAGCTGGTGGGACTATCAGTGGCAACGTCACGAGCGGCCACTGCGGATCACCCTGGCGCTGGCCGCGGTCCTGCTCACCGCCACGGTCATCTTCTCCTGACACCTTCTGCGCGTTCATCTTAAAGCGTTCGCCGCCCGTCCGACGACAAGCGGGTGCCGTTTGGAACCAGCAGCAGATGGGTATATCGACCCAGATTCAGCTTGTGCACAGGAGTCCCCTGCCGGGGGCGACTGCTGCCGGCACCAGATCACATGCGGAGAGCGCGGGGTAGCTAGCGACCAGAAGAGGGCTGACCACGCAGGGAGTGAGGCAAGTAGCGTGCGCTCGACCTTCATTCCTCAGACGTCCTGGATGCGCGACATCCCCGATGAGACTCTGGTGACCTTGCTGAGTCTTCCTGGGACCCATGATTCTGGCTGTATCGGCGGCCCTCTCGGATTCGGTAAGACCCAGAACTTGGACCTGTCCCACCAGCTGATTGCGGGGATTCGCTTTCTCGACATCAGACTGGCACACTACCAGAATAACCTTTTCCTCCATCACGATGTGGTGCACATGGAAAAGAGTTACGCAGATGTTCTGGGAGTTTGCGCGGATTTCCTGCATTGGTTCCCTTCCGAAGCTATTTTTCTGTCCGTCAAAGACGAAGATCGCTTCGATAGTACCCTCGGCAAATTCGCCCCTTCCATAATCCTTGGAAAAGATAGAGGAGATCCGGAAAACTGGGTCATTCGATCAGATTCATTTGAGGATGCATTCCAAGCGAGAACGTGGCAGCATGTTGAGGATTCGTCACTTTTTTACAACTTCTCCGCCCCTCTTCCTGGCGGTGGCTCGGAGGCTGCCAGTCCATCGGCGCTCACCTCCGAGACAACATTGAGGGACGTTCGTGGCAAGATTGTCTTGCTGCGCAGATTCGAGGGGAGTGACGACGTGGGATTCGACCTGACTTATTGGCCGGACAACCAGACCTTCAGAAGCGCAGCGCTTCCGGTCCACGACGTGCATGATCGCTACCAGGGGCTGAGCGGTGACGAAAAATATGAACTCGTCGTTGCCCATCTCAAGGAAGCGAGAAAAGGCGACCCCAACGATCTGTACATCACGTTTTCCAGCGCGGTTGGCCTCAAAGCGCATAGCTACGCAGAGGCCATCAATCCACGCCTCAACGGCTATCTAGCGGAATCCCCAAGAGGGCGGGTGGGAATTATCGTGATGGACTATTTCGAAGAGCCTCCAGAATTGGTCTCCAACGTGATCAAGATGAACTGACATGGCGCGACCGGCCCACCCTCAACCCGCTTCCCGATAGCAGCACGTGCGATGCTCAACATCCTCGCCCGTCCGTCGGTTTCCCGTTTCGTGGAGCCGGTCGGTGTCTGGTTGGTCCGGGCCGGTGTCGGACCCGACGCCATCACGGTCGTCGGCACGATCGGGACGGTGGCCTCCGCGCTGTGGTTCTTCCCGCGTGGCCAGCTGCTGGCGGGCACCATTGCGGTAACGGTGTTCGTGTTGCTCGACGTGCTCGACGGGGCAGTTGCCAGGGCCCGCGGATCCGGTACCCATGGGGGACCGTGCTGGACGCCACCTGTGACCGGGTCGCCGACGGTGCGCTGTTCGTCGGGCTGACC
>JBOHFK010000169.1:0-11111 GCA_050699635.1 Pseudonocardiaceae bacterium | reverse complement strand
TTCTCGGCTGCGACACGCGCCGTTGCCTGGCGTGTCCGCGATCCTGCAGGCACAATGTGTGAAGATGGCTCCGTCGATGATCACGAGGACGTAGGGGAAGACGCTCCACGTCGATCAGCGGAGGCACCACATGAGCACCAGTGGGATAATTTACGTCCACTCGTCGCCGTCTGCGGTATGCCCGCACGTCGAATGGGCGATAGCGGGAGTCTTGCAGGCCAGGGCGGATCTCCTGTGGACTGCGCAGGCGGCTGCTCCAGGTCAGTTGCGAGCCGAATGTGAGTGGTCCGCCGAGCCCGGTACCGCGGCAGGGTTGGTGAGCGCGTTGCGGGCATGGCCGATGCTCCGTTTCGAGGTCACCGAGGAACCGAGCCCTGGGCTGGATGGAGAACGGTTCTGTTTCGTGCCCGGACTCGGTTTATGGCGATCCCGCACCAGCGCGAATGGTGACATCGTGGTAGCCGAAGATCAGCTACGCACCCTGGCGGCCACCGCCCGCGACGCGGAATCCTTCACCCACCAACTCGACCAGCTCTTAGGCTCAGCCTGGGACGACGCGCTCGAACCCTTCCGCCGCGCCGCCGACGGCGCCCCGGTGACCTGGCTGCACCGAGTCGGCTAAGCCATCCCCGATATGGAGACATATCGGGGTCCGCGGGGGCGTAGGCTGCGCGGGTGGCGCGGCGGGTTGGGTGGGTGCTGGTGGTCGCGGTTGTGGTGCTGGGTGGTGCGGCGGGGGTCGGGGTGCTGCTGCGCGACCTGCGGCCTGCTGCCGGGGTGGGCCACCCGAGTTCGGCGGGCGGCTCGGTGGTGCGAGATGTGGCGAGACCACCGGAGCCGGGTCCGGCCACTGTCGTGTTTGTTGACGATGCGGCACTGCACCCGGAGGCTGACCGGATCCGTAGGGTGCTGCAGCAGTATTTCGACGCGATCAATGCGGGCGACTACAGGTTGTGGCGTGGCGCGGTCATCCCGCAGTGGGCTCGCGACACCGGGGAAGGCGCTTGGCGCGCCCAGTACAAGTCCACTCTGGACGGCAGCATGGTGGTGCACCGCCTGGAACCCCGAGCTGGTGGTGGGCTCGTCGCGCTCACGTCGTTCACCAGCCTGCAGAACCCGGCCGATGCCCCGCCCGAGCTTCCGGTTCGGTGCCTGCGCTGGTCGGTGTCCTACCCGCTGATCGGCGAGGGCGATCAGCTGCGTCTGGGCCCGAGCTCGCCCACCGCGAACCGGCTGGCGCCCTGCTGACAGTGGGGCAGACGCGACGGTCCCAGGGGATGTTGTCACAGGGGAATTGTCCCAGGGGGATGTTGTCACAGGGGGATGTTGTCACAGGGGGATGTTGCTGTGCGCTCCGCGGCCCGCGGGAGCAGCAGCCAGCGCCTCGGCCAGGCGTAGCCGGGTCTGCGCAGGCTTGATGACCTCGTCCACCGCTCCGATCGCCACGGCGCGGTCCACCCCGCCCGCGATCTGCTCGTGGTGCACGGCGAGTTTGCCGTGCAGGGCCTCGCGCTCGTCCTCCGCCGCGGCGGCCAACGCCTTGCGATGCAGGATGCCCACGGCGGCTTTGGGGCCCATCACAGCGACCTCGGCGTCGGGCCAGGCGAAGACGTGGGTGGCGCCCAGCGCCCGGGAGTTCATGGCGATGTAGGCACCGCCGAAGGCCTTGCGGGTCACCAGGGTGATCCTGGGGACGATCGCTTCGGCGAAGGCGTGCAGGAGCTTGGCCCCGCGGCGCACCACGCCGTCCCACTCCTGGCCGACACCTGGCAGGTACCCGGGCACGTCGACCAGGACGAGCAGGGGCACGCCGAAGGCGTCGCACATCCGCACGAAACGGGATGCCTTCTCGGCTGACGCCGAGTCAAGGCACCCGCCCAGCCGCAGCGGGTTGTTCGCGACCACCCCGATGGTCCGTCCGGCGAGCCTGCCCAGGCCCACCACGATGTTGGGCGCCCATTTGGGCTGCAGCTCAGCGAAGCCGCCGGCCGGATCGGGCCATGCGGGATCGGGTCCATCCAGCAGGGCGTGCAGCAAGGGATGCACGTCGTAGGCCCGCCGCCGTTCGGGAGGGAGGAACTCGGAGAGATCGATCTCTTCGCCTATCGAGTGCAGATCGAACATTCCCGGGCGGGCGAACAGTCCCGCGATGTGCCGGGCCCGCAGCAAGGCGTCGGGCTCGGAGGAGGCCACCACGTGGGCCACGCCGGATTTCTTGCCATGCGCGCTGGGACCGCCGAGCGACTCCATGTCGATCTGCTCGCCGGTGACACTGCGCACCACGTCCGGACCGGTCACGAACACGCGGCCCTCCGGCGCCATGATCACGACGTCGGTGAGCGCCGGACCGTAGGCGGCTCCACCCGCTGCTGGCCCGAGAACCACCGAGATCTGCGGCACCCGCCCAGAGGCCCGGACCATGGCCGCGAACATCTGGCCAATCCCGTCGAGAGCTTCTACGCCCTCTCCGAGCCGCGCTCCGCCGGAGTGCCACAATCCGAGCACGGGAGATCGTTCCCGGATCGCGATGTCGATGGCTTCGACGATATGCCGGCAGCCCTCTGAGCCCATCGCGCCGCCCATGCTGGTCGCGTCGGTGCAGTAGGCGATCACCTTGGCCCCGTCGATGCGGCCGCGAGCAGCGAACGCTCCGCTGCTGTCGCGAGGGTGCAGTGACACGAGCGTGGCGGGGTCGAACAGGCACGCCAAGCGCAGTTCCGGATCCCGTGGATCAGTGGCCTGGCCGTTGCCGGACTGGCCACCTGTGAAACGAGCCCCTGAGGGGGCACGATGCGCCAGGCCTGTCATCGATGATCTCCTTGAGAACGGGTGCCTTCCCGGCGGCCGGTCAGACCGAGGTGAAGGCAAGCGCGACGTTGTGCCCACCGAATCCGAACGAGTCGTTGACGGCGGCGCTCAGCTTGACCTCGCGGGCGGAGCCGGTCACGACGTCAAGCTGCACACCCGGGTCGATGTCCTCCAGATTAAGGCTGGGTGGCACCACACCATCTCGCAGCGCCAACACGCAAGCCAGGCCTTCGACCGCGCCGGCGGCACCGAGCAGATGGCCTAACGCACCTTTGGGGGCGGTCACCACCGCATGATCGCCGACCGCAGCCCGGATCGCGGCCGCTTCGGCGACGTCGCCGACCGGGGTGGCGGTGGCGTGTGCGTTGACGTGCCCGATATCGGATTTGGCCAGCCCCGCGGTGCGCAGCGCGGCCGAGATGGCCCGGCCGGCGCCGATGCCTTCCGGCTCCGGCGCGGTGATGTGGTGGCCATCGGAGCTGGTGCCTATCCCGGCCAGCCGACCGTGCCGGGTAGCACCCCGGGCCGCGGCGAACTCCGCTCGCTCCAGCACCATCGCGCCGGCACCCTCGCCCAACACGAACCCGTCCCGTCCGATGTCGAACGGGCGGGAGGCCCGTTCGGGGTCGTCATTGCGGGTACTCATGGCGCGCATCTGGGCGAACCCGGCCAGCGTGATGGGAAGGATGCATGCTTCGGCTCCGCCGGCCACCACCACGTCGACCTCTCCGGCCCGCAGCATCCGCCATGCGATGGCCAGCGCCTCGGCGCCGGAGGCACAGGCGGCGACCGGGGCGTGCACCCCACCGCGCGCACCGAGGTCAAGACCGACATGCGCGGCCGGCCCGTTGGGCATGAGCATCGGGATGGTCAGCGGCGAGACCTTGCGCATCCCGAAGTTCTCCAGCAGGTCGTCCTGGCCGAGCAGGGTCAGCGCCCCGCCGATGCCGGTGCCGATCACCACGGCCAGCCGTTCCGGCTCAACCTCGGGCGTACCGGCGTGCCGCCAGGCCTGCCGGGCCGCGATGATCGCGACCTGCTCGCAACGATCCCAGCGGCGAGCTTCCACCCGGGGCAGTGAATCGCTGGGATCCACCGCCAGCCTGGCGGCGATCCGCACCGGCAGATCGAAGCGATCAACCCAGTCCTCGGTCAGCGCCACGATGCCGCTCTTGCCGGAGCGCAAGGCATCCCATGTCGATTCGACGTCCCCGCCGAGCGGGGTGGTCGCTCCAAGCCCGGTGATGACAACCTCAGTCGCCATCTGCGCCTCCGAAAGGGGATGAGGCCGTCATGTGGTCTTGGCTACGTAGTCCACCGCGTCGCCGACGGTCTTGAGGTTGGCCAGCACGTCGTCGGGCACCTTGACGCCGAACCGGTCCTCCACCTGCACAGCGATCTCCACCATGGACAGCGAGTCGATGTCCAGCTCGTCCACGAAGGACTTCTCTGGGGTGATCTCGCTGGTCTCTACCCCTGCCACCTCGTTCACGATCTCGGCAATGCCTTTGAGGATCTCCTCGTTCGTCACTGGTGTGAGTCCCTTCTGTCGGTCGTCGTGATCGGGGCGCGGTGCCCCGTCCGGCGATGCATTCTCCAGCTGCGGAGTATGGGCTTCACGGCAGGACCACCGCCTGGCCCGCGTAGGACAGTCCGGCGCCGAACCCGATCAGCAGCGCGAGGTCCCCCGAACGGATCCGGCCATCGGCCCGCATGTGGTCCAGCGCGAGGGGTATCGACGCCGAGGAGGTGTTCCCCGAGTGGACGATGTCGTCGGCAACTGCCATGTCCTGGCGGCCTCCCGCGGCGCGGATGCGCCTGGCGATGGCCTCCACAATCCGCAGGTTGGCCTGGTGCGGCACCAGCACGTCGACGTCCGCCGGCGTGAGCCCGGCCAGCTCCAACGCTCGCAGCGCTACCGGTGCCATCTTCGTGATCGCCCACCGGTACACCTCCTGGCCTTCCTGGCGGATGGTGGAGTTGCGGTCGGCCACCACGATGGTGTCCACCAGATCCCCGGCGCTCCCGGCGGCGATCGGGCCGATCCCGGGCCGCTGGCCGGGGTCCACCGCACCGACCACTGCCGCGCCCGCGCCGTCGGCGAAGATGATGCATGTCGAACGGTCCAGGGGATCGACCCAGTCGGACAGCTTCTCCGCGCCGATCACCAGGACGTGCCGGGCGGAACCGGAGCGGATCATGTCGGAGGCGGTGCCCAGCCCGTAGCAGAAACCTGCGCACGCGGCGTTGATGTCGAAGGCGGGCGCGGCCCGCACCCCGATGCGGTCGGCCGTCTGTGCCGCGGCGTTGGGGATGTGCGCGGGCATCGTGCAGGTCGCGACCAGGACCGCGTCGACGTCCGAGGGCGCCAGCCCGGCGTCGGCCAGTGCCTTGGAGCCGGCATCGACCGCCATATCGACCACGGATTCGTCGGGGCGGGCGAAGCGCCGTTCGACGATGCCCACCCGGGCGCGGATCCACTCGTCGGTGGTGTCCACCCCGCGGGCAGCGATGTCGGCGTTGGTCACGATCTGCTCGGGTTGCATGCTGCCCAGGCCGAGGATGCGCGCGCCAGCGTTCGGCGTGAGCTGCCGGAGTTGCGGGCTCACGCGTGGCTTCCCGATAGGGCGGTTCCGGAATGGTCACAGACCAGGGCGGCGACCTTGTCGAGGTCCTCAGGTGCCTTCAGCGCCAGGGTGACGGTGCCATTGCGCTCCCGTCTGATCAGTCCTGACAGGGTGCCGGCCGGGGGAAGCTCGATCGTGGCGGTGACGTCCAAAGCGCGGAGCGTCGCCATGCAGGAATCCCAGCGAACCGTCCTGGTGACTTGCGCGATCAGCCGCCGCAGCATGTCCGCGCCGTCGGCCACCAGCTCTCCATCGGCGTTGGACAGCAGCGGCCGTGCCGGGTCCTTCGCGATGAACTGGGCGGCGTACTCAGCTAAAGAGTGCTCGGCCGGGGCCATGAAGCGGGTGTGGAACGCCCCCGCCACCGGTAGCGGCCGCACCCGTGTCTGGGATGGTTTATGCGCCGCCAGCGCCGCCAGCGCGTCGAGCCGGCCGGCGGCGACGATCTGGCCGGCGCCGTTGCGATTGGCCGCGTCCAGCGTCAGCCGGGTCAGCGCTGTTGCGACGTCATCGGGATCACCCCCGAGCACCGCGGACATCCCGGTGGGTTCCCGCGCGCACGCTGCGGCCATTGCCTGACCGCGGGCCGCGGCGAGCGCGACAGCCTCGTCGGCGGTGAGCACCCCGGCGACCGCGACCGCGGCGAGTTCGCCGACTGAATGCCCGGCGACCGGCGCGTCAGGTGGCAGATCCACCCGCCGGGTCAGTTCGTCGGCGGCGAGCAATGACAGCGCCACGATCAGGGGCTGGGCCACCGCCGTATTCTTGATCTCCTCGGCATCCGCCGTCGTGCCCAGGCGGCGAAGATCGAGCTTACTGGCGCTCGACCACGCCGCGATCCGGTCCTCGGCCCCCTCCAGCTCCAGCCAGGGCGCCAGCATGCCAGGAGCTTGGGCCCCTTGTCCGGGGAACAGCAGCGCGATCATCCTGCCAACTGAACACCCTGGCGGGCCGTAGCGGTGATACCGCCGCGCACGAAGTCCACCGACGCATTCTTGTCGAGTGTCTACAAGCTCGACCGTGATAGTGCCGCAACGGTGCGAATAAGTGCGTCGGTGGGCACCACAGCGTCACCACAGGTACAGCGTCACCACAAGCACAGCGTCACCACAAGCCGCGGGAGCGGGCCAGGCGGCCGATCGCCATGCCCACTCGCAGCACCAGCCCATCTCGCGGATCGCCGGGCACCCGTCCAGTGATCTCAGCGATGCGGCGCAACCGATAGCGGACCGTGTTGGGGTGGACGAACAATCGCCGGGCGCAGGCCTCCAGCACCCCGCTGGAGTCGAAGAACGCGTCGAGTGTCTCCACCAGCCCACCGTTGGCCCTTGACAGCGGGCGCATCACCTGGTCGACGAGGAGTCGTTCGGCCTCCGGGTCCCCAGCCAGTGCGCGCTCGGGAAGCAACTCGGTGGCCGGTACCGGGCGCGGCGCGGTGGGCCAGGCTGCTACCGCGCGGAGCCCGGACAGCGCGTCGGCAGCGCTGCGATGCGCCTCGGCCAGCGAGGGCACCGTCGGTCCGACGACCACCGGGCCGTCGCCGAAGGCGTTGATCATCCAAGCGGAGTCCGCGGGCAATGCGGGGCGGCCGCTGACCACCAGTACCAGCCGGGAACCCTGCACCCCGACGAGCACTCCCACCCCGGTGCGAACGGCGATGCCACGGATGTCGGCGAGCAGCTCCGGCGCCCCGTCCGGCGGTGGATTGCCCACCAGCACCGTCGCCGGAGCCGCCGGTTCCAGACCGAGCGCCGCCGCCCGGGACAGCAGCGATTCCTCGCCGTCCCCACGCATGATGCCGTCCACCACTAGTGCTTCCAGCCGGGCATCCCAGGCGCCACGGGCCTCGGCGGCACCGGCGTAGGTGCTCGCAGCGGCGAAGGCGACCTCACGGCTGTAGCGCAACGACGCCTCGGTCAGCACCGCGCGCTCGGCATCGTCGGCGGCGAGCTCGGGTAACTGCTGCTCGAACACCAGGGTGGCGACCCGGACCAGCTCGACGGTCTGGCGCAGGCTGACCCAGCGACTCAGATCACGGGGGGCCGTCCGGAACGCCCCGAAGGTGAGCCGGGTGGAGTGCTGCGGATCCTTGAGCCATTCCACGAAGTTGGCCACGCTGGTCTGCGTGACCATCAGGATCCCGGCCCGCTGGTCGGCGGGCAGGCGGCGGAACCAGGGGTACCGTAGTTCCATCTCGGCCACGCTGGCCGTGGCGAGCCCACCGGAGGCCAATGCCAGCCGGCGAAGCGTGCTGGCGGACAGCGGGCGGGTGCTCGTCTCGACGGTCATGCCGCCAGCATCGCACGGCGACGCGGGGGATAACGGCGGAAGAACATGACTACAACTCGAGGGCAACGGCAAATGGCGTAGCGCGATAGTGTTTGGTCGGAGCACGGGTCGGCCCGGAGCAGCGGCCGAGGTAACAGGGTCGAGGAGACAAGCATGGTCAGTTCGCCACCGAAACTTGCGCCCCAGGTTGACCTGCGCCGAGCCGCGGACCGTAAGCACACCGCGCTGGACTGGCTGAACTCCCGGCACAGCTTCTCCTTCGGGCGCCACTACGATCCGGCAAACACGCATTTCGGGCTGCTACTGGTGAACAACGACGACGTGGTGCAGGCCGGTCTGGGTTTTGAGACCCACCCGCACCGCGATATGGAGATCGTGACCTGGGTTCTGGAGGGTTCCCTGGTGCACGAGGATTCCAAGGGCAACACCGGGGTGATCTACCCTGGGCTGGCCCAGCGGATGAGCGCAGGCACCGGGATCAAGCATTCCGAGAAGAACGATTCCTGGCGGTTGGATGGCGAGCCACACGATCAGGATGTGCATTTCGTGCAGATGTGGGTGCCTCCGGATGCCCGCTCGATTGAACCCAGCTACCAGCAACTGGACATCAACAACGAGCTGGGCACGGTTGAGGCGGGATCCGGTGAACTCGTGGTGGTGGCATCCGGGATGCCGGCCCACCGCGACCGTCGAGCGATCTCCATCCAGCAGCAGGGCGCGGCGCTGTATGCGGCGCGGCTGCAACCCGGTGTCAGCATTGAGTTGCCGTCCGCCGCGTTTGTGCACGTTTTCGTTGCCCGCGGCGCGGTGGATCTTGAAGGCACCGGCGCCGTCGACACCGGCGACGCCGCCCGGCTGACCGCAGCCGGTGGTCAGCGCGTCACCGCCGCCCCCGCCGGAGCCGAAATCCTCGTCTGGGAAATGACCGCCCGCCTCGCCGGCTAGGCAACGCCAGGGTCGGAGGTTTGGGGGCCGGCGGACTGGGGGTCGTTGATGCGGTATTGCTGCGCGGCCTTGATGACGGCGGACTGGTCCATCTCGCCCCGGCGCGCCAGCGCGGCCAGTGCGGCTACGGTGATCGACTCGGCGTCGACGAGGAACTGGCGCCGCGCCGCGGGGCGGGTGTCAGAGAAGCCGAAGCCATCGGTGCCGAGGGTGACCAGTTCAGTGGGCACCCAAGGACGGATGAGGTCTGGCACGGCGCGCATCCAGTCCGACACCGCAACCAACGGGCCCGCTGCGCCCTGGAGCACTTTGGTGATATGCGGCACTTGCGGCTCGGCCTCGGGATGGAGCAGGTTGTACCGATCGATCGCGACCGCCTCGCGACGCAGCTCCGTCCATGATGTCGCCGACCACACGTCGGCCTGCACGTCCCAATCCTGGGCCAGCATCTGCTGTGCTCGCAGGGCCCACGGCAGTGCCACCCCAGAGGCCGCGAGCTGAAGGTGTGGCCCGTCGTCGGTTGGGCCTGGTGCCGGCGCGTACCGGTACAGCCCGCGCAACAGGGCGTCCACGTCGAGATCGGCGGGTTCGGCGGGCTGGCGGTAAGGCTCGTTGTAGATGGTGAGGTAGTAGAAGACATTCGGGTCCCGCCCAGCGGGATCGTCCCCGTACATCCGGAGCAGCCCATCGCGGACAATGTGAGCAATCTCATAGCCCCAGGCTGGGTCGTAGGCGACTACGGCGGGGTTGGACGCGGCGAGCAGCTGGGAGTGCCCGTCGTTGTGCTGTAGCCCCTCGCCGACCAGCGTGGTGCGTCCCGCGGTCGCGCCGAGCAGGAACCCGCGGGTCATCTGGTCGCCCGCGGCCCACAGGCCGTCTCCGGTGCGCTGGAATCCGAACATCGAGTAGAAGACGTAGACGGGGATCAGCGGCTCGTTGTGGGTGGCGTAGGACGTGCCTGCCGCGGTGAACGACGCGGTGGAACCCGCCTCGTTGATTCCCTCGTGCAGGATCTGGCCCTGCTCGCTTTCCCGGTAGGCGAGCATCAGGTCAGCGTCGACCGAGGTGTAGAGCTGCCCGTGCGGGTTGTAGATCTTCTGGGTGGGGAACATCGAATCCATGCCGAAGGTGCGTGCCTCGTCCGGGATGATCGGGACGAAGCGCGGCCCGATCTCGGGATCTTTGATCAGCTCGCGGAGCTGCCGGACGAACGCCATCGTGGTGGCGACCTCCTGCTTACCCGACCCGCGGCGCAGCACGTCGTAGACCTTGTCGCCGGGCAGCACCAGGGTGGTGGACTTGGTCCGTCGCTCGGGGAGAAATCCACCAAGTGCCTTGCGGCGCTCGCACATGTACTGGATCTCCGGCGCGTCCGGGCCCGGGTGGTAGTACGGCGGCAGCTTGGGGTTCTCCTCGAGCTGCGCGTCGGTGAGCGGGATGCGCTGAGCGTCGCGGACGTGTTTGAGGTCGGCCAACGAGAGCTTCTTCATCTGGTGGGTGGCGTTGCGGCCCTCGAAATGCTGGCCCAAGCCGTAGCCCTTGATGGTCTTGGCCAGGATCACCGTGGGTTGGCCGTGGTGCTGGGTGGCGGCCTGGTAGGCGGCGTAAACCTTGCGGTAGTCGTGCCCACCGCGCTTGAGGTGCCAGATGTCGGCATCGGAGAACTCTTTGACGAGTTCCTTGGTGCGCGGGTCACGGCCGAAGAAATGTTCCCGGATGTAGCCGCCGTCGTTGGCCTTGTAGGTCTGGTAGTCACCGTCGGCGGTGACGTTCATCAAGTTCACGAGTGCGCCCTGCCGGTCGGCGTGCAGCAGGATGTCCCACTCGCGGCCCCAGATCACCTTGATGACATTCCAGCCGGCGCCGCGGAAGAACGACTCCAGCTCCTGGATGATCTTCCCGTTGCCCCGGACCGGTCCGTCGAGGCGCTGCAGGTTGCAGTTCACCACGAAGGTGAGGTTGTCCAGCCCCTCGATGGCAGCGACCTGGATCTGGCCGCGGGACTCCGGCTCGTCCATCTCACCGTCGCCGAGGAACGCCCAGACGTGCTGGTCGGAGGTGTCCTTGAGGCCGCGGTCGGCCAGGTAGCGATTGAGCCGGGCCTGGAAGATCGCGTTGATCGGCCCCAGCCCCATCGAGACGGTGGGGAACTCCCAGAAATCCGGCATCAACCGCGGGTGCGGGTAGGACGGCAGTCCACCACCAGGGCCGGCGTGGGAGAACTCCTGGCGGAACCCGTCGAGCTGGCCGGCGGACAGCCGACCCTCCAGGAACGCCCGGGCGTAGATGCCGGGAGACGCGTGGCCCTGGATGAACACCTGGTCCCCGCCGCCGGGGTGATCCTTACCCCGGAAGAAGTGGTTGAAGCCCACCTCGTAGAGGGCTGCTGAGGAGGCGTAGGTGGAGATGTGACCGCCGACGCCCACCCCGGGACGCTGCGCC
>JBOHFK010000168.1:0-11218 GCA_050699635.1 Pseudonocardiaceae bacterium | reverse complement strand
GACCTTCCCCGCCCGACGCTTGACAAACAGCACCGGCACCCGAGAGCCGTAGAGGACGTGGAAGGGATGGGTGATCAGCAAATCCGAAGAACGGTTGGGATCGGTCGCACTAAGCCGCGACCGTGGGAACACCGAACACCAGGCGTTGCGGGCACGACTGCTGGGCCAGCGCAGCCGTCTCGCGTTTTACGACGGGGACCAGGAGCGCGTCCAGGCGTTGAGCGCGGCGGCCCTCGAACTGGCCCGTGCATCGGGGGACGACCGCGCTCTCGTGGAGGCACTACACGCCCGGAGAGAGGCCTGCCCCGGCCCGGCCGGCCGCGCCGAGCGCATGCTGGTCGCCACCGAGATGCTCAGGTTGGCACAGCGGACGAACAGCGCGCGAACCGCGATGTGGGGCGGGCTGTGGCGGATCGACGCGTTGGTGGAGAGTGGTCGGTTGGCGGCGGCCGCCGACGAGCTCGCTGCCCTGCAGGTGGCCGTCCAGCGAGCGGGTGGCCCGGTCAGCGCGTGGCATCTCGATCGGGCGGCCGCGTTCATCTCCCAGGCGCAGGCCAGGTACGCCGACGCCGCCGCACTCGGTCGCCGGGGATTCACCCGGATGCGCGCCGTCGAGCTTCGCCCGGCACGGGGCGCGTATTTCGCGCTCCAGTGCGCGCTGGCCGGCCACATCGGAGTCACCGACGAGGCGATCGAGTTCGTGCGAAGTCCGTTCGAGCCTTTGCCGCTGTTCCGGACGATGGGTCCGTTGACGCGCTCGCTCTTGCTCCTCTACGCGGGGCTGCCCGACGAGGCCGCCGCCTCATACCAGCAGGCAGGGCCCGTGGAAACCTGGTCTCCTCCTCCGTTCCATGTCCTTTACACCTACGTGTGTGGCGCCCGCGCCGCTGCGGACCTCGGCCGCCACGAGGACCTGGCGCTGCTACTCGAGCGGCTCGAGGAGTTCCGCGGCGAGCATGTGGTCGGCGAAGGTGTCGCCTACCTGGGCCCCATCGAGCTCACGCTCGGTCGCGGGGCCGTCGCGCTCGGCCGCCTCGACGTCGCCATTGACGACCTGGCAATCGCCGCCGAACAGGCCAACCGGGCAGGGGCACGAGGATTCGTCGCCGAAGCCCGCTACCACCTGGCAACGGCTCTGGCCACCCGCAACCGACCCGGCGACGTCCACCGTGCTGCCACCGCCGCCCGCGAGGCCGACCGCCTGGCCCGCGCGCTCGGCATGTCGGCCTATGTCGAGCGCACCGGCGCACTCGTCGCTTACCTCCGTGGCGGCGAGCACCTCGCGGCGCTGAGCCCGCGCGAGGCTGAGGTCGCCAAGCTGGTCACAGCGGGCCTCACCAACCGGCAGATCGCCGAACGGCTCGTCATCTCCGAACGCACCGCGCAGAACCACGTCCAGCACATCCTCACCAAGCTGAGCTTCACCAGGCGCAGCCAGATCGCCGCATGGAGCGCGGGAATGAGCGGATGAGTAGCTGGATGAGTCATCCAGCGGATGTCGCGATGGGCTCACATTCTTAGCGTTCCTCCTGCGGCCAACCGGGCCGCCAAGGTAAGGAGGCCAGTCATGCAATGGATCACCGTCGCCACCCCGTCCTTCGCGTCCGTTGAGCAGGTCGACGCGGTAATCGCCCAGTTGGACGGGCCGCCCGAGGGTATGGAGGCACGCTACATCGGGACCACGGGCGACGGCCGGCTCCGGGTCGTCTCGCTGTGGGAGTCCAGGGCGCACGCCGACCGCTTCTTCGCCGAGAAGCTGGGGCCTGCGGTGGCCAGGGCATTCGGCCCCGAGCCCAACGGCGCGTCCGAGCTCATCGGAATCGACGTGGCTCGCAGTTATGTCCGCCAACCGGTCGGCTGAGACGGGACGGCCGGCAACCATAGGAACGGACGCGACTTGGTTCCATCGCCCCCGATGAGGCGAATCGAACCAGGTCGCGGCCGCGGGCTAGCATGATCGGCCGAGATCCGCGCCTTTCCTGGAGAAGTGCGGGAGGCCAGCATGAGTACCACCCCAGGTCATCACCCGGACAGTAGCGAGGACGAACGCCTGTTGCACAAGCTGGGCTACGCCCAGGTGCTCTTCCGGGAAATGGGAGGGTTCGCCAACTTCGCGATCTCCTTCACGATCATCTCGATCCTTGCCGGTTGCCTGACCTCGTATTACATCGCGTTCAACAACGGCGGACCGGTCGCCATCACCTGGGGCTGGCTGCTAGTCGGCGCGTTCTGCGTGCTGGTCGCGATGGCCATGGGCGAGATCGCGTCGTCGATGCCCACTGCGGGAGCGCTGTACTACTGGGCGGCCAAGCTGCGCGGACCGGCCTGGGGGTGGTTCACCGGATGGTTCAACCTGCTCGGCCAGATCGCGGTCACGGCGTCCATCGACTACGGCGCCGCGGTCTTCGCGACGGCCCTGTGCAACATCTGGTTCCCGGTGATCGGTACCGGGCCGAAGACAATCTTCATCGTCTACACCGTGATCGTCGCCTTGCACCTGCTGCTCAACCTACTCGGCATCAACCTGTTGGCCATGCTGAACAGCTTCTCGGCGTGGTGGCACATGATTGGCGTGTTGGTCATCGTCGGCGTGCTGATCGTGGTCCCGAGCAACCATCAGTCGGTGGCGTTCGTGTTCACCGCGACGATCAACAATTCTGGTTTCACCAACGAGCTGGGCGGATTCACGTTCCCGTTCGTCTTCGGTCTCGGTTTGCTGATGGCCCAGTACACGATCACCGGCTACGACGCCTCAGCGCACATGAGCGAGGAAACCCAGCAGGCATCGCGGACCGCTGCCTGGGGCATGGTCATGTCCGTCGTGATGTCGGTGATCTTCGGCTTCATCCTGCTGGTGGCGGTGACGTTCGCGGTAGTCGACGTGAAGGGCACGCTCGACGCGGCCGGCAACGCCGTGGCCTACATCTGGACGACATCGCTGGGCACCGGCTGGGCCGCGTGCCTGCTAGTCATCGCGGTCGTGGCACAGTTGTTCTGTGGCGCTGCCTCGGTCACCTCGGCGTCCAGGATGATGTTTGCCTTTTCACGCGACGGCGCGGTGCCCGGTTGGCGGATCTGGCGCAAGGTCAACAACCGCCGGGTGCCGGTCTACGCGGTGACCGCGATTTGTGCGCTGGCCTGGGCACTGATGCTGCCGACGTTGGCTAACGCGTTCGTCGGCTACCTTGTTGGCACCTCGATAGCCGTGGTCGGGCTGTACATCGCCTTCGCCATTCCGATCTACCTGCGGCTATGCCAGGGCGATCGCTTCGAGCACGGTGCCTGGAGCCTCGGCAGGCATTACCGGTGGATCGGAGTGCTCGCATTGGCCTGGATCATTGTGGTGTGCATCCTGTTCCTGATGCCGGTCTCGCCGAAGGGAATCCCCGGCAACCCGGACTTCACCTGGGAGATCGTCAACTACGCCCCGCTCACCGTCGGCGCCTCGTTGATCTTGTTCGGCGGCTGGTACCTGCTCTCCGCCCGCAGGTGGTTCACGGGTCCGGTGCGCGAGGCGGAAACCGAGCAGGAGCTGGAGGCAATCGAACGGTCGCTCCAGTAGGGGTAAGCCCGACCCCCGCGGTCCGGAAGCCCACGGCGGCGATCTGCCCGCGACGGCTGGATGCATCGCGACGACAACCGGCAATGGTCCGCGAGCGCCGCAGCTTGCGCGTACCAGCGCTTCCAGTCGCCCGAGTTGTCTCCAGCGACCAGCAGAACCGCCCGGGTCGCCGGATCGAACGCAAACAAGATCCGGATCTCGCTCGCACCCGCCGACCCAGGCCGCCGCTCCTTCAGGTGATGCAATCTCGAGCCCTTTGATTCGTGGGGGTGGTCCATCGCCGAACCAGACCGCTGCATGTCGAACAGCCGGGCCTGGCCTGTCCAATGAACTGTCCAATAACACCCGTCCTCTGGGTGTCACTGGTGCCTCGGCGAAGCGATTTTGGTCGTATTCGATCCCGACGGTCGATCATCGGCATGGAGGCAGCCTGCGCCATGCGACCGCGCGCACGTTCGTGGATGTGGTGCGCTACGCGGCGATGGTGACGGTCAGCAGCTGCGGTATGCCGCGTTCCTCCGGCACCGGCTCGCCGTCGGCCTCGAGCCCAGTGATGTGGACCTCGATGGCTTCAGCGGCCCGCTCGCGGCATTCCTCGATGGTTGCCCCCTGGGTGAAGCAGCCCGGCAAGGCGGGCACCGAGACCATGAAGCCGCCGGTATCCTCCGGCTCGACCACGATCGTGTAGGTGCGCATCACTCGCTCATCGTCTCACAACACGCTGAGGAATTCGTCCATCGTCAGTCCTGCCTGGTGGAGGATCGACCGGAGCAGTTTCGGTCCGATCGTTTCCCCGGCGTGTATCGGAACGGTGACCCGTCCTCCGCGATCCGGATGCTTGAGTTGCGCGTGTGATCCCCGTTGGACGACGACTACCCAGCCACGACGGCCGAGGGCACGGACGATGTCGCGGCCGGTGACGCGAGGTGCTCGGGGCATGTGCCGTGCACCGTACCGGTCCCCGTGGCAGTGGTGCGCAGACACACCAGGATTGACTCCACCAGCAGCGCCATGAGCCGACGCTCGACCTGGCCACTATGTCACCCGTATCTGCGCGCTCCGCAACGCCGGAGCAGATCACGCTGCCGTCTCCATTTCCGTCTCATTCGCCTTCGTTCGCGGGCGTCCACCCGTGGTCGCGACGACGCTTCGGGCGGCTCCGGAGCCCCAGGCCACCACCGCCGACCGCTCCTGTGGATCGTCAGGTGGTTCGCCAAGGGATCGTCGGCGACGTTCCTTCCCAGGTGAGCAGGGGGAGCTCGACATGCCCGTAGCAAACGCCGAGGTGGCGGTATTGATCGTCGGTGGTGGGCCAGTCGGGCTCACCACCCGAGCGCTACTGGAACGCTGGGGCGTGCGGGCACTGCTGGTCGAGAAACACCGCGAGCTGTCACCCTTTCCCCGGTCCCGGCTGGGTCAACGCGCGCTCGATGGAGATCTATCGCCAGCTCGGGCTCGCTGCCAAGATCACGGCCCGCGCGTTCGCACCGCAGTATGGCCGCATCCGCTTCCGTGACACCCTGCACGACCGCGACTTCACCACAGCGGCGATGGTCGGGGTCAACGCGCCGATACCCGAAAGCCCCGTGATCGGCGTGGTCACCTCGCAGGATCGGTTAGAACCGATCCTGCTCGCCGCAGCAGACGCACCGGTACGGTTTGGGGTCGAGTTCATCGACCTGGCCGAACAGACCGAGAGCGTCGTGGCCTCACTCGTCGACCACCAGCGCGGTGAACAGACTCGCGTCCGTGCCCGATATGTGCTCGCCGCCGACGGCGCGAACTCCACCGCTGGTGCGCCCACCAGCCCGCCGGGGTCTACTTCACCGCGCACGGATCATTCATCCCGCTCTACCCCGAAGGAGGGTGGGCCTGGTTCGGTCCCACGCCCGAAGACGCTGCGCGCGCCGACTGGCCTGACCTCGTCTCGCGCGCCATCGGCCCCGACGTGGACGTACAAGCCGACGCGTTGCGGGTTCAGCACTGGGTGATGAACGCGTTCGTCGCCGAACGCTTCCGCCACGGCCGGATCCTGCTGGCCGGCGATGCCGCCACATCGGCGCCCGCTGGCGCGACCGCCCACCCAGCGACACCACCCTCCACCATGCCCTCACCACGATCACCCGCTCGACTTCCCTTGGGCGACCATGTTGATGCGCGCGGCGGTGGGTGTCGCGGCGCGCGCGTTCGGCCGATCTAGCTACGATGGCCCACCGCTCCGCTGAGGGACGGAGAAGCTGGATCGCTATGCACTGTCGCACGAAGGTAGCTCTTGCCGTCGCGGTCGCCCTGATCCTGGGCGTCACCGGCTGCGGTGCGGCTGAGTCATCGTCTGGTCGCGATGCCACGGTCGCGCTGGCCGCTGCCCCGGCTCCCAATCCTGCTGCGCTGCTCCCCGATCCGCCTGCTCCGCCCGCCGAATCCCCTGCCCCGCCCCACGAATACGTCGCGCCCGCCGCACCCACCGGTTTCGTGATGTCCGGTCCGGCGTTCGACATCAAGGCCAACGTCTGCCAGATGAAATACGCCCGACCGCTCAACCCACCGGGCGACCAGAAGCGCACGGTGTGCTGGGTACAGAAGGGCTTCGGCGTGGCACCCGGCAGTGACTCCGGCGGCACGAGCTACATCCTCGGTCATGCGTGGGCGAAGACCCCACTGATCTTCAACCCGTTGTCCGAGCTCGCGATGCAGGAAGTCACCGGGCAGAACCCCGAGATGCAAAGCGGCGTCCCGACCTTCCCGGTACAAGCGATCAACGGCTATACCATCGTGCTCCGCAACCCGAACGGCACCCTCACCTATACGGTCACGCGCGTGTTCGCCGTCCGGAAATCACAAGCGGGAAAGGTGAAGTCTCTCATGGCCAATACTCCGAACCGAGTGGTCCTCATCACCTGCGGCGTCAAGGATGGCGTCGACGTCGACTACAATATCATCGTAGATGCCTACCTGGCGTCCTCGACGGCGGGATAATGTCAGGAGGGCGTGGCTGAGCTGCGGATGACATGACTGCGCTGATGCGGGTTAGCGCACGTATTGCTGAAACCAGTTGATGGTGGCGACCCAAGCGACTTCTGCCTGGGTCGCGTTGTAGCGGGGGCCAGTGTCGTTGTGAAACGCGTGGTCTACTCCGGAGTAGACCTTGATCTGGTACGGATGGCCGGTGCGGCCCAGTTGCTGCGCAATCTCGCCTTGTGTGCTGGTGATTCGGGTGTCCCGTTCAGCGTAGATGGCGAGCACTGCGGCCTTGGTGGTGGCAAGTCCGGCCAGATTCTTCGGCGGTGGGCCGTAGAAGGGTACTGCAGCCTTGACTGTGGTACCCGCGGCTAGCGCATTCCAGGTCATGCCACCACCGAAACAGAAACCAGTCATGCCAAGCCGGTCGCCCGGGCCGGGGGCCGACAACGCAGATAGCGCCTGTTGCAGGTCTGACACCATCGTCATCGGATCCTGCTTACTCAGCACCGCCGCATATTCGGCCGGATCACTGAGCTTATCGGCTCCGCCTTGACGAGACAGCAGATCAACGGCAACGGCGCTGAAACCGGCAGTGGCCACCCGGCGGACCACGTCTTTAATGTGGGTAACGAGACCACGATTCTCGTGAACCACGAGGATGCCACCGCGAGGTTCACCGCCGGCCGGCCGCGCGTAGTAATTGATCAAGGACGCACCATCGGCACCGGTCACCGTCATCGGCGCGACGGTGATCCGGGGATCGTCAGGCCGCACGGTCACCCCATCCGTAGTGGGTTGGGCGGGCGGCGTGGCGAATGGTTGCGGCGTGCTGGCTTGCCGGGATTCTGGCGAGGGCGGCTGTCCGGAGGGCTCGCTCTGGCAACCGGCCACTTCCAGCAACACCACGGTGCTGGCGATGCTCCCGGTGATCAGAGTCACCCGGCGGAGCAACTCCCGCCGGGTGATCAACCCAGAATTGAAATCTTCTACGTGCTCCCCGAGCAGGTAGCGCGTGACGTCGGTCATGGGCAAGACCTCCAGAAACCCTCTAAACGTCAGAAGCGACATCACCTGAAGCCAACCTAACGCGGATTTCCGCGCAGTTGGTTCGTACCGTGAGGAACGTGGTACCAGCCGACAAATAGCTCAGCAGCTTGTCCAGAACAGGGTGACTAACTCAGCGGGCGCGTGTACGTCGAGCGCGGAGATCATCTCAGCCACGTCAGAGTTGCGCTCAGCGGGCAGACATAGCCGACGGCGGGCGAAGGCGGCAGTCTCGGCCGGGTCCCGTGATGTCGAGAGGCTGGCTGGATGAACACTCAAGTCCCGGCTGGTCCATGCACACCCGGTGCCGATGCGCGGGTCACCCAACCGCAGCTAGCGTGACCGCCATGGCCATCACTATTCACGCGAGCTTCCCCCCCGCACCACGACCTGGACGCCTCCCTGGCCTTCTACCGCGACACCCTCGGCTTCGAGGTCCGCCTCGACGTCGGAAAGGGCAAGATGCGCTGGGAAGATCGGCGAAACGTCCGTCGGCGGCGTCGAGATCATCGGCATTGACGGGGAGGCGTACCGCTCCACGTTCTACGACAGCTTCGGCAACGTCCACCACTCAGGACTGGAGATCGAGGGCGACGTGCAGATGGGGACATGATGAGCATGGCCACGAGGACGGACACGCAGTCGCCTGCGCTGCACGTTGCCGACAGCCACGATCTGATCCGCGTGCAGGGCGCGCGCGAGAACAACCTCTCCGACGTCAGCGTCGAGATCCCGAAGCGCCGGCTGACGGTGTTCACCGGCGTCTCCGGCTCGGGCAAGAGCTCGCTGGTGTTCGGCACGATCGCCGCGGAGTCGCAGCGGCTGATCAACGAGACCTACAGCGCCTTCGTGCAGGGTTTCATGCCGACGCTGGCGCGGCCCGAGGTCGACGTACTCGAAGGGCTGACGACCGCGATCATCGTCGACCAGGAGCGGATGGGCGCAAACCCCCGCTCCACCGTCGGCACCGCAACCGACGCCAACGCGATGCTGCGCATCCTCTTCAGCCGGCTCGGGCAGCCGCACATCGGCTCACCCAAGGCGTTCTCCTTCAATATCCCCTCAATCAGCGGAGCGGGCGCGGTCACGCTGGAGCGCGGCGGGAAGACCGTGAAGGAACGGCGCAGCTTCACCATCACTGGCGGCATGTGTCCACGGTGCGCGGGCATGGGCTCGGTCACCGACTTCGACCTATCTGCGCTGTACGACGACAGCAAGTCGCTCAACGAGGGTGCGCTCACGATCCCCGGCTACAGCGTTGACGGCTGGTACGGCCGCATCTTCGGCGGCTGTGGCTTCTTCGACCCGGACAAGCCGATCCGTAAGTTCACCAAGACCGAGCTCCACGACTTGCTGCACAAGGAGCCGACCAAGATCAAAGTCGACAACATCAACCTGACGTACGAGGGCCTGATCCCGAAGATCCAGAAGTCGATACTCTCCAAGGACGTCGACTCGCTGCAGCCGCACATCCGCGCCTTCGTGGAGCGGGCGGTGACATTCACCGTCTGCCCCGACTGCGGCGGCACTCGGCTCAGCGAGGCGGCTCGATCGTCGAAGATCAAGGGGATCAACATCGCCGACGCCTGCGCGATGCAGATCAGTGACCTGGCCGAATGGGTCCGCGGCCTCGACGAGCCGTCGGTCGCTCCGCTGCTGGCGTCGCTGTGGCACACGCTCGAGTCGTTCGTGGAGATCGGGCTGGGCTACCTCTCGCTCGACCGGCCGTCGGGGACGCTGTCGGGCGGCGAGGCGCAGCGGGTCAAGATGATCCGCCACCTCGGCTCCGCGCTGACCGACGTCACCTACGTCTTCGACGAGCCCACCATCGGCCTGCACCCCCATGACATCGCGCGGATGAACGAGCTGCTGCTGCGGCTGCGGGACAAGGGCAACACGGTGCTCGTCGTGGAGCACAAGCCGGAGACGATCGCGATCGCCGATCACGTCATCGACCTCGGACCCGGTGCCGGTACGGCGGGCGGCACCGTCTGCTTCGAGGGCACCGTTGAGGGGCTGCGGGCCAGCGGCACCCTCACCGGCCGCCATTTCGACGACCGGGCCGCCCTCAAGGAGACGGTGCGCACACCCACCGGCCGGCTTCCGATCCGCGGCGCGACGGCGCACAACCTGCGCGACGTCGACGTCGACATCCCGCTCGGGGTGCTTGTCGTGGTGACCGGCGTCGCCGGCTCCGGCAAGAGCTCGCTCGTGCATGGGTCGCTGCCCGCTCTCTCGGGGCCGGCCGGCGCGGGTGTGGTGTCGATCGGCCAAGGCGCGATCCGCGGCTCGCGACGGAGCAACCCGGCGACCTACACCGGACTGCTCGACCCGATCCGCAAGGCATTCGCGAAGGCCAACGGCGTGAAGCCGGCGCTGTTCAGCGCCAACTCCGAGGGCGCCTGCCCCCACTGCAACGGCGCCGGCGTCATCTACACCGACCTGGCGATGATGGCCGGCGTCGCCACCACCTGCGAGGAGTGCGAGGGGAAGCGGTTCCAGGCATCGGTGTTGGAATACCACCTCGGCGGCCGCGACATCAGCGAGGTGCTCGCGATGTCGGTGATCGAGGCCGAGGAGTTCTTCGGCACCGGCCAGGCGCGCACCCCGGCCGCGCACACCATCCTGGCTCGGATGTCGGATGTCGGGCTCGGCTACCTGCGCCTCGGCCAGCCGCTCACCACGCTGTCCGGCGGCGAGCGGCAGCGACTCAAGCTGGCCACCCGCATGGGAGGCGGCGGCAACAGGGTCTATGTACTCGACGAGCCGACCACCGGCCTGCACCTCGCCGACGTCGAGCAACTGCTCGGCCTGCTCGACCGGCTCGTCGACTCCGGCAAGTCGGTGATCGTCATCGAGCACCACCAGGCGGTCATGTCGCACGCCGACTGGATCATCGACCTCGGTCCCGGCGCCGGCCACGACGGCGGCCGGATCGTCTTTGAAGGAACACCGCGGGCACTCGTAAATGCCCGCACCACCCTCACCGGCGAGCACCTCGCGGCCTACGTCGGCACAAGCGATTGAGGCGAGCGGCGCGCAAGCTCGCTCCCGAACCGCCACACGGCTCGCCGAGGCGAAGGCAGCGGGGGAACTCCTGGCCGCTGGTGTTTATCATGCCGCAGGCACCCGCAACTCATGCCTGTGCCGGTGCTGGCGTCAATGTACTGGATCGAAGGGGCTGTTGCGTTGTCGAGAGTGTATGTCAGTCTCATTCAATCCAACCTCGGACGGGGACATCACGGTAATTTTGAGACAGTCATCGTCGAAGGCGAACAACTGTGGTATTGGTACCGCGACAACACCAACGCCGACCTGCCCTGGACACCCGACAACAGCGACACCCGGCTGCCCTGGATCCGGGAGCAACGAGTCACGGGTGACCAGGACAAGGTAGCCGGGTCGGGTTGTCTCATCCAATCCACACCGAGCGCCGGAGTGCGCGGCAACTTCGAGGTCGTTGTACCGTTGCGGCTGGCCACCGGCGCCGTGGAACTGCGCCATTTCTACCGCGATAACAACGCCACCGACCTGCCGTGGATCCGCGGGCAACGAGTCACGGGTGACCAGGACAAGGTAGCCGGGTCGGGTTGTCTCATCCAATCCACACCGAGCGCCGGAGTACGCGGCAACTTCGAGGTCGTTGTACCC
>JBOHFK010000167.1:0-11239 GCA_050699635.1 Pseudonocardiaceae bacterium | reverse complement strand
GAGCTGGTTGCCAAGCACGGCACGGGCCGCGGTTGTGACATCTGCAAGCCCGCGGTGGCCTCGATCCTGGCCTCGCTGTCCGGGGTGCTGTCGCCCGGAAGTCACATCCTGGATGGCGAGCAGGCCACCCTGCAGGACACCAACGATCACTTCCTGGCCAACCTGCAGCGCAACGGCACCTACTCGGTGGTGCCCCGGGTGCCGGGCGGGGAGATCACCCCGGAGAAGCTCATCGTGCTCGGCGAGGTGGCCCGGGACTTCGGGCTCTACACCAAGATCACCGGTGGGCAGCGGATCGATCTGTTCGGAGCCCGGGTGGAGCAACTGCCGGTGATCTGGCGCCGGCTGGTGGACGCCGGCTTCGAATCCGGCCACGCCTACGGTAAGGCGTTGCGCACCGTCAAGTCCTGCGTGGGTACCGACTGGTGCCGTTACGGGGTGCAGGACTCGGTGGGCATGGCCATCGCGCTGGAGTTGCGCTACCGGGGGCTGCGCGCGCCGCACAAGCTCAAGTCCGCGGTGTCTGGCTGCGCCCGGGAGTGCGCCGAGGCCCGCAGCAAGGACTTCGGGGTGATCGCCACCGAGAACGGCTGGAACCTCTACGTGTGCGGCAACGGCGGTTTCCGGCCCCGGCACGCCGACCTGCTGGTCTCCGACGTCGACACCGAGACGCTGGTGCGCACCATCGACCGGTTCCTGATGTTCTACGTGCGCACCGCCGACCGGCTGCAGCGCACCGCGCCGTGGCTGGAGGAGCTGGAGGGCGGCCTGGACCACCTGCGGGACGTGATCGTGCATGACACGCTGGGGATCTGCGCGGAGCTCGACGCCGCGATGGAGGCACACGTGGCGGGCTACGCCGACGAGTGGCGCGGGGTGCTGGAAGACCCGGCCAAGCTGGCCCGGTTCACCTCGTTCGTCAACGCACCCGGCGTGCCCGATCCCACTATCGAGTTCGTCCAGGAACGCGGCCAGCCCACCCCGGCCCATCGCCGGCCCGGCCAGCCCGTGCTGATCGCGGGCCCCAAGCTGGCCGTGGTCCGATGACCGCGCGGCTGCGGGCCCAGCAGGATCAGACACCGTGGATTGCGGTGTGCCGCTACGAGGACCTCATCCCGGAACGGGGGATTGCCGCGCTCGTGGACGGCGCCGCCGTGGCGGTGTTCCGCACTCATGGTGGTGCGTTGCATGCATTATCTAATCTGGATCCCTTCAGCAACGCATCGGTGCTCTCCCGGGGGATCGTCGGAGACCGCGGCGGGCGGGCGACAGTGGCCTCGCCGATCTACAAACAGGTCTTCGAACTGGCCACCGGGATATGCCTGGACGACCCCACCGTCGCGGTGCAGACGTACCCGGTCCGGGTCACCGGCGGCATCGTGGAAGTCAGCTCCCTGTGACCGCGCCCTCGATCATGTCCAGATCCGAGCCGTTGCCGCTGGCGGGATTCACCGTCGGGGTCACCGCCGCCCGGCGGGCCCAAGAGCTGGGAGCCTTACTCGAGCGCCGCGGCGCGGAGGTGCTGCACGCCCCCGCGATCCGGATCGTGCCGCTGGCCGATGACACTGAGCTGCATGCCGCCACCGAAGCGCTGATCAGCCACCCACCGGATGCCGTAGTGATCACGACCGGCATCGGGTTCCGCGGTTGGGTGGAGGCCGCTGACGGGTGGGGTCTGGGGGAGGCGCTGATCGGTGCGTTGCGCCGCGCCACCTTGCTGTCCCGGGGGCCCAAGTCGCGCGGTGCGGTCCGGGCCGCCGGCCTGACCGACGCGTGGTCGCCCCCGTCAGAGTCGTCAGCGGAGGTGTTGGAGCACCTGCTGGCCGGCGATCTTGAGGGAACCCGGGTGGCGGTGCAGCTGCACGGTGAGCCGCTGCCGGACTTCGTCGACGCCCTGCGCTGCGCCGGTGCTCAGGTCATCCAGGTGCCCGTCTACCGGTGGGTGCTGCCGGAGGATCTCGCGCCGCTGGATCGGCTGCTCGGGGCGATCCTGGACGGCGGTGTCGACGCACTCAGTTTCACCAGCGCACCCGCGGCGGCCAGCGTGCTCAGCCGGGCCGACGAGCTCGGGGCGCTGCAGCCGTTGTTGCACCGGCTCCGCCGGGATGTGGTGGTCGCCTGCGTCGGGCCGGTCACCGCGGGTCCGCTGGTGGCCCGGGACGTGCCCACCGTGCAGCCCGAGCGGTCCCGGATCGGCGCGTTGGTGCGCACGCTGTCCGAGGCACTGCCGGCCCGGGCGCCACGGTGGCCGGTCGCGGGGCACCTGCTGGAGTTGCGCGGGCACGCCGCGGTGGTCGATGGGGTCCTGCACGCGGTGCCGCCCACTCCGATGGCGCTGCTGAGGCTGCTTGCCGCCCGTCCCGGCCGGGTGGTGCCGCGCGCCGAACTGCTGTCGGTGATGCCCGCCGCCGGTGACGACGAGCATGCGGTGGAGACCGCGGTGGCCCGGCTGCGCGCCGCGCTCGGTGCCCCGCGGCTGGTTCAGACGGTGGTCAAGCGCGGATACCGGCTGGCCCTGGAACCCGGCGATTGCCGGTGAGCGTGACATGACCGTCGTGGTGGTCGCGCACGGCACCCGGGATCCGGCGGGCGTCGCGGTAGCGCACCAGCTGGTTGACGCGGCGCGCGCCCGACTATCCGGGCGGCCCGTGGTGCTCGCTTTCGTCGATGTGCTCGGCCCTGCGGTATGCGACGTGGTGGCCCGCGTGTCCGGTCCGGTGACCGTCGTTCCGACATTCTTGAGTTCTGGCTACCACGTGCGGGTCGACGTGCCGCGGGAAGTGGCCGCTACCGGCCGCAACGACGTCACCGTCAGCGCAACCCTCGGGCCACACCCGCTGCTGGTGGCCGCGATGGGGGAGCGGCTCCGTACGGCCGGGTGGCGCCGGGGCGACGCGGTGGTGCTGGCCGCGGCCGGTTCATCGGACCGGCGGTCGGTCGCCGACGTGCGGGCTGCGGCCCGCCAGTTGTCCCGCCAGGTCGGCAGCCGGGTGCGGGTCGGGTTCGTGGCCACCGGTGCACCACGGGTGGCGCCGTTGGTCACTGGTCTGCGGGCGGCCGGGCACGCAAGGGTCGCGGTGGCGTCGTGGCTGCTTGCCCCGGGGCTGTTCCACAGCAGGCTCGGCTCATCGGGAGCCGACGTGGTGGCTACGCCGTTGGGGGCGCACCCGCTGGTCGTCGACCGGCTGGTGCAGCTTGCTGACGTGGCGGCGGTCTTGCGTAGCGCGTGAGGGCGGCCCACTGGCGCGCGCAAGCATCATGTCGAGTCAGCGGACAGCGGCTTGGTCTACGAAGGAGGCGAGCCTCAGACCGCCGAGCCGGGGGGCCGACTTTCGGGGCCGGACCCGCGGATGCGGTGCACTGACACGGCGTAGGAGTCCGTATCCGTGAACGGCTGCCGGCCCCAGGTGGCATAACGGGCTTCAAGAATGAGGCCGGCCCCACCGCACCAGCTGTCGTAATCGGCCACCGACGGCCAGCCCGGCTGCAATTGGAACCCGGCGATGAGCCGACCCCCCGGCGTCAGGTGCCGCGCACACGCCTCCACCGCCGCTGGACGGCGGTCGCCTGCCACGTACGGGATGACGTTGCCGGCGAGCACGACGGCGTCGAACCGGTGAGGCAGGTCGAGTTCGCTGAGGTCAGCGTGTATCCAGGTCAACTCCGGTGCTTTCGCGAGGGCTATGCCGATCATGTCTTGGTCGAGGTCGGTGCCGACGACCTCCAATCCCCGGCGGGCCAGCTCGATGCCCACCCGGCCAGTGCCACACCCCGCGTCCAGCACGCTGTACGGACCGTAGGAGAACACGAAGTCCGCTTCGCCATGGGGGTTGGCGCCACTGGCCTCGATGCGCCGCCAGCGCTCGTCGTAGTCAGCGGGGTTGAGCTGCCGGCGCCATTGACCCCAGTCGTCACACGGCGACCCGCTCACGAATCGCCTCCCGGAAGATCCTCTGATCACGACTGTCGCATATCCAGCCTATATGGCACGTGTACTTGAATCGGGCCGGCTGGAGCTGCCGCATTGTCAAGGCCGAGGTACTCCTCGATGATCGGCTGGGTCGCGGAACCCCCGATGGCCTCGAGGGCCGCGTGATACGCGAGCGGAAGAGTGTCGAGGCCCGCGTGGTGAACAGTACGGACTGCCCAGGTTCCGGGCAGCGCCAGGTGTAGATCGTCGGTCACCTCGTCGTCCACCGGGGCGAAGACGACGCCGCTCACCTCACCGGTCAGCTCCAGCGGCAGTGTTGCACCCCAAGATCCTGAGCGCCGGTACCCGCAGCGTCGCAGAGCGCAGCGCAGGCTCGCGATCGCGCGCAACAAGCCTGCCTCCAGGCCGGCCAGTGGGATGAGAAACGGCCGCGCCGGGACCTGTCGGGGCGCGAGCTCGACGACATCGACCCGGTAGTTCTCCGTCCGGCCGCCGTGGAGGAACTCGTCGATGCGGCCCAGCGACCGCCGCCGCTGCGCGATCTCGGACTCGATGCGCCGGCGTTGTGCGATCAACCCTGCTGACGCTGCGAGACCACCCGCCACAATCTGCCCGATGCTGTCCGGTGACACGCCGATAGACCGCAGCTGGAAGATCAACACGGCGGTCCGGAGCTGGTCCACGCTATAGCGGCGGTAGCCAGTGGCCGCATCGACCATGGCAGGCCTGAGCAGCCCGATTTGGTCGTAGTAACGCAGCGTCGAGATAGGCAAGCGGCAGCGGCGGGCGAACTCGCCGATCATCAGGCCAGGTCGTTCGGTCATCGGTACAGCGTGCTCGGTGCGACGCTGATCACCTCGACAGACGGCCGCCGGAGCACGATGCGGGCCACCGCACCAGGTCGGATGCCGAGAGCGAGGAGGGTGGCGGTGCGATCGAAGTGCTCGCGGTAGGTGTGGCAGCGCCCCTGCCTGGTTTCGAACACCGAGACGCCGTGGTAGCGCAGCGTCCGGCCGGCGCTCTGCGGCACCGCATCGCTGACCGTGAAGGTGAAGGTCCACTCTCCGATGGTCCAGTCCGGGTTCTCGGCCACACAGGTCATGGTCCACGTGTGGTGGTGGCCCTCGGCGTACATCCGTTCGAACAGGCGGCGGGCCTGGTCGTGCCCAGCGGCCTCGCCGTAGTACAGGTCCCGGTAGGACACGTCGGGGGTGAAGCATGCGAGGACCTGGTCGACGTCGCGGGTGTTGAATGCGGCGGCGAAGCGATGCGCGACCGTGGAATACGAGTTCATCATGGTCAATCACTCTCGGGCCTCAAGCGAGGTGAGAGTCAAGTGCGGCTCGTTCCGTAGGCGGCGAAGGAATGCCGGTCGCCGGACCATGCGCCGCGCCCGGCGGTTACCTCTAAGCGAGCAAGCTCGTCAGTGCAGAGCGGTAGATCGGCCGCGGCGGCGTTTTCGGCGACCCGCCCGGCGTGGCGGCTGCCAGGAATGGGAACCACGTCCGTCCCTTGGGCGAGCAACCAGGCGAGAGCAAGCTGGGCTGCGGTGCGGCCGCGCTCGTCGGCTGGCTGGCGCAACTCGCCGGCCAGAGTCAGGTTGCGCTCCAGGTGCTCGCCGGAGAAGCGCGGGTCGTCGCGGCGGAAGTCACCCTCGCTGGCCGTTTGCAGCACATCGCTGGTGACCGATCCAGCCAGCAGGCCCCGACCGAGCGGGCTGTAGGGGACCAGCCCGATGCCCAGCCTGCGCGCGGTGGGTACTACATCGTCCTCGGGTTCCCGCCAGAACAGCGACCACTCGAACTGCACCGCGGCGATCGGATGGACCCCGGCGGCTCGTTCCAGATCATCAGGGCCGGCTTCGGACAGGCCCAGGTGCCGCACCTTAACGGCGGTGACCAGCTCGGCCATGGCGCCGACGGTCTCGGCGACCGGTACCTGCGGGTCGATGCGGTGCAGGTAGTACAGATCGATGCTGTCGACGCCGAGCCGGGCCAGCGACGCGTCGCAGTAGCGGTGGACGTGGTCGGGCCGGCCGTCGAGCTGCACGCCGTCCGGCCCCCGGACGATGCCGAACTTGGTGGCCAGCGTGACCTGGTCGCGCCGGCCAGCCAGGGCACGTCCCAGCAACCGCTCGTTGTGCCCGATCCCGTAGCTCATGGCGGTGTCCAGGAGTCAGCTGTGTGATCGTCGCCTCCCTGTGCGCTGGTGCCGCCGAGTTCGACACCACGGTCGGCTGGTCGACGTATGGTCGTATGACGCCGTGTCGGGAGTATTGCTGGTGGCCGCATCGGGGAAGATGTACCGGTGATCTCGTTGCCGGACGTGTCCTTCGGCGCTACCTGGCGCCCTGTGGATCGCCGCGCCGGGAAGTATGGCGGTCTGGATGACACCTGATGAGCTGCGCGATCGGATCCTCCGCTGGGAGGATCCGCATACCGACTTCAAAGAATCCGCTGACAGCAACAGCGAACTGGCTAAAGACCTCGTGTGTTTCGCTAACAGCGACGGCGGGCAGCTCGTGATTGGGGTTGCCAAGGACCGCAGCGTGGTCGGCGTCCCTGACACCGATCGGCTGCTCTTGAGGGTGGATGACGTCGCGTTTCAGAATTGCTCCCCCCCACTGACGGTCGTGCCGGAGGTCCTCAAACTGGACGATAAGGACGTCGTCGTACTCAACATCGCCAAAGGCGACCAACGGCCCTATTCCACCCGCGAGGGTCGTTACTACATCCGATCGGGGGCACGGTGCCGCCGGGCCAGCCGGGAGGAGCTGCTGAGCCTTTTCCAGGCGGCGCATTCACTGTTCTACGACGAGCAGCCGCTGCCGCGACTGGGCCTGGCCGATCTGGACCTTGACGCGGTAAGCCGGCATCTCGAGGACACCAACCAGATGGATCTGGACGACGATCTGGTGCGGCTGCTACGGGCCTGGCGCATGTACGACGGCTCGCACCCCACGATAGGTGGGCTCGTGGTGTTTGGTCGACATCCGCAGACCGAGCTCCAGTCATCCCGCGTCGTCGTCGGTGCATTGGCCGGGGATGACATCGGCGACGATTTCGTGGATCGCAAAGACCTGTCCGGGTCGCTGTTCGGTGTCCTGGGCCAGATCGAGACATTCTTGCAGCTCTACCTCAGGACTGGTCATGAGATCGTCGGGTTCGAGAAGGAGAAACGCGAGGAGATCCCGATGGCGGCGCTACGCGAGGCGGTGGTGAATGCGCTCGTGCACCGCGACTACACGATCGCCGGCCCCACGCGTGTGTTCGTGCTCTCCGATCGGGTTGAGGTGAGATCTCCGGGGCGTCCGCCGAACAGCGTGGACGCCGAGGCGATGCGGGCCGGCGTGCATGTCACTCGCAACCCGCACATCTATAGCCGCGTCGTGGCAGCCGAATTCGCGACCCGCGCGGGTACCGGGATACGGCGCATCGCTCGGCTTCTCCGGCAGGCGAACGGCACCAGCCTCGGCATCGCCATCAGTGATGTCGAGGTCGTCCTGACGCTACCGCGAGGCGCGCGCACGGATTAGCGGCCCGGCATCGCTATATCTCTGGAAGATGGCGCCTGTTGCGACGTTTTGTCCGATTCGACCCGGGGTGCCCTCCAGCGATGTACCGTCTCCCCCAGGTGTACCGGTATCCGCTTGTACTCCGGTCGGTCTTGATGCAGAATCTCGGGTGGAAGAATTGTCTGCCCATGTAAACCCTGCGTTAACATGGGACGGGACGATCGAGCTGAGGGCCGATGATCCTGCGCTTGCGTCGCCAGTGCAACAAGCTGCTGCGCGAACTCGAGCTTTCCCGATCTTTCTCGGTTGAGACCCTGTGTACCCGTTTGGCGGTGCACCGCGGACGTCCCCTCTACGTGCAGGCGCTGCCGGACGCGGCGGCGTTGGCTGGTCCGTGCGGTGTCTGGTTGGAGACTGAGACCGAGGATTTCATCTTCTACGAGTCGAACACCAGCCCACTTCATCAAGACCATATCGTGTTGCATGAGATCGGGCACATGTTGCGGCAACACCCCGCTACCGATCTCTTGCCAGACTCGGTTTTCGAAGGCCTCTTCCCCGATTTGGATCGGGGCATGGTGACACGCTTGCTGGGACGTTCGAGCTATAACTCATGGCAGGAGCGGGAAGCCGAAGCGGTGGCCGGCATTCTCCGGGAGGCATCCGAACTGGGTGGAGATGCCCGGTGCAACGTCGATTCTGCACATCGAGCCGCCATTGCCTTCGGGGTCTCTCGCCACTAGCCCGAATTAATTCCGGAAGTCAGCTGTCGAGGGAACTCAGGTGGCTGGTAGCGGGCAGGTGTACGAGCAGGATCAAGGAGATGAGGGCGCCCGCGCTGGCGTAGTAGGCGATGGCCAGGTGGTCGCCACTGGCTGACGAGAGCCACGTGATGATGATGGGCGCAGTGCCTCCCAAGGCGGCGACCACGAGACCGTAAGAAGCGGCCGACCCGGTAGCGCGATATCTGGTAGGGAATAGTTCGGACAGCGTGGCAGCCGCCGGTCCAGCGAGTGCGGCGACGAGTACTCCTCCGATAGCCAGAGCCGTCAGTACAGCGGCAGGAGTGTTGATGTCGAGAAGTACAAAGAGCGGGTAAGAAGCTATGATGATGACCGCACTGACGATCATCATCAGTTTTTTTCGCCCGGTGTGATCGGAAAGCCAGCCGAACACAGGGCTGAAGAACGCGAACGCGGCGTTCGCCACGGATGCGGCGATAAGAGAGTCGGCGATCGACAGGTGGAGCACGGTCTTCAAGTACGTGGGCATGAAAATCAAGAAAACCTGGCTCGCGCAGATCCACCCCACGACTGTTCCCAGTGCAAACATCACTGTGGTGCGCCGTGACACCGTATTGTGATGTGACACCGTGCTGTGACGTGAAACTGTGGTGGGTTTCGTGCCGGGCCGTGCATCGTGCGCCTGGCGGAACAGCGGAGTCTCGGCGACTCTCAGCCGTAGGTAGAGGGCGACGAGTCCTAGCGGTGCGCCGAGGAGAAAGGGGACCCGCCAACCCCATGCCTGCATGGCGTCGACGGTTAATCCCGAACTTATAGCGCCGGCTGTTCCGGTACCGGCGAGAAACGCCAATCCTGCGGTGCACGATTGCCACCCAGAGTACAGGCCCCGGCGGTGTCGTGGCGTGTACTCCATCATGAATGCCACAGCACTGCCGAACTCGCCCCCAGCCGACACGCCTTGCGCGATCCGGCACAGGATTAACAGAATTTGAGCCCAGACCCCGACCTGTGAATAGCTGGGTAGGCACCCGATGGCGGTAGTCGAGACGGCCATGAGAGTGAGTACCGTGATGAGTGATGTGCGCCGGCCCGAATGATCAGCAAGCCATCCGAAGGCCAGTGCCCCGGCCGGGCGGAAACAGAAGGCCAGGGCAGAGGCCGCGAACGTTTGCAACAATGATGCAGTTGCGCTGCTGGAGGGGAAGAAGAGCCCGGCAAGCACAGTGGCCATGAAGCCGTAGACCGCGAAGTCATACCACTCAATGAAGTTCCCGACCGAACTCGCTATCAGTGCCTTTCGAGGCATGGTGGCCGGGTCGGAGAACTTGTCTATGGGGAACGTCAAAGGGGGCGTCTTCGCCGCCATTATCCGTGCTCCTGCGGAGGGTGTCGGTGAAGGCCTGAACGACCGGACCTCGGTGGGCCTGAGCCACCGAGCGTAGCCAGCGAACCTCGCTCCTGCGGTCGGAACCCCCATGATCGAAGATGGTATTACCAGTGCTAGAGGGAATTGCGCCAGCGGCTTTCGCGTGACGTGCGACTTCGACGGAGCATGCGGTCAGCATGGCGTCTGATAGCGCAGAGTTTGACAGGCCCGCGTCTGATAGGCCCGCGTCTGATAGACCCGTGGGAACCAGATGATGGGAAACGTGTTCACGCGCTTGGCGCGCCAACTCCGGAGTCATGTATCTATTGAGCACCAGCAGCGCATCCCGGATCTCAATGATTTGCCGATACAGCTTCGCATGTACCTGGGGGAGCGACGTCAGCAGGTCCCGCAGGCGACTGTGCGGAACCGTTCCGGGGAACGTGACCTCCGGTATCGCCTGGACGAGGACGCGCCACAATGGATGAAGTTGATATAGCGCGACGATCTCGCCTCCGGTGCTGCGAATGGCGAGGATGAGAGGCACTGCCGTCCCGGCTGCCATGAACAACGCTTGGATCGAGCCCACGGTGGGCAGCAAGGCAGGAGTCAACGACCATCGGAATGCCAGGTACGCCATCGATGTGGTCATGTAGATAGCAGTGAAGGCGGTGCCCAGACCAAATAATCGCAATGCTGCGCGGGTGGACGGTGGCGCGGGGCGACGGCTGTGCCGCCAGCACACCCAGGTACAGGCCACGTTCATCCAGAAGTGTGCGTTGAGCAAGATCCACCAGTACAGCTGTGTCATCCACGAAGCGGTAAGGTCGGATTTCAAGAGATTGTTGCGAGGGTGTGGACCGACCAGGATATCCAGCCCAACAAGGGTTAGGCCAACCACGAGCGCGAGGGAGTACAGGATCCGACTCAGCCGACGGGTATCGGTGACGCGAATGACGAAATCGAGCACCCACGCGACGGAGATCAAACCAACCAGATGCCGGAACAGGTCAGTCCAGTGGCTGACCCCGACTGATCGTTCGATCGTATCCGTGACGACTTGGATGTGAAAGCTCATGGAGATGGTGGCCGCCGCCATGACCAACCACAGTCCGCGCTGCTCCTGGAACCTGATTGCAGCGGGAATGCGCAGCGCCGTGACCACCGCCATGGAGGCGATGCCCCACATCTCTAGTTGCGCGAAACTCACGGGAAAGCCGAAGGTCGGGAAGGCTGCCGCCAGGGTGCGGAAGACATCACATCCCACCCGGTAGCGTCGTCATGGTCCGCACTCGGCCCGCCGCGGGCGCAGCTGTCCACAGATCCGGCTCACCACCCATCAGGAGATGGCGGACGATGTCTACCCCTTCGTTGCATTCCACACCCGAGGCACTGCTGGTTGCGGCCGCGGGCGACCTCGATAGCGTCATCGAGCTGGCGAGCCAGCTCGTTCGTGTTCCCAGCCGTGGCGGTATCGATCCATACGACCCCGTCCTCGACGTCGTGCGTACCTGGCTCCACATGCGCGAACTTCCGGTCTCGGTGCTTAGTGACTCTAGCGGCGCCACGGTGGGTTTGTGTTGCGAGATCGGCGGTGTGCAACCGGGGCCCCGATGGGTGCTGGATGCGTGCTTGGACACCGCCCCTTTTGGTGATGTGTCCGCGTGGACCCACCCACCGACTTC
>JBOHFK010000166.1:0-11276 GCA_050699635.1 Pseudonocardiaceae bacterium | reverse complement strand
GATCTGGCGGGGTGATAACCCCGGGGTTGGCTACATCTGCACCCCAGCGTAGCCGCGCGGTGCTGGGCACGGGCGCCTGGATCGCCGGCTCCCGGGCCCCACCCCGGGTGGCCGGCGATCCGGCAAGGACTCCACTGGTGCAAGCGGTACACCCGCTGCCCGATTCTCCGGCCCGGGCAGCGGCCCCGTGTCCGCCCGGCCACCACCGAGCCACCCGATCAGCGTGCTGACTTCCATGCCCCAGCGGGAGCGTGGTTACCCGCAATTTAACCTGGGTAGAACTACTCAAATCCTGTGAGCGGCCTCAGTTCGTCGGGGGTTGGTCCAGGCGTGATAGCGCGAGGCCGATGCGGTGCTGACCCACGCCCTGGGCGACTACGAGGCCAATCGGCGGTGCTCACCAGCTCCGGACGACCTGACAACGCGGCGCACCGCACCCTCGTTGATCACACTGCCGCGGGGCCTCGGCATTGTGGCCGTCCCACCGGCAGCACCAGCCGAATCATGATCACTGAAAGTGAGCGGTGACCGTGCAGAATTGCACTGTCAGCGCTCAGATACGGCGATCAAGAAGTGGACGAACCAGATCCAGCCCGGCTCCACCACCCGACCACATCGCGGAACGAACCCCCCAAGAACCTATGCGGTACTGCACTGAACCCCCTACGGATGCAAGCCGAATCTGGCTGCCGACTGGTCTGCCTCCGCTGTGCGCTGACCCGCTCGCTGGGGCCGGCCTGCTGGCCCGGACCGCTCCTTCGGTTGTAGTGCACCGGGCCTGTCTCCGGGCCGGCTGGTGTCCCCTGGAGCCTCAGGTGCAGGTGCGGGCACTGGCTGCTCGGCTGGCTCTGCTTGCGCAGCCTGCTCAGCGGCGTCTATTTGCGCAGCCTGCTCAGCGGCGTCTATTGGCTGAGCAGGCTCAGCGGCGGTGGGCTGCTCCACCACCCCGAGCGCGTCGACCAGCAGGCGTTGTACTGCGGAGAGCTGACCGGTGACCTCGGATCGCAGTGCTTTCGCAGCGGTGACCTGCCGGGTGACCCTGGCCACCCGGCTACTCAGTCGCTCGCCCGCGATCTGCATGAGCAGGTACAAGGCGGCGATGCTGCGAGTCTGATAGTCGCTGATCCAGGCTTCGGTCTCAGCATGGCGGCTGGCGATGCCCTGCTCGGACTGCTGCTCGGCACGCTGGACGCGGGTAGCGATTTCGGTGTCCGCCGCGTGCAGTCGGCTGGTGGACTCCGCCTCGAGGCGCTCGCACTTTCTCCTGGTCTCGGCCAGCAACTGATCAGCCTCGGCGCGGGCACTGTCCCGCAGCGCCATGGACTCCTGCTCGGCTGAGGTCTGCAGCTCAGTGGCCTCGTCCTCAGCCATCTGCAGCATGCGCTGGATCCGGGTGGTCGCGACGGCCAGCGGGGACCGTTGCAGCCGGTCGACCTCGGTGGTGGCAAGCTCGGCGTCGCGACGGAGGCGGTCAACCTGCCTGGTCGTCTCGGCGGCCTCACGACGCAGCCGCTCAAGCTGTTCGTCGAGATTGGCGGCGCGTTGCAGGGCAGCGTCCCGCTCGGCTCCAATACTCGAAACGCGAGTCTTGAGCGCGTTGACATGCTCAATGACCTGCTGGCGGTCAAAGCCGCGCAACACGATCTCGAACGGTGGAGGTAGGGGAACAACCTCGTCTCGGGTTCCGTGCATGTGGCCGGATGGTAGCCCCGGCACCTACCGGGCCACGCTCAGCACCGCGTGTTCGATCCTCTCGCGGGCCTCGGGCGCCAGGCCACCGGGAGCATCGGCGCTGGTCAGGCAGAATGAATCCACCACCGAGGTGCCCAACGTCGCGATCCGAGCCCAGCGGACGACGACCGCGTTGTTCTCCAACGCCGCGGCGACCCGGTGCAGCAACCCGATCCGGTCGGTGGTGCGCAGCTCCAGGACCACCGCTCCGGTGGCTTCGTCGTCGAACCACAACAGTTTGGTCTCGGCGTCGTCGGTCTGATTGCCGGCTCGGCCGGCGTCGGTCTGATTGCCGGCTCGGCCAGCGTCGGTGTGATTGCCGGCTCGGCCGGCGGCAGACTCCGGGGTGGACGCTGAGGTCTCGCCATAGTCGCGTTCCTTGGCCGCCAGCGCCCGCTCCAGCGACAGCGAGCCATCCAGGGCCCGGCCCAGATCCTGACGCAGCAATGCGACGTCAGGCAGCCGGCCGAAGCGCGGTGAGACGGTGAAGCTTTCCACCGCCGCGGAGCCTTCGGGGAGTTCGACCACCCGGACGTCCGCGGAGTGGACCTGCAGGGAATGCAGCGCGAGAACCCCGGCGGCCAGCGCGAGCACGCCGGGACTCCCGGGTGTCACGATCATGACAACGGTGGTGGGCCGCCGTCCGGCGGTGGTGTCTGCTGCCACATACAGGGAGCCGCTGGTGACGCACTGCGCCACCAGCGCGCGGTGCTCTTCGGTGAGCGGCTCCGGCGCCGGCAGCGGCCTACCCGCCAGCACCGCGCGGCAATGCTCGGCGAGGTCGGAGATCAGCGTGGCGCGCCATTCGGTCCAGACGCCGGGGCCGGTGGCGAGGCTGTCGGCTTCAGCCAACGCGACAAGCAACTCCAGCAGGATGGGATCCCCACCGAGAGTATCGACCACCCGCTGCGCGGTGGCCGGGTCCTGGAGATCCCGGCGAGTCGCGGTGTGGGGCAACAGCAGGTGGTGGCGCACCATCGCACGAAGGATCGCCACATCGGAGGGCCACAGCCCGAGCCGGTGCCCGATCTGCTCGGCGAGTGCGGCACCGACGACCGAGTGGTCGCCGCCCCGGCCCTTACCCAGGTCGTGCAGCAACGCACCAAGAAGCAGGAGGTCCGGGCGGGCGACCGTGGTGGTCAGGCGGGCGGCCTGCGCCGCCGCTTCCACCAGATGCCGGTCCACGGTCCACACGTGCGCCCGATCTCGCGGGGGCAGGTCACGCACCGCACCCCATTCCGGGAACAACCGCCCCCAGAGCCCGGTGCGGTCCATGGCCTCGATCACGTCCACCGCGGACGGGCCGGCACCCAGTAACGACAACAACTCCTCCAGTGCCGCCCGCGGCCATGGTTGGCGCAGTTCAGGGGCGGTGTCGGCGAGCGTGGCGAGGGTCCCGGTGGCGATCGGCATGCCCCTGCGCGCCGCGGTCGCCGCGACCCGCAGGGCCAGCGCCGGATCCCGCGCCGGGTTGGCATCGCGAGCCAGCGCCACCTGGCCGCCGTGCTCGACCACACCCTCGTCCAGGGGGCGCCGCTGTGGCGCCCGCCCGAGACTGCGCAGCCCGGTGAGCCGAACCCGCCCACGGGGTGGCACGGCGGCCCGCGCGGTGCGCAGCGCCACCTCCACCGTGTAGACCACGGTGCGCGCCGCCCCGGACAGGCGCCTGGCCAGGTCGAACCGGTCTCCGAGGGCCAGCGCCGCAGCTATCTCGTCGGCTTCCTGCGCGCGGAGCACGTCGCGGCTCCGGCCAGCGAGGCGGTGCAGCTCAGTACGCACGTCCAGTAGCAGGTCGCGCGCATCGCGCACGTCCGATCCGGCGCGGTCCACGAGCTGGCCCGCGGACAGCGCGTCCAGTAGTTGCACATCCCGCAACCCCCCGTGGCCATTCTTGAGGTCGGGTTCCACCCGGTGCGCGATGTCACCGCTGTGCAGCCAGCGCTGCTGCGCCGACTCGGCGAGCTCTTCCAACCGGGTGCGGATCCCGCTGCGCCAGGCCCGCCGCACGGCGTCATCCATCGCGATGAACAGCGCATCGTCCCCAGCGATCAGACGGGCATCCAGCAGTCCGAGCGCAGCGCGCAAGTCAGTGGCCGCCACCTGCACCGCCTGACCGACTGTTCGCACGCTGTGGTCCAGTTCGACGCGGGCATCCCACAACGGGTACCACAGTGAGTCGGCAAGCTCAGCGATGTCGCGCTTGCCGTCATGCAGCAGCACCAGGTCGAGGTCGGAGTGCGGAACCACCTCGCGGCGTCCTAAGGCACCGACGGCGACGAGCGCGGTGCCGCAGCCGACGCCCACCGCTGCGCACCGGGAGGTGAGCCACAGCTCGTAGAGATCCGCTAACGCTGATCGCAGCGCCGGTGCCGCCAGCTGGCGGTGCCGGGAAGTCCCGCCGAGCAGCGCGCCCCGAGCCTTGACGAGGTCCTCCGCCGAGGCATCCGGGCCATCGCCGCGGGGCGGGGCACCAGAGCGCGCCATCGCCGCCCCTTCCGTCTGTCCGTCAGCCCCGCAACGTCGGCGGGACGTCGTGGCGAGTGTGGCGTGCGGCCCCGCTGCCGTGGACCTCAACTACTGAGGTTTCGCGAGGTGCGTTTCAGCCGTTGGAACGCGACGTTTCAGCGACATGAACTGACCCCCACCGGAGTTACGATCATGTTTCGTTGTCCGTGAAAAAGCCTGGTGGGCACCGGCGCCATGACCCGGTGCCCACCAGCGATCCAGACTTCCTGGCAGCCTCAGAGTGCGTCCAGGCCGCGTTCCCCGGTTCGCACCCGGACCACGGTCTCCACGGGGGTGACCCAGACCTTGCCGTCGCCGATCTTGCCCGTCCGGGCCGCTTCGACCAGAGCGTCAATGGTCTTGTCCACATTTGCTTCGTCTACCACGACCTCGACCCGGATCTTCGGTACGAAGTCCACCGAGTACTCCGCTCCCCGGTAGACCTCCGTATGACCCTTCTGCCGGCCGAAGCCTTGTACCTCGCTGACCGTCATCCCGAGCACCCCGATGCGCTCGAGAGCGCCCTTGACATCCTCCAACGTGAACGGCTTGACGATCGCGGTAACCAGCTTCATCGCCACTCACCCTTCCTGACCGGCCGAGGCCGGGACCTTACCTGTGGGCGCCGGAGCGGACTTGCTGTTCGACGATCCGCTCCCCGTGAAGATCGAGCTGAGCTCGTAACCCGCCTCGGCGTGCTCCGTCTCGTCGATACCGGTCTGCTCGGCCTCGTGGTCCACCCGCAGACCGATGGTGTACTTCAGCACCAGCGCGATGATCAAGGCTCCGGTGAACGAGAAGATCATCACAGCGAACGCGGCCACGGCCTGACGCCACAACTGGTCGGTACCTCCGCCGTAGAACAGACCGTTCACGCCGGCAGGTGCCGCCGCCGTGGCGAGGAAACCAACCGAGAGCGTGCCCGCCAAGCCACCGATGAGGTGCACGCCGACCACGTCGAGGGAGTCATCGAAGCCGAACCGGAACTTGATGGCCACCGCGAGCGCGCACACTGCGCCGGCGATCGCTCCGACTGCGATCGCCCCGACGGGCGACACCGACGAGCACGACGGAGTGATGGCGACCAGGCCAGCCACGACGCCGGAAGCGGCGCCAAGACTGGTGGGCTTGCCGTCCCGGATGCGTTCCACCAGCAACCAGCCCAGCATCGCGGCGCACGTTGCCACCGTGGTGTTGATGAACGTGATGCCCGCGACGCCGTTGGAGGCGACGGCCGATCCGGCGTTGAAGCCGAACCACCCGAACCACAGCAGGCCAGCACCAAGCATCACCAACGGCAGGTTGTGCGGCCGCATCGCCTCGCGCGGCCAGCCGCGACGCCTGCCGAGCACCAGGCACAGTGCCAGTCCGGCGGCACCCGCGTTGATGTGCACGGCCGTCCCGCCGGCGAAGTCGATCGCTTTGAGCCGGTTGGCGATCCAGCCGCCGACCGGGGCACTGAAGCCATCGAAGGAGAACACCCAATGCGCCACCGGGAAGTAGACCAGCGTCGCCCAGAGCGCGGCGAACGCCAGCCAGGGCCCGAACCGCAGCCGGTCGGCCACCGCACCCGACACCAGCGCTACCGTAATGATCGCGAACATCGCCTGGAACGCGACGAACACCGTCGCCGGGATGGTCCCCACCAGAGGGATGTCAACCTTGGGGCCCCCGCTAATAGCGACGTAGGTACCGCCGAACAGACCGTGCAACCCCCAGTGCTCAAACGGGTTGCCCAGCAAGCCCTTACCGACGTCGTTGCCGAATGCCTCTGAGTAGCCGAACAGCACCCAGAGAACGCCCACGATCCCCATCGCGGACATGCTCATCATTAACATGTTGAGGACGCCCTTCGCGCGGACCATGCCGCCGTAGAAGAACGCCAGGCCGGGAGTCATCAGCAGCACCAGGGCCGAGCTGGCGAGCATCCAGGCAGTGTCACCAGTGTCTGGCACGGGTTCACTCCTCTGTGTCGAACTCCGCACCACGATCGGGTGGTGCGTGTGAAAAGAGTGAGCAGCGGGTGTTTCGATCAGAGCCGCAAAATGTTTCATCCACGTTAACTGTGATGGTCTTTTTGTTACATCCGAGTTACTGAGGCGGCAGATGTTTGCTCGCTGTTGTGCGGGTGGGCGGGAATTCAGTCCAGCAGAGCATCGACAAAAGCGGCGGGCTCGAACGGCGCAAGATCGTCAACGCCTTCGCCGAGGCCCACCAGTTTGACCGGCACCCCGAGCTCCCGCTGCACGTGAAAGACGATGCCACCCTTGGCCGTACCGTCCAGCTTGGTCAGGACAATCCCGGTCACGTCAACGACCTCGCGGAACACCCTCGCCTGCATGATCCCGTTCTGGCCGGTGGTGGCGTCGAGCACGAGCAGCACCTCGTCCACCTCGGTCTGCTTGGACACCACCCGTTTGACCTTGCCGAGCTCATCCATCAGACCGGTCTTGGTGTGCAGCCGGCCGGCAGTGTCGATCAAGACCGTATCCACCCCGTCCGCGCTACCCCGCTTGACCGCTTCGAACGCCACACTTGCCGGATCGGCGCCCTCGGCGCCGCGCACCAACTCCGCACCGGCCCGTTCTCCCCAGGTGGCCAGCTGGTCGACTGCGGCGGCGCGGAAGGTGTCCGCGGCGCCAAGCAGCACCCGCCGGCCGTCAGCCACCAGCACGCGGGCCAGCTTGCCGGTGGTCGTGGTCTTACCGGTGCCATTCACCCCGGCGATCAGCACCACGCCAGGCACGCTCACACCATCGGCTCCGGTGTGTGGCAACGCCCGCACTGCCCGGTCCAGCTCTGGGCGCAGCGCCTCGATCAGCACATCACGCAGCGCTGCACGAGCCTGGTCGGCGGTCCGCACTCCGCGCGCCGCAAGTTCGGCGCGCAACCGGTCCACGATCTCGGTGGTGGTAGCTGCGCCCAGATCAGCGAGCAGCAGCGTGTCCTCCACGTCGGTCCAGGAGTCCTCGTCGAGATCACCGGCGCCGAGCAGGCCCAGCAGGCTCTGCCCGAACGCCGAGCGGGACCGGGCCAGCCGGCCGCGCAGCCGCACCAGCCGACCCGCCGGCGCATCGATTGGCTCGACCAGCCCAGCTCCCGGTTCTGCCAGCATCGCCGGTGCCCCCGGTACCGGTTCGGCAGACACCCGTTCGGCGGGCGGTTCGACAGGAACCAGGTCGCCAGGAGCTGGTTCGGCGGGAGCAGTAGCTGGTTTGGCGGCCGCGGGTTCTTGGGGCGCTGGCTCCACGGGAGCCGGAGTCGGGGCCTCCTCGGCAGGTTCTGCTGTGGCCGGAACCGCAGGAGCCACATCCGGCGGCGCAGCCAGGTCGGCTGGCGGTGCGGGCGCCGCTGGCCTCCTCGGCGCCGTTGGCTTCGGTTTCCGCTTCGACTTGGCCGGCCTGGATGGCGCCTGCGCAGGGGGTCTCGACGGCGGAGCCGAAGCCCGGGGCCGGGTGGGAGGTGACGCAGACGGCGCCTGCGCAGGCGGTCTCGGCGTTGCCTGTGCAGGTGACTCCGGTGCCGCCTGCGGTGGGGCAGAGGCCTGCGGTGGGACGGACGGCCGCGGTGGGGCCGGTGCCTGCGGGGCGGCCGGTGGACCGCCTCCCCCGGAGGAGAAGCTGATCGAACCGCCAGCCTGATACCGGCGAGGCGCGGGTGGCGCCTCCACCTGCTGGGCGGGCTTCTCGGCAATGCTGATCCGCCGACGGCGGGCTAGCAACAGGCCCACGGCCAGCGCGACCAGCAACGCCACCCCGATGGCGATGGAGATCCAGATCACGCTCGACACCACACCATCCTGGCATCCAGGAACACTGACGAGCGGCGCTGGTCAGTCATCAGCCGGTGCATACCGATCAGCGGGTACATTTCGAGGGCAATTCGCCCTTGTGCTGATGGTATCGGTGTGGGCGGAGGCTAGGCGACGCGTCGGATCGCGGCCAGTCCCCTGGTGTAGATCCGGCGCTTGGCGATGGGGTGGCCGGACTGTGACGACTCGATGAGCATGCCGTCCCCGGCGGCCATCGCGACGTGTCCGACCCGGCCACCGTAGGAGTAGAAGATCAGGTCCCCGGGCCGGATCTGCGACAGGCTCACCCGGACACCGACCCGTGACTGCGCGGCGGCGGTGCGGGGTAGGTACAGTCCGGCTTGCCGGTAGGCCCACTGCACCAGGCCGGAGCAGTCGAACCCGCCCGGCCCGTTGCCGCCGCTGCGGTAGCGGGTGCCGCGCTGCGACAGTGCCGCGTGCAACGCCCGCAACGCAGTCACGTCGGCCTGGCTTGTGGACTGGGCCGCGGTGCTGCTGGGTGCGGGTGCGGCGGCCGCGCTGCCGGCGAAAGCGAGAACATTGCTGGCAGCGAGGGTCACCGCCGCCAGCACAGTGGGTAAGTGGTGATACGAGGTCGGTTTGGCATGCTTACCACGAGACACTGGTTCCCCCTCGGATGTTGCCCAGCACGGCGTCTGGGAACCGCGGGTGCGTGAGTGCCTCGATATCTCCGCACAGATCAAGCTCCGGTTGGCGTAGGCGCGCGGATCGACGTCGCTCAACGGTCCGCCAGCGGCGTTGAACGGTCGGTGATCGAGTGGTGCCTGTGTGTAACCGCGACCGGAGGCGCCCGCCGCGTTCGAAGCAGCGGGGCGACTGCCGGGAGCTTGAGATCCAGATCACGCTCGACACCACACCATCTGGCATCCAGGAACATTGACTACCGGCGTTGGTCAGTCAACAGCCGGTGCACACCGACCAGCGGGTACATTCGAGGGCAATTCACCGCCCGAGAGTGGGGATCGTCGGTGCCGCGCTGCTCGGACAGGCCGCGCTGTATCTGCACACAACGCCGCGAGGCAAGGTCCGGGTCTGGGAAGACGAGCTTGATCGGTTGTCTCTCCGCGGTGACGAGCAACTCCTCGATCTGGGCTGCGGTCGGGGCGCTGTCTTGATCGCTGCTGCCCAGCGGCTACCGGCTGGGCGGGCGGTCGGAGTCGACCTGTGGCGCACGGCGGCCCGTGGGCGGCGACCACGATGGTCACGGCAACAAAGATTCGCTGAGCCGCGCACCCGGAAGACGACGGCAGGATCAGCCAGCTAGAACGGTCGAACCGCCGGACACCGCCGATCAAGGAGCCCGAGATGAGCCCGATCACCATCGATCTCGCGGCCGCTCGCCATGCCCTTCGGGCGCTCACGCCCCGCACGGTCACGCTCCTCGCCTCGATACCGGACCTCGACGTGCCGATGTGGGGGTCGGAGTGGACCGTGGGGCAAGCCGCAGCCCACGTGCTCTTCGGCGCGGAGATCTACGCGGAGTACGCGCAGGGGGTAGAGCGGCCCACTTCAATTGATCGCACAAACGTGGCGGAAAGCCACCGCCGGCGGCTGGCCGCGCTCGTGACACTGGGCGCACCGCAGATGGGCGCAGAACTCCACATCGGCATCGATGCCTTTCTCCATGCCACCGAGGACCGCGATGCAGGGGATCTGTTGCCCTGGCACCAGGGCCGTCTGCCCTGCGCCACCATGACCGGGCTACTGATGGGCGAGCAACTCTTGCATGGGTACGACATCGCCCAGACGCTCGGTGCCGAGTGGCCCATCGAGCCGGAGCCGGCCCGGCTGACCCTTCAAGCCCTGCTGGATGTCCTGCCGGCATTTGTGGTCAGCGAGACTGCCAAAGGAGTAGACGCGACTTATGAGCTCACCGTTGATGGCGGCCCCCAGGTGGTGGCCCGGTTCCGAGATGGCGCCCTGAGCCTCAGCGCTGTGGACAGCGAGGCTGTCGACTGCCGTCTCTCGGGCGATCCGGCCACCTGGCTCTTGGGCCTCTACGGCAGGGCAGGCTGGGAGCAGCTCTTGCACTCACAGCGGGTGACGGTGACCGACGGCGATGCCGCCTTGGGCGCAGGGTTCAAGCAACTGCTCCGTAACCCATAGTCCCCCTGACGTGAACGACGCATCAGGCAGCGCCGACCGACCCCGACTCACCCCGCAACCGCTGCGAGATCACTGTGGTGATGCCGTCGCCGCGCATGGTCACCCCGTACAGCGCGTCGGCGACCTCCATGGTCGCCTTCTGGTGGGTGATCACGATCAGCTGCGATCGGTCGCGCAGCAGCTCGAAAAGCGCGATAAGCCGGCTGAGGTTGGTCTCGTCCAACGCCGCTTCCACCTCGTCGAGCACGTAGAACGGCGAGGGCCGGGCCCGGAAGATCGCGACCAGCATGGCCACTGCGGTGAGCGACTTCTCGCCGCCCGACAGCAGGGACAGCCGCTTGACTTTCTTGCCGGGTGGCCGGGCCTCGACTTCGATGCCGGTGGTGAGCATGTCGTCGGGTTCGGTGAGCAGTAACCGTCCCTCCCCGCCGGGAAACAGCGTGGTGAAGACGGTCTCGAACTCGCGGGCCACGTCGTGGAAGGCTTCGGTGAAGACCTCCAGGATCTTCTCGTCGACCTCCGCGATGACGGTGAGCAGGTCCCGGCGGGTGGACTTGAGGTCTTCCAGCTGGGTGGACAGGAACTTGTAGCGCTCTTCCAGCGCGGCGAACTCCTCCAACGCCAGCGGGTTGACCTTGCCGAGCAGGGCCAGATCGCGCTCCGCACGCTGGGCGCGGCCGCTCTGCACACCTCGGTCATAGCCCGTCGGTTGCGGCGGGCTGAGGAGCTCGCCGCGTTCCTTCGCCAGCTCGTACTCGGCCACCTCGGCCGAGGAGGGCGGCACCGGCACGTCCGGCCCGTATTCGACGATGAGGTCATCCAAGCCGATACCGAAGTCCCCAGAGATCTTGGATTCGAGCTGTTCGATGCGCAACCGCTGCTGAGTGCGCAGTAGCTCGTCGCGATGCACGGTGTCGGTGAGCTGGTCCAGCTCACCGACGAGCTCGTGCACCCGGGCCCGAACCTCGGCCAGGCTCTGCTCCAGTTGCGCCCGCTCCAAAACCACCGCGTCGCGCTCAGCGGCGGCGCGGCGCAGGGACGTCTCGATGCGGCTCGATGCCAGCTCCCCGGCCCGCACGACCTCCTCGGCCAGCGCGGCGCC
>JBOHFK010000165.1:0-11498 GCA_050699635.1 Pseudonocardiaceae bacterium | reverse complement strand
GAAGTTCGGCGAGAGAAACCTGTTTGTCGGTCCGCCGCGTGCTCAAGCGACGAGCGCATACTTCCACTGGCCGGAGCTCGTACCGGTAACCGATCTCGCGTGGGCGCTGCTCGAAGAGCGCGTACGCGAAGCAGCCAACCTCTGCAGCCTCATGAGAGAGTTTGCGCCTGACCCCATAGAGAATCAGCTCGCTCCGGTCGGGGACGCGCTCACCGGCGTCGCCAACTCGCTGGCTGTTCACTTCGCGGAATGGGGTGCCGTTAGCCGTTTCAGCACCTTGCCTTTGCCTGCCACCTCAAAACGCGACCGGGAAGGGGTCACGTCGATGCAGTCGATCGGCTTTGAAGAACACGTCAAGACGATGTTCCGGCCGCGGGACCGGCAATCGATGCAGTTCGCGTTCGACCTCTGGTCGTATGAGGACGTCACCGCCCACGCCGACGACATCCTCGCCCGACTTCGCACCGGCACAATGCCCTGTGACGGCGCGTGGCCCAAAGAACAAGTCGACGCCTTTCAGAGTTGGGTCGACTCCGGCAAACCGCGATGAGGAAAGCGGACCGGATGAACAGTGCCCTCCGAAGCCACAAGTAACGAGCTGCACCCGACGGTTCCGGCGGGCACGTGGACGGCACCGTCAACTTGCTGGGATTGTCTGAGTGTATGGGCAGGTTGGATCGGTCGGGGTGGATTTCCGGTGCGGTCGGTCAGGCGGGTGTCGCCGTGCCAGTGACCTCGTTCCAGGTGGTGAATCGGACGGTCATTTCGCGGCGGTATTCGTCGGCGTCGAGGCGGTGACGGCCCGGTCGAAAGTGCGGCGATATCCTGCTGAACGCGGACAGAAACCGTTGCGCATGCCCTGCTGAGGTAAACTTTTTCATCGCTCGTTCTCGCTGCCGGGTAGGTTGGTGCGAGTTCTCCGCTCGGTTGTTCAGATACCTCGATTGACGGTGATCCACCGACCGCAGCACCCGGCGTCGCGCCGTCGCGTAACTGCCCAAGCTTGTCGGTGATCACCACCCGCCACAGATAGTGCATCCGGCCGTTAATCTTGACGAATACCTCGTCGAGGTGCCACTTGTCCCCGGGGCGTTCCCGGCGGCGGCGTGGTGCGTTGGCGTAGGTCTGCCCGAACTTGGCGCACCACTGCCGGATGCTCTCGTGGGAGACCACGACGCCGGAGCATCATCTCCTCGACCTCGCGGAAGCTCAACGGGAAGCGGTGGTCCAGCCATACGCAGTGGCTGCGGTCGAACAGGCGGTCCACGTCCTCCGGAAGAAGTTTGGAGGTCACCATGTCTGAGCAGAAGTCGATCGTCGTTTTCGTCCACGGCGCCATGGCCGAGTCCGCCAGCTGGGACCTTCTGATCGACCGGTGCCAGTGATGTGATCGGCGGGGTCGGGTTGCGCTGCGGTCCGGGTGTCACGAATCGACGCCGCGTCCGGTCCTCACTAATACTCCGAGCAACGCCAACCGGCGCGCGACTCCCAACACATGCGAAAGGCACAACATGACTCCGCCCATTGTTCTCATCCACGGGCTCTGGCTCACACCGCGCAGCTGGGAGCGCTGGAAGACGCGCTTCGAGGAGCGCGGACACGAGGTTCTCGCGCCGGCCTGGCCGCGCATGGAGGGCGAGGTCGAGGCCATCCGCCGCGACCCGTCCGTCCTGAACGGGCTCGGCGTCACCGAGATCGTCGACCACTACGACCGGATCATCCGCGGCCTCGACACCCCGCCGGTGATCATGGGGCACTCCTTCGGCGGGCTCGTGACCGAGCTGCTGCTCGACCGCGGCCTCGGCGCGGCCGGGGTCGGCGTCTCGCCGGCGCAGGTGAAGGGCGTGCTGCGCCTGCCGCCCGCGCAGCTTCGCACCATCTTCCCGGTGCTCCGCAATCCGGCCAACAAGAACAAGACCTTCGGGCTGACGCGGAAGCAGTTCCACTATGCCTTCACGAACACGATGATGAGTGACGAGGAGGCCAAAGCGGCCTACGAGCGCTATGGGGTGCCCGGCCCCTGCCGGGTGCTCTTCCAGGCCGGATTCGCCAACTTCAATCCGCACGCCGTCACCAAGGTCGACTTCCACAAGGACGACCGCCCGCCGCTCCTCGTGATCGGAAACAGCAAAGACCACACGGTCCCGGCCTCGGTGAGCAGGGCGGCCGCGAAGCTCCTCGGCAGGTCGAGGGCCGTCGTGGAGTACAAGGAGTACGTGGGACGCCCCCACTTCACGGCCGGCGCGCCCGGCTGGGAAGCGGTGGCCGACTACGCCCTCGAATGGGCGAACCGCCACGCGGGCGCGCGGCACAGCGGACTGTCAAGCGCATGAGCCTCTGGCTCATACCGCGCAGCTGGGAGGGCTGGAAGGCGCGCTTCGAGGAGCGCGGATACGAATTTCTCGCGCCGGCCTGGCTGCGCATGAAGGGCGCGATCGAGGACATCCGCCGCGAACCGTCCGACGCTGGAGGTCGATCTTGAAGTTACCACCGAGCAATGTCGATACTTTCCGGCATAAGCCGGTGCACGCAGTGTCCGCGCTCCTACCCGACGAACAGAGCACGGTTGCGGCCTGCCAGGACCTGGACAACGCCGGTTTTGAGGTCGCACAGGCGCAAATCCTGCGTGGCGAGGAAGGAGCTCGGATCCTCGATAAACGCGGCACCCAACACGGATACGCGGCTCACCTCGTGCGCATACTGCAGAGGCTCGGTACCGATGAGAACTCCCTTGATGTGTACGACGAAGCGTTGCGTAACGGAGAGACGCTGATAAGCATTCCATGCGTGAGCGATTCGGCGTACATGCTGGAAAACCACGGCCAAGAGCTGGCAAGGTTTTTGTTGGGTGGTCACGCGGTCTCCTCCCGCACCACGTCCTCGGGTGCCTTGTCCTCACGCAGCCCCAGGTAGCGGGGGTGGCGGAGCTTGCCGTCGCGGGTCCACTCGCTGAACCCGATCTGTGCGACCAGCTCCGGGCGCAGCCAGTGGGCGCCCTTCTCTTGCACCCGTTCGTCAAACGGCGAGCTGGCGGCGACGAGGTCACGGAACATAGCACTGAGGTCCTCGAGCACCCGGTGGTCGAAGCCGGTGCCAACCTTGCCCGCATACCGCAGGCTGTCGTTCTGGTAGTAGCCCACGAGCAGGGCGCCGAACCCTGTGCGGGAGCGCTGTGGGTCGGTCCAGCCGCCGATCACGAGCTCCTGCTCGTGCACGCACTTGAGCTTGAGCCAGTCGGGGGAGCGCCGCCCCGGCCGGTATGGGGCGTCGGCTCGTTTCGCGATCAGGCCCTCCCAGCCGAGTGCGCACGCCTCGCGCAGGTAGGCCTCGCCGTCGGTGTCGCGGTGGCTGCTCATCCGCAGCGGATCGCCGAGGTCGATGGCGCCGCACAGTAGCCGCTTGCGGGTGCGCAGCGACAGCCGTGTGACGTCGTACCCGTCGACGACGAGCAGGTCGAACAGGTAGAGGAACACCGGGATGCCGCTGTTTCGCGCGGCGTCCGGGTCGTGCAGCCCAATGCGCCCCTGCAGTCGTTGGAAGCTCGTCTGCGGCCCGTCGAACGCGACGATCTCGCCGTCGAGCACCGTGTTGGGCGGCACATGGGCAAAGACGGCATCCACCAGCTCCGGGTAGGTGACGTCCATCGGAATCTCAGCACGCGACCACAGCGACGCGCGCGCCTTGTCCCGGACGACGATGGCGCGGACACCATCGAGCTTGCGTTCGAAGATCCAGGCCGGGTCGGTGAAACGCTCCGGTGTCAGCGTCGCCAGCATAGGTGCAACAAACGCCGCCCTGCTGCGCTTCACGTGGGCACGCTCGTCGTTTCCCAGCGTGTCGAGCAGGCTGGTCACAGCTCCTCCTTCCGCCAGGCGGAGAGCCCGGACTCGAGTTTCGCCTCGGGGACCTGGGGCATCGTGATCGGCAGGATCGCCGGAGGGCCCGGTGATCTTTGGATCGTGCCCGACACATAGACGGTCTCCTTCGTTGGTTTGCTTACTAAGCGATGTAGACCTGTGCGTTGATGTACCGCCTGGTGAACTCTGCCCGCCGGCCAGCGGCCTCCCTTCCTCCCCGAGTTCCCGCAGCAGGTTCACCGCGCCGACCAGCGAACCGGGCCGGTGGTAGGTGAACGACGCGGGCTTCATGCGCCTCGCCCGACCAGGGTGATCGGCAGCGCGCCGGCGCCGTCGGTGATCCGGTCCAGGTCGCGGCCCGGGTCTCTTCGAGGATGGTCGATTCGGCCGCAACGAGGACAGGGCTGGCGTTCGAGATGTGACACCTACCCTCGGCATACGCTTGAACACGAGCACAGGGCCGATATAGGTCTCTAAGCATTTACCGGATAGGTCAGGCGTAACGCGTAGCCGGCTGGCCTGTCAAGGGTCGGCGGTGGCCTGTGTCAGCTCGGGTCGAGCGTCCGCTCGGGCCTGAGTCGGGTACTCATGGCCTGCGAAGCCGGGATAGGCAAGAACCGCTCTGTTGGACGACCTGACCAGACGCGCGTCCGAGTGTCGCATCGCGGGTGCGGTAGGTGTCGAGTGCGAGGTAAAGCTCGCCTTCGCCGCGTTCCACCTGCTCTGGGCACCGTTCCTGGACCGACTCGACCGGCTTGCGGCCGCCGAGAGCCAGGCGCTGGAGGCGGTAGCGGACGGCCTCTTCACCGTGCCCGCCAAGGTCCACCCGCTCGATACAGTCGAGGACTCGGCGGTACTGCCCATTGTTGGGTTCGTCCTCGGCGAGCCGGGCGCGGTCGCCGCGACGAGCGGTGCCGGCCGGGACTGCTCAAGGCACAAGGCTAAGGCGGCCGCGTCAGGCGCGCTGCTGCGCGGCTCGATTGCAATCGGGCCGCCTTTAGGTGACTTCAGCGGCATCGTTCGACCTGAGTTCGCACCACGTTTGATTCCACGCCCGGCTAGCGCTGGGTCGTACACAGTGTGGCGATTCGACTAACCGTGCAGAGCGCCCGCGTCGCTCGTACCACCGGGGCAGCTGCTTCCGCGTTGACCACCTACCCTGTCCTGATCCCTTGACGATGTACCCTTGCGGTACCGCTAGGGAATGGAGCACAGTGGCAAATGGAGCACAGTGGCAGAGGACATCGACAAGCTCATCGCATGGGCATGCTCACAAGGCTGGTCCGTCACCGTGGACGCCAACGGCTACCGCCGCTTCCACACACCCGAGGGAGTTTACGTGACTCGATACCCCGCCACCCCGAGCAATCCACGACGGCGCCTGCTCGATGTAGTCACCACGGTCCGCGCACACGGTCTGCCCTGGCCCCCGCCGTCGAAAAAGGAACAACGCTCCCAGCGCAGGCAGGAGGACCGACCGTGACCAGCTGGATCGCACAAGTCACTGTCGCCACCCCAGCCCCACTCATGGAGCACGAGCTGATCACACTGGACGGGATCGCCGAGCAGCGCGACGCCACCGTCGCTAATCGCGCTGATGGCCCCGGCTTCACGCTCACCATCGGACTGGACGAGAGGGATACGACTGCGGCGGCGCGGACCGCCGCACAGTTCGTTCACACCGTCCTGGGCAAGGCCGCGACTGGACAGGTCATCGACTTTCGGGTGTGTACCCCGGAACAGTTCGAGACCGAAGCGCTGCGCCCGGACTTCCCCCCGCTGGCCTCGGCCGCTGACGCTGCCGAGATTCTCGGGGTGTCCCGACAACGGGTCCACCAGTTAGCCGCCTCCAACACCCGGTTCCCGGCACCCGTGGCACGGGTGGGCACAGGGCCACTGTGGACAGTTCCGGCGATCGAGCACTTCGCCCGCATCTGGGAGCGGCGCCCGGGCCGGCCCGCCACGAGGGTCAGCTGACCGCGCAGACCGATACGTAGCACAGGCGCAACTGAACTACTCAGCTTGACCGCACGAAGCAAGATCAAACGTGGTGCGAAATGAAGTCGCCCACAGCGACCGATGTGACGGAAGTGTCAGGTGATGATGTCCAGCGCCCGCCTGACCAACGTGTTTGCGCTGGTCAGGGATGGAGCCGCCTCGGGGAATCGAACCCCGGACCTGCTCATTACGAGTGAGCCGCTCTGTCCGACTGAGCTAAGGCGGCGCTGCCGTGCAGCGACAACCAGTGTAACGGCGGCACCGGGCCCCGCTCTGTGCGGCCCAGAGCCATCTCGTGGCTCTTCGGATGGAGTCAGATTCGCCCTGAGCCTCCCGAACTCAACAGCAGGGTTATTTGATCAAGGGATGGACAGCCCTGCTGTCAAGTTCGGGAGCGGGAGGGTTGATCACGAGGCTGAGGAGTCGGGGGACAGTGCCTAGCGGCTGTGCAATGCACTGGTGAGGGCCTCGATGGCGATGCGGGGTTTGACATTGAGCTCTAGGGCCTCGCGGCAGGCGAGTACCGCTTCCAGCCGGTGCAGCAGCGCCTCCGGGGGCAGCTTGCCCGCCAGGGCGGTGATGTCGGCGGCGCGGTCGGGGTGGGTCAGGGGCACTGAGGCACCCCAGGCGTTGACCAGGGTGTCGCGGTAGAAGCCGGCCAGGTCGACCAGGGCTCGGTCCAGCGCGTCGCGCTGGGTGCGAGTGGCGCGCGATTTCTGCCGGCGCTCCAACTCCCGGATGGCGCCCTTGGCACCGCGGGCCGCGGCTGCGGCCCCCTTCCCGGTTCCACCAGCACCCAGGGCCGACTCCAACTCCGCGGTCTCGGCGGCATTGCGCGCCACGGTCAGGCCGCTGGCCTCCGACTCGGCGGCGCCGACCAGCTCATCAGCCAGGGTGAACACATCGGCCAGTGAGCGCAGCGCGGCCGGTACCCGCAGCACCGCCTCCCGGCGGGCGCGGGCCTCCGGGTCGGTGGCCAACCGGCGAGCCCGGCCGACGTGCCCCCCGCACACCGAGGCCGCCCAGTGCGCCGTAGCAGTGTCCACCCCGTCGCGGGCCGCCAATACGTCGGCAATCGCCGCCACGGGCGGGGTCCGCAGCCCCACCGGGCGGCAACGGGAGCGCAACGTCACCGCGATGTCCTCGGGGTGATCCGAGGGCGCGCAGAGCAGGAACACGGTGCGCGGCGGGGGCTCCTCCACGGCTTTGAGCAACGCGTTGGCTGCGCCCTCGGTGAGCCGGTCGGCGTCCTCGATCAGCAGCACCTGCCAGCGGCCCGCGGAGGGCCGCCGGGACGCTCCGGCCACCAGAGCGCGCATCTCGGCCACCGAGATGGACAGGCCCTCGGGCACCACCTGACGGACGTCGGGGTGGTTTCCGGCCAGGGTGGTCCGGCAGCCCTGGCACGAGCCGCACCCCGGCCCATCTTCGACATCGGTGCACTGCAGCGCGGCGGCGAAGGCCCGCGCCGCGACCGAACGCCCGCTGCCCGGGGGCCCGGTGAACAGCCACGCGTGGGTCATCGCTCCAGCCGCCCCGGTACCAGCGGCCGACCGGGCGGCCTCGATCAGGGTGGCAACCGCCGGATCCTGCCCGACCAGGCCGGCCCACACGGTCATGCCCGATCTCCCGGACGGGATCTGCCCCGATGAGTTCTGCGCAGTCCGGCCCGCAGGTCGGACAGCAGCGACCCGTCGAGCCGGTCGTCCATCTGGCGGTGCGCGGCCACGCCGACCAATGCTGCCAGTACCCCGGCGCACAGCAGCACCGGGCGGGTGCCGTCGATGGTCACCTGCTCCCCGAACAGGATGACCGTGCGTTGCTGGACCAGCCCGACGGCGAAGGGGACCACGGCCATCGCGGCGAGCAGATCGAGCCGGACCAGGGACTGGACGAACGCGATGGTGCGGCCCCGCATCTCATCGGCGACCTGCGCGCCGATGATCGTCAGACCGGTGAGGAACGCGATACCCGCCGCGGCGCCAACCAGGATGACGGCGGCCAGCGCGGCAATCAGGTGTGGTGCCAACGCGACGAAGACCAGCGCCAGCCCAGCCGCCACGATGGCCAGGCCGAACAGTCCGCGGTGCCGGATCCGCCGGGCGGCCAGCGGGGCGAGTGCCATGCCCAATCCGAGACCGACGAACAGCGACGCGAACAGCAGCCCGTAGGCGGCGTCGCCACCGCCCAAGCTGGTGGAGTAGAGCTTCGCGCAGGCGATCACCGCTCCACCCGCGGCGAAGGCGCCGAGGATCCCGGTCACCAGGCCACGGACCAGCGGTGTGCCGCGGACGAACACCACACCGTCCCGCAGCATCGCGAGCAGGCCGGGCTGGGCGTCCCGCCGGGTCAGCGCCCGGCCGGAGATCTCCGGGATCCGGGTTCCCACCACCAGGGCGCAGAACGCGTAGGCGACGCCGTTGATGCTCAACGCCAGGTACGCCGGCCCCGCCACGCCGGAGATGATCGGCCCGAGCTTGGACAGCCCGGCGAACACCCCGGAGGCGACCAGCACCGCCAGCCCGTACGTCATGATCAATGAGAGCTGGTTGGCGGTCTCCACCTGGTCGGGGCGGCGCAGCAGGTTGGGGATCGAGGCGTCCTTGGCCGGGATCCAGAACAGCGCGCACAGCTCGATGAGGAAGGTCCCGGCGAACAACCAGGCCAGCTGCCCGACCAGCGGGATGGACAGGAACAGCCCCGCTCGCAGCACGTCGCAGACGACCATCACGTGCCGGCGGTCCAGCTTGTCGGCCAGCGCCCCGGCCACCGGGCCGAGCACCATCGCGGGCAGCAGCTTCGTGGCGACCACCCCGCCGAGCGCGAAGCTCTGCGCCTGGTAGCCGCTGGTCAGATGGGTGGCCAGCGCGGACAGCGCCAGCAGCGACTGCCACTCCGCGACCGCGGTGATCGCCGTGACGCCCCACAACCGGCGAAACGCCGGAATGGCGAGCACCCCGCGCACCCGGTGCGTGGTGGACCCCGCCAGGTCATGCTCGGCTCGGCGGTCCATGCGGCTCCACGGGTCAGCAGTGATGAAGCATTACCGTTATATCCGAATTGAGTCAAGCAGGTGCGCCAGCCGTTGCGCGAGTTGCGGGCGGGCCGCCGGGGCCACGGTGTACCAGCGGCTGCGGTCGACCCCGCGTTTCTGCTCGATCGTGTAGCCGCCGCGCTCGGTCTCGTAGTACGTCACGACGAATTCCGCGACGTGCCTGCCGCCCTGCCGGTCATGCCGGGCCGCGCCGAACTTTCCGCCACCGAGTTTGGGGCCCTGCAGCATTTCGCGGAAGCGCCGGGCATCACCTTCTCGTGTCCCGCCGCGCAGTAATGTTTGTTCTATCTCCACACCGCTGAGCCCCTGGTGCTCAGGAAGCAGCTCGGCGGGCACCGAGACGGCCGTCCCGCTCGCCATCGGCCGGTCGGGGATGACCTCAGCCACCGCGGTGGGCAACGCGGTTGCCCGGGCGAGCCGCAGGCGCAGCCCGAACTCACCGAGTTCGGCGAGGGCGGCGTGCTCGCCCCGCACACACCCCACGACGGTGCGCCTACCCTCAGGCAGGTCGAGCCGGGCGTTGAGCTCAAGGGCCGGCCGGGCGATGAGCGCCAGCACATCCTCCAGGTCCGGGGCGAGGCGCCGGGTGTCGGCCAGTCCGCGGGCGCGGAGGCTGTCCCAGGCCTGCCGGTGCGCAACCTCGCGTTTCTCGACCGAGTGCTGCGTTCCAGCAGGCGGCTGGAGATTCCAGTGCACCAGTCCCAGCCCGAGGTGCTCCCACGCCAGTAGGTACTCCTCGGTGGTCAGCTCCACTGCGTCGCTGGTGACCCGGGTAGCGCTGGTCACCCCGGTGGCGCTGGTCACCCCGGTGGCGGTCACCAGTCGACGCCGATCACCGGCGGGGCCACCCGGGGTAGCTCACCGACGATGGCGTTGGTGTCCTGCTCGATCAGGTAGGTCGGTCGCCGGTGCTCGGTGTTGCCGTCCCGGCCTGAGCCGCCGGTCGCCCCGACCGGCGCGCCCCCGAATCCGCCACCGGCACGGGCATTGCGGCCGGCACCGGCCTGCTCGGTACTGGCCTGCGCAGCGCTTCCCGTCGGGTGGTAGCCGTCGGCGAGCGGGGCAGTGGGGCGTGGCCCGAATCCGCCGGCCCGACTCACCGCCGCCCGACTCACCGCAGCGCCGCCACCGGAGACCCGCGATCCGCCGCTCAATCGGTGGCCGGCCGCAACGCCGGATCCCGGCAGGACCGGGGATGACCCGAAGGGATCCACCGCCGATGGCCGGACCTGGCCCGATCCGGTTGTCTGGCCGTCCGAGCCTGGGTAACCGCCGGCCAACTGGGGCGCGGTGGCTGCGGCCAGCGCATGGACGCCGGACCCGACCTGTGGCGCGGTGCCGGCCGGAGCGACGGTCGCAGCGTGCCCAGCGGCTGGGGCTGAGTGCGCCAGGGTTGGATGCGCCACTCCCGGGTGCGCCGAGCCGGCCATAGCGAGCCCGGCCCCCGATGCGCCGCCGATCCCGGCACCGCTGGGGGACGGATCCGATACGTCGGCGACCACTGCCGGTGCCGGGGTGAATTGCTGGGCGACCGCAAGGTTGTCATTCGAGCTGCCCTGATAACCGCGCATCAGGTCCTGGGCGCGCTGTTCGGCCTGCTGGGCCGCCACCTGGGCTTCCTCGTGCCCGGTTTGGATCCCGGGCAGCCACTCCACGGCGTGGTCGGCCATCCAGGTGCCCGGGTTCTGGCTGAAGGACACGTCAGGGACCGCGACCGGCTGGGGCATGTTGTCCCGGGTGTGCCCGAAGAACTCCGCCTGCCCGGAGATCCGGGTCGCCGTCCCATTGGCCGCGGTGACGCTGTCACCGAGCCAGGGCACCAGCTTCATCGTCGCATGGGTGGCAGCATCGGCCGCCGCACCCTGTTGCGCGGCGCCGATCCCCTGCACCGCCTGCTCCACGGCACTGTGGAGCTCCTGCAGCTTCGCGGCAATACTCTGCCAGCCCCGGCCCGCCTCGACCATGTCAACGCTGCCCGCCCCGCCGCTGAGGTGCTGGTAGATCGTCTCGTGGGGGACGGTGCTGTAGTCGACGTTGGTGCCCATCGCGATGCGCCCCTCCTCAGCTGTTCAGCGGCGGCAGGTTGGCCAACACGTCTTCCGCAAGCGCCCGAGCCGGCCCGCACGGCTCCTCAGTCCCCTGCCGCAACGACGTGAACCGCAGAGTGAACGTCTGCTTCTCAGCAGCGGCAACCCGGAAGCTGCAGCTGCTGCCCTCTACGTTCTCCTTGGTGCGGATCGCCGGGTACCCGGTGACCTGGGTGATCTCAAAGATCGCGAAGGTCTCCCGCTGGGCATAGACGTTATGCAGGACGTCCGGCCCGATGTTCACGAACACGGAGAACTCCCGGGTGTGCGCCTTGTTGTCCCACTCGCACGCTGGGGCTTCGAGGACTTTCTTAACTCGAGCAGGCAAGTCCATCTCGTTGGCCGCCAGCTGCGTCGGCGTGAGCAGCGCACACGGCGGTGTGCCAGCCAGGTTCTTAGGATCCCCACGGTCGCGGCTTAGTGCGACCGATCCCAACCGTTCTTCGGATTTGCTGATCACCCATCCCTTCCACGTCCTCTACGGCTCTCGGGTGCCGGTGC
>JBOHFK010000164.1:0-11505 GCA_050699635.1 Pseudonocardiaceae bacterium | reverse complement strand
TAGACGTCGAAAACGCCGTTCTTCACACCCAGAATGAAGTCGGCCCACCCCCGGCGATTGATCGTGAGTGGATCACGCGCGCGGTCCGTGGTATCTCGCACGACGGCGCCGCCGCCAGGCAAGAACCCCACCTCGACACATCCCCCTCCGGTGCACCGGCTGCTGATCCGCCACACCAGCGGGAGATGGGACGCATCGGTCACTGGCCCCTCCCCTTACCCTCAGTGATCCTGCATGAACTTGACGACAAGCGCAGTAGACTGCTCAGCGGTCATACACATGCCAACCAACTCATCGAACATCCGTTCATAGACTCCGACGTCGCGCTCCTTCTCGAAGTAGGCATCACCCAGATGGCCCTCGACATACACGAGATCGGTGTCGTCTGAATCAGGGAAAGCTAGCACCACGAAGGGACCACCCGTCGCGCAGTGCGCCCCGACACTGAACGGAAGCACCTGGACGGTGATGTTCGGCCGCTGCGCATCGTCGAGCAACCGCTTCAGCTGCGCTCGCATCACCTGCTCACCCCCAACCGGGCGGTGCAGCACCGCTTCGTCGAGGATGATGTGGATCTTCAATGGATCCTCGTTGACATACAGCCGCTCCTGCCGTCGCATCCGGAGCTCGACGAGACGGTCGGCGACTTCGGGATCCGCGGTGGACACAGCGGTGATGACAGCTCGGGCATAGTCCTCGGTTTGCAGCAGACCATGCACGGCGGTGTTCTCGAAGCTACGCACCTCGCTCGCGTCCTGCTCGAACGCGACGTATCGGTCGAGGTCGTCCGGCAACAACGGATCCCCGGGGTCTGGAGCCAGTACATCGGAGAAGTTGTGCCACCAACCCTGGCGCTGCCCGTCCCGGACCCAGCGCATCATCCGATCCCGGTGAGCCTGGTCGGAAACCTTGTAGCGATCCAGTAGGTCGCGGACGTCGCGGCCCTTGGGGATGCCTTTACCGGTCTCCAGCCTACTGACTTTGGACACCGAGCACTCAAGCTCCGCGGCCACGTCGTCGATGGTGAGTCCGGCCTGCTCACGCAGGGTGCGAAGCTCGGCCCCGAGCCTGCGTCGGAGCACCACCGGACCACGTCCTGGGGACATCACGCGCCTCCACGTTCTGTAACCATCGCCTGTGAGCAGGATGCCCAACCACTCACAGCCCCCAAAGTCGACACGCTACGCCTGTTCGGTGAATCGCATCAAGACAGCCCATCTTGCAATTGCACAACGAGGTTGCTTCCTGCATCCTAATGGTTAGCTTGCACACCAGCTGAGCCCGGGTCTCGGACGAGCCCTCACCCCCAGGTTCACCCCGCGGGCCCGACCACCGAACGAGGGAAGGGGCAGGCGACCATGTCGGCATCTCACCGGAGCGCGACACGCTTCCCCGAGGTCCAGCAGTCGGGCCGCGGTAAGGAAACGAAACGTCGCGGCGGGATCCCCCGCAGTTTGCAGTGACCATCCAGGCGGCAGGCTTGATCCTGTTGGCCTGCCTGAGCTTGGGGATGCTGCTCGGGACGACCTGGACCATTCAAGTCCTCCAGCCCAAACTACGCCGGCAAGCCGAGGAGCGTCGCAGGCTCAACGCAGAGTGGCAGGCAATACGAGACGCACGGCAGTCGGTCCAGTTCGTTCGGTGCCCACGTTGCGGGTACCTCTTGTCCGAAGAAGCCCAGTACGTCGAGGAGGAAGACGAGCCAGACGACGATGACTGAGCGCATCGGCGCCCGAGGTTGGAGCGCTGGGCGCCTTCTTACCCTCAGCGATCAGCAGAAATTTCAGCGATGAGCGCAATGGTCTGTTCGACCGTCAGACACTTGACGACCGTTTCATCGAACATCTGTTGATATACGTCGATGTCACGCTGCTTCTCGAGGTACATATCGCCCGTATGGCCCTCGACGTACACAAGATCGTTGTCATCGGAATCCGGAAAAGTCAGCACCACAAAGTAGCCATGTGCCGCGCGATGCGCCCCAGCACTGAATGGAAGCACCTGAACGGTGATGTTCGGCCGCTGCGCATCGTCGATCAACCGCTTCAACTGCGCTCGCATCACCTGTTCGCCTCCGACCGGGCGGTGCAGTACCGCTTCATCGAGGACTATGTGGATCTTCAGTGGATCTTCGGCGACGTAGAGTCGCTCCTGCCGTCGCATCCGGAGCTCGACCTTACGGTCGGTGGCATCGGGGTCCGCGGTGGACAGTGTGGTCAGGACCGCCCGGGCGTAGTCCTCGGTTTGCAGCAGGCCGTGCACAAGGGTGTTCTCGAAACCGCGCACCTGGCTGGCGTCCTGCTCCAGCGCGACGTACCGGCTGAGGTTGTCCGGTAGTAGCGGATCCTCGGGGTCTGGCCCCAGCACGTCGGAGAAGTCGTCCCACCAACCCTGGCGCTGCCCTTCCCGGACCCAGCGCATGATCCGGTCCCGGCGAGCCTGGTCCCTGATCCCGTAGCGGTCGAGCAGGTCGCGAACATCGCGATTCTTGGGGATGCCCTGGCCGTTCTCCAACCTACTAACCTTGTAGACCGAACATTCGAGTTCCGTAGCTACCTCGTCGATGGTGAGTCCAGCCTGCTCACGCAGGGTGCGGAGCTCGGCACCGAGTCGGCGTCGGGGCACCGCCGGACCATGTACTGGGGACATCACGCGCCTCCGCGTTTTGTGACCATCGCCCCGTGAGCGGGATGCCCAACCACTCACAAAATCCGAAAATAACACGTCCTTGACAGGCTAGCCGACATGGCAGCCAACACATCCTGAAGACAGCTGGTTGCATACTAGCTGAGTGCGTGATGCAATTGCACACGCTGCTTCTGGGCTTGCTCGGGTAGCAGCCGAGCGGGATGCGTAGCCTCCACTCGAGGCGCACCCGCGCACCCATCACCGACCAGGGAAGGGGCACGCGACATGTCGACTTCTTACCGGAGCGCGACACGCTTCCCCGAGGCCCAACCCGGCCAGGGACTGCACCGTCGCGGCGGAACTGACCGCCGAGCATGGTGATCGTCGCTGTAGTTGCCGCGATACTGCTGGTGTGCATCGGGGCGCTACTGGGAGCGACCTGCACCACCCGGGTCTTGCAGCCCAGGCTCCACCAGCGGGCCAGACAGCACGCCGAGGAGCGTCGCATGCTTGCCAAGGAGTGGGCGGCATTGCGTCCGCATCATGGCGAGTGCCCGCGTTGCTCGAATCCACTGTCCGAATGGGACGACCACTTGGCACCGACGGTCGTGCCGGACTGACCGCTGGGTGGACGTCCGGGCGGTCAGACGGCGCGGCGGCCTGAGAGTGCGCGGCCCAGCGTCAGCTCGTCGGCGAACTCCAGATCACCGCCCATCGGCAGCCCAGAGGCAAGTCTGGTGACCGACAAACCAGGGAAGTCCCGCAGCATCCGCGCCAGATAAGTGGCGGTGGCCTCGCCCTCGGTGTTGGGGTCCGTTGCGATGATCACCTCGGTGATCTCGTCGGCGCCGATCCGGATGAGCAGTTCCCGGATGCGCAACTGGTCGGGGCCGACCCCGGACAGCGGATCAAGGGCCCCGCCCAGCACGTGGTACCGCCCGGTGAACTCCCGGGTGCGTTCCACCGCGATGACGTCCTTGGGCTCTTCGACCACACAGACCACCCGGGGATCGCGTCGCGGATCCGCACAGATCCGGCAGGTTTCTTTCTCCGAGACCGTGCCGCAGACGGCGCAGAAGACCACCCCGTCCTTAACCCGCTGCAGCGCTTCCTGCAAGCGGGTCACGTCAGCCGGATCCGCGGCCAGCAGGTAGAAGGCCATCCGCTGAGCGCTCTTGGGCCCGACGCCGGGCAGCCGCCCCAACTCGTCGATCAGGTCTTGAACGACTCCCTCGTACACCAGGCCATCATGCCGTACCCGCTCATCCGGAACGTCGTGTTACATCCCCGGCAGGCCGAAACCTCCGCTGGCGCCGCCGAGCGCGCTGGCGAGCGGGCCCATCTTCTCCTGGGTGAGGTCTTGCAGGGCACGGTGCGCGTCGAGCATCGCGCCCATGACGAGGTCCTGGAGGGTCTCCACATCGTCGGGGTCGACCACCTTGGGGTCGATCGTCACGCCGCGCACCTCGCCGGAACCGGCCAGGGTGACGGTGACCAGGTCGCCGCCGGCCTGGCCGGTAACCTCGGTCTCGGCGAGCTCGGCCTGCGCGCTCATGAGATCTTGCTGCATCTTCTGGGCCTGTTGCAGGATCATCTGCATGTCAGGCGCTCCACCGGGTTGCACCGCGGCTCCTCGTTATCTCGGAGGGGTATGTACAAATAGGCTATATATGCACAGGGTAGCCACCTCCGGGTTCGAGAAACCGGTGCGGTCCGGCCGGGTTTGGCCGTAGCGTGGTGCACGTGCAGCTCACCGGGGCCTGGCGCAGCCATCACGATGCTGTCCGGCGCCTGGTTGCCAGTTACCGAGCGATCCCGCCGGGCTCCCCGGTGCGGCTGGGCAAGCGGACGTCGAACCTGTTCCGGCCGCGCGCCGCGACGGGTCAGCCAGGTCTGGATGTGTCCGGCCTGGGCGGGGTGCTGGCGGTGGACCCGGCCAGCTGCACCGCCGAGGTCGCCGGAATGTGCACCTACGAGAACCTCGTCGCCGCGACATTGCCGCATGGCCTGACCCCACTGGTGGTCCCCCAACTCAAGACGATCACCCTGGGTGGCGCGGTGAGCGGGCTGGGCATCGAGGCCACGTCCTTCCGCAACGGGCTACCGCACGAGTCGGTGCTGGAGCTCGAGGTGCTCACCGGCGCCGGCGAGATCGTCACGACCACGCCGGGTGAGGAGCTCTTCGCCGGATTCCCCAACTCCTACGGCACGCTGGGCTACGCCACCCGGCTGCGCATCGAGCTGGAGCCGGTCTGCTCGCAGGTCACGCTGCGGCATGTGCGCTTCGACGACATCGACGAGTTGTGCGCCGCCGTGGCGCGGATCATGGCGACCCGGGAATGGGACGGCGAGGACGTCGACTACCTCGACGGTGTGATGTTCTCGCTCGCTGAGTCTTACCTGACGTTGGGCCGGCGCACCGAGTCCGATGGCCCGGCCAGCGACTACACCGGGATGCAGATCTTCTATCGCTCGATCCAGCAACGCCGCCACGACGTACTGAGCACGCACGACTACCTGTGGCGCTGGGACACCGACTGGTTCTGGTGCTCAGGGGGCCTGGGAGCCCAGCACCCGGTGATCCGGCGGTTCTGGCCGGCGGCGCTGCGGCGCAGCGACGTGTACTGGAAGATCGTGGCACTGGCGAACCGGTTCGATCTGGAGAATCGTCTCGAGGTGTGGCGCGGTCGGCCACGCCGGGAACGGGTGATCCAGGACGTCGAAATCCCGCTGGAGTGCACCGCGGAGTTCCTGCGCTGGTTCGCCGAGCACGTCGGCATCGAGCCGGTGTGGCTGTGCCCGTTGCGGCTGCGCGGCGAGCGCGGCTGGCCGCTGTATCCCCTGGCACCCGGCCGGGACTATGTCAACGTCGGCTTCTGGTCCAGCGTGCCCATCGTGACTGACGGCACCGGTGGTAACGACTGGGCCGCCAACCGGGCCATCGAAGACCAGGTTGACAAGGTGGGCGGGCACAAGTCCCTCTACTCGGACTCCTTCTACTCGAGAGAAGATTTCAACGCCCGCTACGGCGGTGAACACTATGCGGCACTCAAGCAACGTTACGACCCGGACCGGAGACTTCTGGACCTCTACGCAAAGGCGGTGCGACGTCGATGACGACCTTCCGAGAACGGCGCAGCCCCAGTCCGGCAGCAGCCCCGTCGACCCTGAGGAGCCAGGACCGGCTGTCCCTGGCCGGGATCGTGGAGCTGCTGTCCGACGGCCGGTTCCCGGTCCGGTTCACCGCCTACGATGGCAGCGCCACCGGCCCGCCCGACTCGGAGATCAGCGTGCACCTGGCGACCCCGCGTGGGGCCACCTACGTGTTCACCGCACCGGGCGACCTCGGCATGGCACGGGCCTACATCGCCGGTGATCTGCACTCCACCGGGGTGCATCCTGGTGACCCGTATGCCGCCATGCGGGTCATGGCCGACAAGTTGCGCTTCCGGCGCCCGACGGTGGCCGAGCTGGCGCTGATCACCCGTTCGCTGGGCTGGGAGCTGCTGCGTCCGGTGCCCCCGCCACCGCAGGAATCGCGGCCCCGGTGGCGCCGGACGCTCGAAGGCCTGGCGCATTCGCGGCATCGGGACTCCGAGGCGATACACCATCACTACGACGTCTCCAACCGGTTCTACGAAATGGTGCTGGGCCCGTCGATGGCCTACACCTGCGCCGTCTTCGATCATTCGGAGGCGAGCCTGGAACAGGCCCAGGAGCGCAAGCACGAGCTGATCGCCGACAAGCTGGGGTTGCGGGCCGGGATGCGGCTGCTCGACATCGGCTGCGGCTGGGGCGGCATGGTCCGCTACGCGGCCCGCCGCGGGGTCCGCGCGCTGGGCGTCACGCTGTCCGCGGAGCAGGCCAGCTGGGCTCAGCGGGCCATCGACGCGGACGGTCTGAGTTCGCTGGCCGAGGTGCGGCATCTGGACTACCGGGACGCCCCGGGCCGCGACTACGACGCGATCTCCTCGATCGGGCTCACCGAGCACGTCGGGGTGCACACCTACCCGTCGTACTTCGCGCAGCTGCTCGCCAAGCTGCGGCCCGGCGGGCGGCTGCTCAATCACTGCATCACGATGCCGGACAACCGGGCCAAGGCGCAGACCGACGCGTTCATCGACCGCTACGTGTTCCCGGACGGTGAGCTGGCCGGCGCCGGCAAGATCATTACCGAGGCGCAGAACGTCGGTTTCGAGGTGCGCCACGTGGAGAACCTGCGAGAGCACTACGCGCTGACGCTCCAGCAGTGGAACGCCAACCTGGTGGCACGCTGGGACGACGCGGTGACCGAGGTCGGCGAGCCCACCGCCCGGGTGTGGGGCCTGTACATGGCGTCATCGCGGCTGGCCTTCGAACGCAACGGGATCGAGCTGCATCAGGTACTCGCCGTCCGCCCCGATGCCACCGGCAACTCGCACGTGCCACTGCGCCCGTGGTGGCGCTGACATCGACTGAGTTGGCGTCGACCGAGTTGGCGCGCTGTTACGCAGTCAGCAGGCGCCCGGTGGAGCAGCCGAACCCGGAGCTCGGTTGCTCCACCGGGCTGCAGTAGGGCAGGTTGTCGAAGTTCTGGTCGGTGAAGAAGCGGATCAGGAGATCAGCCATCTCTTCGGGACACTCCATGGGCACCAGGTGATCGGCGTCGTTGAAGCTGGTGTAGAGGGCTCCTGGGATGGTGGCCGCGAGGTCCCGAACCAATGACGGCGGGGTCAAATGGTCGTGCTCGCCGGTGAACACCAGGGTCGGGCGGTCGAAGACCCGATCTTGTGGATTGCGGACCGCGAGCACGCGGTTCTGGACGTCGATGTATCGGGTGGCTTCCCCGGGGGTTGTTTCGCGGTAACTGGATAGGTCCGGATTTAGGCGTGCTGATGTGGCCGCGTGACCTATCGGCCGCGCGGCAGGGGGGTGTCAGGTGGCGGGGATCCAGGGGTTGCTGTCGGCTGCTTGGATGAGGACGTCCAGCATGTTTTGCCCGTGGCGGGTTGCGGTGGCGGTGTAGGACCGGATGGCAGCGAATTCCTCGGCGCCGGTGAGGGTTCGCAGGCAACCGGAGACCTTGATACGCAGTTTCGGCATTCTGATGGTCTGCTCGGCTGGGTTGTTGTCGAAGCTGACAGCCGGGTCGGTTGTGTACCGTTGGTAGTCTTCCCACCGGTCGATCAGGCGGGTGAACAGGGTGTTGTACTTGCGTTCCAGCTTCGTGGCGCGCCCGGCGGTGGCGTTTTTGCCCAGGACGAATGCTGATCGCAGCAGGTGCCGCTGTGCTGCCATCCGGTCGGGGTCGGGCTGGGTGTCGCCCGCCTGGGCGTCGTCGACGAGGTCTTTGATCGCGACCATGGCCTCGGCGCCCTGAGCGGCCAGGTCCGCGACCGCTGGTGGCGCGGTGTCGATCACGTAGATCAGTTCACGCAGGGCGTGGGCGTTGCACAGCGCGTGGGTGGCGTTGGTGTAGGTGTCATATGGCGCCCACGCATCATGCACCGCGGTTCCGGCGAATCGCGGGAGAACGCCGGCGGCGTCCATCCCTTTCACCCCGCGCCGGGCATGCACGCTCAGGAGCACGTCGGTGGGGGTGGATGCCGAATGCATCCAGTGCAGGCTCCCGGCGGCACGGAACCCGGTCTCATCGAAATGCGCAACCGCCGATCCCGCGATCCGATCGACGATCCCGGGGATCACTTTCGAGGTGATCTGGGCGGCGATCCGCTTCACCCAGGACACCAGTGTGGACGCGGCGATCGTCGCGCCGAACAGGTCAGCCAGCGCCTGGCAGGTGCGCGACTTCGACAGGAACTGGCCGTGGAACAAATACACCCCGACCCCGCCCAGCCGCGACCCGTACTGCACCGGCGCGTTCACCCCCGCCGGCGCCTGCGCCTTGGTGATCACCCCGCAGGAGCAGGCACGGGAGATCAACCGGTGCTCGGTGACCTCCAAGCGCAGCGGGGGCAGATCGAACACCTGCCGGCGTTCGCACCCGACCACCACGGCACCGTCGAGGCCAGCCCCGCACCCGCAGCACACCGCCGGCTCATACGTCTGCTCATGATCGGGGACATCAACCGGGGACAAAGTGAACCCCATCTGACCTTTCGGCCGGCCCGGACCCTGCTTCGCCTTGCCCCGCAATGACTTCGGCGCCGGCTTGGCCAGCCCATCCGCACTCGGCGGCTTCGAGGAGTTCTTCGACGTCATCCCCAGCCGCGCCTTCAACTCCCCGATCTCCGCCAGCGCCTGAATCAAGCCAGCACGCAATCGCACGTTCTCAGCCAGCAACTCCTCATAAGAAGGCTGCGGCGGGACCGGCGGCTCGGACACACCAAGATCCAAACACACCACAACCGGACGACGCCCAAGACACGCCAACCACTCACCGACCCTCACCAACCCGCCAGCAACACCAGACCCGAACCGAGACCTATCCAGTTACATATTTCGAAGACTCATTTAATGGCTACCAGGAATCCGCGCGGATACTGCGTCCGCAGCGGTTAATCGACGGATTGCTGGGTGATGTTGCAATTTTGGATGCTCTACGTCGCCGCGCGGCCAAGCATGATAGGCGACGTTATTCCCGTCTGCAAGCTCGCTATGCTGAATCTTTGAGCTGGTTAAGCGAGGAAGCGGGCGATTTGCCGGGCGCGATGTACTGGACCGATCGCGCATCGCAGTGGGCGCAAGCTGCGAATTGGTCAGCGATGACAGAGTACGGTTTCGTCCGACGGTCGATGATGGTTATCAGCTTCTCTGGTGATGGGCAGCGGGCTGTCAACCAGGCGTATCACGTATTTGAGATTTCGGACGCCTCGCCCCGTATGAGAGGGCTGGCGGCCAAGCAGATGGCTTTCGGATATGCGCTTGCGGGCGATAGAAATGCGAGTTACCGCGCCCTCGATGAGGCCGTAAATTGGCTCGCTCGGCCGGCTCGCGAAGAAGACATATTGCTCGGCCAGCGCAGTGTCGTGGACGAGGATCTGTTGGCTATTTTCCAAGCAACGTGCGATATTTACCTCGGTCACGGAGCAAAAGCGATTCGGGTGCTTGAGCCAAGGCTGGCGAAGTTGTCAAAGTTGTCTGCCCGCACGGCCACCATAACCCGGGCCAAGCTGGCACGTGCCTACGCTCACGCCGGTGAGCCTGCTGAATCGTGCCGCTTGACGTGGGAAACGCTTCAGGGTATTGAGCAGGTCGGCTCGTTGTCTGCTCGCGGTGAGCTGCGCCGCACCATGCGAATACTTGATCAATGGCATGGTCGGAGTGACGTGCAGGACCTAACGCGTCGACTGGGCGGAGCCCCCACACCTTTCATGTGAGATATCTCACCTGTAGGGACTCCTCGTATACGTTTGTATTCGCTGACCGGGTGACACGAAAGGCACCAGCTCCCCTGCGGTCAGTGACGGCGGCGACAAGATCGGTTCCCTCGTAGTGTAAACCTGCACCGGCTTCGGTGGCATGACCATCGGGCAATATCCCCGAAGCGATGCTCCGCTGAAAGAGCTCGCGTCGTTCGCCGTAGTGAACTGCGTTCGAGTACGGCAGGAAACCAAGCCCATCGACGATCGGCCGCACGTTGCCGAATGAGTCTGTCGTGCCGCCGGTGTGCCAACATAATGATCCTGCTGACTCCCCACCGAGGACTACGCCGTTTTGCCAACAGTCCCGCATGATTTTATCGAGACTGTGTGCGCGCCAGACTGCAAGTAAGTTAACTAGGCTGCCACGATCTACCCAAATCACATCTTGCTGATGCAGGTGGGCTGCGACGTCCTCCACGTTTGGCTTCTCAAAAAATGACAAGTGGCTTGCGTCGACACTGCTGCCCTTAAATGCTGAATAGAACTTATCGATACTGCTTTTTTGGTCGCCAGTCCCAGTGGTGAGGAAGCATAGTTTTGGATGTGTTGAGTTACCAGCTAGGTCAAACGCGTATCGGAATATTAGCGATGGTCGCCATGGGTCCCTGGCCCGGTTAAAACCCATAGACGTAGCCAGGATAGTTGGCCTCTTGGCAGGCATTCAGCTTTCTCCTCTCTTTCCGAGCGTGGTGACGAAAACATTCTAAGGGCGGCAGCTAGGCAACCAACGACGGGAACGTACTTCGGCCGCGCCGTCAACGTCATCCTCTGCTGATGTTGCCGCGCGCACGGGAAGGAACACGCCGCGTTCGAGGGGCACTGAGAGTGATGAATTGGGTCAGAGAGTTCATCGGGAGGCACCAGGGACGGGCAGGGGGTCCTCCCTGCCCGTCCCTGGTGCCTGCCTCCCCTGCCTGACTAGCCCACACAGCCAACAGGGACCGCGTCCACACCTGCCGACCCGGCAGTGGACCGTTCCCACTCTTGTAGACAGCTGGTCAGGGGCGCCGCTGAGAGCAGGGTGGAGGAACCGTCTTGGCGACACGCCGATGCTTCACCGAGGAATATCAGGATCAAGCCGTTAGTCTCGTACGCGATTCAGGCCGGACGATTCGCAATGTGGCGAAACGTATTGGCGTCCACGAGATGACGTTGGGTAAGTGGGTGAACAAGGCGTGTAGGGCCCCGGGCTGCGCATGAACGGGGCATGACCGACCGATAAGGGGCCGATATCTCTCAGAGTATTAAGCCGTGTGCACGCTGTAATACGGCGCCTAGGGTTAACCAGTCATATTGTGCCAACTGTCGCCTGCTCAACAGTCGCGAGTACGCATCGCGACATCGTCAACAACGGTCTGATAAACTGTGCGCCCGTTGTCATGACGCACCTCGGAACAGTCCAACCCCGTCGTACTGCATGGACTGCTACAGGGTCATTCAAAAAGCAGCGACGGATGCTTATCGGGCGAAGCGTGCGTCACGACCGGCCCGCGAGACTTGCGCCCGGTGCAGC
>JBOHFK010000163.1:0-11650 GCA_050699635.1 Pseudonocardiaceae bacterium | reverse complement strand
CCACGGTTCGGTGTGGGCAAAGAAACTCTCGAAATCGGTGATGCCGGAGATGTCGACGCCGACCCGGAATAACGCGGGATAGTGCACCATGGCCGCGAGCGTCAGGTAGCCGCCGTAGGAACGGCCAGCGCAGCCTACTGCGGCGGGGGTGGCAAGTTCCGCCTCCACCAGGTACCCGACGAGGTCGGCGACGTCATCGATGGCGGCGAACCGCCGGCGGTGGACATCCGCGCCCATGAAGCGGCGACCACAACCTGACGAGCCACGCACGTTCGGCGCGAACACCGCGATGCCATACCTCAGTAAGGCCTGGTAGATGGGGTTGAAGGTGGGCCGCTCCTGCGCTTCGGGGCCGCCGTGCAACCAGACCAGCGTGGGCACCGCGCCCAGCGCCCCGACCGGCCGGTAGAGCCAGCCGCTCAGCGTGAGGCCGTCGCGCGCCTGCCACCGGTGCAGCTCCGGCCGGACCGGCGCGTCCGGTGACCATGGCGGCAGCTCGGGGGCCAGCCGCACCGAGGCGGTGGGCGGCAGCGGGTAGCGCAGCACGTGCGGTGGCTCGGCGCTGGATTCCACGGCGAGGATCATCGACCGACCGTCTTGGGCGAAGCCGCAACCCGTCACGACCTCCGCCGGCGGGGGCGGTAACGCCCGGCGCTTCCCGTTCGTCAGGTCGATGAGCTCGAGCTCGCTGCGGCCCGCGACGTTCCACACCGCGACAATCGCGCGGCCAGTGGGCTCGAGCGCGAATCCCTCGAGGTCGGTCCCGGCACGTGCGGCGATGAGCTCGGTGGCCTTGGGGTAACCGGCGGCGACCCTGGGCAGGGTGAGCAACGCGGCAAACTCCCGGCCGGCATCGGTGTGCACATAGATCATCTGATCATCGGGGGAGAAGCGGGCGTCGGCGACGGTCGCATCGGCACCGAGTAGCTCCGCCTTGGTGCCGATGCGGGTGTCGACCAGCAGCAAGCGGCGGGCGCCGCGGGACCCGACGCGCACCAGCGCGTAGCGCCCGTCGTGGCTGAAGGCGCACACCGTCGCGGCCGGGCCGCTGGCCAGGTAGCGCCGGCGGCCGGAACCCACGTCCGCCGCGTAGGCGTCCAGCGTGGCCGGGTCCGTGGGGTTGCTCTCGGCAAGGCCGATGATGTGCCCGCCGGGTTGCCAGCGGCCGGTCCAGGCCATTCCGGTCGCGGACCCGGCGACGGCCCAGGCGCCGGAGCCATCCGGATGCAGTGCGCGGACCAGGGTTCGTTCGCTGCTGCCAGGTGCAGTCGTGACGCACAACCACTCGCCGTCGGGTGACCAGGTGACCGCCCGCACGTAGCCATCGCCCCCGTCGTCCTCGCTCCAGTCCAGCCGCACCGGCTCGCCGGGCCGGGCCAGTGGATTCAGCCAGACCCGGGGGGTGCCGTCCCGGTCGGACACCACGGCCAGGGTGGCGCCGTCCGGGGACAGCGCGGGGGAGGTACAGCTCTGCGCGGCCAGCCAGTCGAGGCCGGGCAACTCGGCGGCCAGCCGGGCCTGCCGCCGCCGCCCGAAGGCGGTGCCAATCGCAAAGGCGGTGCCAATCGCAAGGGAAGTGTCATCGTCCACCTAGATCCCCCTCTGCTGTAGCCACATCTCTAACAGAGCGACCTGCCATAGCGCGTTGGACCCTAACGTGGTCCTTTCGGTGTTCGGATCGGCCAGCATGCGCTGTAACCAGTCCGGGCGGAACAGACCGCGGTCCTTGGCGACCGGATCGGTCACCGCGTCGTGTACCCGGTCGAGGAACGATCCGGACAGATGCCGGATCGCCGGCACCGGGAAGTACCCCTTGGGCCGGTCGATGATCGAATCCGGAACCACACCGCGGCTGGCCGACTTGAGCACTCCCTTCCCGCCCGCAGCGAGTTTCAGCTCGGGTGGGCAGGCGCCGGCGAGCTCGACCAGCTCATGGTCCAGGAACGGGACCCGCCCCTCCACTCCCCAGGCCATGGTCATGTTGTCCACCCTCTTGACCGGATCGTCAACCAGCATGACGGTGGTGTCCAGGCGCAACGCCGCATCGACCGCGGTGTCGGCGCCGGGAACGCCGAAGTGCGCATCGACGAATGCCCGGCTGTGATCCCCGGCGAGGCAAGCCAGCCACTCCGGCTCCAGCAGGTTAGCCAGCTCGGCGTGCGGGCGGTCGACGAACACCTCCGCATAAGCCCCCGCGGCGTGCGCCCGCGGCACGCCGGCCAGCGGTGGGTACCAGTCGTAGCCGGCGAACACCTCGTCCGCCCCCTGCCCGGACTGCACCACGGTCACCGAGCGGGACACCTCCTGGGACAGCAGGTAGAACGCGACGCAGTCGTGGCTGACCATGGGCTCGCTCATCGCGTCGATGGCCGCGTCCACCGCCGGGAGCAGCCGATCCGACTCGATCATGATCTTCTGGTGATCGGTGCCGAAATGTGCCGCGACCTGGTCGGAGTACACGAACTCGTCCCCGGACTCCCCGCCCGCGGCCTCAAAACCGACGCTGAACGTACGAAGCCCGTGCTGCCCACCCTCGGCCAGCAGCGCCACCACCAAGCTGGAGTCGATCCCCCCGGAGAGCAGGATGCCCACCGGAACGTCGGCCACCATGCGCCGCTGCACGGCCAGGCGCAGCGCGTGCAGCACCGCGCCCGGCCACTCGGCCGCGGTCAGCTCGGGATTGCCCCGGGAAAACACCGGCTGCCAGTAGGTCCGGTCCTCGCAGCGGCCATCCGGGTGCACGGTGCGGACCGTGGCCGGTGGCAGCTTCGCCACCCCGGTCAGGATCGTGCGGGGAGCCGGCACGACGGAGTGGAAACTCAGGTAGTGATGCAGGCCCACCGGGTCGATGGCGGTGTCCACCTCACCCCCGGCGAGCAGCGCCGGCAGCGTGGAGGCGAAGCGCAGCCGGTGCGGGGTCTGGGTCAGGTACAGCGGTTTGATCCCGAGCCGGTCGCGGCCCAGCACCAGGTCCCCGCTGTCGCGCTCGAGCACGGCGAAGGCGAACATGCCCAGGAAATGGTCCACACAGCTGGTGCCCCACCGGTGGTAGGCCTTGAGCACGACCTCACTGTCGGACTCGGAGAAGAACTGGTAACCGGCGGCGTGCAGCTCGCTGCGCAGCTCGCGGTAGTTGTAGATGCAGCCGTTGAACACCGCGCTGAGCCCGAGCTGGGGGTCGACCATCGGCTGGGTGGCCCGGTCCGACAGGTCGATGATCTTCAACCGCCGGTGGCCGAGCGCGGCGCGCCCGCCGGCGTGGATGCCCCAGCCATCGGGCCCTCGACGGTGCAGGGCGGCGGTCATGGTGGTGACCCTGGCGACGTCGGCCGGTGTCCCGTCGAATCTGATCTCGCCCGCGATGCCGCACATCAGCTAGCTCCTCTCACCGCAAGATCCAGGTGTCCTTCGCGCCGCCGCCCCGCGAGGAGTTGACGATCATGCTGCCGCTCGGCGCGACCCGGGTCAGGGCGGCCGGGAGGACCTCGGCCCGTTCTCCCAGCAGGACGAATGCGCGCAGGTCGACCGACCGCGGCTCCAGCCGGTCCCCGGCGAAGGTGGGATGGGTGGACAGCGACACCAGGTCCTGGCCGACCCAGTCCCCAGGGTTCGCCCGGATAGTCACGGCGAGCTCGGCCAGCTCGGCGCGGTCGGCGTCCGGGCCGATCACGATGCCGTGCCCGCCGTAGCCATCCACCGGCTTGAGTACCAGCTCGTCGAGCCGGTCAAGCACCTCGGCGAGATGGTGCGGGTCGGCGCAGGGGTAGGTGGGCACGTTGGCGAGCAGCACCTGTTCGCCCAGGTAGTAAGCGATCATGTCCGGCACATATGCGTACACCCGCTTATCATCGGCCACGCCGTTGCCCAGCGCGTTGAGCACGCTGACCCGGCCATCGGCCACGGCCGCGCAGATCGCCGGCCCCACGGGCCGGCCGTCTGCCCCGGTCGCCTCGAGCAACGTCTGCTCGTCGAGCCGGCGGTAGAGCACGCGCAGGTGCTGACCATTCGCGTAGACGCCGCTGTCGGCGACCGTGAGATCCCCAGGAGTGACCAGCGGCACAGCCATCCGTTCCGCCAGTAACCGGTGTTCGTAGAAGGCGGCGTCGATGGGGCCGGCACTCAGCAGCGCGATCGCGTCATCGCCGGCGCTCACCGCAGCCGCCGCCAGCAGTGACGTGCGCAGCAGTTCGGGTACCCCTTCCAACGCCACCACGCCGGCGGGTGGCTCCAGATCGGGCAACACGCTGCGTACCAGCCGCCGGCTGACGATGGCATACCCGATCCCGGAGGGCACCCGGAGGTTGTCCTCGAGGACCAGCCAGCGCTCGGCGCTATCGCGCACCAGGTCGATCCCGCTGACCGCAGCGCGCACAGTGTGCTGGCCGCATAGCTGCCCGGCGCTGCTCCAGCCGGGTGCGCTGGTGATCACCGACGCCGGCAGCACGCCATCCCGGACGATCTCCTGACGGCCGTAGGCGTCATGCAGGAACGCTTCCAGCGCCCGCACCCGCTGGATGAGGCCGGGGGTCAGCGTCGACCAGTCCTCGGCTGTGACGATGCGCGGCACCAGGTCCAGCGGGAGCAGCCGGTCCGGTGCATCGTCGGCTACCCGGAATGTCACCGCCCGCGCCCGCTGCTCGGTGCGCAGGGCAGACATCGCCGCGCGCATCCCCCGGGCTCCGAGCCGGTCCAGCGCCCGGAACATCCAGCCGTAGTGCGGTAGCGCCCGGCCGTCTGTTCCCACCGCCTCGTCGTAGCCGGGTACGTCGGCACTGGGTACGTCGACACCGAGGTAGCCCTCCAGCAGCGCGGGCGTCGCGGGCACCGCGGTCGGCGGATCGCGGTCCAGGGTGCCCCCGCGGGTGTGCGCGAGCAGGCCGTCGACCACATCGGTGAGCTCGCCGCGGCGGCCGAACATGCGGCGCTGCCGGGCCGCCGAGCTGCCCACGGCAAGGGCTCGCTGGGACAGCTCACACACCTGTTTCCAGTCTCCGGCGGCATCCAGCTCCGGCCGTAACTCCTTGACCAGCCGTTCGACCAGCAGCGATGGTGGGACGAGGGTCGGTCCGTACGGGTGGGTCAGGTCGACCAGGTCACCCTCCAGCCCCGATCGGGCCGCTCGCCAGGTGGCCGCCCGCAGCAGCTCATGGCGGGTCTGCGGGAACGGTCGGCCCTCCGCGACCCACCCGCGGGCCCGTTGCACCAGTGCCCGGAACAGCCCGGCGATGAGCACGACGTCGTCGACCAGCGGGCAGGCGTCACAGATCCGCAGTTCGACGGTGGGCAGGTGCGCCGAAGGGCGGATGTCGAAATAAACCATTCCGGGGTCGCTGATGGTGCCCGAGGCGACCAGGTCGGCCACCATGGTGTCATAGTCGGCGGCGGTCCGCATCGGCCCTGGTGGGCCCGCCGTCGGCCAGCGCTGCCAGACCATGCAGCGATAGCTGGCGTAGCCGCTGTCGTCCCCGCGCCAGAACGGCGAACTTGCCGACAATGCGAGGAAGGTCGGCAGGTGCAGCGCCACGTGCTGCACGACGGCCACCGCGACATCCCGATCGGGCACGTCGACGTGCACCTGGGCGCCGCAGATGTGCTGCTCGCGGACCAGTAGCTGATACTCGTGCTGCATCCGCTCGTAGCGGGCGCCGGCCGAGATGTCGGTGCCGAGCAGGTCGACCAGCGGAACCGTGCCGGCGGACACCACACCCAGCCCGAGGGGCTCGGCGACCTCGTTGAGCCTGCGGCGCAGCCGGCAGAGCTCCGCGCGCAGCTCATCGAGGGTCTCGCAGGGCAGCGTGTTCGCCTCGACCAGGGAGCGCTGCAGCTCCGGGGCGAATGAGTCGGCGTCCAGCTGGGCGAGCAGATCCTCGACCGCCGGGGTGGCTCGTCGGGTTTGCAGGTCGACGAGATGGAACTCTTCCTCTACACCGATCCGCGAGGTCACGAAATCGCCCATGAGCGTCACGCTAGGCGGTGGTTGTTACCACTGGTTTACCTCGAAGGTCGGCGTACCACGCTAACCAACTGTCGTGTGGGTGGCTACCGCACTGGCAATGGCGTGCCCGACCTGCGGTCCGGTGACGTCGGAGTGGGAGTGGATGAAGCGGTCTGCGAGCAGGTTGTGCACGGTGCCTGGCTGCAAGGAATACCCGTCGGTGACGTCGAGCAGCGTCCCATCGGAGGATTCGGGCGTCCGCAGCGCGCCGTTGCGGCCGATGCCGCCGTAGACGTCTGACGCGTCCCCCAGGGCTGCCGCGATCTGCCCGGCGACCCGGGAGGCGAGCGCGTAGGCGATGCCCACCGCGCGATCGTTCGCGGTGTGCGTGACGAGGGTCGGCCCGTCCACCCGATGCCCAGCCAGGCAGCCGCGGAACAGGCCGTTCTTGCCGGGTTCCCAATCCTGCGCGAAGCCGAAGTGGGAGAAGGCCGCTTGCAGCAGCACCATCGATGACAGCGGGAGCACCGGGTCGCCGGCGCCTCCGGTGGCGGCGGCTGAGACCAGGCGCCCGCCGAAGCTGTGCCCGACCAGGTGCAGCCGCAGGTCTGAGCGGTCGGTGTGCACGGCCGCCAGCAATGGTGCGAGGCCGAGGAAGCCCACTGTCCCGGCGCGCTCCTTCATCGTGTAGTAGGTGGTGTAGTTGAGCAGGTTGCGGACGGCATTGCGGATGCCGCCGAAGATGTCCAGCCCGGCCGCTCCGCCAGTCGGCCGGTGCGGGGTGCCGAGGTCGGCCGCGCCACCGCTGCCCAGGTTCGGGCGGGCCGGGCGGGTCAAGGACGCCGGACGGGCGAGCCGGTCCAGCAGCTCCGCGCCGTCGGCGGTGAACAGTGCGGCCGGCCCGTCTTCGTCCCCGAGGGTGCGGCCGGTGCCGGCCGCCAGTGCGGCGCGGATCCCGTCGACGAAGGCGCGCTGGGCGGACTCGGCGGAGTCGATCAATGGCAGCGCCGCCTCGGCGGCGGCCAGCCCGTCGGCCGCTACTGGATCGTCGAGGAGGGTGCCGAACTCGGCAAGTGCCGCGGTCAGCTCGGCGATGCTCGGCCCATGGGACAGCGCCGCCGCGCCGCCCGGGATCAGGTCGGCGTCGGCGAACTTCTGTGATGGCCAGAGCACACCGACGATGCCCAACCCCGCACCGCCCGCCCCGGCCAGCTGCTCGGCCCAGGCGCGGTAGAGCCCCCGCGCCTCGTCCATGGTGTTGTTCCAGCCATGCGCGAACACGAGGAGGTCGGCGACCTCCTGATTGCGGGCCACCTCCCGCACGGCGTTGTGGTCGTCCGGGGAGACCACCGCTGCGTCCTTGTCGAAGCGCAACTCCGCGTAGGGGATGCCGAACAGGTCCATCTGTCTCCACTCCTTTCAGACCGACTGGATGGCGCGCATGAGATCGACTAGGCCGCTGCCCTGGAATGCCGGGACCCGGCCGAGGTCGGTGGCCGAGCGGAGGAACACCTCCTTGACGTCCTCCGGGCGGCCGAGGTACTCGCGCCGGATCGACAGCAGACTCGCGATGCAGCCCGAGACGTGCGGCGCGGCCATGCTCGTTCCGCTGTCCTCGACGTAGTGGATGGGGCCACACTTGGCCTGCGCATCCGCGGCGGTACGCCCTGCCGCGCAGGACAGGATCCGCTCGCCGGGTGCCACCAGATCGGGTTTGGCGCGGCCGTCCCCGGTGGGGCCCTTGGAGGAGAAGTAGGACACCCCGTAGCGGTGTGGCATGTCGCGGTGCGTTGACCCGACGGTGACCGCCAACCGTGCGTTGCCCGGGTCGTTGATCGTCATGTCCAGACCGGCGGCGACTCCTTCGGGCTTGAAATAGTCCTGGTTCCAGCCGTAGCCGGTGTTGCCGGCCGCGACCACGACGACGACCCCGGATCGGACCAGGCGGTCGACTACCACGCACAGCGGGCTGGCGCCGCAGGCGAACCATTCCGGGTCGAACGGGTAGCCGACGCTGAGGTTGACGCCGTGGATGAGCAGGTTGCGCCCGTGGTCGTTGACCTCCGCGATGTGCTCGAGCGCAGTAATGATCGTGCTGGTGTTGCCGGCGCCCTCATCGTCGAGCACCTTGTAGCTGAGCAGGCTGGCCTGGGGCGCCATCCCAGCGACCTTGGTCAGCGGCCTGGTCTGCCAGGAGACGTCGCCGCGCTCGTCGCACTCCTTGCTGGCCCCGACGATCGGCGCCACCGCGCTCGACTCGAGCTCGCCGGCGATGATCCCGGCGACGTGCGTGCCGTGGCCGGCGGCGTCGGTCAGTGGTGACTTGCCGTCGGTGAAATCCATGTGCTGCAATGGGCTGGGCGGGGTGAGGTTGCCGTGCGCGCGGAAGTGCGGGTGCCCGCCGTCGATTCCCGAGTCGAGCACTGCCCAGACGACGTTCTTGCCGCCCGCGCCGAAGCACAGCCGGGCCGCGTCGGCCTTGACGGTGGCGACCGACGCATCGATCAACGGCCGCACCGGGAAGTCCGGCCAGATCCGGAGCACCGCCCGGTGCGTTCGGTCTCCGGCTGCCGCCTCCCGGTCGCGACGGGCCAACTCGCGGATCTCCTCGGCGGTCATTCTCGCCGCCAGGTAGGAGCTGTTGGTGCTGAGCGGGCGGGCCTCGAGCGGGCCCGGGCCCGCGGTGGTCGCGTGGAGTTCGCCCAGCAAATCCAGCACGCGCTCGCGGGCGGCGGCGACCCCCTCGACATAGCTGGGGTTCAGTTCGATGACCACCGGCTCGGGCTCGGCTCTGGCGCCGTCCCCAGGTGCAGCTGACTCGCTGCTGTCTATTTTGTCCCGCAACGGCGGCGCGATCACCGACCGGATCAGCCGCTCGGGCTCATGACCATCCAAGGCGCCCTCCTTTGGGCTCGCGCCGCGCGGACATGGCCTCATCTGCGCACAGTGCTAAGAGTGCGCTGCCGCCGAGTTTGATACCGCCGCCAGGCGAATAGCCCGTATAGCCGCAATGGTATTTAAAGGTGACGGCCGCGGGCCTAGTTCACCTCCCGTGGTGTTGGGAGCACGCCAGTCGGGTAGAAGGTGCTTATGACCGCCGAGCGGTATGGGATAGCTGAGCACGTTCGCCCCCGTCCGCCTCGGCCTCGGCGGTGGGTGTGGCTGCCGGTGCTGCTGGTGGGGATCTTGCTGTTCATCTCCGTCCAGCAGGCCCTGGTGATCACCGGGAATCCGACCCTGGTGCCGTCGCTATTGGTGCTGGGGACGCTGGTGGTTCCGGTGAGTTTCGTGGTCTACGTCGATGCCCGCGACCCGGCCTACGACCTGCCGCTGAGCGTGCTGTTGAGTTGTGCGCTGCTGGGCGGGGTGCTGGGTGCCACGGTCGCCAGCGTGGTGGAGTTCGACACCATGCGACGGTCGGGAGTGCTGCCGGCGCTGTCCATCGGGTTGATCGAGGAGGGCGCCAAACTCTTGGTGCCGATCGCCATACTGATCTTCACCCGGTACCGGGCCAGTCCCGCCGCGGGCCTGCTGATCGGGGTCGCTGTGGGGATGGGCTACGCCGTTCTGGAGATCTTGGGCTATGGCTTTGTCATCCTGCTCGCCACCGGCGGTGACCTGACCGACGCCGAAGGAGTGCTGCTGCTGCGTGCCGCGCTGAGCCCGGCCGCGCATGCCGCCTGGACCGGGCTGGCTGCCGCGGCGTTGTGGTGGGCGCACTCCCAGCGGTGGGGATTACGTGGCCTGGCCGCCGTGGTCGGAACCTTCCTGCTTGTCGTGGTGTTGCATGCACTCTGGGTGGCGGGCAACGTCTGGTACGGCTACCTCATCATCGGGATCATCAGCTTCGCCCTGCTGCTACGCCAGATCCACCGCACCGTCCTGAGGTAGCCGTGCCCGAAGGTGACACCGTGTACCTGGCCGCCAAGCAGCTGGCCGCTGATAGAGCTGGGAAAGCTGGGATGTGGTCCAGAAGGCTTCCGCCCGGGCGAATTCGTCGGAGTCGGTGATGCCCAACTTGTTTCGCAGAACCCCGGTGACGGGGTCGGTGTAGGGGGTCGAGCGGCGAGTTCACCGCCGGTAGCGCGCCAGGAACTCGGCTTGGGCCTCACCGATCGGGCGGACGCCGGAAGCGATGTCGGCGAGCAGTTGCAGATCCTGCGGGCTCGGCTCAAGCCCTTCGGCACGGACCGAGGCCAGGGCCTCCGCCATCGCCCGCTGCCGCTCGGCGGCGTTCTGCAGGGCCTGGTACTGGGACACAGACATCAGAACCGCCTCCGCTCTGCGGTGCGAGCCGACGAACACCGGCTCTCCGTCGTTGCTGTTGACCTCATCGATGATCCCGGTGAGGCCGGCCCGGAACTCGCGGACCGACAGCACCTCAGGTACCGACTGCACCCCAAAAGTGTACACATATGTGTGCCGCACGGGCTCACCGAGCCATGTCGGTTACACGGTCACCAAACCTTGTGCTCGCTCCAAGAAGTCTCCCACCGCCCTCACCGTGGTATGCGGTTTCATCTGGCGGTAGAGGTCGCGGAGAAGATCCACGCTGATAGTCGAGTCCAGACTCTCGGCCAGCTCGATCGCTTCTATGCCCCGCTCGGCTGCGGCCTCCAAGTCGCGTTGCTTACCTGGTCGAGTCATGGCATCGGCCAGGTGTGTCAGGTAGATCTGCCGGTCCCGAGCAAAGGATTCATCGAACAGGGCGACGCCTTGATCGAGCATGGCAGCCGCTCGATCAGGTTGTCCTAGTAACAACAAGGAGTCACCGGCCTCGACGATGACCCACGCTGGCATGATCCAGTACAGCCAGGGATAATCCTCATCCTCTGTGAGGTGGTCAACTTGGCTGCGAGCCTTGGAGATCGCCGCGGTGCAGCCCGAAACATCGTCGATTCCCGCCAGGGCATATGCCTGTCGGACATACAGCTGCGCCTGCAAACGCGGACTCTTAAGGCCCCTCGCTCCGGCCAGAGCGGTCTCAGCGAGTGTCACGGCTTCAGCAGGCCACCCTTGATGGGCGGCCTGCTTAGCCATCGAACCAAGGATGTGTGCGCCCAACGGGCGATCGTCCGCACTGTGTGCGGCCCGCAAGGCCGCGACGTTGTATCGCTGCGCCAGCACAGGATGCCCGGAGTCATACGCGCCCCAGCTCGCAAGCTGCCCGAGTTCGGCAAGCGAGACCAGGAGCCGGCGACCGGTGGCCTCATCGTAGGAGGCCTGAACCAGTAGCCTAGTACTACAGGGCTAGATCATCAACGTCTGTAGGTGGAGATGTCGACGGACGTGGGCTCTGCGGGCGTGGGTTTGGTGTTGCCGGCGCCAGATTGACCAGTGTAGGCCGTGGTTTATGTCGTGTTCGCCGTGGTGAATGAGGTTGAGGAGCCGACGGATTTCGGCGAGGGTGAGCGCAATAAGATGCCGGTGGATGGGTGGCGGTCCCGGTTGCTGCGGTTGGTCGGGTGGATTGTTGGGCTGGTTTAGCTGCTCGGCGTGTTGGCGCCCCCTTTTTTGGTTTTGTGTGCGGTGATGGCGAGGTAGGTGTGGGTGAGCATGGCGAGGGTGATATGTCGGTGCCAGGCGTTCCAGGTGCGGACTTGGTAGTTGTCGAGTCCGACTTCGTTTTTGGCTGATCCGAAGCATTCCTCGATGGGCCAGCGTGCACCGGCCACGCCGACGAGCTCACCGAATCCTTGGTGGTGGGGGTTGTAG
>JBOHFK010000162.1:0-11861 GCA_050699635.1 Pseudonocardiaceae bacterium | reverse complement strand
ACCCCGATCTGCACATCGCCACCCTCAACGGCAAGGGCAAGCTGGAGATCGAGCTGGTCGTGGAGCGAGGTCGCGGTTACGTGCCGGCGGTGCAGAACAAGGCCTCCGGAGCCGAGATCGGCCGGATACCGGTGGACTCCATCTACTCACCGGTATTGAAGGTGACCTACAAGGTCGAGGCCACCCGGGTCGAGCAGCGCACCGACTTCGACAAGCTGATCCTGGACGTGGAGACCAAGCCGTCGCTCACCCCCCGGGACGCGCTGGCCTCGGCCGGTCGCACCCTGGTGGAGTTGTTCGGCTTGGCCCGCGAGCTCAACGTGGACGCCGAGGGCATCGAGATCGGCCCCTCGCCGGCCGAGGCGGACACCATCGCCGCGTTCGCCATGCCCATCGAGGATCTGGACCTCACCGTCCGGTCCTACAACTGCCTCAAGCGCGAGGGCATCCACACCGTGGGTGAGCTGGTCAGCCGCAGCGAGGCGGATCTGCTGGACATCCGCAACTTCGGTGCCAAGTCGATCGACGAGGTGAAGCTGAAGCTGGCCGGTCTCGGTCTGCAGCTCAAGGACAGCCCACCCGGATTTGACCCGTCCGCGGTGGCAGCCGAATACTCCATCGACGGGTGGGGCGACGGCAGCGACAACGGGATCGACAACGGTCCCGACTACGGACCCGACGACGGTCAGGACTACGCCGAGACCGAGCAGCTGTAGCGCACCCGTGAGTGGGGATTCGGCCCGTAGCGCGGATCCCCACTCACGAGGCGACTGAGAGGAGCCACAATGCCAACGCCGACCAAGGGCGCCCGGCTCGGGGGTTCGCCGGCCCATGAACGGCTGATGCTGGCCAACCTGGCGACATCGCTGTTCACCCATGGCCGGATCACCACCACCGAGGCGAAGGCCAAGCGGCTGCGTCCGTTCGCCGAGCGACTGATCACCAAGGCTCGCCGGGCGGACCTGCACAACCGTCGCGAGATCATGCGGGTGATCCGGGACAAGGACGTGGTGCACAAGCTGGTCGCCGAGATCGGCCCCCAGTTCGAGGGCCGGCCCGGTGGCTACACCCGGATCGTCAAGACGTTGCCACGCAAGGGCGACAACGCCCCGATGGCGATCATCGCGCTGGTCACCGAACGCACCGCAGCGGAGGTCGAGGAGGTCAAGCGCCAGGCATTCAAGGGCCGCTCGCGAACGAAACAACCGGCCCCCAGCACCGACGCGCCCGCCGCCGCAGACACTGCGCCTGTGGACACCGTGCCCGACGACACCGCCGCTGCGCCCGAGGACACCGCAGCCGAGGACACCGCGGCTGCGCAGGAGATCCCGCCACCTGCTCAGCGGGAGGTCGGGGGCGACTCCTGACCCTCAGCACTGCACCGCAGGAGCCCGCCGCACCCCCTGGGGACGGCGGGCTCCTGCGCTATCGCCTGGACATCAGCTACGACGGTGCTGGTTTCTCCGGATGGGCCCGCCAGCCAGGGCGGCGCACCGTTCAGGGCGTGTTGGAGGACGCCCTGGCGACCGTGGCGCGGATACCGGCCACCCTGACCGTCGCGGGACGCACCGACGCCGGAGTGCACGCCACCGGGCAGGTTGCGCACCTCGATGCGCCGCCCGGGGCGCTCATGCCGGAGCACCTCGTCCACCGGCTGGCCCGGCTGCTACCGCCGGATCTCCGAGTACCCGCGGTGCGGCAGGTGCCCAGCACTTTCGATGCGCGTTTCTCGGCGCTGCGGCGGCACTACCGGTACCGGGTGTGCGACGCGCCGTGGGGAGTCGATCCGCTGCGCCGCTACGACACCCTGAGCCACCCCCGCCGGCTCGACGGTGCTGCGATGAACGCGGCCAGCGCCTTGTTGCTCGGTGAGCACGATTTCGCCGCGTTCTGCCGCCGCCGGGAGGGCGCGACCACGGTGCGCGCCTTGGAGCGGTTGGAGTGGACCTGCGACGACGCGCACCTGCTGGTCGCGCATGTCGCTGCCGACGCGTTCTGCCACTCGATGGTGCGCAGCCTGGTGGGTGCCCTGCTGGCGGTGGGGGAGGGCCGGCGTCCCCCGGACTGGCCCGCCGGTCTGCTGCGCCACAGTACCCGGACCAGCCAGGTGACCGTGGCGCCCGCGCACGGCCTCGCGCTGATCGGCGTGGACTACCCCGACGATGACCAACTCGCCGCTCGCGCTACTGCGACCCGCGCTGTGCGGCGTCCCATCAGGCGAGGCACGGTCTCAGGACAGCCAGGCAACGAGTCGGGTGCAGGGCCGCAGATTCCCCGTGAGCTTGATCGACTGCCGGAAGTAGCGGGCACCGTTCTCGACGACGATTGACGGCTCGCTGGTGGCAGGCGGGGCCGATTGAGTGCAGCCCGGCGCGCCGGGCTTCGTGGTTGCCATGGTGGGCGCACGGCCGGCAGGCGGCACCGGTTCACACGTTCCCGCAGGTCCACCGGATGCGCGTCCGGATCCAGCGGGCTCGTTTGGGGAGGAGATGTCCAGCGCCTGGCGAAAGGACGACGGGCCGCGTCACGGGGGATAGCGTTTTTGCGAGTCTGATCGGTGCCGACTACCCGGAGGACGCGTAGCTGGCTGCCGTGAAGAGCAGACCTGCGCCATCCGGGTAGTAAGGGAGTCAGGCTGTGCCGATGGCATCGTGCGGCGATGGAATCACCGCACGATGCCACTGACTAGCAACCCCCTCGGTCCCAGCCGCCCCAGTTGCCCCAGTGGGCCTGATTCCAGCGGTGGTCCCAGTCGCCTCGATTCCAGCCGTGGTCCCCATGGTCTCGGTACCGGTCGTGATCCCAGTCCCCGCTGTGATCCCGGCCGAGGCTGAAGATGCAGTTATAGAATACTATTCGTACTCTATATTGGATAGACTACGTGTCGTGCTCTATTTGGGGGGTTGTTGGCGCGCTGGTCGCGGCCGCAGGCGATGAGGTCTTCACGGTGGCGCGAGCAGGTCGATCACACGTGGTATAGGGCCAGCTTGCTGTGCAGGCTTACCCGCGCGACTGCAGATCGCGCCCGCTGCTCAAGTGGAACCTATTGGTAGTGAGCGAGACGCGGGGGCGGGGATCGTTGTGCACGTGCGCTCGACACAGCGGGCATCAGGGCGCGACACTCCGGGCGGGGAGCGCGACACGCGGGGGGTGGGGATATCGCCGACTGGCTTAGTCTCCGAGGCGGACTGGGCCGAGGATCTCGCGTTCGGCGGGGGTGGTGACCAGCCGCAGCGGCAGCCATAGGTTGGGGCCCAGCGCGACCACGCCGTCGTCGGTCAACGTCGACAGCTGCTCAGCCATGGGCGGGGACAATTGCCACAGCTGGGCGGCGAGTTGCGCCTGGTCGGCCGGGAGCCGCTGGAGCAGCACCAGATCGGCGTTGATGGCGGTGCCCTCGGCCTGGGGATGCAGGTAGGGCAGCACATACAGGGTGGTGTGCCACGGAGACCGCGGCGGGAACAGCTCGTGAGGTACCGCGCCGCCGTCGTGCAGGACCAGCAGCGGAGCGTCCTCGGAGGCCCGGGGCAGCTCGACCGGTGCCAGCTGGCGGATCTGCACCAGGGGCGCAGGACGTCCGTCGGGTCCCTCCCCGGCGGCCCGGGTGAGCAGCTGCCAGGCATCGGGCCGGCCGGTGACGATGATCACCCAGGCGCCGGTGGCCATCGCCCGCAGCGCGACCTGGCGGGCCAGGTAGAGCCCACCGACGAGGACCAGCCTGGTTGGCTGCGGGCGCAGCACCGACACGCTCAGCGGTTCGTTGTGGGCACCGCAACCCAGCACCATGCCACCGCGGTCCCCGGAGGGGCTGACCGCGTCGAGCAGGCCGGGTGAGACGAGGAACTCGGGCGCCACCGAACCCGCTGCGCTGCTGCTGCCGCCCGGGGTTCTACTCATCACGGCTTCTGCTCATCCGGGTGCACCCAGTGGCAAGGTCGCGGTCAGCCCGGCGGCTTGAAGCCCACCCAGCGGGCGCAGCGCCACCCCGAGCCGTTGTGCGACGGTCCGTAGCTGCCCATCGGCCGATTCGAGTTCGGCGGGGTTGCGGGCGCTGAGCCGGACCAGGCCGCTCAGCCCGACCTCGGTTCCGGTTGAGTCGCCAGGTGAGATGGACAGGGCCACGGTGGTGGACAGGGCGCGCACTCCCGTCAGCGCGTTGAGGTTGTGCACGGCACCCGTAGCCCCCCAGCCGGCGATGGCGTAGCTGGCGTGTCCCACCCCGCCGGCGGTCACCGCCGTCCACCGTTCGTTCAGCGCCACTGGCTGCCCGGTGCCGGCCACCGCGGACAGCTCAGCGGCGCAGATCCCGGCGCGCACCAGCTGGTCGGCGTCCAGCGGCCGGGTCGACACGCCCCGGGATTCCAGCGTTGCCCGCACCCGGGACAGCGCGCCGATCAGCGCCCGGTGGCAGCCGATCACGCCGCCGCCGCGTTCGGCCACCGCGGCCGGGCAGCGGCGCGGGTCCAGGCGCACCGCGATCCAGGTGGTGCGCCTGGCCGCCGCCGGCAGCGGACCCAGGACCTCCAGGTAGGACCGCAGCGCCGGGGACGTCGAGGGCAAGGCCGCGCTGCCCGGGTAGCAATGCCAGATCACCTGGATCGCGTCCAGCGCCACACCGCGGTCGTCCAGGCAGGCAGCGAGTGCGCCCAGCGGCAGGCCGGCGGTACTGCCCACCGGAGTGATCATCGATGCGGCGGCGTCCACCTCCAGCACCGCGGTCCAGGTGCCGTGGTGCCACGCGAGACCCAGTGGTTCGCGTTGGCGATCGGCGCTGGGCACGATGGTGAGGTCCGGGAGGAGCAACCGGAGCAGGGCGACTCGGGGATCGTCGGCCGGCGAGCTCGCCGTACCGGCAGCCGGAGATCCGTGGCCGGGGACGCTGCGGCCGTGTGAGCGCACCAGGTAGCGAGCGGCGAGCTGGACCCACTGCACCAGCCACTGGCCATGCCAGCGCCCTAGCGCCAGGGGCACCGCGATCACCAGCACGATCAGGGCCGCCGCCCACAGGGCGGTGTCCAACGTGATGAGTGCCAAGCCCAGCGTCAGCCCGATTTCCCCGACCACCAGGTTGAGGACGGGCAGCGGACCCAAGCGTGAACCACTCGGGCGCAGCCGAGCGGTCACCGGGGTACGCGGTGCGCTGATCGGCTCCCGCGGCGGCGTGGGCTCCGGCCGGGGTGGAGCCTGTGCTGCGGTCATCTGCGCCTCCGCGATGGGACGGACCTGGTGGCCCGCCGATGGCGATTCGCTATCGTGCCGCACCGTACATCCCAGTGAGGAGCGGTAGGCACCCGATGTCCACGGACTCACCCACGACGTCTGCTCAGGTCCAGGCCTACCGCTTTGTGCTCCGGAGGATGGAATCGGCTCTGGTCCGCAGGGACGCGGTGATGGTGCACGAGCCGATGCGCCGCCACCTGCGGGCCAGCGCGGTCGGGGTGATCCTGGGCATCTTCGGCTTGATGGCGTTCTTCGTCGTGGGCAAGTTCGCGCCGGTCAGTGTGCTCAGCGCGAATGAGATCATCGTCAGTCAGCCGACGCAGGCGATCTACGTGGTGCAGGACAACCCACGCAGGCTTGTTCCGGTGCGCAACCTGACCTCGGCGCGGTTGCTGCTGGCGGCGATCTCACCCGGCCAGCAGGCGCCGGCGGCCAAGACCGTGGAGGAGTCCACGTTGGCCGGCGTCTCCCGCACCCAGTTCACCGGCATCGACGGGGTCCCACCGCTGCCGGCGCCGGAAAATATGATCAAGGGTGTCTGGTCGGTGTGTGACACGGCGAAGCTCCGGTCGGATCTCCCCGATGCACAGTCCCGCCCCCAGCTGTCGACCACCGTTCTGGTCCAGGAGCGCGCACCGGCCGGCCGGGTGCTGGGCGATGACGCGGCCCTGCTCGTCGCCGAGCCGAACACCGGGATCACCTACCTGGTGTGGCGTGGCCAGCGCGAACGAGTGGACCTGGTGCACGACGCTGCGGTCCGGACCTACTACCGGTTGGGTACCGTTGTTCCGCGCACCGTCAGTGCGGGTCTGCTCAATGCCATCCCGGTAGGGCACCCGCTCACCCTGCCGGTGCTCCCGGCAGCCAGGCCACAACCGCAGCTTCCCGGGGTGCAGGTCGGCGACGTCGTACGGGTCAAGGGCGTCCAGGACTCGTTTTTCCTCGTGCTGCCCCAAGGTGTGCAGTCAGTGCAGCCAGCGATTGCTGACCTGCTCCGCTACCACCACAGCGCTGCCGATTTCACCACCGTCGCACCCGAGGCCATCGCGCGGCTTCCGGAGGCACCGGTTGGTACCCAGCTGGACTTCGAGGGCTTTCCCACCCAGGTCCCGCAGCTGGTCAAGATCACCGACGCTCCGGTCACCTGCATCACCTCACCAGGCCCGGACCAGGCGCCGGCGGTGAGCGTCTACCCGGACGGGCGGCTGCCGCTGGGTGCCGGCGCGAACCCGGTCGAGTTGCCCCCCGCGGCAACCGGGCAAACCGCGGACGCTGCCTTCCTGCAGCCGTCCAAGGGCTCCCTGGTCCGTGGGGTCGTGGCAGGTCAGCGCCCGGACACCGGGACGATCTGGCTGGTGACCGAACAGGGCTTCCGCTACGGCGTGCCCTCGATGGAGGTGGCCCACGCGCTCGGGCTCGGCGAGACCACCTCGCCCGCGCCGGAATCCATCCTGAACCTGCTGCCGATCGGCCCCGCGCTGGATCCCCAGCAAGCCCTGGCGCTCTACAACCCGGCACTGGCCCGCTAACTGACCGGGCCGGCGGATAAATCCGTTGACGGGAGTCCAACGGGAATGAGCTAGTGGATCCCGACGCGATGGCCCGAGCTGTCACCGTCCGGGAAGGGTCCACCAGTGGGGCACGTGGAGGTCAACTCAGTGAGCTTCACGCTGCCCGATCGGCGGGTGCTGCTCGACGAGGTCAGCTTCCGGGTGGGGGAGGGTCGCAAGGTCGCCCTGATCGGCGCGAACGGCGCGGGCAAGACCACCCTGCTGCGGATCGTCTCGGGCGAGGTCAGCCCGGACTCCGGTGCCGTGTCCCGCCGTGGCGGGCTGGGTGTCATGCCGCAGTTCGTCGGCCGCATCCAGGACGCCACCACGGTGCACGAGCTCCTCTCCTCAGTGGCGCCACCGGCGGTGCGGGCCGCGGTGCACGATCTCGAGGCGGCAGAGCTCGCCCTGATGGATGTCGATGACGAGCCCACCCAGCTCGCCTACGCCGCCGCCCTGAGTGGCTACGTCGACGCCGGGGGCCACTCGATGGAAGTGGTGTGGGACCAGTGCTGCGCGGCGGCCTTGCGCGTCGGGTTCGAGAAGGCCAGGTGGCGGGAGGTCCGCACGCTCTCCGGCGGGGAGCAGAAGCGCCTGGCGCTGGAGGCGCTGCTGCGGGGTCCCGACGAGGTGCTGCTGCTCGACGAGCCCGACAACTACCTGGATGTGCCGGGCAAGCTGTGGCTGGAGCGGGCACTGCTGGACTCACCCAAGACCGTTCTGCTGGTCTCCCACGACCGCGAACTGCTCGCCCGGGCCGTCGACCGGATCATCACCGTGGAGCTGGGGGCTGCCGGGAACACCGCCTGGGTTCATGGCGGCTCCTTCACCGGCTACCAGCAGGCCCGCGCGGATCGTTTCGCCCGTCTCGACGAGCTGCGCCGCCGGTGGGACGAAGAGCACGCCAAGCTCAAGGCCCTGGTGCTGATGTACAAGCAGAAGGCCGCGTACAACGACGGCATGGCGTCGCGCTACCACGCCGCGCAGAGCCGGTTACGCAGGTTCGAGCAGGCCGGCCCACCGGAAAAGCTACCCAGAGAGCAGCACGTCCGGATGCGACTGCGGGGCGCCCGCAGTGGCAAGCGCGCCATCGTCTGCTCCAACCTCGCGCTGACCGGGTTGATGTCAGCCTTCGACCTGGAGGTCTGGTACGGCGAGCGGGTGGCCGTGCTGGGCGCCAATGGTTCGGGCAAGTCCCACTTCCTGCGGTTGCTGGCGGCGGGGGGCAGCGACCCCGAACCCGAACACCGGCCAGTGAGCGAGGTGACGGTCCCGCCGGTGGCCCACAGCGGCCGGGCGCGGCTCGGCGCCCGAGTACGTCCCGGCTGGTTCGCCCAGACCCACGAGCATCCCGAACTAGCGGGACGTACCCTGCTGGAGATCCTGCACCGGGGCGACGAGCACCGGCCCGGGTTTGCTCGTGAGGAGGCCAGCCGGGTTCTCGACCGGTACGAGCTGGCGGGCTGCGCAGCCCAGAGCTTCGAGACGCTCTCCGGCGGGCAGCAGGCCCGTTTCCAGATCCTGCTGCTGGAACTGTCCGGGGCGAACCTGCTGCTGCTCGATGAGCCCACCGACAACCTCGACCTGATCTCCGCCCAAGCCTTGCAAGACGCCCTGGAGACCTTCGACGGAACCGTCCTGGCCGTCACCCACGACCGGTGGTTCACCGCCCAGTCGTTCGATCGCTACCTGATCTTCGCTCCGGACGGTCACCTCCACGAAACGGCCATCCTCTCGCATTCAGCGGGGTAAATCGGGTCGGTTTAGCCCCGCGGAGCCCGCTCAATACGTTTGAGAGTCTGGGTGATGAGGAGAGTCAGTGCGAGGAGGGCCAGGGCGGCGGCGGAGCCGATCAGGGCGATGGTGCGGGGGAGGGTGTCTTGTGGAGGGGGTGGTTTTAGGGTCTCCAGTTTGGTTGGGGTTACCGGGTTGGGGGCTTGGGTCTGCTCCTCGGGGAGCACCGCGGTGAGTGCGGCGACCGGGTCGATCATGCCGTAGCCGAGTTCCTCGGTGCGCCCACCTGGACCAGCCGGGTGCTGGGCGGTCTGCTGGATGCGGTGCATCACCTGGCGGGCGGTCAGGTGCCTGAACCGGTCCCGGACCAGCGCTGCGACCCCGGCGACGTACGGGGTGGCGAAACTTGTGCCGTCGAGCTCGCGGGCCTGCCCGCTGGCATCCACGAGCGCGCTGGTCAGCCCCGGCCGGCCGGCGGCCAGGGACACCGCGCCGGTGCCGGGTGCGGCGACATCGACCCACGGGCCACGGATCGAGAAATCTGCCGGTTCACCGTTGTCATCGGTCGCCGCGACGGTGAGCACATCGTCGTCGAACCAGCCTGGTGAGGAGATCGTGGTGACCACCCCGGGGCTGTTCTGCTTGCACAGGCTGCTGACGTTGGCCGCCGCCACCACTACGACCACGTTGTGCTCGACCGCGTAGTGCACGGCGGCTTGCAGATCTGGTGCGTTCACCTGGTCCCGCTGCGCTGGGAAACAGGCCGCCTCGGAGATGTTTATCACCGTTGCGCCCAGCTGCACGGCCCGCAGCACGGCCTGCGCCATGCTGACGGTGTCGCCGGCCATCGGGCTGCTGATCTCCTGGCCGGTGTCGAGCTGGCGCATCCGCACCGAATAGAACGTGCTGGCCTGGCGGATAGCGAGGATCTGTGCTGCGGGGGCCACTCCGACGAATCGGGTCGCCGGATCGGGGGCTGCGGCGATAAGGCCGGCTACCGCGGTGCCGTGACCGTCGCAGTCGAACAGTCCGCTGCGATTCTCGACGTAGTCCCCGCCGTCGATCAGCCTGCCGAGCAGCCTAGGGTGCGGCGCAACCCCACTGTCGATCACAGCGACCCGCTGGTCGTGCCCGGTTGCGAAGTCCTGGGCCTGCCGGATCCGCAGCCGCCGTTGCGCCTCCGGCTCGGCTGCCAGGTTCCGCCCGCCGCCCGCTACCCGCTGCTGACACGCCGCCCGCTGCTCGACCGCACCGATTTGATGGGTAACCGTGTTGTCCACCTGGTAGGGCATGGTGTTCACGCTGGCTGGGCTCGGCAGCGCGGCCGGATCCACCGGTGGCGGCACTCCGGGCGGCCGATCCCCGGGGGCTGTATCTCTAGAGGCTGTGGCACTAGAGGCCGTGTCTCCGGAGGCTGTGGCACTAGAGGCCGTGTCTCCGGAGGCGGAGGCTGCGTCTCTAGAGGAGGCGGCCACCGGCCAGACCGGGCCGGCCAGACACAGCACTGCGGCCGCGACGGCCACCAGCGCGGCGCGAGGATGAACCCTCACAGGGCCCGGAAGGTGTTGTAGAGGTCCAGCACGCCCAGGGCAAGCGGCAACACTGCTGCGATGAGGATTGCTTCGGTGACGTCCACCGACTGGCGCAGCACCGGCGAGAACCGGCGGCGCGGGAGGACGATCCCAGTGATCAGCGCGAGCACTGCGAGAACCAGCAGGCCGGCGAAGCCGGCCAGCAGCGCACTGCCCTGGCCCGCGGTGGCCAGCATCCCGGCCAGCAGCCCTGCTACTGCGACCATGCCACTGACCAGCAGGGCTATTGCCTGGCTGCCGTTGGCGTAAGAGCGAGCCCGCAACAGCAGCACGGTTGCGACGACCATGCCCAGCACGATTCCCAACGTACCTCCGGCTGAAGCCAGGATCGCGCCGATCGCGGCTACCGCGCCGGATCCCATGATCATGCCGGTGAGGTAGCGGTGCGCCAGGCCGGTCCGGTGCTCGATGGCGGCGTACTCCGGGAAGCCGACGTCGTCCTGCAGGTCCTGGGCGCTGGCGGGCACCCTCGGCATCGGCAGCCGGGACAGCTGGATGGTCAGCCGCGGCAGCGCCGAGATGGCTCCGAGAGCCAGTGCTGCGGCTCCCGCCGCGATGCCGGCGGCGGGACGGTCGACCAGGCTGGCCGCGAGAAAGGCCAGGGCGCCGAGTGCAGCTGCGGTGGCGCTGGCGATGAACGGGGTGATGCCGGCGCCGAGAATCATGATCGAGGCCGAGGCGAGTACCAGAGTGATCATGGACGCCAGTAGGTAGTTCGCCGCGTGCACCCCGCCCGGGACGAGGTAGAGCCCGCTGACGAACCCCAGCGGCAGGCTGGCCGCTGCCACCAGCACGCCGGCGTTGACCTCGCCGTAAGCCCGGGCAATGGCGCCGCCTGCGATCAGTGCGACCACGGCGGTGGCACCCGCGAGCCCGGCGGCAGGCAACGTGAGCTCGGGCTTGGCCCCGGCCAGCAGCAGCGCGATGGCGCTGGCCAGCAGCGCCAGCCCGCCAGCGATCATCCCCAAGGTGCGGGCGGTGTTCGTGGTCCAGGGGCGGTAGCTGTCCGGAGCAGCCACGGCGATGGCGTCGACCACGTCGTCGAACAGTGGCGGCGGGGGGTCATCGCTGCGCCGCCGGAGTTGCAGCAGGTCGCCGTCGACGACGCCCAGCGAGCCGAGTGGACGCTCCGGATCGATCGCGTCGCCGCCGAGCTTGGCCAGGCACCATCCGCCATGCCTGCTGCCACCGTCCGCGGTGGACTCGCCGGCCATCTTCAGCAGCATCGGTAGCAGATGGGCCACCGCGACGTCCGAGGGCAGCGCGAGGTCGATCCGGGTGCGCGGAGCCACCACCGTCACTCTGCTGAACGCCGTCGATGCCGTACCGGACGGTTGAGCCGTCGATCCGGCGTAGGACGGTTGAACGGGATGTCCCGCTGAAGGCCGGACCACCGGACCTCCATTGGTGTTGCTTGGCACCCGCTGCACTCCTCGCTCGGTGCGCCGACCATCAGTGCCCACGTCGATGCGCGGGGCCGCGGCGCTGTAGTTCCGGGGGAGTATCCAGGTGGTCCGCCGCCAGTGTTCGAGGGGGTCTGGTCGACCGCTCCGGCCGCGACCAGACCGGCGCGGCTATGTCTGCACCACTTCTGAACTGGGGCGATGGGGTGATCCGTCCTGAGCATCACGAGCGTCGTGGCGCTGCCCCGATCGCTGGTTGGGCGGGTGTGTTCCTGGCCGGTCGCCGAGAGGCTGCCAGCTCACGGTCAACGGGTGTCGCGGCCGCGGTCTTGGACGGCGGCGATGAGGCGGCTCCACTGGGC
>JBOHFK010000161.1:0-11978 GCA_050699635.1 Pseudonocardiaceae bacterium | reverse complement strand
CCCGCAGCGGGGTCGACAATGCGGCGTTTCCGTCGGTGAGCAGGGGCGTCGCACGGTCAGGAGTCGGTCGCATGCGGTAGGCGATGATGTCGAGTTGCGCGGCCAGGGACACGTCTGTGGCACGCAACCGGTCAGCTTGGGCAATGACTTGGTTGAAGGTGGCGTTGTCGCGCTCTCGGATAGCCATCACGGCAGCTCCCGAGGCAACCAGCGTCAGCACGGACAGCACGATCAGCGCAGCGCGGCGCAGCCTGACCGCGCGCCGTTCCTGTGCCGTGGATGCCGCGAGAAATGCGGAAGCAGCGGGACTCAGGTTCTCGTCGTCCGTGGTGGAGGTGGCCCAGTTGCGGGCCGCTTCCAGGCGATTTCCGCGGTATAGCTCCGCGTTGTCTCGACCCTCCCGATCCCACCCGGTGGCGACGTCTTCGAGTTCCTGGCGGATCAGGTTGCCCGCCCGGTCGGTGTCGATCCACTGCCGCAGCCGTGGCCATGCGTTCAGGAGAGCTTCATGGGTGATCTCCACACTGCCGACATCTCGGTCGGTGTCGAAGCTGAGCAGCCTGGCCTGACCGAGGATCTGCAGCACCGTGTCGACCGCATCGGCGGATTCCCGCAGCGGCAATGCCTCAACCAGCCTTGCCCGTGGTAGCCGGCGGCGGGTGTCCCCGCTGCCGTCCTGGTCACTGATGTTGACCAGGCGCAGGAGGACCTGTCGGGCGATCTGCTGCTCGACCGGGCTCAGCCGGGAATGGGCGCGTTCGGCGGTGCTGGCCAGTGCCTGGCGGATCCCGCCGGTGCGCTGATAGCCGGCCACTGTCAACATCACGCCGTCGCGTTGTTGCCACGTCGCGCGCAGCGCGTGTGCCAGCAGCGGTAGCGCACCCGGGTCGTAGCTGGCCGCGCCGGTGTCCTGGTCCACGCCGAGATCCCGCAACAGCAGCTCGGCGAGCCCCGGTTCAACATCCCAGCCCTCGACCTCGGCCGGGCGGGTGATGACCTCGCGCAGCTGCTCGGCACTCATCGGCCCCACCGCCACCGGGGACTGCAGTGCGGTCAGCAGGACCGGATAGGCCAGGCACTGACCGTAGAAATCCGCCCGCACCCCGAGCACCACCAGCGCCACCGCGCGCTGCGCCGCGACACCCAGGGCGGCGATGAACGCCCGGCGTTCGGCCTCCTCGTGGCATTCGGTGAAGATCTCCTCGAACTGGTCGATAATCAGGACAATCCGCGCGCAGCTTTGTGTTTCCTGCGGTTTCCCGGTGTAGATCGCCACCGCCTCGCCGAGGAACGCAGCGAACCGATCCGGGTCGCCGGCGACCACCGCCGGATCGGCCCCCGTCTCCTCCGCTACCCGCTCCAATAACGTGCCCAACGGAGACCCGCCCGGGGTAGTGGCCACCACCGGCCAGACCCGCGAACCCGACACTGCACCACGAGCCAGGGCCGGGATCACACCAGCAGCCAACAACGACGACTTACCCGCCCCGGACGCAGCCACCACCGCCAGCAGCCCACCCCCAGCCAAGCGCTCATCGAGCCGAGCGACCACCTCAGCAGTGACCAGGTCGCGACCGAAAAACCACCCGGCCTCGGCCGGACCAAACGCAGTCAGCCCCGGATACGGGCAAACATCACCACCGGTCGGAGCGTCATCGACCCGCAACGAGTCCTCAGGACCAGAGACCTGCCCACCGTTGCGTAGCGTGCGAGCGTTGATCTGGGTGGCGAAGTCCTCGAGGAGATCGCGAGCGGTCGCGGCGTCGGGGCGGGTGGCCGGGTCGAGCGCGAGCAGCCGTAGGAGCAGCGCCGTGAACGCTCCGGCCGCCGTCGGGGGACGGATGATGCCGACACTGACGATTCTGCGCTGCTGCTCGGCATCACCGGCGGCGCCGGAAGGAGGTTGGCCCTCGATAGCCGCATACAGAGTCGCGCCCAGGGAGAACACATCGGAGGCGGGACTCGATTTCCCAGTTCTGGCGACCTCGGGGGCCAGGTAGGCGATGGTGCCGATAACCACTCCGGGTTCAGTGAGTTGGACATCACCCGCGAGCGAGGAAATGCCGAAGTCGGTGAGTTTGGCAGCGCCGTCATCGGAGATGAGCACATTGCCCGGGGTGACGTCGCGGTGCTCAATCCCCAGCGCGTGAGCGGCGGCCAGCGCGTCGGCAACTTGGGCGCCGATCCGGGCGACCTGGCCGGAGTCCAGTGGGCCCCGCTCACGCAGGATCTGGGCCAGGCTTTGACAGCGCAGGTACTCTAGGACCAGCCACATGTCGCCGTCGTTGACGCGCACGTCATAGGTGGCGACCACATGCCGGTGATGCCGCAGCCGCGCCGCGACCCGGGCCTCGCGTAGGGCACGTTGCCAGGTGAGCTCGGCCTGCTGGCCGTCCACTCCCACCAGCCGGACCCGCTTGAGCGCAACCGGCTGGTCCAACAGCAGGTCACTGGCCCGCCAGACCTCGCCCATCCCCCCGGCGCCGATTCGTTCCTCGAGCCGGTAGCGATCGAAGAGCACCGAACCCGCGCCCATGGATCCCCCTCACACCACGTACCACGCCCACTGTGACGCCTTCACGACGCTCAGTCCAGCAGCCGAAGGCAGGTCTGCAGGGAACGCGAGCGTCGTTCACAACTCGGGACCGTTCCCGGGAACCGCCACGTATAAGACAAGGCATGGCACCATCCAGCCGCTGATCCGCTCCTTACCAGGCGACTTCTCAAACTTGGTATTGCGAAATGGCGTACTCTCCTTCAACGCGGAGGTCTTCATGTCCACTCCTCGGCCGCCACGGTAGCTCTACCGGTTAGGGTTCGCCGCCGGAGTACTGGCTGGACTGGCTCGTCGCTTGCTGAGGCCGGAGTCGGGGTGAAGACGCTCTATGCCCACTTCGGGTCCAAGGACCGGCTCGTCGAGGCCTACCTACGGCGACGTAGTCCCACTCGGCGAGATCCGGATCGACCTCGGGGTTGGTCCACCCCAGCAGCTCAGCGGTGCGCCTGGCGCGCGACGGCGGACTGCAACACCAACCCGAACCCTGCTCAGCGGTCTCTCCGAAGGCCGAGCAGGCTTCAAGATCGGGTATATCCGCGATGTATCCGCCGTCGTCCTCGCTGTAGAAGACGTTGATGTGGTAGTCGTTCACCGATCACCTTCCAATGTCAGATTACAGACTCGGGTGGCCAACTCCCCACCACGACTTCGATGTGATCGCAGAGGTCACCGACCATGCCGTCGTGCGGGTCGTCCAGCCCGGTACGGCCCACTGAGAGGTGTGTGCCGGGCAACGTTTACTGGCTCGCACTGGACGCGGCACCGATCATGTTCGATGCTCTGCGAGTGACCTCATCGCAAGACCAAGCGGGCACCCGGGTCGGAGTACCCCGTGAATCCAAGGACGGCGAGCGCCGGGTGGCCTTGGTGCCCAAGATGGTCGAGAAGCTGGTCGGCCGTGGATTACAGGTTGTCGTCGAGTCCGGCGCCGGCGTGGGGGCGCTGATGCCCGACGAGCTGTTCATCGACGCCGGCGCCACCATCGACGATCCGTGGAAAGCCGACGTCGTGGTCAAGGTGGCCCCGCCGACCGACGAGGAGATCGCCCGGCTGCGCCGGGGCACGGTGCTGATCGGGTTCCTGGCACCCCGGTCCGACCCGGAGATCGCCGGCAAGCTGCGCGACGCGGGGGTGACCGGCTTCGCCATGGAATCGATCCCTCGGATCTCCCGCGCGCAGTCGATGGACGCGCTGTCCTCGCAGGCCAACGTGGCCGGGTACAAGGCAGTGCTGCTGGCCGCCGACCTGTCCACCCGGTTCTTCCCCATGCTCACCACCGCCGCCGGCACCGTGAAACCGGCGACCGCGCTGATCCTCGGCGTCGGGGTGGCCGGGCTGCAGGCACTGGCCACCGCCAAGCGCCTGGGCGCCCGGACCACCGGCTACGACGTCCGCCCCGAGGTCGCCGACCAGGTGCGCTCGCTGGGCGCGAAGTGGCTGGACCTGGGCATCGAGGCGGCCGGCGAGGGCGGCTACGCGCGCGAGCTGACCGAGGACGAGCGGGCCGAGCAGAAGCAACGGCTGACCGACGCGACCAGTGGTTTCGACATCGTGATCACCACCGCGCTGGTGCCCGGCCGCCGGGCCCCCATCCTGGTCACCGCCGAGGCGGTGAAGGGGATGAGACCCGGCAGCGTGATCGTCGACCTGGCCGGGGAGACCGGGGGGAACTGTGAGCTGACCGAGCCCGGCGAAGTGGTCGTCCGCCATGATGTGACCATCGCCTCACCACTGAACCTGCCGGCCACGATGCCCGAGCACGCCAGCGAGCTCTACGCCCGCAACGTGCAGTCACTCTTGGAGCTGATGGTGGACAAGGAGGGCCGGCTGACGCCGGACTCCGATGACGAAGTACTGGTGCGCTCCTGCATCACCCGGGAAGGGGACAACCGCTGATGCTGCTCGCCAACTTGGCGATCCTCGTGCTAGCCGGCTTCGTCGGCTTCGCGGTGATCTCCAAGGTGCCCAACACCCTGCACACCCCACTGATGTCGGGCACCAACGCCATCCACGGCATCGTGCTGCTCGGTGGCATCGTGGTGCTGGGCCTGGGCCATGACCTGTCGGTGTTCGACAAGCTGCTGCTGGTGGTGGCGATCGCGTTCGGCACCATCAACGTGGTCGGCGGCTTCCTGGTCACCGACCGGATGCTGGGCATGTTCAAGGGCAAGCAGCGATGACGACCTTCGTCGTCTTTCTCTACATCGTCGCCTTCGGGCTGTTCATCTACGGCCTGATGGGCCTGACCGGCCCGCGCACCGCGGTGCGGGGCAACCTCATCGCGGCGGCTGGGATGGGCATCGCGGTGCTGGCGACGGTGCTCACCCCGGGGGTGAGCAACTGGGCGCTGATCGTGCTGGGCGTGGTGCTCGGCACGGTGCTCGGGGTGCCGGCCGCCAAGCAGGTGAAGATGACCGCGATGCCGCAGATGGTGGCGCTGTTCAACGGCGTCGGCGGCGGCGCGGTCGCGCTGATCGCCTGGGTGGAGTTCAACAGCACCGATGGGTTCGCGTTCGAGCCCGGGTACGTGATGGTCGCGTCGCTTTTCGGCGCGATCGTCGGCTCGGTGTCGTTCTGGGGGTCCCTGGTGGCCTTCGGCAAGCTGCAGGAACTCCTCCCCGGCCGCCCGATCAGCCTGGGCAAGCCCCAGCAACTGGTCAACGCGCTGGTGCTGCTGGCCGCGCTGGCCTGCGCGATCGCGATCGGCTTCGGCAGCGACTCGCAACTGCTGATCCTCGGGACGCTGGTGTTCGCCGCCGCGCTGGGCCTGCTGGTGGTGCTGCCGATCGGCGGCGCCGACATGCCGGTGGTGATCTCGCTGCTCAACGCGCTGACCGGGCTGTCGGCCGCGGCGGCCGGGCTGGCGCTGAACAACACCGCGATGATCGTCGCCGGTATGATCGTCGGCGCGTCGGGGTCGATCCTGACCAACCTGATGGCCAAGGCGATGAACCGGTCCATCCCGGCGATCGTGGCCGGCGGGTTCGGCGGCGGCAGCCTCGCACCCGGACGCGACCTCGGCGACAAGACCCACCGGGAGACCAACGCGGCCGACGCGGCGGTCCAGATGGCCTACGCCAACCAGGTCGTGGTGGTGCCCGGGTACGGGATGGCGGTGGCGCAGGCGCAGCACGCCGTCAAGGACATGGCCCGGCTGCTGGAGAACAAGGGCGTCGAGGTCAAGTACGCCATCCACCCGGTGGCCGGCCGGATGCCCGGGCACATGAACGTGCTGCTCGCCGAGGCCGACGTGCCCTACGAGCAGCTCAAGGAAATGGACGAGATCAACGGCGAGTTCAACCGCACCGACGTCGCGCTGGTGATCGGCGCCAACGACGTCACCAACCCGGCCGCCCGCAACGACCCCAGCTCACCGATCCACGGCATGCCGATCCTCAACGTCGATGAGAGCAAATCCGTCATCGTGCTCAAACGCTCGATGAGCCCAGGATTCGCCGGCATCGACAACGAGCTCTACTACTCCCCCGGCACCGCCATGCTCTTCGGCGACGCCAAATCCTCCGTCGAGTCAGTGATCGAGGAACTCAAAGCCCTCTAACCCACTCCGGAGCCCCGGCATGAAAACTGCATGCATGGTGGCTTCGCAGATCCGTGACGTTCCCGAGGATGTGTTGGCGCAACGAGCCCGCGCGCGGGGTCAGTCGCTGCAGGCGTTCTTGCTGTGGCTGGTCGAACAGGAGGCGCGACGCTCCCGCAACCTCGCCGTGCTCGACCGCTTCGCGGACCGCACTGACGGATCCCGGCTCCCCGCAGCGGAGGTCGTGGACTGAACGCAGGAAGAGCCCAACCTCTCTGCGTGTCGGAGAGCGGGACTTTTGGGGGAGGCTAGCTGGTCGTCCCGGGAGAAGCCTCAGGCGCGGCAAGTGCGGAGAGGACCGGGTGGGTTGGGTTCAGCGATCGAGGTAGCCGACCGTTACGTAGCGGTTCGGGGACACTCACCAACTCTGGCCACTGGACTGGATGGCCTCGCTCATGGCCTGCTGCTCGGCGAGCGCCCGTGCTTGCGGATCCCTGGCGGTGCGTTCCCACTTCGCGGCGATCGCGGCCGACCTCCGCATCAGCTCGGCGCGGACGGCTCGCTCGGTCCAGGACGACAGCGTCCTACCGTCGGCGGCGCCCGGTGTGCACCGGGCGACGTAGCCTCGCCCTGGTTTTCTCCGCTCCGCGGGTCGCTCAGGGCGGCGAGGGGGGAACCCGTGCGCGAGGCACGGGGTCCCCCCTCCACAAGCGTTTCCCACCGGGCGGTTGTTAGAAGGGGAAGAGCTGCTTGACAACCACCAGCATCGGCGGCGAGGTCGACGTGGCGAAGGCCGCCGGGTTGGTGGGGGTGAATACCGCCGTGAGCGTATGCAGGTGCGTGCTCGTGGTCAGCTTGCCGGTGACGACCGAGGCGACACCGCCGACCACCGGCACCGGGTCACTCAGTGGGGTGGACTCGGCAAAGAACTGGACGGTCCCGGCCGCGCCGACGGGCACCACCTTCGCGAGGAGGAACACCGGGAGGCCCTGGTACGCGAAGCTGGGCGCCGTCAGCGTGGTTCTGGTGGCCTTACCCAACACGGTCACGGTGATGGGTGTCGCCGATGTGTTGCTGCTCGGGAACGTGCCGTCGCCGGAATAGGTGGTGGTCACGGTGTCGGTGCCCACCGGGGTATTGGTGGCTTTGCACGAACCACTCCCGGCGGCGAAGGTCACCGTGTCCGGCTTCAAGGTAACGCTGCACAACTGGATGGAGCCCACCGAGAAAGTCACTGAGCCGGTGGGGGTGGTGATCCCCGCGTTGTCCTGGATGACCGTCGAGTAGGCCACCCGCTGGCCCACAGTGGACGTGGTCGGGTCCGCGCTGGTGAAGCCCTGAGTGGACGGGGCCCGGTAGCTGATCGTGACCTGCCCGTTTGTACCGGCGCCGCGCGGGGAGGCATCGATTCTGTCGAAGATCAGCAGCCCTTGTGTCGTCGGCGCGGTGTTCGCCGGCCCCCCGGTGTAGGAGTCCCCGCCGGCCCCACCCCCACCGCCGGAGAAGGTTTCGCTGCTTCCAGCCTTACCGCCCGAGCCCGACTTCGGGTATCCCGCCCCGCCACCGCCACCGCCAGCGCCGAAATAGTCACACTCCACCCCTTGGCAGGTTTTTTGCGGGTTCTCACCGTTGATAGGCGAGTCAGGCCCGACACGGTCGCCAGCCTGGCCGCCGACTCCGCCAGCTCCACCATCATCACCAGCAGCAGCGCCACCCCGCCCGCTTCCGCCACGCTGGCCGTTGACGCCGAAACCGGCGCCACCGTCACCCCCGTCGTTGGCGCCACCGGCGCCACCGCCCCCACCGCCCCCGGCGACCGCGACAATCGCCCCGCCCCGTGTGACATAGGTCGCACCGCCACCGGGCGGGCATTCTCGGAGGCGGTCATCTCTGCCTGTCGGGATGTCCCGACAGCATCGGGGAGCTGCTGTGCGGACACTTGAGCTGGTACGCCTCATGGTCACCGCCCATCGAACGGTGTCCGGCTCCGACGAACTGCCGATCACCCTGCACGGTCAAGCAGGCGTGCCCAACCTGCATCGATGACACCTCCCAAGGATTCGATGCGCCGCCTCGTCCGGTTGCTGGCCAACACCGCCGGAAGCTTTCTCCAGCGGCGGAGCCCCCCAGAGATTGCAGTCTCAATATAGAATTGTCAAGTTATTCTAATCTAAGGTTGACCACAGCAAGCCGCGCTGGGGACACTGGTCGGTGGCCCTAGTCCACCACAGGAGGGAGATCTAGTGAGTAAGATGATCTTGCGCAGGGCGGAGTGTGGGACTGGCCCCAGTTGTCCTACCATCGAGCGGGTGGACGGGGGGTATGAGCTGATCGGCTACCGCCGCGATGCCCCCGACCTCCCAGAGGACGAATCCAGGATCTTCTGGCCGGACAGTGCGCAGATGGTGCCCGAACTGGCCGACCTGCACATCGCGGATCTCGGGGACTATCTCAGGCAACGCCGCCGCGCTCCCGGTGATCTCCTTCGAGTCCAGACCCTCGCCTACTATGGCGTGCCCAGCGATGACGAGGACTATCTCCGGTACGTCAACGGTCAGTCGGTCCCGCTGTCCCCGCATCGCGAACCGTGGTACGCCCAACTCCGCAGTGAACGCGCCGCGGGCCAGATCTGGCGCAACGTGCACGTCGTGGACTTGCCACTCAACGACTACCTGCGATACCAGTTCGAGTGGTGCTACACCTCCAACGTGGAGGCGGGCATGGAAGTCCGGGTCCTCGACACCACCACCCGCCCGGAGGCCCGAGTCATGCTCACCGCCGGGGATTTCTACGTCATCGATGGCCATGAGATCGTGCTCATGCGCTACGCCGACGACGGCAGATACCTCAGCGCAGTGGGGGCTGGCGCGTCGAGCACCCAGGGCTACACCGCACTGGCCGAGCTGGCCTGGGAGATGAGCATACCGTTCACGGACTGGTGGGCCTCGCACCCGCAGTACCACCGCGCATCCTGCGATGCCTGACGGACACGATGCCTGGCCGCATGTCCGGTGGTCGAGACGAGCTCACCCGCAGTCTGCGGGAGCTTCGCCAGGCCGCTGGGCTCTCCGGCAAGCAAACCGCGGCTGCGGCGGGCATCCAGGCATCGAAGCTGTCCCGTATCGAAAGGGGCCGCACGGTCCCGTCCGAGAGCGACGTGCAGCTACTCGCGCGCATCTACCGGGCTACTCCCGATCAGCACCAGCGTTTGCTGGAGATGGCACGGGACGTGCGGGCCGAGAACCGGCGTGTGGTGTTCAACCGCGACCCCGGTGGCTTCCAAGATCGTATCGGCCGTATCGAAGAGGCATCCACGTTGGCGCGCAGCTTCTCCCCCAATATCATTCCCGGTCTCCTCCAGTCCGCCGCTTACGCTCGCGCCTTGATGCGCTGGGCAGGCTGGAGCCCAGACATCACCGAGCAGGCTGTCGCTAGCCGGCTGAACCGGCAGCGCCGACTGGACGACGAACAGTCCCCTCGCCGATTCGTCATCATCACCACCGAAGGTGGGCTCGGGTGGGCTGCAGGGCCACCCGGCATGATGATCGAACAGCTAGAGCGAATCGCCGCCGCGACGTACCGGCCGAACGCCCGGGTTGGCATCGTTCCATTCGGCCGACCCGCGGAGGTGTTCCCGTTGCACTCATGGGACTTGTTCGATCAGCGCGCTGCAATAGTCGGGACCACCACGGCGACGGCGATTCTCACCGAGCCGCGCGACGTTGCAGCCTATGTCGAGCTGACGGACGCGCTACAACGGCTCGCTGTGTACGGAGCGGAAGCCCGAGAGATCCTGAACCGAGTAGTAGACCGCTATCAGAAACTCGATAAGTGACGCTTCCCGAGCTTGGTGCGCTGGAGATCCTCGACTTCGAGGCGTGGTTGACGCAACGCCGCACCTCGCCCGGCGATATGCTGCGGGTCCAGACACTCGAGCGCTACCGTCACACCGCCCGCGCCGTCGCAGGCCACCACGTGAGTAACACGCTAAGGCCGGCTGACCTTGGTCGGCCGGCCTTAGCGCACCCGGTGGTGAGTGCTACTGGTCCGGCAACCCCCACTTGAACTGAGCCGTCTTATCGCTTGACGTCTGGTAGTTGAACGTGATCAGGGGCGCGAACATGGTGATGGTCTCTGTCGCAGCCGGTGCCGGCGCGCCCGCCTTCTCCTCGACCGAGGTGATACGCGCAGAGTTCAGGGTCAACCGTAGCGGCCATCTGTCGCGGATAGATTCCTTGCTGTTCCGGGGCTTGATATAGATCACCACCGAGGCCTGTCTGGTGCCCGCGGCAGTGGCTTCGAGCAAGCGGGTGGTGGCGGCATCGACATCCTTAGTGATAACGATCGGGTCGAAGTCAAGTTTATCCGTGGATGGGATCCCAGAGTTGGTCTTCGGCTGAATCGGATTTTGGACTCCCCATCTCAGCGTACTGACTGCGATGCTGCCGTCACTATTCTCTCCCTTTATATCTCCCTCGGAAGTCGTTCTCACGGCCATCTCTATCGTTGCGTTGCCGGTGAAGGCGGCGCGTTGCAGCTGTGCCAGGGACACGGTGGGCGCGGCAGCGAACGCAGGGTCGGATGAGGGGTCAGCACCACCGACAGCGGCTACCGCCACGATAGCGCCGGCCACGCCGATGGCGGAATAACGGATACGCTGGGTCAATCGCATGAATCGCATGAATCTCACTGAATTCTCCTAGCACTGGTTAGTGTGACGTATCGATCGTCGCGTAGTCGGGATACCGGTCGAGGAATTCCGCCGCTCGCCATCCACGTCCGCTACCGACGTATTCATCGTTGCGCCTCCCTGGACGGCCTCTGTAACCGCATTGCCACGCGATCACGCTGGGCACCTGTTTCGGTGTCTTTCCCCCTCCGGTAGCACTCCGAACGCTACGAGGCAGCCATCCCCCGCCCATCGGGAAAATCCCTACAACAAACCCCAACCTTTGCTTCTGCGCGGCGCTCCCGGGACGATGCAGCTCAACGCCGATGACGTGCCGCTGGGCCGCGACCGGGCCAGAGAACCTAGCTGCCGTTCCTCGCGTTGGGCATCAGCACCGATTCCTCGCCTCGAAGGCAGGTCAAAGACTAGGAAAATCCCTGGGGTAAACACCCCAAACCACCCTGTTCAATGGCCCCATCGGTATCACCCGATCGAGTCAGATTGACTCACTTTGATTACCAATGGTGAAACAACAGGGAGATCGACCATGACTGACAACAGGATCGACGACAAGACGGGAACCGGGCGGCGCCGCTGGCGGCACTGGCAGGCGCCCCCCTCGAACAGCACCCCACCCGCCGCCGCGCCACGGCCGCGCACGACGACGGCCGCCAGGCTGCGCCCGCTGCTCGCCGCCGCCCTGGTCGCGCCCAGCATCGTGGCCCTCGGCGCCCTCACCACCCCGGCAGCGGCCCACGCCGACTTCGGGGACATAGTCACCAGGGCCTTCGGGTACACCGGCGGATCGCAGAACTTCACCGTCCCCGATGGCGTCGCCTTCGTGAAGATCACCGCAGACGGTGGCGGCGGCGGCGACGGGGGCGGCGGTACCGGCGACGGCTTCGTGGGCGCCGCGGGCGGCGCTGCTGGCGAGATCACCGGCACTCTGCCGGTCAAACCTGGTGAGCTGCTGGAATTCAGCATCGGGGGTGGGGGGACCTCCGGGGCCGAAACTTTCGACCACAGTAGTGCACACTGCAACGAGCCCGGAGGAGGCACTGCGGGTTATGGCGGATTGGGGAGGGGCCAAAAGTGCGCGGGCGGCGGCCCTCTCTGTCAAACTCTCGTGGGACATGGCGATCATGTGAATCTGTGTAGCGCGTAGGGCGAAGACAGGACTCCAAGACCAGTGACGTTGACCATGGCAGACATGC
>JBOHFK010000160.1:0-12152 GCA_050699635.1 Pseudonocardiaceae bacterium | reverse complement strand
GCCCCACACCACCACCCCTGCCCACCACAGCCTGGATCAACCAGCCCCCCACAACCATCGAAACCGAGGAGACACCACACAACAACCGCGCCGCCTGATGTCCCATCGAGTTTGACAGGTTCCGGAGGACGGGGATCGACCCACCAACCAACTTCGCCAGCTCGATGAGCAGACGTCTGCACCGTCATTCCTCGGAGCTAGTCGGTTCGGGCTCACATGGGGGCATTACACTATGACGGCTTCGGTTCATCCAAGCGACGAGAACCGTCCCAATAGGTGCGGCGAGACCAACCGCCAGGGTCACCCACAACTCCGGGGTCATGCTTACCTCCTGGTCATTACCGGCGATGTCCGCACGGGCGTTCGACGGTCGAGGTTAGGGTGCAGTCGGCGCCCACGCCAAACGACCTTGTGCACAGGTCTGGGGACCGTGTGGGGACTACTCAGCCCACCTGCGGGACCACAAAGATGTAATCCTGGGGGCGACCTGTGGACAACTCTTGGATTCTCGACCGTTACCGCATTTCATGGCCGTGATCGTCTGTTGTGGATAATTTCTTCTTGCGTCGCGGCTCTTATCCGGCGTGTCCGTGGCGACGATGATGCCTCCGGCCGGCGTTGGGTACGTTCCTGACGAAGCCGCTACCCCGCGTCCTGCGCGTTCAAAGCCCCACGCACGACCGTCGCTCTGGGATGCCGCAGCGCCACGGGATGAGTGTTTCGCACGTCCGGTGAGAACGCGCGTGTCCGTGAAGTGTCGTTGCCTACGCGGGAAACGTGACAAGATTCAGCGGTGACTGTCTCGCTGCTCGATCGCCGAATCTACGGTCTTCCAGACGTCGACCGGTTTCTTGCGCTGCCACCTGGCACGGCACGCCGGTGGATCGATGGCTACGACCGTGGTGGGGTGCACTACCCGCCGGTCGTCCGTGCCGAGCGCACCCGTGATGAGGAAGTGACCTGGGGAGAGTTCGTCGAGACGAGGTTGCTTGCCGAGTTCCGTGCACGCGGTGCGTCCATGCATCGGTTGCGTCCTGCTGTGGTTCGGCTGCGGGAGGAGCTCGGCAAGTATCCGCTCGCGCACGCCAGGCCATTTCTCGACGTCGAAGGCCGCGAGCTTGTTCGCCACGTTCAGCAGGAGGTGGGTATCACCGGTCACGAGATGCTCGTCGTGGTGCGGAGTGGGCAAGCGATGATGTCTGCCCCGGTGAAGAGTTTCGTCGGCGATCTCCGGTACGTCGGCGAGACCGATCGCGAGGCGAGCGCCGTGGTCCCGGTGCAGTTCGGCGGTCTGGTCACGCTCGATCCGCTGTATCAGTACGGGCGGCCGGTGGTGCGTGCGGTGCCGACCGAGGTGGTCGCCGAGCAGTTTCGAGCCGGTGAATCCAGCGAGATGATCGCCGACCTGTTCGATCTCACGGTCATCCAAGTGGAGCAAGCGTTGCGCTTCGAGCTGAACCTGGCGCGGATCGCCTGAAAGATAACCGGGAAGGTGGCGCTTCGATGGTTCGTGGATGAGAGCGCCCTTGGCCTCGGCAAGCTGCTTACGCGCACCCGGGACGATGTCATCTACGCTGGTCACCCCGACATGCCAGAGATACCGCTGGGAACCAGTGATGTCGAATGGATGCCGATCGTGGCCGAACGAGATTGGGTCGCGATCCGGCGTGACCGCCGTATTCACACTCGGCCGCTGGAAGTGCGTGTCTTCAGCGAGGTCGGCCTACGTACGGTGTGGCTGGGCGGAAAGAAGGACATGGGCGCGCATCAGCAACTCGATCTCGTCGTCCGCCACTGGCAAGCGCTCGAAGACCGTCGGGAAGAGCTCGGCCCCGGTCCGTGGAGCATCACGCTGCTGGGTGGTGGACTCTCATCGCGGATTTGGCGGCCCGCTGTCTGAGTGCTCTGTCGACAGTGACCAGTGCGCATCTTGTCCATTGGGCTGTCCATTAACTCCAGTCCTCGGGTGCCACTGTTGTACTCAGCGAGGTAACCAGAGCCCACAAAATGCCAGGTAGTGCTCCTCCTATCAGGTGAACTTCGCACTACGGATCAGAAGGTTGGGAGTTCGAATCTCTTCGGGCGCGCATCATTTACACCCCCCGCAGGAGGACAGCATGATACAGTCCACCACCCGCACTGAGGTCTGACTAGACCCGATCTTGTCGGTCGGGTGCCGACGCTACGGCGCGGGGCTGGCCCCAGCTGGGATGAGGTGGCGCGCCGGACCTGTTGCGGTCCAGTTGCCGGGTCATGATCGCGACGATGGCCCACAGCACCCGCTTACTGGCACTGACACGAAGTGACGCCTCCCTACTGCCAAGACCTGACCTGGGCCAAGTTCTGCGACCTCACCCGGCCGGCTAGCGCGCTCTCCCCAGCACCGTGAGCTGGCCTGGACGAAATACCAAATGGAAGCCCCTTATTTCCGGGGCCATTTTGCTGGTCCGTTGTGGGGTTTATCGCCATCCCTTGGTCGAATTTTAGATGTGTGCTGTTCACCTCCAGGGCGCACTGTGCTCGGCTAAGCCCGCGTTTCCGGGTGTTGTTGTTCGCCAAGACCGGTATCCGCATTGGCCGGTGCATGTGGGTCGCCGGTTTGCACCCTTCCGGCGCCCCGGTCCAACGGTCCGACGTCTGTGAAAGAGGTGAGGCGAATCGAACGGTGATCCCGGGGGGTCTCCAGCTCTCGGTCGCCGACTCGGCCTCAACACTCATTGTGCGATACGTCGGTGATGGGCGTGGTTGAAATGCAACCGGTCACCGGTCACCGGCGCGCGCGCTCGGACAGCAGTCCGGGCATCCCCCTGCCCTGTCAAAGGATACTAACGCAATGCACAGGAAACGTTCTTCTGTACCGCGAGCCTGGTGCTCTTCGACCTACCTGGGGGGATGCTGGCGACGGCGGGGGGGGGTTGGTCTTGTCGCCGCTGTCGTCGCCTTCATGGTGCTGGCCAGCTCGGCTCCCGACGCCTGGCGATCCAGGGTCTAGTGACCGCGGTAATGGTGGCGACGCTGTTTGTCGTAGGCACCGCGGTGGCCTTCGCCGGGGTCAGTTCCGGCGTCGCGCCCACCTTCCCGTCCACTGTCACGGTGGGTCAGAATAATGTGCCCGCCAACCTGCAGATCGTGAACTCCTCCACGTCGCCCGAGAGCGCTGGCAACGAAACCATCGACGCCATCACCCTGGTGCCCGCCTGCGGCACCTCCTCCGCGACGGCCACCGGTAATTGCCCGGTCGCCTCGGCCGATCCCGGCGTCTTCTCGCTCAGCCCGGCAGCCACCGGTGGAGCCTTTACCGCGTGCGCCGGCCAGACCTTCACCGTCACGATCATCGACCCGCCACCGGCCAGGTCCAGTTCACTCCGAGCGGCGGCCCGGTGGTCCTCACCCAGCCCCACACACCCAACGACGTGTGCCGGATCGACTTCACCTTCAGCGTCATCAAGGAGCCGACCCAAGATGCCGGCGCCGAACCAGGCCTCCAGACCGCCCAGCTCGGCTTCGCGCAAGGAACTTCCGCCGTCAACGGCCACGTGGGCACCGGCTCAGGGAGCTCGTTGGTCACCGTGACCCAGGCGAGTCCGGCCATCACCACCGCCGCCTCGGCGCCCGTCGCGGTTGGTGGGGCCATCTCCGACACCGCGGCCCTGTCCGGTGGGTCCGGCCCGACCGGAACCATCATCTTCAGAGGCGGTGGCCGCCGAGTTGGAGCGGTCAGCGGACCGGGCCCAAGCCCGCGGGGGCGTCGCTGCGGCCGCCGAGTTCCTCGAGCGGGCCACCGAGCTGACGCCAGACCCGGCCCGGCGTGGAACAAGGGCACTCGCCGCCGCACAGGCCAAGTTCGAGGCGGCCGCGCCGGACGCGGCGTACGAGCTGCTGGCCGCTGCGGAGATGGGCCCGCTGGACCTGCTGCAGCGCGCGCGCCTGGTGCTGCTGAAGGCGCAAATCGTGTTTGCCCGAAGGCGGGGCAGTGACGCTCCCCGTTGCTTCTGGACGCTGCCAGACAGCTCGACCTGCTCGACGGAGCGTTGGCACGAGAGACGTACCTCGAAGCGTTGGGAGCGGCGATCTTCGCCGGCCGCCTCAGCGCCGGTGGCGGAGTGGTGGAGGCGGCCGAGGCTGCCCGTTCGGCGCCGGCGGGGCCGGATCCGCCACGGGCGATCGATCTCCTGCTCGACGGGGTGGCGACGCGGTTCACCGATGGCTACGCGGCGGGTCACGTGCCGCTCAGACGTGCGCTACTCGCGTTCCGGCGTGAGGCCGGACGCGATGACAACGAGATCATGCGGTGGCTCTGGGTGGCCTGCCCAGTCGCGCCGGAACCTGTCGCTCCCGAGCTGTGGGACGACGAGACCTGGCACGAACTGGCCACTCGCGCGGTCCAGCTCGCTCGCGAGGCAGGTGCCCTTGCCGTCCTGCCTGTCGCGCTCAGTAACCGGGCGGGCATGCACGTGCAGGCCGGCGAGTTCGCCGCTGCTGCCGCGTTGATCGAAGAGGCGGAAGCGATCACCGAGGCGACCGGCAACGCACCACTGCGGTACATCTCGATGGTGCTCAACGCCTGGCGTGGCGACGAGCCACAGACGCTGGATCTGATCGAGGCCAGCGTCCGGGACGCGACTGCTCGCGGCGAGGGGCGGGCCATCGGTTTGACCGGACACGTGACGGCTGTGCTGTACAACGGCCTCGGCCGTTATGAGGCAGCCCTCGCGGGTGCGCAGTGGGCGTGTGAGCATGAGGATCTGGGTTTCTTCGGATCCTCCCTGGTCGAGCTCATCGAGGCGGCCGCCCGCAGCGGCGCTTCCAAGGAGGCCACCGGTGCCCTTCGCCGGCTCTCTGAGATGACCCGCGCGAGCGGCACCGACTGGGGTCTCGGCATCCTGGCGAGGTCGAGCGCACTGCTGAGCGACGGCCAGGCTGCCGAGGCGCTATACCGCGAGGCCGTCGAACGGCTCGGACGCAGCCGCATCGTCGTTCATCTCGCCCGGGCTCACCTGGTCTACGGCGAGTGGCTGCGTCGCGAGAACAGGCGCATCGACGCGCGCGAGCAACTACGTGCCGCCTACGAGATGCTCAGCCGCATCGGGGCCGACGCGTTCGCCGAGCGCGCCCGGCGCGAGCTCGTGGCCACCGGCGAGACGGTCCGCAAACGCACGGCCGAGACACCGGAGTTGCTTACCGCACAGGAGGCGCAGATCGCCAGGCTGGCCGGTGCGGGGCTGACGAACCCCGAGATCGGTGCACAGTTGTTCATCAGCCCGCACACGGTCGAGTGGCACCTGCGGAAGGTGTTCGCGAAGCTGGGCATCAAATCCCGCAAACACCTCCGCCGGACGCTCCCCGACAGCGACAACTCGGCCGCACCCGCCTGATCATCCGAGGTGTACTGCGGCATGGGCGCGGTGCGCAGATCGCCGACGAGGGCGTAGTCCTCGATCCTCTGCGTCCTCGGTCGCGCCTGGGTCGCCAGCCGCGCGATCGTCGCCGCGGTCATCTGGCCACGTCCGCGGCTAGAAGCTTCTGGAGGTCGGCCAGTTCACCTGCGTGCGCTGCGGTGACGAACGCCTGGTGAAGGCGACGATGGGTGGCCGAGTTAACCGGCTGGCCCCGCTGGGCGGCGAGCCGTTCGTGGGCGCGCTTGACGAGTTGTCTCGTGTTGGCCGCGTGGAGCTGGAGGATCTCCGCTATCTGCCGGTATGGGTAGTCGAATCCCTCACGCAACACATAGGCGCCCCGTTCCGAGGGCGTCAGCCTCTCCAGCAACAGCAGAACCGCCAGCTCGACAGCCTCGCCTCGCTCAGCCGCTGTCTGTGGGTCGACGCCGGTGTCCAGCTGCTCGGGCAGCCGCGGGCCTACGGAGGTCTCGCGCCGCCGGCAGGCGGATTGGGCGACATTGATCGCCACCCTGGTAGCCACCGTCGCGAGGAAGGCCGGGGGATTCATGACGACAGTCCGGTCCGTGGTTTGCCACCGGACCCAGACCTCCTGCATGACGTCCTCGGCATCGCAGACGCTGCCGAGGACCCGGTAGGCGATCTTGAACAGGCGAGGTCGCGCGCCGAGGAAGGCCGAAGCGGCCTGGTCGAGCTCGCCGGTCGACCAGTCCTGATCCAGGCGGGTGGCTGCACCGACCGTCGTCGGGTGCTGGCTTCGCGTCTCCGGCAGTTTCGTGTTCATGCTCTCGACTCCTAGGCTCGGCGTCGCTGGGATCCGCGAAGCGACTGCGTCCACGGTCGCGTTCAGCGCCGATTCGCCGCGCCCTTGAAGGCCGTGGTTGGTGCCGTGGTCTGCGGCGGCCAGTGGCGGCACTACTCCAGGGTCCGCGTCACAGATCCGGGGTCCGTCTTGTCCTCTCTTCCGAGGCTGCCTGCCGACCGTGGGCAGCGGGATCGCGTTCGTCGAACGAAGGGATACGTCGTGAAGGTCGTGGTAATCGGTGGAACGGGGCTGATCGGGTCGAAGGTGGTCGCCAAGCTGGGCGAGTATGGGCATGAGGCGGTTCCGGCTGCCCCGAGCACCGGTGTGAACACTCTCACCGGGGAGGGGCTGGCCCAGGTGCTCGAGGGTGCGGCGGTCGTGGTGGACGTGTCGAACTCGCCGTCGTTCGCCGACGACCCGGTGATGGAGTTCTTCCGGACCTCCACCACCAACCTGCTCGAGTACTCTGGGAAGGCGGGGGTCGGGCACTATGTAGCGCTGTCGGTGGTCGGCACGGACCGGCTGTCGGAGTCCGGCTACTTCCGGGCGAAGATCGTGCAGGAGGAGCTGATCCGCGAGTCGGGTCGGGCGTACTCGATCGTGCACGCCACCCAGTTCTTTGAGTTCGTCAAGGCCATCGCGGACTTCAGCACGGTCGACGGCAAGGTCCACCTCCCGTCCGCCCTGATCCAGCCGATGGCGTCCGATGATGTCGCCGCTGGGGTCGGCCGCGTCGCGGTGGGGGAGCCGCTGAACGGGATCCGCGAGATCGGCGGCCCGCAGCAGTTCGGGCTCGACGAGCTGGTGCGCAAGGGCCTCGCGGCCAAGGGCGATCCCCGGGAGGTCGTCGCCGACGACCAGGCCCCCTACTACGGGGTGCGGCTGAGCGAGCGGACGCTGCTCCCCGGTCCGGACGCCCAGCTCGGGGAGATCACCTTCGACAAGTGGCTCGCTCAGCAGTAGCCGCGAGCCCACAGCCGCCGGGCGGCGCGCCCCGGCTGCGTGTCGGTGCGGCGATCGGGGGCGGACAGGAGCCGGTCTCGAGGTGATGCTGTCACAGAAGCTGGAGCTGTCCTAGCTGGTGGCCGGTAACGCGAAGGGGATGGCCTGGTTCTGGGACGCCTACACGCCCGACCCCGGCCAGCGAGCGGAGATCACCGCTTCGCCGCTGCGGGCGAGCCTCGAGGAGCTCGCCGGCCTCCCCCCGGCCTTCGTCGTGATGGATGAGAACGACGTGCTTCGCGACGAGGGTGAGGCGTACGCCCGCCGCCTCACCCAGGCGGGCGTGCCGACGACGAGTGTCCGCTACAACGGCACGATCCATGACTTCATGATGCTCAACCCCGTGCGCGAGAGCTCGCGGTCTAGGACCGGGCAGCCCGTGGATCTGTGACAGGAGGAACTCGCCGTCGCCCAACTCCAGCTCGGCAGTGATGTCACAGATTGCCCTGCCGCCTGGTCCTAGCTGTGACGCGTCCGATCGGGCTTCGCGAGCCACACCGGAAGGAACGGTCGTCTCATGAACCACAAGGAGTACCGCGCGCTGCGGGCGATCGAGAAGTGCTTGGCCGTCGATGATCCCGTTCTTGCCGCACTGCTCCGCCCGTCTGTTAGGAGGCGGCGACGATGGATCTACCAATTCGGCCATCGCATTCATGGTCATCGGTTTCGCGCTGGACGACGCGATGTACCTGCTGATCGCCGGGCTCCTGGCGAGTGGGGCCATTCTCGGATGGGCGGTGCAGGCAGTCCGCAAGGACGAGTTGGACCGGGACCGGAAATGAGTCCTGGTCGAAGCATGTCCCCGTCAACAACTGAACGTTCAATTAACTCTGGGAGATCAGATGACCACCGCTGCCAACACCGCAATCCCCGGCTACCTCGCGGGTACCTGGGACGTCGACCCCGTCCACTCCGACGTCTCCTTCACGGTGCGTCACATGATGGTGAGCAAGGTACGAGGTCGGTTCGGCACCTTCTCCGGGGAGATCGTCACCGGTGAGAACCTGACCGGCTCGTCGGTCACCGTGTCGATCGACGCCGCCTCCATCGACACCGGCAACGACCAGCGCGACGAGGACATCCGCTCGGCCCACTTCTTCGACGTCGAGAACTACCCCAGCTGGACCTTCCGCTCCACCGGCGTCCGCGCCGACGGTGACGACCTCACGGTAGACGGGGATCTCACGATCAAGGGCGTGACCCGGTCGGTGCCGCTGGCCGTGGAGGTCAACGGCATCGGACCGGACTCCAGCGGCGGCACCCGCATCGGCTTCTCCGCCTCGACCACCATCGACCGCAACGACTTCGGCGTCGACATCAAGATGCCGCTCGGCGGCGGCGGCGTCATCGTCAGCGACAAGGTGCAGGTCATCCTCGAGATCGAGGCCGTGCTGCGCCAGGAGTGACCCGCGGCGGCCCGGCTGCCCGCTGGGTCGGTTGAGCTGTCGCCGACGGAGAAGTGATGACCACACCAGCAGTCGGACGCGGTGCGGCTCAAGCAACCTCCGATTGCCTCGAGATCTGAGGCTGCCGTCGGAGAGCCGCTGCCGACGGTGGCCCGGTAGCCAGGCTCACGGCATTGTCGAGGACGAGATGCAGCTCTCGGCGCGACGTGATACCCAACTTCCCGAACACTTTGTGTAGGTGATATTCGAGGCTGAGGGCCGGGCGCTGCGGGGGCCTTGGGGGAGATCTCGTCATCGGTCAGCGAGGCGGGTCACCCGGCCGATGCGACGAGCCGCGGAATGACCGGCCCCATTTATCGCGTCAGCGCGGCCGGGACCCGGGGGTCGGGATTTGTACGATGGCGTTCAAGGGCTGTCCCCACAGCCCTGCCAATCATCTCCTCCCGCCGCTGGATGACCTCAGCGAGCAGCCGCCGAACCCGGCTGATCTGCATCAGTGCGAAATATTGGTAGCTGCGGCTGACTGGCTCGGCGACGGCCGCATATGCGAGGGTCTCGTCCGCCGGATCGATGTGCAGGAAGGGCTGCACCCGGTCGGCGATCCCGGCGTTCAAGCGCCGCAGCTTCGTGGGCGACAGCTCGTACAGGATGAATCCGGGAACGCATGAACTGCTGACCCGAAAGATCCGCAGGTGATCCGCCATAAAGTCGCTGCCGAGTGCGCACAGCCTGGTGAGCTCTTCGCGCAGCAGCGTGGCAGGTTGGTCGAAGGCCTCGTCTCCCGGGAGGAAGTAATCGTACCGGGAACCGCCGGTGATGTTGTCCGCCATCACCTGGGCGAAGAGACTGGGCGCGCTCGTCGGGTCGACGCTCTCCGGATTCAGGATCACGACGTCCATGTCAAGTGTCGTTGTCACGTTCGTCGTGTGCTGGCTGCAACTCTCGACGATCGAGACCTCGCTCGGGTTCAGTAGTCCGCCGGGCTGCGTTTTCTCGTCCAGGACGTCCTCGACGGTCTGCCTGATGGTCTCGCCGAGCCGGTCGCCGATTCTGGAGACTAGGTCGTTGATGGCGGCGGCCCGAGTCTCCGCCTGACGGACTGCTGTCTCAACGTGTCGAGCGAGGTGGCCGACCTCTGGTGACGACACCAACCGTTCCCGGCCGAACACCAGAAAATCCAGGCTGACTCCCAGCGCATCGGCCAGGTGGACGAGTACCTCCAGGCTGGGTGTGGCCTTTCGGCGCGTGTACTGCGAGAGCGCCGAGGGGCTGATATGAGCCGCCCGGGCGAGTGCTGAGCGATTTCTCCTGTACTGATCGGTCAGCAGATCGTCAAGTACTTGAGCAAACATAATCTCATCTGGCATCTCAGATCACCAACACTCATCTCGAGTCCACATCCCCGCAAACAACTGACGTACTTGTACAACCTGGATCGACTGGGTCGACTCACAGTGTAGCTGGTGGGGAGGTACGACTCGTAGGCTTGTTTGCGCGGTGTGAGGTACGCGCCGCTTCCGAGAAAGATGAGGAAAATCATGGATGACACGAGACGCGGGCGGGCGTTCGAGCGCCCGCCTGCGGGACGAGCCAGGCGGCCAGCAGCCATCCTCAACTCAGGGACACGGTAGCTCAGCGACGGGACGATGTCACTGTCCGGGCCAGGACGATCGGCGGTCCGACCCGGCTATGGGTCGGCATCGAGTGTGCTGATCGGGTCGCAACTATAGATCAGTCCGCCACCGGCCCCTCGGCCATGTCGGACAACCTCCATGTCGTCTTGCTAATCGCGATCCTGTTTGGGGCCTGGGTCTTACTGGCCACGCCGAGGCCACCGCGGTCTGGTTGGGTCGGACCAGGGGACACCCTTCAGAAACACCACTCAGACAAGGGGCTCGGCACTCGGCGGGCCACTGATCACTGAAAGGAGCAATACCGATGACGGGGAGCCTCAGCGGCACCGTACTGGTGACGGGCGCCAGCGTCGACAAGCGTTTTCTCGATCGACTCCGGGTCGCTGGCCTGGAAGTCGTCAACCCGGCCGGCAGCTTTCCACCGGACGAATTGTCGGAACCGGCACTGCGGGAGCTTTTGTCCGATTGTGGCGGGTACCTGCTAGGCGGCGACGAAAAAGCGTCGCGCTCCGCACTTGCTGGGGCACACAAGCTGAAGGTGATCTCGTTCCTCGGCGTCGGTTACGGGTCCTACGTGGACGTGGCGGCGGCATCCGAACTCGGGATTCCCGTCACGAACACGCCAGGCGTGCTCACGAACTCCGTGGCCGAATTCGCCATCGGGGCGCTGCTGGCAGTTCGACGGAGGATAGTCGACTACATTGTCACCCCCGACCTGGAGCAGGAAAAGCGCAGTGATCTGTACGGTCATCCGATTGGCGTGGTCGGGCTAGGAGCGATTGGTACCCGGATTTGCGAGATTCTCACCAAAGGCTTCCGCGCGGACGTCAGATATTTCAGCCGGACCCGCAAGCCCGACACGGAAACCGCACTCGGCATCACGTATCTGCCACTACAGAAGTTGATCGACCAGGTCGAGAGTCTCGTGCTGATCGTAACCGGGACCTCAGAAACGACCTCCTTGATCAACCGGGATCTGATCGCCGCACGACAAACGCCGCTGTCAGTGATCAACGTGACACGTCCGGAAGTGATCGCCCCGGATGCGCTGCTTTACGGCCTGCGCGACGGCTGCCTGGAGAGTGTGTGGTTCGACGACTACTATCGGGATGCGGCGGATGAGGTGATGGACCTGCGGAGCGACCCCCGAGTGAGGGTGACCCCGCACATTGCGTCGCTTACCCACGACGCCCGAGATGCGATGTCCGCGATGGCGGTCACATCACTGCTGAATGTCCTACGCGAAGGAAGCGACGCGCACATCGTCAACGGTATAAAATGACCCCGCAGCACGAAGACCTGCCATGCAGAGCGTAACGAAGATCGCCATTGTCGGCGGTGGGATCGTTGGGCTTTCGATTGCCTTCGAGCTGTCTAAGACCGGAGTCGAAGTAACCGTGTTTGAACGGAACCGAAAAGTGGGCCGTGGGGCGACAGCTGCGGCACTCGGCGGGATTACCCCGCAGAGCGAGTCAATGTGTCGTGGCCCCCTGCGGCACCTCGCCACCTGGAGCACTGAGCTCTATGAGGCGTTCATCTCGGAAATCTCCACCGAGTCTGGGATCGACATTCCAGTGCTCTCCAGCGGGCAACTGCAGGTAGCTATGTCCGACGTCGAGATGAGCGCTCTGGTCGAAGGAATCCTTCCGGTCTGGGAGTCGGAAGGATTCACCACCCACATCCTGGACCGCCGCCAAACCCTCGATCGAGAACCGCTTCTCGGACCCAAGGTTGTTGGGTCGTTGCTGCTGCCCATCGAGATCGCGCTCGAGCCGACTCGGCTGGTGTACGGGCTGCTGGAATGTCGGCGCTACTGACGTTCCTGTGGGTACCTGTTCATGATCAAATGAGGGCGCACGCCGTGCCCTGTCTAGTGTTTCCGGCCTACCAGAGCTGGAAACGATCATGA
>JBOHFK010000159.1:0-12264 GCA_050699635.1 Pseudonocardiaceae bacterium | reverse complement strand
CCGTGGGCCAAGGCCGCGGGTTGACCGGTATGCGTGAGCGGGTCGAGGCGCTGCGCGGCGTGATGAGCGCAGAGCCGCGGGCCGGGCAGTTCCGGGTTGCCGTGCGTCTGCCGCTGTGACCGGTACTGAGGACGGCCAGCGGAGTCCTTGACATCGCCCTCGCCCGGCGCAACCATGCAGTGCTGGGGCAATCCGATACCTGTTGGCTGAACACTGACCGGCGGCGCCGCCGGCCCGCAGCGGCCATCCAGGACGTTGCACCAGGGAGAGGCATGTTCCAGCTCATCCGCACGCTCAGTTCGCTCGACCTCGCCGCGCGTCAGGCGCCGGTGTTCGCGCTCTCCTTCCTCATTGCGAGCTTCTTTTACGAATTCGGCAATTTCGCCCTGGAGACGGGGGCTTTCCTCGTTACCTGGTTCGTGCTCGATGCGCTGGTCGAAGGCGTTCGGATGGTCCGCGCCCGGGTTGGGCAGCCCCAGTCGGAGCAGAGCACCTAGGTATCGAAAGTGCAATACCGATGACACGGTTCCCCCGAGGCGTGATCAATGGCGGCCGGCTGGCCGTGGTGCGCGATCGCGGTGGCACCCTCATCGCCCTCGACATCGCTACCGGGGCGGTGTTGTGGCGACATGGACAGGACTTACGGCCATGTGCTATCCACGCGGACACGGTCGTCGCTGTTCGGCTCGCGGAATCACCGACCCTCAGGGCTGTGGTGCTTGCCGCCGAGGACGGCCGGCAACGATGGACATCGCCCACGATCACGCTTCCCGTCTGGGCCCGCCCCGCTCTGGACAACAAACCCGGTTTCACCCTGCACTGCCAGCTAGCGGGTGACCAGATCACGATCAACTGGACGGCGCGGGCCCGGTACGAGGGTGGTGCTTCCCCGAGCCGCCAGATTCTCGACGAGCATGCTCGCGAGGCGAGTGGCGCGGTGCGCCTGGACCTTGCGACCCTGTCAATGGAGATGCTGCCGACATTACCCAGCATCGCGCCTGCCGCGCCAGCACAACACACCTCGCTGGCGAGTCCGCGGCTCGCCGCGGATGTCCTGGACTCCACCGAAGCTGGCACGCTGCGCGTCGAACTTGCTGCGGAGGATCGCGGCGGCGCCGACGCTGTGGTGTTGCGCGCGATAGATCGGTGCACCGCCAAAGCCGTCTGGGAGATTGTCCTGGACGAGCCGATTTCCCGCCGGGCCCCCCGGCTCCGCCCCTAGTCGCTGCACCCAACCCGGGAGCGTCATGCCAATCTCCGATGAAGAGCTAGCCAGTGCCAAGAGCATCAGCGTCGACCAGGTGTCCCTGTTGCGCGCGAGCCGGGGCACGACGAACGAGACGCTTCAGGGACTGCCAGAGGCTGCGGTCCGGCGGGCCCTGCGCCGGCTGATCTATCCTGACCTGCCCCGTGCTCGCGCCCTGTTCCGGCTCGAGCAGGAGCGCAGCGACGATGGGAGCGTGCCACCGCAGGCCCTGGGTAACGCGTACACGGAACTTCGATCCCTGCTGGCGACCGCTGGTCCAGCTCCGCTGACCGCCGGTATGCCGACTGGTCGAAACGGTGCCGCACCAGCAGGTGCCCCGGCCAGGATGGCCGGGATGCGGCTGGCGAAATGGGAATGGCTTGGTCCAGGAAATATCGGCGGTCGTAGCCGCGGCATCGTGATCGATCCGGCCGAGCCGGACAAGATGTGGGCGGTAAGCGCCGGTGGTGGAATCTGGCACACGCAGGATGGTGGCGCAAAATGGGCGCCTGTCGACGATTTCCTCGCCTGCCTCGCCTGCTCATGCATCGCCATGGACCCCACCAACCCATCGATAATTTATGTCGGCACTGGAGAAGGCTTCTCCAACGCGGACGCTATCCGCGGCAATGGAATCTTCCACACGATCGACGGCGCCGTCTGGAAGCCCCTGGCCGCGACCCAGACCGCGGATTTCAACTTTGTGAACCGGATTACGGTCTCGCCAGCGGGGGATGTCGTGGCCGCCGCTACCACGACCGGGGTCTTCCGCAGCACCGATGCGGCGGCGACCTGGACAAAGGTCCTCAACGTCGGCGTCGGCGACGTGCGGTTCGATCCGAACGACAGCGCCCGGGCCGTCGCCGGCGGCCTCAACGCCGGCGCCGCGTGGTTCAGCCGCGACGGGGGGCGAACCTGGCAGGCCGCCACCCACGGCGGCTGGTCGGGCCGGGTCGAGCTCGCCTACTCGGCGAAGAACTCAGACATCGTCTACGCGTCCGTGCAAATGAGCAACGGTGAGATCTGGCGCTCGGTGGACGGCGGCGAGACCTATCAGCGCAGAAGGACGGCGGATCCCACTGGCGCAGCGGCGCCCTACCTGGGTGATCAAGGTTGGTATGGCAACGCGATCTGGGCCGGCGACCCGACGGATGAGAATCTGGTGATCGTCGGTGGGATCAATCTGTGGCGGAGCGAGGACGGCGGCAACACCCTGGCCGAAATCAGCACCTGGTGGGACCCGAGCTCGGTGCACGCCGATCACCACGCGATCGTCTCGCACCCGTCCTATGACGGGATCGGCAACCGCACGGTGTTCTTCGGCAACGACGGTGGCCTGTTCACGGCTGTGGATCTGGCGCTGGTCGGACAAGAGCCGACTCCGCCATTTGTGACTGGCTGGTCGGAACTGGTGAACAACTATGGTGTCACCCAGTTCTTCGGCGGGGCCGGTCATACCGCCAGCGGCAAGATCATCGGTGGTGCGCAGGACAACGGCACGCTGTGCTTCGACCCGGCGCTGGGCACCGAACAATGGACGACGATCTTCGGTGGTGACGGCGGCTGGTGTGCCGCGGACCCGACCGACCCGGATGTCTTTTATGGCGAATATGTATTCTTGAACGTGCACCGTAACACCGATGGTGGCACCACCGACGACGTCCAAGGCGACCGCTACATCAGTGGCCAGTTCTTCAACCCGGTGAAAAAAGATTGGGACTGGAAGCCGGTTCCTTTTCGCATCCCGGACGCGATGACCCAGCAGGCGCTGTTTATCGCCCCCTTCGTGCTGGATCCCAACCAGCCCAACCGGCTGGTCGCGGGTGGATTGTCGTTGTGGCGCACGAACGATGCCACAACGCCCAACACACTGACCGCCGGGCCGAGCTGGAAGTCGATCAAGCCCAGCGCCGGGACACCGATCAGCGCGATTGCGGTGTCCCAAGGGCACTCCGACCAGGTCTGGGTGGGTCACACAAACGGGATGGTCTTCCGCACGACCAACGGCACGGCCGCAGCGCCGTCCTGGCGGCGCGTCGGGGCGACCCCGCCACATCTGCTCAAGCCCCAGCGATACTGCACCCGCATCACCATCCACCCGGCGGACCCAGAGACCGTCTATGTGGCTTTCGGCGGGTACGAGCCCGACAACCTGTGGATGACCCGGGACGGCGGCACGACCTGGGCGAGCCCTGCCGCCCTGCTGCCTGCGGCCCCGATCCGGGCGATCGCGGTGCATCCCCGGCGGACGGACTTCGTCTATATCGGCACCGAGGTGGGCGTATTCGCCAGCGAGGATGCCGGCGCGACCTGGTCACCCACCAACGACGGTCCGACGAACTGCTCGGTAGACGATCTGTTCTGGATGAACCAGACGCTGGTCTGCGCGACCCACGGCCGTGGCATGTTCCAGATCGACCTCTCGGGGGTGTAGTTGTTTGTTGCGACTGGGCGGACGGCTCTACCGGCGCCAGCCATAGTCGCCGGTTCGGCTGATCAGCCGTTGCGATAGAGACCGGCGGCATAGGCGGGGCCGTAGTAGCGCTGCAGGTCTTCCAGTGTGTCGCCGGGCCGTTCCAGACACTGCGCGATCTGGGCTTTTGACGGCACCGCCGCTGGGTCCCAAGCAGCCGGCTGCCACAGGTGCGAACGCAGCAACGCCTTGGGACAGTGGTAGAAGACCTGCTCGATCTCGACGATGAGGGCCAGCAGCGGCCGGTGGCCCTTGATAGTCATCTGCTCGAAGAAGGGGGCCTCGCGCACCAGGCGCGCTCTGCCGTTGATCCGCAGCGTGTCGGTACGCCCGGGGATGAGGTAGACCAGCCCGACGTGCGGGTTGGACAGGATGTTGCGGAAGCCATCGGCGCGGCGATTGCCTGGCCGTTCCGGGATGGCGATCGTCCTGTCGTCAAGCACGACAGTGAAGCCCGGCGGGTCGCCCTTCGGTGAGACGTCGCAGCTGCCGTCCGCTCCGGAGGTGGCCACCAGGCAGAACGGCGAGCAGGCCAGCCACTGCTTGTCGTAGTCGTGCAGCGACGGCCGGTCCTTGTTGGCGACGCGAGGCAGCGGCACACCGAGGATCTCCCGCAGCTGTTCCTCGGAGGTGATCTCGGTCTGGCACCCAGTGTCCACCCACCAACCGTACCGAGGACCGTCTCCCAACGCCTGGCGTTTGAACTGCACCTGGCCTTTCGCGCCGCCGACCGTCTCGCTGTCGACGCGGTCCACGACGCCGACGTGACGGGAAACGGTAGGGTAAAAGTATGACCGTAATCAAAGTGACGGTAAGCCTGGATCCAGTGGTCGCTGATCGGGCCAAGCAGGATGTGGCCTCCGGCAAAGCCAAGTCGCTGAGCTCATGGCTCAACGATGCAGCAAGAGCCCATATTGAGCAGGCGGACCTCGGGGCTGTGCTCGCAGAGCTGCTCGACGAGACCGGTGGGCCCGTGACCCAGGCCGAGTTGAGCGAGGCGACGAGTCGCCTGTCTGCTGTCGATCGCCGATGACCCTGGTGCTCGACACCGGCGCTCTCATCGCCGTGGAGAAAGCTGACCGATCGACGCTGGCGGTTCTGGAAGCGGCCCGGCAACAGGGACGTGACCTGGTGGTACCGGCGGGGGTAGTGGCTCAGGCGTGGTGCGGTGGTCCCCGCCAGGCCCGTCTGGCGCGTTTCCTTGCCGCCCGAGGGGTTGGTGTGGAGGTACTCAGCGAGGCAGCAGCCAAAGCCGCAGGCGTCGTCTGCGGTCTTGCTGGCACAACAGATGTGGTGGATGCATCGGTGGTAGTGGCCGCCCGCCGTCATCGGGCGATCGTGATCAGCTCGGACCGAGGCGACCTCGAGGCTCTCGATCCGGAGGTCGCAGTACTGGAATGCTGAGCCCGTCGTTCTAACTCGGCTGGCTGGACGGTGGGCCGGTCAGCCGACGAGGGAAGGGCGGGCTATGGCGCTGCGCGACAAACCGATGCGGGCTGCGCTGGAGCGGTTCTTGACCAGCCGGCTGGATGAGCTTCTGGCCTGCCCAGAAGCTGGCGACGCGGAGCGGCGCGCGCTGGCGTTGTTCGAATCGGTGACCGCGACGGTGCCCGCGTACCGCGCGTTTCTCGCCGAGCACGGCGTCGACCCGGCAGCAGTGCGGACCTTCGAGGACTTCAGGAAACTCCCGCGACTCACCAAGGACAACTACCTGCGCCGGTATCCGCTGGCGCAGCTGTGCCGGGGTGGTGAGCTGGTGGGCTGCGACATGGTCGCGGTGTCCTCCGGCTCGACCGGTGAGCCCACCTTCTGGCCACGGTCGGTGGCTGACGAGTTCGCCGTGACCACCCGGTTCGAGCAGGTCTTCCACGACAGCTTCGACGCCGGCCAGCGCACGACGCTGGCGGTGGTGTGCTTCGCGCTGGGTACCTGGGTCGGCGGCATGTACACCGCGAGCTGCTGCCGGCACCTCGCCGCCAAGGGATACCCGATCACGGTGATCACCCCCGGCAGCAATGTCGACGAGATCCTGCGGGTGGTCACCGCGCTCGGCCCGCAGTTCGAGCAGGTCGTCCTGCTCGGCTACCCACCGTTCCTCAAGGGCGTCGTCGACACCGGCCGGGCCCGCGGTGTGCCGTGGCCGGATTACCGCGTCAAGCTGGTGTTGGCCGGTGAGGTATTCAGCGAAGAGTGGCGCACGCTGCTGGGTGAGCGTCTGGGTGGTGGTAATCCGTGTTTCGATTCGGCCTCGCTCTATGGCACCGCCGATGCTGGTGTGCTGGCCACCGAGACGCCGGTGTCGATCTGCATCCGCCGCTATCTGGCCGAACACCCGGCCGCCGCACGGGCACTGTTCGGCCAAGAGCGGTTGCCCACCCTTGCTCAGTACGATCCGCGCAACCGGCTGTTCGAGACCCGGCTGTCCGAGATCCACGACGAGACGCTGCTGTTCACCGGGGACAACGGGATCCCGCTGATCCGGTACCACATCGCCGACACCGGCGGGCTCACCTCGTTCCCCGCGATGCTGGCCTTCCTCGCCGACCACGGGTTCGATCCGATCGCCGAGCTCGGTCACGATGACACTACCGGGCGGCCGGTCATCCGCGAGTTACCGTTCGTGCACGTGTTCGGACGCTCGCAGTTCGCGGTGTCCTACTACGGCGCGAACATCTACCCGGAGAACATCGCTGTCGGCCTCGAGCAGCCACCGATCGCGTCCCTGGTCACCGGCAAGTTCGTGATGGAATCGAAGGAGGACGCGGCCCGCGACCGGCACCTCGCGATCGCCGTGGAGCTGGCTTCCGGCGTGACGGGCAGCAAAGAGATCCTGGATCGGATAGCGCAGTCGATCCTCGCCCAGCTACACCGCCTTAATAGTGAGTTCACCCATTATACGCCGCCAGAACACCGGCTTCCGCGGGTAACCCTGCACCGCAGCGGTGATCCAGAATACTTCCCGGCCGGCGTCAAGCACCGGTACTCCCGCTAATATCATAAAGCCCCACCGTTACTCCTGGTATGGTCATTCTCGCAGTCGGCGACAACGCTGGGCTCTAATCTGGGATTTTCCTGTGGGTTCCCGGGGAACTTCCGAAAAACGGTAAGAACCACCGGTCGCCAACCGACGTGCCGGGCATGGGACGCTTATTGACACTGCTGGCGACGGCGCTGCTCTGCATTGCCGGTGCCGGGTTGGCATCGGCTGCGGTCGTCCCGATGATTCACAAATCGAGCCCAGCCACGATCAGCCCGCCGCCCGCGGTGGCGCCGCCCCAGAGCACCTCGCAGCAGAGCACCTCGCCGCCGAGCAACTCACAGCTGGCTGCGGACACGGCGACAGCGTCGTCGGCCGCAGACCGAGCCACGTCGCCTGCGAGGGTGCAGCAGGCGGTCCTGCCGCACGCGCAGGTCGGCTTCGAGGTCTTCGACCGGACCGATGACATCGTGCTGACCAGCCAGGACGCCGACCAGCAGTTCGCTTCCATGTCGGTGGTCAAGTTGTTGATCGCGCTGGACGCCTTGGCCAGGAACAACTGGGCATCCCCGGACGATGGCATGCGGCAGGAACTGCACCAGATGCTCGCCAACAGCGATGATCAGATCGCCAGCAACCTGTGGACCGCCGGCGGTGGTCCCGCCATCGTGAACCGAATGGCGAGCTTGCTCGCGCTCAGCGGTACCCGGCCGCCCGAGGATCCCGGTGAGTGGGGCGACACGCTGATCACCCCGCAGGACATGGTGACCGTTTACCGCTACATCACCGATCAGCTACCCAGACCCGACCAGGACCTGATCCTCGGTGCGCTCGCAGATACCCCGAAAATTGCCGCGGACGGATTCGATCAATACTTCGGCATTCCGGACGGGATGCCGAAGTCCAGCTGGGCGGTCAAGCAGGGTTGGGGGACGAGTGGTTCCCAGGCAGTGATGAACAGCACCGGCGTGGTCGGACCGGATTGGCGCTACGTCGTGGTCGTGCTGGCCGCTGCGCCGGAGAACTCGTACTCCGCGTTGCCCGCGGCAGTCACCGCCGGAGCTGGTGCATTGGCGAACTTGGTGGGCGCGGCCGCATCCTGAAATTCGCCCCAGGTTTTCCGAAACGTCCTCATTCGGAGGTAAGTAAAGCGGCGCGAGTCCCGACTTAACGGACATGAGACGCGTGCTGGTACTCGCGGTCGCCACGGTGGTCGGCGCCGCTGGTGCCGGGCTGGCCTCCGCGGCGGTCAGATTATCTGCCGACGGGTCTCCCGCGGCTCCGCCCGTGTCGGCCCCGCCCGTGTCGGCCCCGCCCGCCGCACCGACAGCTGCGCCCGCGACTCCGTCGCCTGCGGTCACCCCGATACCGGCGGCCCCCGAGCCGTCCCCGCCAGCGATCACCCCTCGTGCCGCGCCGAGGGCCACTCCGCATCCCTTAGCTGCGGGTACCCATCATGCTTCGCCCACCGCGACCCCGCATGCCGGCCACCCAGCCACCGCACCCGGCGCCCCTGGCCGCGCCCCGGTTGGCCCACAGACCACCACAGCAACGGCAGTGCAGCGGGCCATGCAGGCGGTGCTGCCCAACGCCAGGGTCGGATTCGAGGTCTTCGATCGGAAGACCGGCACCGTGCTGACCAGCCACCATGCAGATCAGCGGTCCGCCGCTATGTCGCAGGTCAAACTCCTGATCGCGCTGGACGTACTGGCCAGGGACAACCGGGCGGCCCCGGACAGCGCCACGAAACAGCAACTCCACCAGCTACTCGCTGCCAGTGATGATCAGATCGCCAACCGGCTCTGGAGCACCGGCGGCGGCCCCGCCATCGTGACCAGGATGGTCAACCGGCTCGGGCTCACCGGTACCCGGCCGCCCGGCACTCCCGGTGAGTGGGGCGACACGCTGATCACCCCGCAGGACATGGTGACCGTGTACCGCTACATCACCGATCACCTGGCCAAACCCGACCGCGACGTCATCCTCACCGCGTTGGCGGACACTCCGAAGATCGCCGCGGACGGCTTCGATCAGCACTTCGGCATTCCGGACGGGCTACCGCACACCCAGCGGGCGGTCAAGGAAGGCTGGGGCACCAGCGGCTCTCAGGCGGTGATGAACAGCACCGGTCTGGTCGGGCCGGATTGGCGCTACGTCGTGGTGATACTCGCTGCCGCGCCGGTGCGGTCGTATTCCGCGGTCCCCGCGGTGGTCACCGCCGGAGCTCGCGCGGTGGCGAGCCTGGTCAGCACGCCCGCGTCGTAGTCCGGGCCTATGCTGGCCCACCTGCACACTGGAGGTTCGGAGTACGGGGGCCAATCGCGCCATGACGACCGCATCCAACACGACCGCGTCCATCACAACACAGCCTGGGCACGTCCGGTTGATCGAAGTGGTGGCGGCTGCGGCGCTCGCGCTGACCCTGACCGGCTGTGGCTCCAAGGGCACGCAGAACCAGGCGACGACCGGTGACACCCTCAACCTGGGTGCGTCGATGTCGTTGAGCGGCGCACTGGAGAAGGAAGGAAAGCTGACCCAGCAGGGCTACGACTACTGCGTCAAGACGGTCAACGCCAAGGACGGCGTCACCGTCGGCGCGCAGACCATGCGGCTGCACATCGACTACCAGGACGATCAGTCCCAGCCCGACACCGCCGGTCAGCTGGTGGACCAGTTCAACGACAAGGGTTACAAGCTGATCCTCGGCCCCTACGGATCGGCCACCACCGGCGCGGCCATGCCGGTCATCGAACGCAACGGCCAGGTGATGGTGGACAGCTCCGGCGCCGATGACAAGCTGTTCACCAAGGGGTACAAGCGCACGTTCGCGGTGCTGTCCCCGGCGTCGGTGTACGCCGCGTCGATCGTCAACGCGATCAACGAACTGGCCACGCCGAAGCCCGTGAGCATCGTGTTCCTGTCCGCCGATGACGGTTTCTCCAAGACGGTGGCCGCGGCCGGCGAGGCCCGGGCCAAGGACCTGGGCCTCACCGTGCTGCCCGGCCAGCAGTTCCCCGCTGGCGCCACCGACGTGTCCAGCGCGCTGACCAGGGTCAAGCCGGGCAAGCCGGATGTGATCGTCGGCTCGGTGCATCTGGCCGAGGGGATCGCGATCGTCAAGCAGGCCGCCGAACTGGACGTCAAACCGGCCGGCGGCTTCGCCGAGACGGTCGCCCCGCCGACGCCGGATTTCGTCCAGACACTGGGCAGCAAGGCCAACGGCGTGCTCAGTTCCAGCCAGTGGGTACCCGAGGTCAAAGGTTCCGAGGCCCTGTTCGGTAGCGCGACCGCCTACCGCGACGGTTTCCGTGCCGCGTTCGGTCATGATCCGGAGTACCACAACGCCGAGGCCACCGCAGCCTGCCTGGCGATGGTGCTCGCGGTGCGCAACGCCGGATCGACCGACCCGGACAAGGTGCGCGCCGCCCTGGCCCAGCTGGATGAGCAGTCGTTTTTCGGCCCGCTGAAGTTCGATGACAAGGGCGAGAACGTCACCAAACCCATGTCGGTGATCCAGATCCAGGACGGCAAGCTGGTCACCGTCTGGCCCAAGGACCAAGCCGCAGGCCGGTTGATCTGGCCGGGCGCCAGCGGGTGAGCTCGTTGTGGCAGGCCACCATCTATGGGCTGCTCCAGGGCGGCCTGCTGGCGATGATCGCGGTCGGGTTCTCCCTGGTGTGGGGGGTGATGAACATCATCAACCTCAGCCACGGCGCCTACGTGCTGCTCGGCGCCTACACCGCGTGGGAGTTGCACGCCACCTGGGGGCTGGACCCGCTGCTCGGCGCGGTGGCCGGCGGGACGGCGATGTTCCTCGTCGGCTACGGCGTGCAGCGGCTGCTGGTCAACCAGATCGTCAATGCGCCGATCTTCCTGACCCTGCTGCTCACCTTCGGGTTGCAGCTGGTGCTGGTGCAGGCCATGGCGGTGTTCTTCAGCGCCGACTACCGCTCGATCCCGACCTCCTACGCCTCGGAATCATTCGGGCTGGCTCCGATCGGCTTGGGTGACGTGCGGGTGCCCTACGGCAGGCTGCTCGCCTTCGGGCTGGCGGTCACGGCCACCGCCGCGCTGGTCACATTCGCCCGGCGAAGCCGCACCGGCATCGCCATCCTGGCCACCGGGATGGACCGCACCGCGGCCCGTTTGATGGGCATCAACGCCCGGCACGTCTACGCGCTGACCGCCGGAATCGCGGCTGCGCTGGCCGGCGCGGCCGGCGCCATGGTCGGCCTGGTCGGCACGTTCAGCCCCCCGGACGCGGCCCGGTTCACCCTGCTCAGCTTCGTGATCTCGGTGCTCGGCGGGTTGGGCAACATGTACGGCGCGTTGCTGGGCGGGCTGGTGCTCGGCGTGGTGCAGGCCTTGGCGGGTCAGTACCTGCCCGGCACCTGGGTGAACGCGGTCGCCTTCGCGGTGCTCGTCGGGGTGCTCATCGTGCGCCCTGCCGGGCTGGCCGGTCGGGCGTTCTACGAAGCCCGGGTGGAAGCGACGTGAACCGCTGGCTGGGCGGTCTCATCGGCGCCGCGGTGGTGGCCGGGATGATCGTCCTGCCCAGCCAGCTCTACACCGGGCAGGTGCGGGTGGTCACCGCGGTGCTGATGTTCGTCGCGCTGGCCCAGGCGTGGAACATCATCGGCGGGCTGACCGGGTACGCCTGCTTCGGCCAGGTCGCGTTCTTCGGCATCGGCGGCTACACCACCGCGGTGCTGATGGAGCACGCGAACTGGCCGTTCTGGTGGGCCCTGCCGGTCTCCGCGCTCGGATGTGCGGTGTTCGCGGGGCTGATCGGGCTACCGCTGCTGCGGTTGCGGGGGCACTACTTCGCCATCGCCACGCTGGGGGTGGCCGAGGGGATGCGGGAGGTGGTCACCAACCTGGGTCCGCTGACCGGCGGTGGTGCCGGGATCACCGTGCCGACAGTAGCGGGCCGGGGCACGGCGTGGCTGGGCAACGACGGGTTCTATGCGCTGTTTCTGGCGCTGGCCGTGCTCGCGGTGGTCGTGGCGGCGCTGATCTCGGGCAGCCGGTTCGGCTACGGGCTGCGGGCGATCAACCAGGACGAAGACGCGGCCGCGGCGGCCGGGGTGAACACCACCCGGGCCAAGGTGGCGGCGCTGAGCATCTCGGCTGCGATCACCGGGCTGGTCGGCTCGGCGTATGCGTTCCAGCAGGTCACCATCTACCCGCAACGCCTGTTCGACGTCGACATCACGGTGACGATGATCGTCATGGTGGTGCTCGGAGGAGCCGGCACGGTGCTCGGACCGCTGCTCGGCGCGGTCGGCCTGCAGTTCGTCTCGGAATACCTGCGGCAGGCCTACCCGCAGGAACACATCCTGGTGCTCGGCGCGGTGATCGTGCTGGTGGTGTTGTTGTTCCCGGCTGGCCTGCTCACCGCCGTGCGGGACACGGTGTCGCAGCGCCGGCTCACCCTGCTCGAGACGATCCGGGCCTACCGGCTGTGACCGCGCCGCCGCCCTTGAATAACCCGATGCTCGAAACCCGGGCCCTGACTCGACGGTTCGGCGCCCTGTCCGCCCTATCGAGCGTGTCGCTGTCCGTGCA
>JBOHFK010000158.1:0-12286 GCA_050699635.1 Pseudonocardiaceae bacterium | reverse complement strand
CGCGGTCGGCCCCCTGGGGCACCTCGAAGGGCACCCGGGCCTGCGCCAGGGTCCGCTTGGCTCGCACGATCCGCTGCGCGAGGGTCGACTCGGGGACCAGGAACGCCCGGGCGATCTCCTCAGTCTTCAACCCACCGAGCAGGCGCAGCGTCAGCGCCACCCGCGCCTCGGTGGGCAGCACCGGATGGCAGGCCGTGAACACCAGCCGCAACAGGTCATCGTCGATGTCGTCGTCACACCCGACGTCGGGTTCCGGGGCAGCGGCCGCTCCCCCGGTCTCCAGTTCATGACCGAGCTCGCTGATCTTGCGTTCCAGCCGCTCGCGCCGGCGGAAATGATCGATCGCGCGGTGCTTCGCGGTGGTCATCAACCAGGCGCCAGGGTTGCGCGGAACACCGTCGCGCGGCCACTGCTCCAGCGCGGCGACCAGCGCGTCCTGCGCGAGCTCCTCGGCCAGACCGATGTCGCGCACCATCCTGGTCAGACCAGCGATGAGCCGTGCCGACTCGATTCGCCACACCGCGTCGATCGCCGCAGAGGTCCGGGCGTGCGACGATTCGCCGGCATGCCCGGACCGATCGGGTGCGGGTGTCCCACACGATGCAGACGTAAGCCGGGGCGCGGAGGAAGCTGCCACGACGACCTATCAGAGCAGCTACCTCCGCGCCCGGCAAGCCCGGCAGCTGGGCGGCGGTCAGGCGGGGAAATCCGACGCCTCGAACACCTGGCGAACCTCAACCTCCGTGCCGCCGTCGAAGGGTGCCCGCGAGACCCACTCGATGACCTCCGCTTTCGAGGCCGCCTGGAGCAGCCAGAAGCCGGCGATCAGTTCCTTGGTCTCGGTGAACGGCCCGTCGGTCACGGTGCGCTTGTCCCCGTCGAACTTGACCCTGGCCCCCTTGGCGCTTGCCTGCAGGCCCTCGCCGGCGAGCATCACGCCGGCCTTGATCAATTCTTCGTTGTATCTCCCCATCGCGGCCAGGTCCTCCTTGCTCGGCAGCACGCCCGCCTCGGAGTCCTCATTTGCCTTGACCAACACCATGAATCGCATCGTCGGGTCTCCCTCTAGTGATCGGTTTTCGCCGGCTGGGAGCCGGCCTTACCCACGCGTCGAACGAGGGACGACCGGATCGACACCCTCGGGCAAAAGTTTTTCCGGCCGTCAGGAGAAGGGTGTCGTCGGGCGGGTCAGCGGCTGGCCATCAAGGACAATGTCGAGCTTCTCGTTGTAGAAGGCCACCAGGCCGGCGACGGGAAGCAACGCCCGGGTGGGGAAGTCATAGCACCAGGCGAGATCCGGATACACGGTCTCGCCAATCCGAACCGACCAGTAAGCACTGGTAGTGCCCTTGTAGGGACACTCGGTCACGGTGTCACTGGGGATCAGGTGCGCCAGGTTCAGCTCGGTGCGGTTGAGGTAGTAGCGGGTGGGCAGCCCGGTCTCGAACACCATGACCGGTGAGGACGACTCGGCCAGCACAATCCCCTCGAGTTCGACGCGCACGGTGCGCGTGGACCGCACCGCGTCCACGCGGGCATACGGATCGCGCGGGTGGACGAAAACCCGCTCGTCCTCTTCGAACCAGGCATCGAGCGCAGCCCATTCGAAGCGCACCGTGCCAGTCAGCCCGTGCACTGAGGAGTCGGTGAGCAGCCTCGCGGCGCGCGGCCGGTGAATGTCGTTGATCCGCAGCCCGTACACCTCGACCGGGCCGCGGCTACTGCCGTGGGTGCCCTCCGGGACGAGCAGATCACGCCGGATGTCCGCGATCGGAATGTAGTACTGCGGGTAGTGCGCCCACTCCCACACATACCGCGCCCGGACCGTGTCGAAGATCATCTCACCGCCCAGCGACCCGCGGATGCGGCGAGGTACCGGCTCGACGTGGTTGACCGGGACGATCCCCTTCGGGTAGTCGCTCATTCGGCTGCTCCTTGTCCGCCAACATGTGTCAGGCGATGGGCTGCCCGGCCCGGGGGAACCGCAGACGCCGGCGTCTCAGGCCGTCCTGAGTTCGGGTTGGACCGCTGCTTCGCGCGCGTCGGCCGCAATGGCCGCAGCGACTCGATGGCGGGATAGGCTGAGCGCAACGGCCACATAGCAAATCACCAGACTGAACGCGGCCACCACGCCCAGGTCGATCCACTCGGGGATGAATTTCGTCCCGCCGTATTGGCCGAGGTAGGAGATCACCGACAGACCGGCGAACCAGGGAACAATCCAGCCCAACGATTGCAGGTCAAGCGGCGGCCGCTCCATCGGACGACCCAGCGCGTAGGAGATCCCGAATATCACGTAGCCGGCGACGATGGCCAGCATCAGCTTCTCCACTGTCGCCCAGGACGTCCAGTAGATGATCTCATTCGCCGCCACGAAGGCCAGCGGCGCCAGGATCGGCGCGGCCGGCAACCGGTAGGGGCGGCCGCGGTCGGGATCGGCCTTGCGCAGCGCCAGCAGGGTGATCGGCGCGAATCCGTACATGATCACTGTCGCCGAGGTGACCAAACCGACCAGACTCTGCCAGCTCGGGAAGGGCAGAAAACAGATCAGACCGACGACGAATGCCAGGATGATCGAGGTATACGGGACGCCCCGGCTGCTGATCCGGCTCACGCCCTTGGGAACGTAGCCGGAATGACCCAGCGCGTAGGACAACCGCGCGGAGGTGCCCACATAGATCAAGCCGGTACCGGCCGGTGAGATGAACGCATCAATGTACAGGATCGCTGCCAACCAGCCCAGGCCCAGACCGGTGGCCAGCGTGGCGTAGGGCCCGAAATCGCCCTTGCCGACCGGGTTGGCCCACCCCTGCACGAGGCTGCCGGGGTTCAGCGCCCCGATGAATGCGACCTCCAACCCCAGATAAAGCACGACACCGATGATCACTGAGCCGATCACCGCGCGGGGCACGTTGCGTTGCGGATCACGGGCCTCGCCTGCTATCTGCGCAGCTTGCTCGAATCCCTGCAGCGCGAACACCACGCCCAGCGGCAGGGCCGCAAACACCCCGTGGGCGCCGTAGGGAGCAAAACCACCACCAGCGGTGAAGTTGGAGAACTGGAAGGACACCACGATCAGCACGACGACCGTCAGGACCGGTACCGCGACCTTCCACAGCACCGTGATCCGGTTGCTCTCCGCGAGCCACCGCACCCCCAGGATGTTGATCATTGTGAAGAGCAGCATCAACGCGGTGGCCACGGCCAAGCCGGTGGGTGTCAGCGCACCCGCCTGGTCGATCAGTCCACGCCACTTATGGTCGAGGTAGCTCAGGGCCGCCTCAACCTCGATCGGAGCGAGCGTGACGGCCTGGAGCCAGGCCACCCAGCCCGCGGTGAACCCACCCAGTGAGCCGAAGGCCAACCGCGGCCAGCGCCCGGTGCCGCCGGCGAGGGGATAGGCCGCACCGAGCTCGGAGTGCACCAACGCCAGCAGCACGATGATCACACCGGCGAGCACCCAGGACACGATCGACGCCCCACCGGCCGAGGTGGCGGCAGTCAACGCGCCCAGCAGCCAGCCCGATCCGATGATCGAACCCAGCGAGACGAACATCAGTGCCATCAAACCGACGTCGCGCCTGAAGCCCGGCGCGGCTCCGGACGCCGTGCTGCGCACCGACTGCTGCGCCATGATCGCCTCCCCCTTCGCCGACAGGCTTGATCAGCCGAAGTATCCACTGGCCGGCCCACCTCCGGGAGGGGGCAGCCCTCGGGCAATCGGCAGGATGAACCGTGACGGTCATTGACGAGTATGTTGAGCGACTAGAGTCCAATGGGACGCCGATCAGGGAGGCTGCGATGGGTGAGTTGAGTCCTTGGCATCTGCTGCTCGTGGCAGCGGCCTTCATGCTGCTGTTCGGGGCGAACAAGCTGCCGCAGATGGCACGTTCGGTGGGTCAGTCGATGCGGATCTTCAAGGCTGAGGCCCGCGCGCTGTCCGGCGAGAAGGAACCCGAACAGGTACCTCCAACCGCCCAGCTTTCCCAGGAGCAACCGCACGAGCGACCTCCGGTGAGCTGACCTCTCCGAGCTGTGTTCGCTTCGCGTCTCCCCGGTGGCCGATGCCCTACGCCACGCGGGTGACTCTGTTCATCTTCTGTTTGCCTTAAAGAGGGATAACGTCCACCAGCTTTCCTTACCGTCCGGGGAGCGGCTACCACGAGCCGCGTTCTCGCGATCGGAACTGGAGGGCCTTGGTGAAGCTCAAGCTGCACGGTGCCGCGCTCGCGCTGGTGGCGACCACCGCGCTGACGTTGACGGCCTGCGGCAGTAACCCCAACGCCGGCAGTGGTGGTGGACCGTCGGCAAGCGGACCTCCCGTCAAGTGCGGGGGCAAGAACAACCTCAACGGCGAGGGCTCCTCCGCGCAGAAGAACGCGATGGACGCCTTCATCCAGGCCTACCAGCAACGTTGCTCGGGCCAGAACGTGGCTTATAACCCCACCGGCTCGGGCTCGGGCGTCAAGCAGTTCACTGCCGGGCTGGTTGACTTCGGTGGTAGCGACTCCCCGCTGGTGGCCGCCGACCAGGTCGCCGCCGCCACGAAGCGCTGCCAGGACCACCCGGCCTGGAACCTGCCGCTGGTGTTCGGCCCAGTCGCGCTGGGCTACCACCTCAACGGGGTGACCAACCTCGTACTCAACGCCGAGACCACGGCCAAGATCTTCAACGGCAAGATCACCAGCTGGAACGACGCGGCAATCACGGCGCTCAACCCGGGCGTCAGCCTGCCTGCCACTCCGATCCGAGTGATCTTCCGTTCGGACGAGTCCGGCACCACGGACAACTTCCAGCTCTACCTCCAAACCGCCTCGAAGGGCGCCTGGACCCAGGGTGCGGGCAAGTCATTCAAGGGCGGGGTCGGCAGCGGCGCGGAGAAGTCGGCGGGAGTCGCGCAGGCCACGAACAGCACCGATGGTGCCATCACCTATGTCGAGCTGTCCTTCGCGCAGGATAACAAGCTGAGTATCGCCAAGATCGACACCGGCTCCGGGCCGGTCGAGCTGAACGGCCAGAGCGTCGGCAAGGCGATCGACGCCGCGAAGATCAAGGGCGAGGGAAACAATCTCGTACTGGACCTCAACTCGATCTACGGAAGCACCGAGGCGGGCGCGTACCCGCTCATCTTGGCCACCTATGAGTTGGTCTGCTCACAGGGTTACGCACCTGACGTTGCCCAAGCCGTCAAGGCATTCTTGACGGTGGCGGCGACCGACGGGCAGGCCAACCTCGCCGACGCCGGTTACGCACCACTCCCCGAAGCCTTCCAGAAAAAGATACTGGCCGCCGTTGAGGCCATCTCCCCGCAGGCCTGACCGGCGCTCTCCAGTGGTAACGATCCGCGCCCAAGACGCCGAACCAATCGATCCGGACGGTAAGAAAGCCGTCGTCCGGCCCGGCGACCGGATTTTTCGGTCGCTGGCGATTGGGTCCGGCGCCTTCATCGTCGTACTGGTCGGCGGGATCGGCCTGTTTCTGCTCATCCAGGCGATCCCGCCGCTGTTGCACAACCACGAGAACTTCCTGACATTCCGGCAGTTTTTGACCGGAGACGTCGATAACCTGCGGTTCGGTGTTCTGGACCTCCTGCTCGTCACCATCGAGGTGTCGGTTGTGGCGCTGGTCCTCGCCATGCCGATCGGGCTGGCCATTGCGCTGTTTCTCACCCAGTATGCGCCGACCCGGCTGGCGCGCCCGTTCGGTTATGCAGTCGATCTGCTGGCCGCGGTCCCATCTATTATCTTCGGTCTTTGGGGAATCTTCGTGCTCGCACCGGTGATCGAGCCATTCGCCAACTGGCTGAACACCGCCGTCGGGTTCATCTTCCTGTTCAGCGACGGCAATGTCCCGATCTCGCGCGGCGCCAACCTGTTCACCGCCAGCATCGTGCTGGCTGTGATGATTCTGCCGATCATCACGGCGATCACCCGGGATGTCCTCGCCCAAACCCCGCGGACCCAGATCGAGGGCGCGCTGGCACTCGGCGCGACCCGGTGGGAAGTCATCACGACGGTCGTGTTCCCGTTCGGCCGGGCCGGCTACATCAGCGCCTCCATGCTCGCACTGGGCCGCGCGCTGGGCGAGACCATTGCCCTGACCATCATCCTCGCCGCAACTCCGCAGTTGTTCGGCGGCAGCCTCTTCGACGGTGGGGCGACCTTCGCGTCGAGAATTGCGCTGGCCGCCCAGGAATTCAATAACCCGGTACAGGCCGGCGCCTATATCGCCGCTGGACTGGTGCTGTTCGTGCTCACCTTCGCAGTGAACTCGCTGGCCCGATTGCTGGTCACCAAGAAGGAGTACTACTCGTGAGTGCACCGGCCACGGCTGACTCCTCGGCCACGGCACCGACATTCGGCGGCATCAGCGCATCGCGCAAGATCCGGAACTCGCTGGCCACGGTGCTGGTCACCGCCGCATTCCTGCTTGCGCTGGTACCGCTGATCTGGGTCCTGTACACCGTGTTCGCCCGTGGCTTGGCGGTCATCGTGCGGCCCGGTTGGTGGAGCCAGTCCCTGTCCGGCCTGCTCGGGCGGCAGCAGGGTGGCGGGGCTTACCACGCCATCTACGGCACGCTGGTGACCAGCCTGGTCTGCGCGGCAATATCGATTCCGATCGGGCTGATGGTCGCCGTCTACCTCGTCGAGTACGGCGGGCGCTCGCGGCTGGCCCGAACCACCACATTCATGGTGGATATTCTGACCGGCGTGCCATCGATCGTGGCAGCACTGTTCATCTACGCACTCTGGATCGCAATCCTGGGCTTTCCCCGTAGTGCGCTGGCCGTGTCGTTCGCCTTGGTCCTGCTCATGGTTCCGGTGGTCGTCCGCGCCACCGAAGAAATGCTCAAGATCGTCCCCAACGAGCTGCGTGAGGCATCCTACGCCCTCGGTGTCCCGCAATGGAAGACAATCATTCGAGTGGTCATCCCGACGGCGCTGTCCGGCATTCTCAGCGGCACCATGCTGGCACTGGCCCGGGTCATGGGCGAAACCGCTCCAGTGCTGGTCCTGGTCGCCTACGCACCGTTCATCAACTACAATCTCTTCGGCGGGAACATGGCGACGTTGCCACTGCTGATGACGGTGGAACGGAACAACCCGACCGATGCCGGAGCCGACCGGATCTGGGGTTCGGCACTCACCCTGATTCTCATCATCGCACTGCTGGGCGTGCTGGCGACGATTCTGTCGCGGGTGGTCGCCCCGAAGAACAGATAGGGAAGAAGCAGTATCTAATCGTTCTGCGGCCTAATCGTTCTGGGGTAAGTCGAAAATATAGCCAACGCCACGGACAGTTCGAATGCGAGTTGGCCTGTCGACATCGCTTTCGACCTTCGTGCGGAGCCGGCGAATGTGTACCTCCAGATAGTTCCGCACGTCCGCCCGATCAGGACCCCATGCGTTGTCGAGCAACTCACGGCGGGTGACGACCCGGCCGGCATTGTCCATGAGCTGCTCAAGAATGACGAATTCCTTGTGCGGCAGATGAACGGGTTTCCCCCGCACAATGAGCCGGTGCCCGTCGAGCTGCAGCTCCACATCACCCACCCGCAGGATCCGCAGCCGACCGTGAGTCCGGGGGTCGACCGACAGGTAACGCCCGGCCTCTGGCATGTTCGGCTGCCTCCAGCTCTCGACCGAGGACATCAGCCGAACCGCCCCGAGATGTAGTCCTCCGTAGCTTTCTCCCGCGGGTTGGAGAAGATTCTTTCCGTGTCGTCGAGCTCGACGAGGCGCCCGGGCTGATCGGCGCCGGGGAGATTGAAGAACCCGGTTTGGTCGGACACCCGAGCGGCCTGCTGCATATTGTGGGTCACAATGACAATGGTGTAGTCCCTCTTCAGCTGCCCGATCAGCTCCTCGATCGCCAGCGTGGAGATCGGGTCCAGCGCCGAGCAGGGCTCGTCCATGAGCAGGACGTCGGGCTGCACCGCGATGGCGCGCGCGATGCACAACCGCTGCTGTTGCCCACCCGACAGGCTGCCGCCAGGCTTGCTGAGCCGGTCCTTGACCTCGTTCCACAGGCTCGCGCCGCGCAGCGATCGCTCCGCCACCGCGTCCAGGTGAGCTTTATCCCGATTTCCCTGCAGCTTGAGCCCGGCGACCACGTTGTCCCGGATCGACATCGTCGGAAACGGGTTGGGCCGCTGGAACACCATGCCGACCGAGCGGCGCACGTCCACCGGGTCAACGCCCGGCCCGTAGATGTCTTCCCCATCAAGCTCCACCCGGCCGGCTACCCGTGCCCCGGGGATCACCTCATGCATCCTGTTGATCGTGCGCAGCACGGTCGACTTACCGCAACCAGAGGGGCCGATGAACGCGGTGACCGACTGCGGTGAGACGGACAAGCTCACACCCTGCACGGCGTGAAACTTGCCGTAGTAGATATCGACGTCCTTCATGCGAACGTTCTTCGCCATAGCAGATCCAATTTTGGTTACTGCGGACACTCGCGGAGGCGCTGGAGTTTCACGAAACCTCCGAAGGTGGGACGCAAGCGTGGGGGACAACCACGGCCCAACGGCCGTTGGCGAAACCTATGCATCGTCGATAGACATGACCTAGCGAGGAGGTAAACAGGGGATGAACCTTCCCCCACAAGGACCTCGATGTTAACCCATTTAGCCTAGAATTGGGTCAATTAGTAAACTTTCCGTGATCGAACACAGACCCACGGAAAGCCTCGAAGGGGTACTGGGTGAAGATCCGGCGATGAGCTAGCAGAGCATCATGTGGTCACGACACGGGGCCGAAGACGATCTCTCTCAGGCTCTTGGTCCCGGACACCGGCTTGCCCTCACCGGCCAGCTTTGCCTTCCATGCGGCGCGGAGATCATCACTCACAGCCGCAGCCTGAGACAGCGGAGAGCCGGGATCCAGCCCCTGAAAGCCGCAATTCACTTCGACGTTCATGCAATGCTGGTCGGTGCACTCCCTGATGTCGGTCTTGGTGTGCTCTTCCTCACTCCACGTAGTCCATCCACCGAAACCGCCGCGCATCGCCGCGAGCATCGACGTGTCGTCATCCGGCAAGCCGTCGGACTTCAGTGCATTCTTGTGCTCTTGGCTCATGCTGGTGATTCTATCAGTCACCGTTGACTACCGTCCGTTCTTCCAAGTCACCTCAAGGGCGGGATTCACTCTTTAGGCTGACGCGATGGTGCCACTTATGGCCTAGCGTCATGTCCTTCGAGTGGTCTGAAGTGGTCTTCTGAGTACAACACCTCCCCTGGGAACTCGCCACTTCACGTGTCGTGGAGGTTTGGTGATGACACAAATCATGGGAATCGATGCGCTCCGTGCTCAGCTCACCGGCAGGGTGATCGACGAGTCCGACATCGGCTACGACGCCGCTCGCTCGGTCTGGAACGGAGACATCGACCGCTGTCCAGCGGTGATCGCCCGGTGCGCTGGGTCCTCCGACGTGGCGGCGGCGATCGCTTTCGGTCGCCAGCAGGGATTGCCGATCGCGGTGCGCGGCGGCGGGCACGGGTTCTGGGGAGCTGCTGTGCCCGAGGGCGGCTTGGTTGTCGACCTCAGCGAACTGCGGGGTGTCTCGGTGGACCCCGGCAGCCGCCGGGCCTGGTGCAGTGGCGGCGCCACTGTCGCGGATCTGGATGCCGCTACCCAACGGCATGGCCTCGCCGTGACCGGGGGAACGATCAGCCACACCGGCATGGGCGGCCTGACTCTGGGCGGCGGCTTCGGCTGGCTGACCCATAAGGCCGGGCTGACCGTGGACAACCTGATCTCCGCGGAGGTGGTCACCGCCGACGGCCGCACCCTGGACGTCTCCGCCGACGAGCATCCTGACCTGTTCTGGGCCTTACGGGGCGGTGGCGGCAACTTCGGCGTCGTCACCGGCTTCGAGTTCGCGCTGCACGAGGTGGGACCACTGGTGTACCTCGGCCTGTTTTTCTGGGGGCTGGAGCAGGGCACCGACGCACTCCGGCTCGGCCGGGACGTGGCGGCGGCACTGCCTCGCGATGCGGGGCTGCTCCTGGCCGCCGGCCTGACCGCGCCGCCGGCCCCGTTCGTCCCTGAGCGGCATCGTGGGAAGCCAGGATTCGCGATGCTGCTCGCCGGGTTCGGATCGGCGCAGGACCATGCTCGGCTGATCGCACCGATCCGGGAGGCTCTGCCGCCGCTGTTCGAATTCGTGACTCCACTGCCCTATGTCGAGTTGCAGAAGGTGCTTGACGAGTCCGCACCGTGGGGCATTCACGCTTATGAGAAGAGTCTTAACCTGCAAGAGCTCAGCGACGAGGCGATCGGGGTCATCACCAAGCACATCCCGCGCAAGAGCTCACCGATGTCGTTCATCCCGATCTTCCCAGTGGGCGGGGCATTCGCCGATGTCGGCGAGCAGGACACCGCCTTCGGCGGCAGCCGGGCCACCCGTTTCGTGGTCAACGTGACAGCCCTCGCGCCGGACGCAGAACGGCTCGCGCCCGACCGGTCATGGGCGCGGTCGGTGTGGCAGGCGCTGGCCCCGCACGCCAGCGGGACCGGCGGATACGTCAACTTCATGGCCGACTACGACGAGGACCGGGTGCAGGCAGCCTACGGTCCGGCGAAGTACGAGCGATTGGCTCGCATCAAGGCGCGTTGCGACCCGGATAATGTGTTCCGGATGAACGCGAACATCAAGCCGGCACCGCAGCCTACGTTGTGAAGCATCCCCGGGGACCATCGAGTCGGAGTAAGTTCGTTTCATGGCGGAGCTGCTACGGACCCACCGGCTCCTGGTGCGGGGCTGGGCGCTCTCCGACGCCGAGGCAGCACTGAAACTCTACGGTCACAACACCGTCGCAGGCTGGCTGCACCCGCCCGACCGCGCTGCCGACGCGGATGCCATGCACGACGCGGATGCCATGCACGCAGTGCTGCACCGGTGGGTGGCCGAGCAGCGCGAGATGGCACCGGGCACCGGCCGGTGGGCGCTGGTTCTGCTCGACGGGGGCGCGCTGGTCGGTGGAGTCAGTCTGCTGCCGATGCCGGTGCCCGAGGCGGACGTGGAGATCGAATATCAACTGGCCCCGGAGTACTGGGGCCGTGGCTACCTCACCGAGGCCGCCCGGGCCGTGGCACGCTGGGCCTTCGACCATTCACTGGTTGAGTTGTTCGCGCTGGTCACCCCGGACAACGTGCGCGCAGCGGCCACCGCGCGGCGGATCGGCATGGAATGGGTCGGCGAGAGCGACAAATATCACGGGACCCACCTGCAGGTGTTCCGGCTGCGGCCCGACGACCTGGCCAGCACGGGTTAGCTGAGCACGGGTTAGCTGAGCACGGGTTAGCTGAGCCCGGCTCAGAAGGAGGTCCGGGTCACCCAGTCCGCCACACAACCCGGTTTCGCGCCACCCTCGATCTGCAGGGTGGCCCGCAACACGAGCTGCAGACCGCCGGTCACCTCAGTCACCTCGGCAAGCACCACCTCGGCCCGCACCGTGGACCCGACGGGCACCGGGGCCGGGAACCGCACCTTGTTCAGCCCGTAGTTGATGGTCATGGCGGCACCCTCGACCCGGTAGGTCTGGAAGATCAGGTATGGCAGCAGTGACAGGGTGAGGAACCCGTGTGCGATGGTGACGCCGAACGGGCCGGCGGCCGCGCGCTGCGGGTCGATATGAATCCATTGGTGATCCTCGGTCGCGTCGGCGAAGGCGTTGACGCGCTGCTGCTCGATGATCATCCAGTCACTCGTGCCCAGCTGCTCACCCGCCGCAGCCAGCACCTCGTCAGCTCCGGTGAACACTCTCATCGTCGATCACTCTCCCCGATCATCGGTGGCTGGCAGGTCGTTCAGGCAGGGACAGTTCGGCGCGAAACACCGGTTCCAGCTGGCCGCTACGCCCGCTGTGCTCGACGATGAGCTCGGCGTGGCGATCCGAAAACGTCAGGGTGGCCACCATGTTGCCGAATGCCGGGCCGCTGATCCGGCGCCAGGACAGCGCCGGATCGGGCACCCCGACATGGCGCACCAGCTTGCGGACCATTGCGGCCAGCGCAGCATTCCACGCGGCCCGCAACGCTACAGTCGCATACCACGGGACGCTGTGGTGCACCGGCGAGCACACCAGTTGATAGACGGGCGAGCCATCGACATCGGCTCGTGCCACATAACTGTGATGCACATCGCCGGAGAGCACGCTGATCGTCGCGGGCGCGTCGCGGCCAACCGCGACCCGCCGCAGCAACGCGGCGAGCCGGTCGAAGGAATCCGGCCATTTTCCGCAGCACCGGCCAGGCATCAGCGGCGGCGTCCTGGACCGCGC
>JBOHFK010000157.1:0-12741 GCA_050699635.1 Pseudonocardiaceae bacterium | reverse complement strand
CCGGCCAGCACGGCAACGGCGACCGCGAGGTGCAACCCAGCAGGCGCACAGTCCGAGCTGGTCCAAGCGGTCTAACGCTCGGTTCAGGGACCGAACGGGTAGCGCGGTGACTACGGACGGTCGGGCGCGGGGGTTATCCTGCTCGTGGGAATCCGTTGCGGGACCCAACTCACGAACACCCTCGCCCGACTCGGGGGCGGGGGTGTTCGTCACGGGGTAGCCCCGCCACCCGCATAGCGCTCGTTCTCCCAGGCGATGACGTCGGCTAACCGATAGCGCACGTGACGACCGATGCGCAGATACCGCGGAGACGTGCCCTTGGTGTTCCACTGATAGACGGTCGCCACCGGCACGTCTTCGCGCTCGGCGAGACCCTTGATCGTGAGGTGCTTCTCGGTCACGGCTACTCCTGTTGTGCTTCTACATCACACTGTTGTGCTTCAGTGGCACCGCGCAGACTTTGCCCTCATCGCTTGTACTTTGTCAACACAGCGCGCTAGTGTGTTTTCATGACACAGACCGATGGATCGCCCACCGCGGTCATCGCACGTCAGGTACGGCAGCTCAGAGAGAGTTACAAGTGGTCGGCTGAGCGGCTGGCCAGCGAGATGACGCAGGCAGGCGCGCCATGGGATCGCACGATCGTCGCCAACCTGGAGAACGGCCGCCGGGGCACCGTCAGCGTCGCCGAGCTGCTCGCGCTCGCCTACGTGCTCGACGTCCCGCCGGTAATCCTGCTGGCGCCGCTGGGTGAGGACCAGGCGGTCACTGTGCTGCCGGGTCTGGACTTGAAGCCGTACGAGCTTCGGGCCTGGATGATCGGCGCGGCCCGAGCCAGGCGGGTCACGCCTGACACTCCGGTGGCCATGCAACGGTGGCAACGCGCGGCACGGCCGATCCGGCTCTACGAGCAGATCTCGGACACTGGCAGCGACCTCCACCGGCTTGACCTTGAGGCACGTGCGGCCAAGAGGATCGGCCAGCCTGCGCGGATTCAGGAGACGCAGGCGGCCTACGTGGACGCGCTGAGGGCATGGGCTGAGGTGGTCAAAGCGATGCACCAGGAAGGAATGCGGCCGCCTGCGTTGGTGCCTGAGTGGCTTGACGACGCCCGCGAGCTCGGCCTGCTCGCGGAGGCGGGAGCCGAAGATGGCCAGCACTGAGAAGCGCACCCGCGACGGCAAAGTCACATGGCTGGCCCGGTGGCGTGATCCGCAGGGCCGTCAGCGCAAGGCCAGCTTCTCGAAGAAATCCGAGGCTGCTCGGCACGCCGCAGCCATGGAGGCCGACTCGGCCCGTGGCATGTACGTCGACCCTGGTGACCAGACAACCGTGGCGCAGGAAGCGCGGGCGTGGATGATGCGCCGCGCAGTTAGCGAGCGCACCCGATCCCGCCTGGCCTCGATGATCCGGAATCACATCGAGGCCGTACCGCTGGGCGGTCGCCGGCTGGCCACGGTGCGGCCCAGCGAGGTTCAGGCGTGGGCGGTCGACCGGGGGAAGGTGCTGGGACCTGCGACGCTGCGCAAGCTGGTGAGTCTCCTGCGCTCGGTTTACGCGGACGCGGTGTCGGATCGGCGGGTCGCCGTCTCGCCGGCTGCGAAGGTGTCGCTTCCCCGAGTGTCGAAGCAGCGCGTCGTGCCGCTGACGGTCGATCAGGTGCGTGCGCTGGCCGACGCGGTGCCACCGCGGTACCGCGCGATGGTGCTCACTCAGGCGGGCCTTGGGCTGCGCATCGGTGAGCTTCTCGGGCTGCGGGTGGCCGACGTCGATTTCCTGCGCCGCACGGTACGCATCGAGCACCAGGCCGATCCGGACTCTCTTGAGCTCGTGCCACCCAAGACGCCGCGCAGCCGGCGCACGATACCTCTACCCAAGGTGGTCGCCGATGCGCTCGCGGCGCACCTGGCCGCGCACCCGGCCAGCGCGGAGCTCGGCTGCGCATGTCCCGCAGCGACCGACTGCTCGGGAGCGCAGTCAGGCCTGCTCTTCCACACGGCCACCGACCGGCCGATCGAGCACGACTACTACGGCGGCCGGACCTTCCCGAAAGCGGTGAAGAAGGCAGCGCTTCCGCCGGGCACCAGCACGCACGATCTGCGGCACCATTTTGCGTCGGTACTGCTGGCCGCGGGGGAGTCGGTGGTGGCCGTTGCGGAGTACCTGGGCCACGAGAACGCCACGCTGGTGCTGACTACCTATGGGCATCTGATGGCGAACTCGGAGGACCGGATGCGCCGTGCTGTGGACGAGGCCTACGCCGAGAACGCGGCGTCCTGTGCCCCCTGTGTGCCCCAAGAGTCTGAGGCGACGTCATGACCAGGGGGAACAGTGCCCTGGCGGTAATCCCACACCGACTCTTGACCAGGGCCGATCGGGGGCAGGTCAACGGGTCGATACCCCCGTGGACCGGCGTTTCTCCATCTCATGTGCTGGCCGACCTTTCGCGCTGTGTGACGACATCCTCCTACCCCGATCGGTTGTTGGGCTACAGCGTGGGCACGACGATGAGGGCCGCTCCGACCAGGAGGTCGACCACGAAACAGGCCTCCGCGTACCACCGGGGAACGACTCCGGTCGAGCAGTGCTGGGCGAGATCCCGGTGATGGGCGACGTCCCACATGGCGTGGCCGAACCACCCAGCCGCCACGACGTAGTGGCCCACGGCCGGATCCAGGAACAGGGCGATCAACGCGATCGCGCCGAACCCGAGCAACGCCGCGGTCTGCAGCCGCAGAACGCCTGGTCTGCCCAACTGTCCCCGCGCGGCACCGAAAATCAGATAGATCAGCGCGAGAACCGGCAGCCACCAGGTCGTGATGCCGGCAGGCGCCCATGGCTGGACGTCGAGGAGGACGGCCACCCCGAGCGCCAGACCGGCGCCAATGGGCCACCATCGCAGCACGCCGTGACGCCACCCCGACGACGCAGCGACGCCCTCTCGCTCGGGTGCGCAACGGGCGGGTGTTCCGGCTGGCGAGGGGATCATGTCGGGGTCCTCCAACTGTGCAGGATCTGGTCGACTCCAGGCTTCGTTGCAGGCCATGGCGCGGACAAGGAACCGGGGCGGCGATGTCTGGAAACTTGGGATCCTCGTCTGCCGGACGTAGGGTGGTTCCATGCGGGAACGGCTGGTGATCATCGTCGGGTACGACGAGGTGACGTTGCTGGACATCGCCTGCGTCACCTCGAGCCTGCATGCCGCGAACCAGATCGGCGCCAGCCCCGCCTACCGGGTGAGCGTGACCACACCAGGAGGTCACGCGATCAGCGCCGACTCGGGCGTGCGGTTGCAGAGTCAGCAGTCGCTGGAACGGTGCACCGGTCCGCTCGACACACTGATCGTCTCGGGAGGCCTCGGCCATGAGGCGGCGGCGGGCAATCCCCGGATCGTCGGGCATGTCCGTCGCCTGGCCAGGGAGAGCAGGCGGGTGGCATCGGTGTGCACCGGAGCCAGCATCCTGGCCGCGGCCGGCCTCCTCGACGGCAAACGCGCCACTACCCACTGGAGGTTCGCTGGTCAGCTCGCCGCGCGTCATCCCGAGGTGTGCGTGGATCCTGACCCGATCTACATCCGGGATGGGAAGGTCTCCACCGCAGCCGGGGTCACCAGCGCCCTCGACCTGACGCTGGCGTTCATCGAGGAAGACCACGGCGCAGCGCTGGCCCGCCGGGTGGCCCGGGTCCTGGTGACCTACCTGCAGCGGCCTGGCAACCAGGCCCAGATGAGCATGCACGTCGCCGCCCCGCCGCCGGACCACACGCTGGTCCGCGTGGTCACCGACCACATCACCAGCCATCTCGACGGCGACCTGTCCAGCGGCACGCTCGCCAGCGCCGCGGGCGTCAGCGAACGTCACCTCACTCGACTGTTCCTCCAACACCTTGGCCAGACACCGGGCCGCTACATCCGCCGGGCCCGCACCGAAGCGGCCGCGCAACTCCTGGCCTCCACCTCATTGCCGACCGGACGGGTAGCCGCGCGCTGCGGGTTCGGAACCGCCGAGACGCTACGACAAGCGTTCGTCGCCCGCTACGGAATCTCGCCGTCGCGGTATCGCGCCACTCAAGCCGCGCAAGTGTGAACAAAGTCGCGTCAGGCAATCGGATACAGCGTCGCCGGCTGCGCCGTACGATCAAGATCTTGCTCGTCCTGGCGCTCCTGTTCGTGGTCACGCTCGGCGGTTATGCGGGCTATGTCGTGATCCGGGCGGCGCAGCCGGTCACCCTGCCCGCCCCCACCGGTCGGTATCCGGTCGGCCGGACCATCCTCGACTGGACCGATCACACCCGCACCGACCCGCTCGCGCCACGACCGGGCCTGCCACGGGAGTTGTCGGTGTGGCTGTGGCACCCCGCCTCGCCCGGTCCTGGCGCGCAACACGCGCCGTACACCCCGGGCGCCTGGGCGGGGTTGCATCTGGGTGGTCTGCTCGGGTGGGGCGAGACCAGCTTCGAGGATGTCGACGACCACGCCCTCACCGACGTTCCCGTCGCTGCCGGCCGGTTCCCCGTCGTCATCCTGGAACCCGGCCTGGGCTTCGCCGCACCGCAATACACCACGCTCGCGGAAAATCTGGCCGGCCACGGATACCTGGTCGTCGGGGTCACCCCCACCTACAGCGCGAACCTGACCGTCCTGAACGGACAGACCCTGTCCGCGACGGAAGCCGGGGACCCGCCGGCGTTCGATGCCACCGACCTGCACGGCGGCCAGGCCCAAGCCGCCGGCGACCGGCTGGTCGGCATCTGGGCGGCTGACGACCGCTTCGCCGCCGCACAGGCCGCGGCGCTGGACACCAGCGGCCGTTTCGCCGGACACGTCAACGCCACCACGACCGTCTACCTCGGCCACTCCTTCGGTGGTGCCGCCGCGTTGGAGGCCTGCCGCTCAGACCCGCACTGCGCCGGCGCGGTCGACCTCGACGGCACCCAATACGGTGCGGTCGTCCACTCCGGACTCACCAAACCGATGATACTCATCGGCAGCCAGCACTCCTGCGTCACCGGAACCTGCCAACCGGCCGACCCCAGCGACCAGGCCGACCGTGACACCACCCAGGCTCTGCTGACCGCCAGTACGGGACCCAACTGGTGTTACCGCATCAACGGAGCCGAGCATTTCAACTTCAGCGACTACGGCGTCTACTACCTCGCCGCACCGATCCGGTCCCAACTCGCCCTTGGCCCGATCGACGGCACCGACGCGCTTACCATTACCAATGCCTACCTGACCGCGTTCGTCGAGCACGTGACCCGCAACCGGCCCGAACCACTGCTGACCGGCCCCTCGCCCTATCCTCAGGTCGACGTCCAGCACACCGCGTCCTGAGCCCGCAGGCACGCCGCTTCCGGTCGGCAGATCCCGCCCATGGGTAGCTGAGTGCAGGATTCCGCTATTACTGGCGGATTCGGGTCAGGTCGGGGACGGTGTGGAGGGGGTTGGTCCGTGGCGGGCCGCCCAGCCATGGTGGTGGATGGAATTCTGGAATACCGTCAGCCATTTCGATTCGCCAGTGGGAATGGTGCAGGAGTCGATGGTGGCGGCCGCAGAGCGCCACACAATTCTGGAGGCTGGTCGGGCCGTGGTCCACCCAGTGCAGAAGATGATGAATGTCGCACCAGCGGGCCGGTACCGAACACCCCGGAAAGGCGCATCCGCCATCGCGCAGAATCACCGCGCGGCGGATCGCCGCGGGCACGGTGCGGCTGGCGCGCCCCACATCCAGTGGCTCACCCCGGGATCCCAGCACCACCGGGATGACCCCCGCGTCGCAAGCGATCCGGCGGGCGACGTCGGCGTTGATCGGGCCACCGAAGGCCAGGTGGGCTGAGCCTATGCGGCCTTGCAGCACCGGCAGGCTCACGGTGACCACGACCTGGGGGCGCTCGCCACCTTCGGTAGGCAAGTCACCGTCGTTCAGGGCCCGGGACGCGAGCTCGACCAGGGCGTCGGCGTCGCGCTGCGCGGTGGTGCGCAGGTCGATCTCGGTGTCGGTGGTCGGGCGCGGCGCGGCCAGCGGGCTCAACGCCGAGCGCAGGATCTCGGCGGCCTCCCGATCCAACCATCCGGCCAGCTCATAGCCCCCGTCGCGATCGTGGAAGCGCAAAGAGCGGCGGGTTTCGGGGGTGTCGTTCGGTCGGCGACCATCCTGGTCGAGATAGGCCAGGATCCGCTTACCCACGATCGCCAGTTGCCCGGCATCCAGGGTGCGGGCGTGGCGGGCCAATTGGGCTTCGACCTCGGCACGCGTCTCCTGGTCCAGGTGCGGGGGGATCCGGGCCAGCACCGAGCGGATCACCGCGACGTCGGCAGCACCGATGGCGTGCTCGGCCACCGCGGCCGCGGTGGCCGGAAGCTCGGGCCCTACCGGTGCGCCACCCAGCCCTCGGCCGGGCAGCACCGCGGCGGCGGCGTCGACCCGGGCCCGCGCTTCACGTCGCGGGACCCGCGCGATCGCCCGCACTAATTCCACGGTGTTGCCATATCCCAACCCGGGCGCCATGCTGCGGGAATCGATTTCGCTTATGACCGCCAGCATCTTCGCCCAGGTGGAATGCAACTGGGTCTCCAACGCACCCAGCTCGGCGAGCAAGTCAGCATCACTGCTCTGCCACACTGGTGGGCACACTGGTGGGCACACCGGCACCGTCGACATGACCCCATTCTAGAACGGGGCACCGACAAGATCCGACGCTTCGGGCGGACTCAAAGGTAAAATGAGAGACAAAAATTGGACAGCATCGATCGTAGGACGCGAGTCGAGCGGCTCAACCGTGTGCCTGCGCTATGCCTGGACCGAATTGACCGCGGTACCGCTCGCCCCGTGCGCACAACTGCGCGAGCAGTGGTTTGCGGGTTCGGCTCGCTGACCAGCACGTGGTGCTTGGACAGCGCATCGGGAGGTGGACCCTCAGCGCTGGGTGACCCCGGCGGTGGTGTTGGTGGGCACGTTCATCGCGATCGTCGATGTCTCGATCGTCAATGTGGCGGTGCCGGCGATCGTCGCGGACCTGCGCGCCGGCTACGGCGAGGTTGAGTTCATGGTGGCGGCCTAGGTGCTGGTCCATGTGGTGCTGTTGATCACCGGCGGGCGTCTGGGTAACCTATATGGGCAGAAGCGGTTGTTTCTGACCGGATTGGCGATCCTTACCATCAGGTAGACGTCGGCGAATTCCTCCGCACCCGATGCGTCTGCATCTGCCCGGAAGACATCAGGCTGGTCTAGCAGGAGCGATGAGGATCGTCGTCACGGGAAGCTTGGGGCATCTCGGCGAGGCTCTGGTCCGTGTCCTGGGCTCCGAGGGGCACGCCGTCGCCGGTCTCGATGTGCTCGACTCGCCGCACACGAACGTGGTCGGTTCCGTCTCAGACCGCGACTGCGTGCGCCGGTGTGTCGAGGGTATGGACGCGACCTGCACGTCGCGGCCCGGCATAAGCCCCACGTCGGTTCCCAGGGACGGCAGGCGTTCGTCGACACCAACGTGACGGGCACGCTCATCCTGCTCGAGGAGGCGATCACGGCCGGTGTCGAGCGCTTCGTGCTCACCAGCACGACAAGCACATTCGGGCGGGCGCTTATACCCGCGCTGGGCGAGCCGGCAGCCTGGATCACGGAGAACGTCGCGCCCGTTGCTCGCAACATCTACGGTGTGACCAAGACCGCGGCCGAGCGAGGATCCCCGTAGCCCGCTGGCGCGCACCGTCGGCGCCAAGGGCTATCACCCCGTCACGACCGGCCCCTATACGATCCGATGATGGCGACCCCAGCTCCCGCTCAGGTGATGAGGAAATTGTCGATTGAGCGGCGCAAACCGGCGATGTCGAGGCCGTGGGCCGCGTCGTGCTCGGCGATGGTGCCGTAGCGACGCAACTCGCCTCGGCCGACCCCGAGTGCGAGCAGGCGATGGCGCACCCCGCGTAGCGCCTGAGCCGCCTGATCGGTGGAGGTGCCGGCCAGGTACGGCTCCACGATGATCACATCAGGCTCGGTGAGGGTGGCCCGCAGCGTGTCAGCGTCGAACGGGCGGATGGTGGCGGCATAGAGCACGGTGACGTCACGGTGGGCGGTGGCCGCGAGCACCCGATCGGCCATCGGGCCCACCGCGACGACGGTGCCGCGGCGCAGCACGCTCATCCGTCCAGCCGCGACGTCCTGCGGGAGGGCATTGCCGCCGTTGTCCAGCCGCAGGTAGACCCGGCCCGGTCCGGCCACGGCCTGGCGCAGCAGGCTCGCGACCTCCGCCGGGTGGCCGGGCACGTGCACGGTCCATCCGTCCAGGGTGTCAAGTAGAGCAACGTCGCGGTGCCCGAAATGGGTCTGCCCCCCGGCCGGCCACCCGTAAGAGCCGCCGGCGCTGACCAGGATCGCGCCGACGCCTTGGTGACCCAGGTCCAGCTTGACCTGCTCGAATGGTCTCTCCACCAAAAACGGCGGGAAGGTGTGCACGATCGGTCGCATGCCGGCCAGGGCCAGACCGCCGGCCACACCCAGCATCAACTGCTCGCGGATACCGACGTTGATCACACGATCTGCCACCGGTGCGGTGGCCGCCGGGTCGAGATAGCCGACCCCGATCTCGGCGAGCACCAGCGCCAGGCGGGTGTCCTCGCGCAGCAGCTCGGGCACCAGCCGGTAAAAACGCTCGCGCTGGTCCTCGGCAGCGGGCGCAGCGTTGGTGGCCGGGGCGATGGTGGTGGTCATGAGGGTCTCCCCCTGGGTTGCGATCAGGTGGTCTTGGGCTCGACATGGGCGACGACGGCCAACGGCCGTCCGGGGTGCTCTGCGCTGAACGCCCGGCGCAGCGCCTGGTGGTCGCGACCGTCCACATCGGTGCTGGCCCAGCCCTCGACGGCGAACCGAGCCGAGATACCGCCGGGCCACCCGAGCCCAGCGGAATCGTTGTCGATCACGACCGCGGTGAGCCGGTCGAGCCGGGCCCGTCCGGCGAACTGGATGGCCTCGGCGTTGCTGCCCTCCTCAAGCTCGGCGTCGCCGAGCAGGACGACCGACGCGCAAGACGTCGCGATAGAGCACCCACAACACATCGAGGGTGGAGGTGGAGCTGGGCCCGTGCTTCTCATCACCGGTCATCCGGGTCATCAGCGCGGGCAACTGCGAGTAAGACAGTGCTGCGGTCATGCCCTCCATGCTTGAGGCTCAAGCATGGTCGATGTCAAGGCCAGGATTGATGTCAAGGCAGAGACCGTGCAGCGGCAGGTCCCAGCGTGTGCTCAGCGCGTGTCGAGCCGACGCAAGATCTCGTTCAGCAGCTCGGTGTGCTGGTTCAGCAGCTCGGTGTGCTGGTTCAGCAGCTCGGTGTGCTGGTTCAACACCGTGCTGTGCTGGTTCACGGTGTCCCTGATGTCCAGCACGGTGTCCGAGATCGCGGTAAGATCTTGCTCGGTGCGCGCCACGCGGCGAGCGAGGTCCGGACTGGTCATGGCGGGCAGCATATCGTCACCCCGCAGCACCCGGGTCTGTGAGGAGTCAACGATGCTGTTGGACGGTGTGAACCACATCGCCTGGATCTCCAAGGACGTCGATCGGCTTGGCCGGTTTTACGCGATGGTGTTCGATGCTGTCATCGGACCCACGCGTAGCCACGGGCCTGGCGAGACGATGACCATGATCGATATCGGGCCGGCCACTCAGCTGAACATCTTCGTGATCGACGGCAACACCGAGGCCGATCGCCAGACCCCGATGTGGGGCCGTGGTCGCATCGATCACGTTGGGCTGGCCGCCGCGTCCCCGGAGGCCTTCGAGACAATCCGGGGCCGGCTGGTCGACGCCGGAGCCAGCGACGGCACGATCAACGACTTCGGCTCGGCGCAGAGCATCTTCTTCCGCGATCCGGACGGACTCGAGGGCGAGGTGCTGCTGCCAAAGTCGTGACGGCCGCAGCGGTCCCGACGGCAACACGATCACCTTCATTGGCAACCTCCGCATCAACTATTGACTCTGACAGCGCTCCGGCTAGCAGACCTCGCACATGGCTAGCAGTGTGGTCACGGTCGCCCAGTTGCGCATCGTGGCTGATGTCAGTGGGCCCGAGGCGCGGGAGAGTTGCGCGGCCAGCTCACTGCGCCCGAGGCCGTCCGGGGTGTGCAGGAACAGGGTGCGGCCAACCACCGCGGCCTCATCGCGGCTGCCCTTATCGGTGGCCCGCTGCTGGGCGGCGGCGATGGCCTCCAACGCCTCGGGTCCGATGTGTCCGCGGGTGAACGCGGCGTGCAGGCACTTGGGGTTCGTCTCGTCGGGGTAGGGGTTGCCGGCCACCACCTGCGAGAGCTCGTTGCGGGCGAGCACCACCACTACCGGCCGCACGTCGAGGGATGCCGCGATCGCGCGCTCCAGTGCCGTGGCGATCGCAGTGGTGTCGGTCTGTGTGCTGGTGAACACCACGTTGCCGCTCTGGATGTAGGTTGCGACGTCGGTGTGCGCCAGGGAGGTCACCACCGCGCGCAGGTCCGCCATGGCGACCCGGTTGCGGCCGCCGACGTTGATACCGCGCAGCAGCGCGACGTGCGTGGGCACGCAGGGATTCTGCCCGAGGCTCGATCTTCGACGTGGAGCCAGGCGGTGAGCATCCCCGTCGCGTGCGGTGCAAGGTGCCGATCGTCTCCGCGAGTTGCGCCTGCGTGCGGGACGCAGCGCCTGGAGAGCACTCTATCGGCGCGTAGGAGAGGTCTTCGTCATCGCGGCCATCGGACCAGAGGCACAGGCGGACAAGCGCGGCTTTGGACGAGCAGTTGCCGCAGCGCAGGCTCGGCTCGACCTGATCGAGGAGGACCAGACATGAAACTCTCGGACTTGACCAGCGCTGATGAGGTGAAGGCTGAGGCACTGAAAAACCCTGCGGTACGTGCGGAATGGGACCGCACAGCCGTGGCACGAGAAGTTGCGAGCCGCGTGGTGCACTACCGGGTCGAGCACGGGCTGTCGCAGGCCGAGCTGGGAGCCAAGCTCGGAGTATCGCAGCCCTACGTTGCGCGGCTGGAAAGCGGTGATCAGACGCCCACGCTGGCCACGCTGGCGCGACTCGCTCAGCGGCTCGGTCTGGAGTTCCACATCGACGTGACCCCCACCACCGTGAGCATGTCAGCGTAAACGCCACGCAGGTAGCCCGGTTCGGTCACGCCGAGCCCACATCAGATCGCTTGTTGGTCGATCTCGGTCAGCACCGTGCTGCGGGTGGCCTTGGAGCAGAACGCCGCTCGCGCCCCGGCTCGGGCCAGCTCCGCGAGCTGGGCGGGTGACATCCCACGCTGTGCAGTCCCGCGTCGCGGGCGATGCGGAACGCCGGCGCGAAGTCGGCCCGCCGCACGTCGATCTCCGGACCGCCGAACACGGTTCGCGATGCGAGCTCGGCGGCCAGGCCGTCGAGCAGGGTGACGACGTCGGGGCCGGTCCTCACCAGCAGGTTCACCTTGTTGTAGACCTCGGAGGAAATGCGGGAAGTCGGTGAACGCATAAAACCGGCGCAACGCCGCCGGCTCGGTCGGGACGCCACCGTCGGGATGGCGGCGGGCCAGCGTCAGGACGGTCTCGGGCGAAGCGGAACCGATCAGGTGCAGGCGCAGCTCGACCTTGGGTAACGCGGCGACGAACGCCGCCAGGTCAGGCGTTGACATACAGTTCCTTCCAACCGGGAGGCGGTGAGCTGGTGACTGTCAACGTGTTTGTGCTAGGTCTTGACGAACACAATGAATCGATTCTTCGAAATCTTCCCTATGCAGAACAGTACCGTTTCCACGCGCTGTTGTCCATGGCGGAGATACGGTCCGGTGCGGAGATCGCGCTGTGGGATTTACTGGACAAGGCCGGACGCCAATTGGATGTCTTTGAGGGATCGGTTGACGCGATTATCGGATTCTGGGACTTTCCGGTGACCATCATGGTCCCGATCCTGTGTGAAAGAGTCGGCTTATGCAGTGCGAGCCTGGAGGCGGTGGTGAAGTGCGAACACAAATACTGGAGCCGCCTCGAGCAGCAGAAAGTGATCGACGAATATCCGCGGTTCGGTCTGGTTGATCCCGAGCGAGATACGGCCCCACCTGCGGGCATGAGTTATCCAATGTGGATCAAGCCGGTGAAGTCGTTCTCTTCCTATCTCGCGTTCGGGGTGGCAGACCAGCAGGAATTTCAGGATGCGTTGGCGCAGATTCGCGAGGGGATCGGCTGGATCGGGACCCCGTTCGGGACCGTCCTTGAACGCCTGGAACTTCCTGCAGAAATCGCCGGCGTCGGCGGGCAGGTCTGCCTGGCCGAGGAGACGCTCAGCGGCAGACAGCTGACCTTCGAGGGCTACCGCTACCGCGGCGAGACTCACACGCTAGGGGTCGTGGACTCGGTCACCCACCACGATAGCCCCAGCTTCGTCCGATATCAGTACCCCGCATCCATTCCGGACCGGGTCATCGGACGGATGGCTGACCTCTCCGACCGCATCGTCAGGCAGATCGGGCTGGAACACACCACCTTCAACATCGAGTTCTTCTGGGATGAATGCACCGACGCGATGCGGGTGCTGGAGATCAACCCGCGGCATTCCCAGTCACACGCAGAGCTGTTCGCCCAGGTCGACGGTGCGCCCAACCACCTCGCGATGTAAACATTCAGCCTGTTTTGGATGGCAGGCGTGATGGCCGGTCGGCCGGTTGGGCGTCCGGTGGTGTGCGCTGTGGGAGGCTGGGTCAGGTCGGCGCGGATTGCGGGGGCGTCCAGGGGTGGCCGG
>JBOHFK010000156.1:0-12747 GCA_050699635.1 Pseudonocardiaceae bacterium | reverse complement strand
CGGGTAGGCATTGTTGCATCGACGGATCGTGGCGAGCGGGCAGGTTGGGCTGATGCATCCTCGCCTGCCCGAGTGTCCACACCGAGGTCTGGCTCCGCGGGGTTCCGGTTTCCCCCGGAGGTGATCAGGGTGGCAGCGCGTTGGTACCTGAGTTACGGGCTCTCGCATCGCGACGTGGAGGAGTTGCTGGCGGAGAGGGGCATTACGGTCGACGACGTGACCGTCTATCGGTGGGTGCAGCGATTCACTCCACTGCTGGTCGATGCGGTACGTCCCTGCCGTGCACGTCCCCGGGAGATCGGTAGTTTGTGGATGAGACGTATGTGAAGGTCGCCGGGCGGTGGGTGTATCTGTATCGGACGATCGACCAGTACGGCCAGGTCATCGGTGTGCTGGCCTCGCCGAAGCGGAATCTGACGGACGGCCGCCCGCGGGTCTTCATGCCCGCCTTGGTGCACGGTCCTTACCGTGGTGCACCGGCCTACCCGCGAGTGATCGAGGAGTTGATCCCCGCCGCGTGCCACATCATCGAGCAGTACGCGAATAACGTCGTCGAAGCCGATCACAGTCGCCTGAAGCCCGGCTCCGGCCGATGCACGGCTTGAAGCGACTCCGCTCAGCGCGGATGATCAGTACCGGGCGCGCTTTCTTCCAGAGCCTCCGTCGCGGCCACCACGAACTCACCCGCGCCATCTGATCGAGGCAGCACACCGGCAGGGCAAATCTCGCCTGCCTCCCGCCTACGCAACAGGCCTCCAGAACCGGTCCCGGATGGTTGTGGTTGCCTAGGCCAATGGCTGTGATGTTCTCACACGTCGGGTAACGTGCCCTAATCTAGTACTGATCGGGGTGTGAACGCGCTTCTCGGCAACACGTGACCCGAACGAAGCGCACGTTCATGTCGTCGATCGCCGGTATTGCCGATAAATGGATAAGCCGCTAATCGGGCGATATCGGCAAATTAGAAGGCTGTGCGCTTGACGCTTAGATCGCAGCTGAGCTGTGATCGGATGATGGAGGTGTGTGACTCGGTCAGCGGGTGGAGCCCAACCGGGATGTCGATCGTTGGAGGTTGCGGGTGCGTTCATGCAGGTTCAGCAGTGCACTTGTCGCCGGGCTATTCGGAGCGGGTTTGGTCATCGGGGGCGCAGCTTGTGTGCAGGCCCCGCCGCAGACGCATCCGCTGGTCAAGACACCGGTGGCGCGGGGTCACGGCGGTGCGGTGGTCTCGGATACCGCGGAGTCGACGCAGGCGGGTCTGGACGTGTTGCGCAGCGGCGGAACCGCCGCCGACGCCGCGGTCGCGGTGGCCTCCACGCTGGGGGTGACCGACCCCTACGTCGCGGGCATCGGCGGCGGGGGCTACCTCGTCTACTACGACGCGCGCACCCACCAGGTGTCCACGATCGACGGGCGGGAAACCGCTCCAGGGGCCGATGGGCCCTCGATGTTCCTCGACCCAACGACCGGAAAACCACTGCCATACCCGGTCGCGGTAACCAGCGGGCTATCCGTCGGCGTGCCTGGCACGCTGGCTACCTGGCAGCGCGCGTTGCAGCGGTGGGGCCGCTACGGGCTCGCCGAGGACCTGCGGCCGGCCGAGCAGGTCGCCGAGCGCGGCTTCGTGATCGACGCGACGTTCCGGGAGCAGACGCGGCAGAACGCCAAGCGCTTCGCCCAGTTCAGCTCGACGGCAACACTGTTCCTGCCCGATGGCGCACTGCCCGCAGTGGGCTCAACGCTGCGCAATCCCGATCTCGCCAAGACCTACCGGGAGATCGGCGAGCGCGGGATCGGCGCGTTCTACGGCGGCCCGATCGGCACCGATTTGGTCACCGCCGTGCAGCACCCGCCGCTGGCTCCCGGCGCCACGCTAGTAGCAAGACCCGGCCCGATGACCCTGTCCGACCTGCGTAGCTACCGCACGCTAGACGCCGACCCAACGCACGTGAACTACCGCGGCCTGGACGTCTACGGCATGGCACCGTCCTCCAGCGGCGGCACCACCGACGGCGAGGCGCTCAACATCTTGAGCAACTTCGACCTGCCGGCGATGAGCCGGGTGCAGGCACTACACCACTACCTGGAGGCCACCCGACTCGCCTTCGCCGACCGTAACCGCTACCTCGGCGACTCCCGCTACCAGGATGTACCACAACAGCAACTGCTCTCACCGTCCTTCGGCCGCCAACGCGCCTGCCTCATCGACCCGACCAAAGCCAGCACCAGCCCGGTCGCGCCGGGCGAGTTGGTCGCCGGATCACGCCCCTGCACACCGGCCGGCGCGGCGGTCACGGTGCCCGACCGGGAACACCACACCAACCACTTCGTGGTCACCGACGGTGTCGGCAACGTCGTGTCGTACACCAACACTCTGGAGGAGTGGGGCGGCAGCGGCATCGTGGTACCCGGCCGCGGATTCCTGCTCAACAACGAGCTGACCGACTTCAACTTCGCGCCCACCCAGGACAGTGCGCCCGATCCCAACCTGCCGGCGGCCGGCAAGCGGCCACGCTCCAGCATGTCACCGACCATCGTGCTCAAAAACGGCCAGCCGTTCCTCGCGGTCGGCTCGCCAGGTGGTACCACGATCATCACCACGGTACTGCAGATCCTGATCAACCGGATCGACTTCGGCATGACCCTGCCAGAGGCGATCGCCGCGCCCCGCGCCTCGCAACGCAACACCCCCACCACCCAAGCCGAGCCGGCATTCGTCGCCGCATCCATCACCGCTGGCCTGCAAGCGCTCGGGCACAAGTTCACGATCAGTGACATCTCCCCGCTGGACCCCACAATCAAGATCAGCCCGGACATCGGCATAGCTTCGGGCCTGGAATTCCTCCCCGACGACACCGTGCTCGCCGCCGGAGAGCCAGCCCGACGCGGCGGCAGCGCAGCCGGCGTCGTCCTCCCCACCCGCTGACTCAGCGGCCTACCGGCCACACCGACGGCACTGTTGCGTCCGTAGAATGGGGCAGCGGTGGTCATGCGGCGGTGTTGCGTTGTGCGAAGCGGTCGCAGCTTGAAGTTGAGCGACTGACCACTGAGGACTGGGTTGAGGGCGGCGTCGATTTGAGCGATGCCGATCGACTGTGGGCGACTTTCGGCGACTGGCGCAAGTGCCTTATCAATGCTTGTTGATGTTGTCTTTTTGGTGGTTGGTCAAACGCCTGCCCGGTTGAGGCGTTCGATGAGGCTTGGTTTGCGCGCTCATCGCTCATCCTGCTGATCGGCACGGGCATATGGCTCCGCCCGGAAACCCGAGTCGTCCCCCAGGTGGATGAACAGGTGTCCCGTGAGCGTTACGTCATCAACCACGGCGGCCCAGCCGCGCCCGCTGATCTGGTCACCTTCGTCGTCGCCGTCCCAGCTGAACTCGACGCCAGTGCGGCCGTCGTGTTCGGTAGTGCGGCAGTCCATCCAGCCACGGACAGCGATGAAGCCGAACTGGCCGGTTCCGTCCTCGGCGAACTCGATGAAGCCAGGTTCGACGAGGTCGATCGCATCGCGGTCCCACATGTCCATCTCCACGATCCGCCATCGGCCGGTCAGGGGCATTGGTCCTCCACCCGTGTCGCCATCGCGGTGTGAGAATAGCCATCCCCTGGTCAATCGACGTGTCGGTGTTGAATTGCGCTTGTGGCGAGCGTGGAGGTGGAGCGGGTACGTCGGTTGATCGACGGGCTGCGGCGCGATCGTCGGAGGGACCCGTATCACGGGCGGCGGGAGTATTCCCAGCTGGCGAAGGAGGTCGTTGCCGGGTGCGAGGTGCTGATCGAGACCGAGCCTGCGTGTGTGCCAGCCCTTGCGCAGCGCGCGGTCGATCTTGTGACGACGGCGCTGAGGTACGTGAACGATTCGTCGGGCATCGTGGGCGATGACCTCCATGCGCTGATGGCCGTGCACGCGCGGGCCTGCGCGCTGGGCGAGAAGGGCCGAGCCGAACTGGCCCGCGTCGTCGACGATCGTGCCAAGACAACCCAGCCGGACCTGCTCGGCAGGACACCATTCGGGATCCGCGTGCTGCGCGAGCAACTCGCCGAGATCTCCGGCGATATCGACCACTACATCGCCGTGCTGGCCGAAGATCTCTACGCTGCATCCACTTACCTCAAGATCGTCCACGCGCTGCGGAACGTCGGACGCGCAGCCGACGCCGAGCGCTGGGCGCGACGCGGGCTGGGGATCGGCAACCCGATCGACCAAGCCAAGCTCCGCGACACCTACGTGAACTTGCTGCTCGAACGCGGCGCGACCGACGAAGCGTCCGCCCTGCGGTGGCAGCTGTTCGACCAGCACCCCACCCAGACCCACTACAACGACCTGCGCCGCACCACCGAACGCACCGGTGACTGGCCCGGCCCACGAGATCAAGCCATCGGGCGGCTGCGCGAAGCCACCACGGGGCAGCCCGCCCTCGCCGACCACCTCATCGGCGTACTCCTCGACGAGGGCGAACTAGACGATGTGTGGCAAACGGCACTCGACCACGCCGACGGCCTCCCTGAGTCACGCTGGCATCAACTCATCGACCTGCGCCAACCCACCCACCCCGGAGACGTAATCAAGCCCTGGCAACAACTCATCCAGCGGCGACTCGACGCCAGCACCGACAAATACCGGTACAGCAAAGCCATCAAGATGCTCCGACAACTCCGCGATGCCTACCGAGCCACGGGTGACGTGCCCGGCTTCGGAACCTACCTCGACCGTCTACGAGACCATCACAAACGCAAGACGTCATTCATCGCCAAACTCGACCGCGCCAACTTGTGACACCTCGATACGCCGCACCGCCTCGGCAACTCGCCGCTCAGCCGCGTCCGACCCGGTTTCGGGCGATTGGTGGACGGCGGAGCCGGTGCGGTGAAGTTGGGCAGCTTCCGTAGCAGCGTCTCCAGCGCTTCTACCTGCGCGTTCGTGTTGTAGTAAGTTTGCCCATACGCCGTGCGGTTCCAGTCCGCGGCCGGCGAGATAGGGCGCCAGCCGCCCTGGGCCGCACCCGATGTCACCGACCGTCCAGCCAACGCCGTTCTCGAGAAGCAGGTCGCAGAACAGGCCGAGGACGGCTCGTTCGACGGGCATCTGATCGAGAATGTGGGCAAGCTTGTCGGCGTACAGCTCGGCAAGAGCATCATGCGCATGGCGCAGCTCTTCAGTCGTCGCGTCCACGCGGACAGACCAGCCAGGCCTATCCCCGGGACGAGCACTCTCACGCGGCTACCTGTTGCCTGCGCGACACGGGAACGCGCGTCTGCCGCTGAGCGTGCGTGGGACTGGCATCGCATCTCTCGTGTAGACGCGGTGGGGCTTGGTCGACTTGCGGCTGGCGGACTTGCTTGGTCAGACTCTTGGTGCGGTACGAGCGACGCAGAACCTGACCATCGCAATCTCCACCATGGGAGTGAGCTGGCGGACCGCACAGCATCGGGCGCACGTCGAAGCAGCCCCAGAGCCGTTCCGATGGTTGATGGACGGGTGCCCAGGCCTACGTGCGCTGTGTTCTCCTACTTCAGATAGTGTGCACTAATTCAGTGTTGATCGGAGTGATCAACGAGTACTGGCGAGCCGCCTAGTCGAGTCACGAAACACCTGGTCAAAGGGCTACGCACCGAGTTTGGCACCGCACAGGAGTGATCAACGAGTACAGACGAGTAGCCTGAACCAACCAACAAAACCCCTGGCCAACGGCCACACGCTAGTTTTGGCACAGCACAGGTACTGGCGATGCAGGCATCACCGCGGTGAGGATTCCTCCCCGAAGTCCCCCGGGCGAATGCCTACGCGGAGCGGTTCGTGCTCACGGTTCCGACGGAGGTGACCGACCGGATGCTGATCTTCGGTGAATGGCATCTCCGTACCGTTCTGGCCGAGTACCTGTGCCACTACAACGGTCGACGCCCACACCGCGCGCTCCACCACCAACCGCCACGGCCTGATCACCCGAGCGCCGATACCCCCACAGAACGGATCAAGTGCCGATTCGTCCTCGGCGGTCGGATCCAAGGAATACGAACCAGCTGCCTAAAAGACCAGGCCAACCTTAGTGGCCCAGTTCTGGCACCCCGCAGGGTCAGCCAGCCGCGGATCGCGACGGCTTCCTCCGCGGGGAGGCCCCCTCGTGCCACCGATCCCACCGCAGCCAGCTGGCCATATTCCTCTGACGGAAGACCGATTGATCGCTTAGCCAGAGGATAGAGATTGTGGCAGCAACCTGGCGCTGAGCTCGCCCTATTTTAACAATTCATCAGTTGCTTTCCCAGAGCCAATCGGCAGCCGCTTCCCCCAGTGCAGGGTCCTTGGCATTCATAAGGCGTTCGGCGGCCGCGTGCCACTCCTTGGTGCGGCGCTGCCCTCGCATGGCGCGGCGCGCAGCAGCGGCCACGACGACATCGGGGTCGGCCACTAGCGGCTCAAGGACTGGCAAGTGACGCTCATCGGGCAGCAGGTGCATCAGTCGTGCCGCCAGCCGCCGGTCGACCGCGTCTGATGAGGAAGCAAGCCGGGTAGCCTCGTCCACGCCGCCGAGTTCCTGCATGGCCGCGAGTAGCAACCCACGGCGCCCTTCGACCGGCGAGTCGTACGCAGCGACCAGTTCGCGCAGCGCACTGCGGTCTCCGGCCGCGACCAGCTGACGGGAGGTAACCAGCCAACTCCCGGGAGACGCCAGATGTTGGGCGCTCATCGTGAGGGGTTATCTTCGAGGCCACTGCCCTTAAATGGGGCCCCCGAGTAGCCGCCTTCGTGACTTTTCATCTCTTCGTTCATGCCCTTCGCTACCTCCTCGGGCGACTGCTGCCCGACGATCCCGTCGAGGAATGCCACGAACGCTTCCACCTCGGCGCCGAAGCCGACTTCGCGTCGTGCGCCGATGATGTCAGTGCTCCGCGTGCTGAAGCCTGGGGTGGCGCGAATACTCGTCTCGTAGTCTTGAGTGCGGCAGCCGTCGAATACGAGCACGCGGTACTTGTGTTCGGGGTGGGATGCGGCGGCGGCGTCGAGGGCACCGCCCCTGCCAGTTTCCACGGCGGTGCCAGTCTGGTCCATAGCCCAATGGATTAGCTTGGCGCCGAACTCGCGGGGGTGCAGGTTGCGCGCATTGAGCCGTAAGTTACCGAGATTGGAGAACTCGACCGTCAGTCGGTGGTTCCTGAAGCGCCACTCGAAACGCGTCCAGGGATCGCCCTCACGGCTCAGCACGTGCTCAAGCACGCTGTAGTCGTCGATCACCTGCTCGACGCTGCCATGGCGGTCCCGGAGTGTGAACTTGCCGAAGTTGCGGTCGAAGTCCGGGCCGGAGCCGTAGCGTCCATGGCCACTGTAATATGCCACATCGCCTTCGGTCATTCCCTGCTCGAAGGCGGCGCGCGTTTCGGCGCCTCTGGCTCCGGTGGGGTTCGCCAGAAAACGCACGATCGCATGAATCGGTCTGGGAGGCCCCGCGGGCGGCTGGTAAACAAGCGCTCTCGTCTTTACAAAGAAGCGGCCTTCAACGTTTGGCGTCCGGCCTCCGCTGAGGGCCAACAGGATAACGGCTAACAGCTTGTTTTCCTGATAACCACGTGAGGTCAGCGCTGTCTCCATCTCCCGGGTCAGCGCAGCCCACCCGGCTGCGTCGAGTTCCTCCATGAAGCCGAAGCCAAAAGTGACGTCGAGCAGACCATCTTTGAACAGCTCGCCATAACGGAAGTCGTGGCCCGAACCTTTGCGTGGTCGAGTGGCGGCCTTCAGCCGGGTCAGCACGGTTGCAGAGTTCAGTGTGCGCCACTCATTGCCGCCGAACGCCTCGACCAGGCCCTGGTCGCCGACAGGGCCAAGCGCGCCATCGATACTCCCGTTGTACAGGCGCAGGCGGCGCAGCTCGCGCTGAATTGGACGGATCTCTGCCCTCGTCCAGGACTTGTACAGAGGAGCTGGCCCCCCGACCGTGGGCGCGTCCACGGCTTGACGGGCGACCAGCTTGGTCACATTGGTGTTGCCAACGCTGCTCTGCAGTTTGAGCAATGAAGCGACGTCCGGACTGATCAGACGCGGTCGCGTTTCGGGCCGGCGCTCGGTCTGCTCGTGCCGGTCGCGCGTGCCTTCCGAGGCTCGTGCCCGCATCCTCGAAAGGCTACTGCCGCATAAATGGTGCGGGGAAGGTCTCTTTGGGCAGGCGTACATGCACGATGGGGCAAAAGCTAACGGATACCGGAAGGTCGGCGTCCGATTGTCCCGGACCTCCATCTTGACCATGACCGGATCCGCTCCGATGATCATGTGATTTCCCGTCCTCGTTGCGGTCGGTCTCCAAATTCTGTCCGTTCCGGTGTGGAGGACTTCGTTCTGATTGCACAGGTGTGAGTACGAGGTTAAGTTAGGGTCTGCACACGGAAGAGATCGACTGGTGAAGGGCCGCGCCCCAGACCCCGCGCGCCGCCGTGACCTCAGCTGAGAGCGTCACTGTGTGAATAACGGCGCCTCGCTGCCGCAGGTGGTCGAGCACGAGGCTGCCGTGCGCTTCGCTGTGGGTTCTCCGGACGGGCCGCGGTCGCAGTCGTGGGTTATCGCCCGGCACAGCAGTCGAGGCACGAACCCTGACACTGCCGATGATGTCTTCTTGTGCACCCGGACGCAGATGAAGCTGATCAAGCTGTCGCTGCATCGGAGTGTGTGACGCCTGGCTGTACAGCGGCCGAAGGCCGACGAGTTGCTGATTCCGTGTGATCAACGGCTGCTCGCAAGTTGGCTGCCCACGCCGGAGCTCGGCATCGACGGGTCACGGTGGCGGGTCGGGGCGATGATCGTGGTCCCGGGTCGAGGTGCCCGGTCTGCGGATCAACGACAAGCGCATCGACCCGCAGACCGGGCACCGGGTGCCGGTTTTCCTCGGCGATCCTGCCCGCTTGGGCGCGCAAGACCCCCAAGGTCACCGAGGTGCTGCCGCTGTTGTACCTGCATGGGCTCTCGACCAGCGACTTCGGGCCCGCGCTGGGCGAGTTCCTGGCTCCTCGGCCGGGCTGTCCGCCTCGGTGATCACCAAGCTCACCGAGACCTGGCAGGCCGAGCAGCGGGTGTTCGCCGCCCGTGATCTGTCCGAGGTCGATTATGTCTATGTGTGGGCGGATGGCATCCACGTCAACATCCGTCTGGAGGAACACACGCTGTGCCTGCTGGTGATGATCGGGGTGCGCGTTGACGGGCGCAAGGAGCTCGTCGCGCTGGCCGACGGGTACCGGGAGTCCACCGAGTCCTGGGCGGACCTGCTACGGGACTGTGCGCGGCGCGGGATGCGCGCCCCGGTGCTCGCCATCGGGGACGGTGCGCTGGGGTTCTGGGGGGCGTTGCGCGAGGTGTTTCCCCAGGCCAGAGAGCAGCGCTGCTGGTTCCACAAGATCGCGAACGTGCTCGGGGCGCTCCCCAAGTCCGCGCATCCCGGCGCGAAGAAGGCTCTCGCGGAAGATCTGGAACGCCGAGGACCGCGACCACGCCCGTGACGCCGCGAAGGCCTTCGCGACCGCCTATGGCGCCAAGTTTCCCAAGGCCGCGGCGAAGATCACCGACAACCTCGAGGAGCTGCTCGCGTTCTACGACTACCCGGCCGAGCACTGGGTGCATCTGCGCACGACTAACGCGATCGAGTCGACCTTCGCGACGGTCCGCCACCGGACCAAGGTCACCAAGGGGCCGGGCTCACGTGCGGCGGGACTGGCGATGGCGTTCAAACTCGTCCAAGCCGCCCAGGACCGCTGGCGGGCGGTCAATGCACCCCAGCTGGTCGCCCTCGTCCGGGCCGGCGCGGTGTTCCGCAACGGCGTCCTCGTCGAGCGGCCGGCCGGCGAACCCCCGCCTGAAGATCTTCATCCACAGGTATTGACAATTGCTCCGAGGGTGTTGGGGCAGGTGGTGCCAGGATGTCCTGACTGGTTCATCTCGGGATCGGAGTGCGTCGGTTGTCGGTGGTCGCTCGTCGCTCGTGTCCTGGAAGTCGTCGTAGGGAGGTGCGGTATGTCGAATTGGGTGCGGTACACACCAGAAGATCGAGTGTTGGATCTGGCCCATCTCAGCCGCCGTGACTACGAACTAATAAGTTCGCTGCACGGGGAGGTTGTCCGTGGTCAAAGGACGCTGTTCTCCGGCGGCAGGCGGCACGGCCGCCGGATCCGGTTGATCTCGGATTTCGAGGCTACCGGGGATGTCCCGCCGATCGGCGCGGGTTGACCCTGCGATGCCGGAGGGTCACACGACACATCGGCTGGCGGGTGCGCACCAGCGGTGTTACGGAGGGTTGCCGGTCGCGGTGTCCAGTCCGCAGGGTCGTTTCGCGGCGGGGGCTGCGAGGCTTGATGGTCGGGTGTTGCTACGTGCCGAAGCGCATGGCAAGCATCTGTTCCACGTCTATGATCCTGATCTGGTGGTGCACGTGCACCTTGGTTTGTACGGTTCTTTCACCGACGCGGCGTTGCCTGTGCAGTCGCCGCGGGGGCAGGTGCGCATGCAGCTGGTCGGCTGCACGCACTAGACCGATCTGCGCGGGCCCGCGGCGTGTGAGCTGCTCACGGGGATCGAGGTGGACGCGGTGTGGGCCCGGCTCGGGCCGGATCCGCTGCGCCATGACGCTGACCCCGACCGGGCCTGGGCTCGCATCTTTCGGTCCCGGGCGCCGCTGGCCCCGTTGTTGATGGATCAGGCGGTGGTTTCGGGAATCGGCAATATCTACCGGGCTGAACTGTTGTTCCGTCATCGGCTGGATCCGCAGCAGCCAGGGTGTGAGCTGCGCGAGGATCAGTGGGTGGGACTGTGGTCGGATCTTGTTGAGCTGATGGGCGACGGGGTGCGTCGTGGCCGGATCGATACCGTCCGGCCGGAACACGACCCGGTGGCGATGGGACGACCTCCGCGTCAGGACCGGCATGGCGGCGAGGTCTACGTCTACCGTCGCGCCGGACAACCGTGCCTGGTGTGTGGCACGGTGGTGCGCACTGCGCGGCACGTCGGGCGCAACCTCTACTGGTGCCCTCGCTGCCAGGAGCGGCCAGCGATCTAGAAGCCGCCTGGTGGAACAAGACCGACTGAAGGCTCCCGCGCAGAGCGTTGCATGTTCTTACATGTCAAGTAATGTGTACTAATTCAGTTCTTATCGGAGTCGGCAACGTCTGCCGAGCTGAGCTGCTGTTCCGTCACCGGCTGGATCCGTTGCGGCCAGGTTGCGAGCTGACTGCTGACCAGTGGTCGGCGCTGTGGTCAGATCTCGTCGGGCTGATGCGCGACGGTGTGCGTCGCGGGCGGATCGATACCGTCGCTCCGGAGCACGACCCGGTCCGCATGGGCCGCGCTCCCCGACAGGACCGGCACGGCGGAGAGATCTACGTGTACCGCCGCACCGGAGCACCGTGCCTGGTGTGTGGCAGCGAGGTCGTCACCGCGCGGCATGCGGGGCGCAACCTCTACTGATGCCCTCGCTGCCAGCGGCGGCCAGCGGTTTAGAAGTCGCCCCCGCCGAAGTCGCCACCGCCACCCCAATCGCCCCCGCCGAAGTCGCCACCGCCGCCCCAGTCACCGCCGCCGTAATCGCCGCCGCTGTAGTCTGCGTTGCTGTAATCGGCGTTGCTGAAGTCCCCGCCGCCACCCATATCTCCGCCGCCTCCGAAGGCGTCGTCCTGGCCGGCGTCATAGCCTTGTTCCCACGCCTGCGTCGACGCTATCCCGCTCATTCCCGAGAACATCGAGCTGAACAGGAGCGCTGAGCCCAGTCCCCAGGCGCCCCCGATCAGCGCTGATTTCCACCAGGGTTCGCTGTACCAGCCCTGAGGCACCGGCCGTCCAGCCACCCGGCCGCCCGGGTAGTAGTGCGGCGTGCGGTCGCTGGGATTGGGGGAGGCCGCGTATTCGTGGCCTTCGACGTTGACGTCACGGTCTTCGGTGACTGAGCCCGCGCCGCCCTGGCCGGCCACCGGTGGAAGGTCCGGGCCTGGGTCCAGACCCATCGCGAGGCGAGCTGCCCGCACGTAGTACAGCCCTTCGAGCGCCGTTTGAGTCACCAGCCGGCTTTGTGCCGCGGTTCGAGCCGAGTCCATCTGGGAACCGGCGGCCGTGTAGCGCTCGCTGGCGTCGGCCAGCGCCTGCCTGGACGCATCATTGGTGCCGTTGAGGTTGAGCACTTGCCCGCCCAGCCGCTCCACCCAGCGGCGCGCATCAGCCTGTGCGTCTTCAAGATCACGTTGCTGAGCCGCTTGCCGTGATCGGAAGTAGTACAGGGCGCCACCACCGATCACCAGCAGTAGCACCACTACCGAGATCAGTGTACCCACAACGACCTCCTCATCGGACCGGACAGTGCCGACATTACCCCCGGTACGGCGGGAGCTCCGGCCGTACCGCAGCGCCGCGCTGGATGACCGTTGATCGCATACCGGATACCGCTCGCCGTCTCGTCCACCACGGGTGGATGATCAGGTGTTGACAGCTGGCCGGAGCGTCACGACCCTCGCATGGTCAAGGGAAGGACCGCAATGATGTCAGCCACACCAATCTTCGAGCAGCTGTGCCGGGAAATTCACGATGCCGGTAGGTCCGGGCTAGCGGACGGCACGCACCCGACGATCGCTCGCCAGTCGAAGGGCCCGGCGCATTCACTCGACGAGCCCAGCAGAGGTCCGCGGTACGAGCGCGGCAGCCATGTGCCAGGTGCGCTCGCCGGATGGGCCCGCCCGACCGGTTAGATCCGGCACGTCTTAATCCTGCTCTTCCAAGTCGGGGGCCGTG
>JBOHFK010000155.1:0-12749 GCA_050699635.1 Pseudonocardiaceae bacterium | reverse complement strand
CGACGACGGCGTCCTCGAACGCGAATTCACCCTCGGCGAGATCCCCGGCGTCCTGTGGACGCCTGGATCCGCACCGGCCCCGCTGATCCTCAGCGGCCACAACGGCGGCTTGCACAAGCGGGAACCCCGGCTGGTGGCCCGGGCCCGGCACTACGCGGCGGAGTACGGCTTCGCGGTGGCGGCCATCGACGCCCCCGGGTGCGGTGACCGGCCCCGTTCCGCCGTCGATGAGCAGTTCCGCGCCGACCTCCGCCGGGCGATGGAGGCCGGCGAGCCGGTCGACGAGATCGTCGACGCCTTCATCCTCCCGCTGGTCGAAAAGGCGGTCCCGGAATGGCGGATCACCCTGGACGCCCTCCTTTCGCTGCCCGAGATCGGCGGCCCGGTCGGGTACGCGGGGATGACCGCCATCGGCATTCGGCTGGCGGTGGTCGAGCCGCGCATCTCGGCCGCCGGTTTCTTCGCCGGGGGTTTCGTGCCCGGCGCCCTGCGCGAGGAGGCCCGGCAGGTCACCATTCCGCTGCAGTTCCTGCTGCAGTGGGACGACGAAGGGATGGAACGGCAGCCGGCCCTGGACCTGTTCGACGCCTTCGGTACCAGGGAGAAGACACTGCACGCCAATCTGGGCGGGCACGCCGGTACCCCGTGGTTCGAGGTGGACGACGGGGCCCGGTTCTACGCCCGGCACCTGAAATGAGACCGGGCCGTCAGGCCAGCAGCAGACGGTAGGCGTTGTCGGCTAGGCCACCGCCATCGAGGACAGGTCTCGGCCCTCCTCGATGGCGGCGGCCAGCAGATGCACAACCGCCCCGACCACGGCGGTACCGGCCATCGGCGGTACCGGCCGGTCGCGGCGGCGCTCGGCCACCAGCGCCTCCATCAACTGGATCGCGGTCACCGACGCCACCGCAACCACCCCTGACCGCGCCAGCTTCACCATCGCCCTGAACACCGCCCGAGACCAACTCACCCGAGCCGCCGCCGTCCTGGCCGAGGAGGCCATCGACCTGGTCGGCAGCATCGACCGTGCCGTCCTGGACCACCTCATGCCCGACGGGCGCCTGCGCCTGAGCCCCCGCCGTGTCAAACGCCCGACGAGCCGCTACGCCTACCAAAGCCTGCGCGTCGACCGCCGCACCTACACAGCCACCTGCAGTGAGAACCAAACTCGCCCTCTCGGAACGAACCTACGAGTGCACCGCGTGCGGCCTGGTCCTCGATCGCGACCACAACGCCGCGCGCAACCTAGCCGCCCTGGCGGCCGACACCGGCGAGTCGCGCCGGGAGCTGCTCGACGGAAGCGAGGTAAGACCGATCGTGCGCGCACGACCGGCAATCGCACCGCCGCGAGAAGAGTCAAACACGACTCAACGCCACCACCGCGAGGCGGTGGCTCGATGAACACGTTCTTACACGCTTCATCGAACGGTAGTACCGTCCCGTCATCACGAACACGCCCCGCAGGCTGCGTCTTGCCCTCGCACCGGTCCTCGGGTGTGCGGCACTCGTCGTGATCGGCTGCGCAGGTTCCCGCGGCGTTCCACCCCCAGCGCCGGTGACCCGCGCCCCGGAAACCCTGGCGCAGCAGCTCGCCGCCACTCCATCCGTCAGCTCGGTCGCGGCACCAGTGCCGACCCCCGACGCGGCACCACCAGCAACCCGGGCGGCACCACCGCCGACGCCATGCCCGAACGACGCGGGGTGGAGTTGCGCCCAGCAGGAGCGCTTCGCCGCCGCTGGCGCCTACATCAGCCGCAATGTCAGCGGCAAGGGTTACCTGGGCGTGGTGTTCACCGACCGGCAGACCGGGAAGGCCTGGCGATTCGGGCCCACCCAGCACGACGGCTGGACGGCCTCCACGATCAAGCTCGCGATCGCGACCGACCTGCTGCGCAGGCAACGCGCCGGCCAGATCGCGCTGACCGCCGCGGACCGGCGGGACATGGCCGCCATGCTGCATTCCTCGGACAATGCAGCGTCCGACCGGCTGTGGGCGAAGTACGGCGGCGACGACATGCTGGCGCGGTTCCGCACCCAGTACGGCATGACCGGCCTGCATTTCGTGCCCGGATTCACGGCCAAGACCTACTGGGGCTTCGTCAAGTGCACAACCGATGACCTGGCGGCCCTGATGAATTACCTCTTCGCCCAGGTCAACCCCGGTGACCGGACCTATCTGGTCGGCGCGATGCGCGGGGTCGCACCCAACCAGCAGTGGGGGGTCTGGGCGGCGGGTTCCGCGCAACGGCCAGGGAACAAGGACGGCTGGTCTTTCGAGGCCGATCCCTACGGCAAGCACTGGGTGACGGACACCGTCGGCTTTGCCGGACCCGACGAGCGCTACCTCATCGCCGTCATGTATCAGGTGGATCCGAGTGGCACGCTGGCCGGCGGCGTGCACACCGTCAGCGACGTGGTTGCGCTGCTGTTCGGTGCCCCCATCCCTGCCCACATCACGGTGCCAGCGCCCGACGGATAGGGAGCGGTTCTCGCATGCGGGCAACAGCCCAGAGCCCGGGATCTGGTTCACACCGAGCGATTGGAACCGGTCGAAGGTCGCTGCTCGGGGCATCGGACCCTGGCCACAGATCGACTTCGCTCCCGCGGCGCCGGACTGGTGCAAGACGATCGAAACGTCACCACCAGGACCGTTGTAGTGTGGTTCGATCACCTGGAGGACGAATCCCGTCGCCACCGCGACGTCAAAGGCGTTGCCGCCCTTCTCCAGAATCGCCAGACCTGGCTTCGACAGCGTGATGACTCATCAGGCAAACCTGGAGGCGCTCGGCGAGGTGATCGTCGCTCATCGAGCTGCCGAGGTCACGCTTCCACACTGAATCCTGGCCCCCGCGGAATCACTCCGGCGGCCACTTGCATAGTTAGGTCTTGATGTTGCATATTCCCCGAGAAGGCAGCATCCTGGTGTTCCCCGCCGCGTGAGGTGGCCGACTTCGACGAGGTTGGTGCACATGAACCGAGACAAACTCACCGCCGCGTTCGATGTCGTGATGCGTTACCACGACCAAGAGCGGTTCATCGAGGCTGCGGATCCCACCGAGCCGATCGAGACCTACATCGCCCGCCGCGACCTGGCCATGAAGCATGCGGTGCCGTTCGAGCAGTGGATGGCCAAGCACCGCGACCGGCTGGTTGCCTGACGCCAATGGAGGCACGTTCAGGATGGACTTCGATGAGTTGCGGGTTGCGGTCGCGCGGGCTGAACGGGAGGTGTTTCGCCTGGAGGTGCAGCAGAGCTACGCGGGTGTGGCCGACCCGGCTGGGAGGCTTGGCAGGCTGGCAGGCCGTTGCCGCGGCGCAGTGTGGAGAACAACGGGTGGCTCGCAGAACTCGCTTCCCACGTTGCTGCCGGACGGCGCCGGTATCGTGTCCTGGTGGTTGATCGCCTGCTGACCGAATACTTGCGCTATGAGCTGGCCGCATTCGCCGATAACGTCGCCGCAGGCGAGGAGGTCTTTGTCGTCCTCAGGGAAGCTGATCGCAGGCTGATCGCTCTCACGGAGGATTTCTGGATGAATTGACGAGCGGGTTGTGGCGGTCATGCGATACGACGAAGAACACCGGCCGCTTCAACCAACGGGACCCACCAAGCCGGTCGAATCCTACGTCGCCCAGCGGGACCTGGCGTTGGAACGTGCCCTGCCGATGTATGACTGGGTGGCTGAACATCGGAGCTGTTGAGTGGCTGACTGCCAGACCTTGGCGGTACCTAGTCATGTATGGCCTTGCCTGAAGGGTGAGTGAACTGCATACTATACATATGCCGCCTAAGATGGCAGCCAGGAGGGAGTCAACCCCCAATGCCCGACTATGAAGTGCTCGCGTCTAACTGCGATCCATATCCACAGTGTCCAAAGGTGGTACGGGGCGCTTCCGGCAGCGTCGCGATCGTCGGGCGGGTCATCACGAACCCGGAGGCGCTGACTGCGCTGGGCGTCGGACCCGGCGAGGGTGCGGTGGAGATCACCGAAGAGCTGTACAGGGCCGGTCACGAGGGTTTGTAGGAGAAGCGGTGTGAGTGGCATCGATCTTTATGCAGAGTTCGACCGGATGGAGAGTGAGGCATTCCGGCTGCAGCAGCTGCAGAGCTACGCGGGCGTCAAAGGTCCGGAGTGGGAGGCGTGGCAGGCTGGCAAACCGCTGCCGGCCATCACTCCGCAGAGCCATCCGTTTCTTCAGAAGGTTGCGGGTTATACGGCCGCCGGGCGGCGCGTGTACGACGTGCACATCATCGAATGGCCGCTGGCCGAGTACACGCGGTACGCACTCGCGGTCATCCCGATGAGCGCGTGGAACGGTTCGGAGAGCTTCATGGTCGATCGGGAGGCTCACCCTGACCTGGCCACGCTAACCGAGGACTTCTGGATGTTCGATGAGCAGCGCGTGGCTGTGATGTGCTATGACGATCAGGAGCGGTTCGTTGAGGCGGCGGAGCCCACCGAGCCAGTTGACACCTATATCGCCCGCCGTGATTTGGCCATGAAGTATGCCGTGCCCTTTGATGAGTGGATGACCGAGCACCGGGACCGGCTGGCTGATTGACCGCTCAGCACGACGATTCGCCGATCAAGCCCGGTGAGCCACGCCGCAGGCTTGGCGAGTTGCTGCTCCGGTTGCGCGAGGCTACTGGTCTGAACCAGACCGACTTCGGCGTCCGAGCAGGGATGAACCAGTCCAAGGTGTCCCGGCTGGAGACCGCCCGCCAGGTACCCAGTCGCGCTGAGGCTGACGCGTGGGCGCGCGCCGCCGAGGTCACCGACGAGATATACGTGCAGCTGCGGACCCAACTTGAAGCCGCCCTGACCGAGAGCACCAACTGGATCGAGGGTGCTCGCCGCCAGGGATCGGCGGCAAGCACGCGACGGCGAATCGCTGACGACGAGAGTACTTCCAGCGTCGTCCGGAGCTTCGTAACGCTGCTCGTGCCCGGCCTGCTACAGACCGCCGAGTACACCCGTCGCCAGGTCATGATCGCCGCCGAATTTCAACCGATGCTGTTCCGTGACCAGCCGGCGTCACTCGTCGCCTGGGCGGAGCGCAAGCTGATACTTCATGAGCCGGGGCACCGATTCGAATTCGTGGTCAGCGAGGCTGCGCTGCGCTGGCGCCCCGGACCGGATGACAATCCGCGGATGTTGGCCGCCCAGATGCATCACATCGCCTCGCTCAGCACGCTGGAGAGCATCCGCTTCGGCGTCATTCCGGTGCAGCGTGTCCAGCGGGTCCCCGCGCGGGGTGACTTCATTGTTTACGGCGAGCCAGGAATCGACGAGGACGTTCACGTCGCTACGTATACCGCTACCCGTGAGTTGAAGATCCGGGACGAGGCGGAGGTCGCGGTGTATCTCGATCTGTGGGGCAAGCTCTGCGAGGATGCCGTCTTCGGGGAGGACGCCCGTGGCGTGCTGCGTTCGCTCGCCCAGGAGTTCCTCGCCGAGTAGGCGGTAGGGCGGAGGACTTGACGGCGCTCTGATCGTAATGCATAGTCATCGCTAGTTCGATTTGATGCCTCATATCCATGACTAGTCAGTCAAGAGCTGCGGCGGGGCCGGTGTGGACTCCCCCGAACCACCGGTCTCGCCGCTACCACAGGGAGGTGAGATGCGGTTACCCACTGGGACCGACCGCATCGCGGTCGCGGCGAAGTCCGAGTCAGGCGGGCTATGCACGGTGACCGTGCAGCGCGATCCGCTCGGTGAGCATCTGCTGCGCTACGAGGGCGGCGAGACTGCCGTCGCGGAACTCACGCCAGAGGTCGTCGAACTGCTTGTGGTCGCCCTGTCGCTGCGGGGCCGGTCAGCGATTTCGGCCCGGAGTCCCCATGGGGGTGCCTGCACGCTGCTCGTGATCGGGCATCAGGACGGACGGACCAGCCTGTACTTCCACGCCTGCACGGCAACGGGCGCGGTGCTGGCGCCTGCAGCTATCGGCAAGCTGCGGGCGGCGCTGGAGTCACTGACGAAGCGTCGGCATGGGTGAGCACGAGCAGGACAAAGGCAGGGGGACGGGCGGTGGACCAGTGCTACTGGGAGACGGTCAGGGCGCCCGTCTCGTAATTGTGGAACAGGCAGTGAAACGGGTACGTGCCGGGCCGGGTGGGTGCGGTGAAGGTGCTCGTTACGCCCCGGCTCACGTTACCGGTGTTGAACGCCCTGTTATCAGCGGTGACGGTGTGGATCACCTGATCCTCGTTACGCACCGTTACTGTGGCTCCTGGTGGGACCGTGAAACTCGCCGGGATGAAGGCGGAATTCCTGATGACCACCGTGACCGCCGCCGCTGGCTGGACCGCGGCCGGGACGGCCGGCGAGGTCTTCGCGTCGGGAGTTCCGCAGGCACCGAGCAGTACCGAGAACACGACCAGGGCAAGGGCTGTGGCCCTGCGGTGGCGAGCGCGGGGCCGGCGGGCGGGTGCGGGTACTCGCGCAGGTAAAGAGACGGGGTAGCTGGAAGAATCGTGGTAGGCCAGCATTGTCCATTCATAGCAGCTTCGTGATCAGATGCCCATGCGACGAGTCCCTAATTAGCCCGGACGAAGGCGGCGGAACGGGTCCTACCCGCCCGTCGCGAGTCGCATTATCAGTGTCGCCTGCGTTTGCCGGCGTTGGCGCGCTTGCGGCCACGTTGGCGGGCCCCCCTCGGCCTCCGTGGGTCGCGATGCTCGTGGTCGGTACCGGCGAGCGGCGTGGTCGAAGCGCTGGCGGTGGTCTGCGCAGCCTCGGTGGCCATGGTGCGGTGCGCAAAGTGCTGCTGGGCCATCGTCCACGCGCTGTTGGTCAGCCAGTAGAGCAGAATCGCGACGGGAACGCCGAAGATCAACCCGCCGACGATCGCGCCGAGTGGGAAGATCCACGGCGTCCACCGCATGATCGACGCGACCTGCGCGGCCGGGTTCCCGGGGTCTGGCGTGACCTGGCCGACCTGCTGCTGGCGCAGCGAGAACCGGGCGGTGAGGTGGGTCGCGATGGCGGTGAGCAACGTCAGGGGCACCGCGACGGCCACGACGTCCCAGCGCGCGACGTGCTCGCTGAAGGAGTCGAGCAGTGACTGCGGCATCGTGAGATAGGACGACAGCGGCGCCCCGAACAGCCGCGCCTGCAGGAACGAGTGGACATCCGGCGGGCCGAAGACGTAGTTGGGGATGGCCGCGTTCTGCGCAAAGCTCAGACCCGGACGGTTGAAACACTGCAGCACGTGCAGCAGCGCGAGGAACACCGGCAGCTGGATCAGCGCCGGCAGGCAGCCACCGAGCGGGTCGACCCCGTGCTCGCGCTGCAGCTTCTGTGTCTCGGCCAGCAGTGTGTGGTTGTCTCCCGCGTGGCGCTTGCGTAACTCGGTGAGCTGGGGGGTGATCGCCTGCATCCGGTGGCCGGCCCGGACCTGCGCCAGGAACGGTTTGATCATCAGGGTGCGCAGGGTGAGCACGAGGAACACCACCGACAGCCCCCACGCGATGCCGCTGGCGGGTCCCAGCACGAGACCGAAGATCTGATGCCAGAACCACATGACGGCGGAGACCGGGTAGTACAGGACGTCTAACACGGCCGCACCTCGGCGGGCACGACGCGATAACGGGCAGGCAGGGGCATGGCAGCACTCCAGGCGGCCGGACGGATGGGGAACGTCGTCGACCCGGCGGTGTGCCATCAACAGCGCGTCCGGGGAGCCCGGGCGCGGGGAGTTACACCGCCGGCATCAGCACCGACGGTGCGCGGGCGCGGGTGTGTCCGGCCGCGTCCGGGTCCTGCGCCCGGGGCAGTGCCGCGCGCGAGCGGGACTGATGCAGCGCCCGCAGTGCGGCGGCTGGGCCACCACCGGTGGTCCTGCGCTGCACGGCCAAGCCGAGGCGGGCCAACTCCCACGCCCACAGCGCCACACCCACCACGCCGATGAGCACTCCGGGCTCACCCGCGACGAGGGCATAGCCGAGCACGAGCAGGGCGAGCGCCTGCGCGATAGTGCTCGGGTGGGGCATGCAGCCCTCCTGATCGGCTCCGGGTGGCACCCTCGACTCCTACAGTACCGAAACTCGGGCGGCTCAGACGTCGTGACGGACAGCGGCGACCAGGGTGGGCAGCACGACCGCGAGGTCGAGAGCGAGCACGAGTGCACGCTGTTTGCGCATGATCGCAGAGGTTTTCATCGGTTGTCCCTGCTGCCGTAGACCTGGTTCGGACAAGGGGCGAAACGGGGTCAGCGAAAAGACGGCCTCGATGGGGAGGTCGAAGATCGCGGCGATCTTCAAAGCGAGGACGAGGCTGGGGCTGTACTCGCAGCGTTCGAGGTACCCGACGGTCTGGTAGTGGATGCCGACGGCGTCGGCCAGCTCCCTGCGACTCAGCCACTCGCTCGGAGCGCAGCACTGCCAATCGGGTGTAGAACGGCGGTTGCGAACCGTCGCTCGTAGGCTCCCGCATGTACTGAATTCACAACGTTTGAAAGTGTGAGCGCAACACTGACGTTGTCGCGATGGCGTGGGGGGCCGCTAGGAGTTCGGCGAGGCGGTGGACGCCGTCAGCGAAGGTGCTGGGATGGGCGCCGGCGTAGGTCAGCCGCAGGAAGGGCGCCGGTGCCTCGGCGGGAAACCAGTGCCGTCCCGCCGTGACCAGCACGTCGGACCGTAGCGCCTGCTCGGCCAGTGCCACGTCGTCGATCCGCGTGTCCAGCGCGACCCAGAGGTGGAACCCGCCGCTGGGGATGGACGGCAGGCACTGCGCGCCGAAGCTGTCCCGCACGGCCGCCGCCAGCGCGTCGCGGCGTTCCCGTAGGGCCGTGCGGACCCGGCGCAGGTGGCGGGGCCAGGAGGGGGCGGCGACGAGTTCCAAGGCGATTTCCTGGAGTGGACCTGCCACGAAGAAGTCCTCGACCAGGCGGATCGTCCGCAGCCGGGCGTGCGCCGCGCCGCGGGCAGCCAGCGCGGCCACCCGCAACCCCGGCGCGGCCGGCTTGGTGAGCGAGCGGATGTACACGACGTGCCCGTGAGCGTCGGCGGCGATCAAGGGCGGTGGGGGCTGGCCGTCGATGGTGAGGTCGCGGGCGAAGTCGTCCTCGATGAGGAAGGCCCCGGCCGCGGCGACCGCGTCGAGCACCGCGGCCCGGCGGTCGGCGGCGAGGACGGCGCCGTGTGGGTTGGCGTGCAGCGGCTGGCAGTAGAACACCCGCGCGCCCGACTGCGCGAAGGCCGACGCCAGCAGATCCGGCCGGACTCCCTCGGCGTCGGCGGGCACCGGGACGGTGCGCAACCCGCACGCCCTGGCCGCAGCCAGTGCCCCGAGGTAGGTGGGGGACTCGACGAGCACCGGATCGCCCGGCGCCGCGAGCGCGCGGAAGGCGGTCGACAGCGCGGCTTGACCACCAGCGCAGATGAGCACGTCGTGGGGCTGGACGGCACCACCGGCGTCGCGGGCGAACCAGGCGCGCAGCTCGGCGAGGCCCTCGACCGGCGGTCGTTGCCAGCTGCCGGGTCGTCGTCCGGCCCGGGCTGCCGCCGCGGCGAGCTGGGCGGTGGGCTGCAGATCGGGGTCGAGGTAACCGCTGCTCAAGGCGATGACGCCGGGTCGAGGTACCGCGAGTAGCTCACTCAGCGGACCGGCGTCGACGGTGCGACCGCCGAGCGCGACGGACTGCCAGGCCAGGTCCGGCGCAGGAGGGCTCTGGCGACGTTCGGCGATGTAGGTGCCATCACCGGGCCGCGTTTCGACCAGCCCTTCCCGGGTCAGTGCCGCCAGGGCGCGCTGGACGGTGCCCGGACCCACGCCGTGTTCGGCCATCAGGTCGCGGACCGTCGGCAGTCGGCTGCCGGGAACCCCGCGGGTCGCCGCCGCCCGAAGCGTCGCGATAACGCGAGCAGCACTGTTATCCTCGAACATGAAGGCTCAGGATAACGTTACTGGACTGCGGCGGGAAACGCTCGGTCTGCTGTACGGTGCGCTCGGCGTCCTTATGTTCTCCGTCACGCTGCCGGCGACCCGGGTTGCCGTCGCTGACCTGGACCCCTGGGTGGTCGGTCTGGGCCGGGCGGTGGTGGCCGCCGCACTGGCCCTCGCCGTCCTCGTCGCGCGGGGGGAGCGACCGTTACCGCCGCGCCGGATCTGGGGCCGGTTGGTGATCGTGGCGTTCGGCGTGGTCGTCGGCTTCCCGCTGTTCACCGCACTCGCACTGCGCGAGCTCGGGGCCGCGCATTCGGCTGTGATCGTCGGCGTGCTCCCGGCTGCCACCGCGGTCGCGGCGGTGGCCCGGGCCGGCGAGCGCCCATCCGGCGGCTTCTGGCTGGCTGCGCTGGGCGGGTTCGTCGCGGCGTTGATCTTCGCGATCACCCAGGGGGTGGCCGGGGTCAGCCCTGCTGACGGTTTCGTGTTGCTGGCGGTGGCCTGCGCCGCGCTCGGTTACGCCGAGGGCGGAGTACTCGCCCGGGAGTACGGGGGTTGGCAAGTGATCTGCTGGGCGCTGATCGTCGTGGCGCCGGTGCTGGTGCCGGTGGTGGCCGTGCGGGTAGTGGCCCATGGTCTGTCGGCGGGGCCGGTGGCCTGGCTGGATCTCGGTTACGTGACAGTGTTCAGCATGTTCCTCGGTTTCTTCGCCTGGTATCACGGCCTCGCTCTGGGTGGCGTGGCCCGCGTCGGCCAGGTCCAGCTCGCGCAGCCGCTGCTCACCCTGGCCTGGTCCGCGGTGCTGCTCGGGGAGCGGATCGGTACACCGACGATCGTCGCGGCGCTGGCCGTCCTGGCGTGCGTCGCGGCGACCCAGCGAACCCGGATCCAGCGGGTGCGGTAGTGATCACGGTCTTGGTGCCTCAGGTGACACAACGTGTCGCTCTGCGCACCCAAACCGTGATCTTCCAGGCCCACCACGGCGTACCGCCGAGTCGGTGTGGCGCACCGGGATGACCGTGGCAAACGATCCCCGTTCGGAGACGGTGAATGGGCCGCGCTGACGGCTTCGACGCCGTCGTCGTCGGTTCGGGCCCCAACGGCCTGGTCGCTGCGGTGACACTGGCCGAGGCGGGGCGGCGGACGTTGCTGGTCGAGGCGGCCGGCAGGGTCGGCGGAGGGTTGCGCACCGAGGAGCTGACCCTGCCGGGGTTCCGCCACGACGTCTGCGCGACCGTGCTCCCGTTGGCGGTCGCCTCGCCGGCGTTTCGCGGGCTGCGGCTGGAGGAGGAGGGGGTTCGCTGGGCCCACCCGCCGGTGGCCGCCGCCCACCCGCTCGACGACGGCGACGCCGTGCTGATCCACCGTGACCTCGACGCCACCGCGGCCGGGCTGGGTGCGGACGGGAGGCCCTGGCGAGCCACGATCGGCGCTACCGCCGCAGCCGGTGACCCGCTGGTGGACTCGTTGCTCGCGCCACTGGACCCGCCGAAGGCTGCGCTGGCGCTGGCCCGTTACGGCGCGCTCGGGGCCTGGTCGGCGACCTCGATGGCTCGGACGGTGTTTCGGGGCCCGCGGGCCCGGGCGGCCTTCGCCGGCATGGCGGCGCACTCCATTCTCGACCTGAACTCGCCCATCACGGCCGGCTACGGGTTGCTGCTGGCCGCGTTGGTGCACCACGTCGGCTGGCCGGTCGTCGCCGGCGGATCGCAGGTCCTGGCCGACGCGCTGGTCGCCCGGTTACGCCGGCACGGCGGTGAAGTAGCGACCGGGACCGTGGTGCGGGATCTCGCCGAACTGCCGCCCGCCGGGACGACCCTGCTCAACCTCACCCCCCGCCAGGTCGTGGCCATCGCCGGAGACCGGCTGCCGCCCGAGTACCGCCGCCGGCTGGAGCGGTTCCGGTACGGGCCGGGGGTGTTCAAGCTCGACTGGGCGTTGGATGGTCCGGTGCCCTGGCGGGACCCCGCAGTGGGTGACGCCGCCACGGTGCATCTCGGCGGCACGCTCGAGGAGATCGCAGCCGGCGAGCACGAGGTCGCGCGCGGCCGGCATCCAGCGCGGCCGTTCGTGCTGCTGGTGCAGGCCTGCGTCGCCGACCCCAGCCGGGCACCGGCCGGTGCGCACACCCTCTGGGCGTACTGCCACGTACCCAACGGCTCCGACGTCGACATGACCGCGGCGATCGAAGCCCAGATCGAGCGGTTCGCCCCCGGCTTCCGGGATCGGGTGCTGGCCCGCCACGCGATGGGACCGGCGGCGCTCGAAGCGCGCAACGCGAACAAGATCGGCGGCGACATCGGCGGTGGTGCGGCCGACCTGCGCCAGTTCCTCGCCCGGCCGGTGCTGTCACTACGGCCGTGGCAAACCCCCCTTCCAGGGGTGTACCTCTGCTCGGCCAGCACCCCACCGGGCGCCGGCGTGCACGGCATGGGCGGCTGGCAAGCCGCCCGACTCGCGCTGGGCGCCACGGCAGTTCGCCATTGACGACGGTGCTGGGATGACTCAGCTCCCTGGTGGATCGTAGGTGACGACATCGAAAGTTGCCTTGGAAGAGTCAAGCTGTGTTAGGCGAACCGCAGAGTAGCGGTGGTCGCCTGTTTTCAAGCACAGGTAGTCCCCAGGTTGGATTGAACCATTATCGATCGTGGTGTTATAGCCATTACTGTATCCTGTACGGCCGTGGCACGTCTGGTAGTCCGCTTTGGTGGCTCCGAGATAAAGGACGAATCCGTAAAACGCAAAGCTCAGACAGATGCACCAGTCGGCGGTTGTAGACCGGCGGCCGGACCGGGCAGACCGAGTTTCGACCTCAATTGCGTGTTATCGGACTCAAGCCTATCGTTCTGAGTCTTGAGTTGT
>JBOHFK010000154.1:0-12985 GCA_050699635.1 Pseudonocardiaceae bacterium | reverse complement strand
ACCGTGACCCTCGCTGCGCGCGCAGCGATTCGTGTGGCCGTGCGGATTGCGTCGAGACGCGCTGAAGGCGCCAAGCTGCCGTCGACGGCTACGAACAGGGCGGCTGACGACCACGCGCGGACGGTAGTGACCGCGAAAAGTGCTGCGGCCTCCATCTCGGTCGCCAGCACGCCGCACGCGCGTAGTTCAGTCCAGCGCTTGTGCCACCACTCAGCGCGCGGGAAGCCAGCGGCCTTCTCCCCATAGTAGGCGTCCTTACAGTGAGTCACACCGACGTGGTGGGCTGCGTTCGCAGCCTCGGCGGACTTCACCATTGCTCGGACCAGGTCGAAGCTCGGTACGGCCGGGAATTCCGGCGCAAGGTACTGCCCGCTGGTCCCGTCGTCGCGCACCGAGCCGCAGGAGATGACGATGTCGCCGGCTCGGACCGCGGGTTGTAGCGAGCCGCAGGTTCCTACCCTCACGAAAGTTGAAACTCTCAGCCGCCCGAGTTCCTCAACGACGATGGCAGTCGACGGACCACCAATCCCGGTCGAACAGAGAAGCAATCGACCCCATTCGCTGCGCACCTCACAGCAGACGTAACCTCGATTCCTCCATTCTCCGGTCATCGGGCCGAGCTCGTCCACCATCGTGGTGATTCGGTCGGGGTCACCAGTGAGCAAGGCCACCGTTGCGCTCGTCGACAAATTTCCCAGATGCGGCAACTCCATCGGCGTGTCGCGCTCCTAGTCCGGTGATCAGCCGGGCACTGGCTCGGCTCTTTGACGGCAGCTAGAATACCTAGCCGAGTCGGGTAACCGACCTCGAGCCCGGCGCACGGTACCGCCGGCGACGCGCCACGATGGAGAGGTTTGGGCATGCTCGCGCGGCGCACGATCCCACCGGATTTCATCGCCTGGAATACGGCACACGGCGCTCCTTTTGGTTTCGGGCGGGCTCACCTCGCAGGCTGGGCCAGAGGCCTTAATCGCCAGCTGCCGAATGTGCCGGACATTCTGCACCAATACGGCCCGTTCGCTATGCAGGCCTGCAGCAGTACGAGAAGGTCTCCGACACCAGGCCCCGAACGGAGTGTCGCGACTCGGACTTCTGGAACGCCAACTCTGCCTTTCCGCGTCGGTGCTGGCATGAGCGACAGTTCGACGAGACCGTCGTCGAACTTGAGGACCACTTGTGGACAAAGGAGCTGCTGCCGGGCGACGGGAGCCGCTGGGTGCGGTTCGAGCCGGACGCAATCGTCTACCACTATGGTCACGACGACCGCAACGACCGACAATTCGTTCCCGAAGGCGGTCGGCCAAGCGAGGTGTTGATTGTCGAGGCGCTGAGTGCGATCTCTGCACGTGACTCTCCCTGCCCGTTCGGATGTCTGCCGGGCTGACCCTGGGCAGCTTGTATTCGGCACCTGGTATCGCGCGCGCCGTGAGGCCGATCGGTGAGTTGCTCTTGACTGACCCTGACTTCGACGTTCGCTGGCGAATGGCTAGCGCGCTCGGCCGGATCGCGGCCCCGGACGCGGTTCCCTACCTCATTGCCGGACTCAAGGATTCGTCGTTTTATCCGCAGGACGAATGCGCCTGGTCGTTGGCCCGGCTGGGAGCCCAATCGGTGCCACCACTACTCATGGCGCTCAGCGGGCTCGACGCGTGCCACATGCCCTTCGCTGCGCTGGCGCTCGGGATCTCCGGCGTTCGCGAGGGCGAGCAGGTCGCTCTTCGGCTGATCGTCGACTGCCTGCGCTCCGGTGATCAGCTAGTCGAACGGGACGCTCTGTACTTTTTGGGCGAGATGCCCGTGGGCACGACGGCCCGCCGGATGGTCGGCGAAGTGTTGGCCCGGACCACGCACTCGTCGGATCGGACTGTGCGGTCAGCCGTGTGGTGTTGGGGCAAGCTCGCCGAGTCCACGCCGGGGCTGGTGGGGTTAGACACGATCACCGAGGTCGCTCGATTGCATGCTGTCGACGCGGTCCGCGCAGAGGCCGTGACGGCGGTGGGTCGTGCCGCGCAGGGCCGCAGTGAGCATCTCGACCGCGCGTTACTGCGGTCACTGATGCATGACGGCTCCGGCCGCGTGCGGTACGCGGCGATGCAATCGATCCGGCTCATGGCCGCTCTAGCCGACGTCCGGCGCGCAGTCGCAGCTTGCGACATTGATCCAGACTTTGGCACCGAGTTCGAACGCTCACTCGCCATCGGGGCCGACGCAGATCCCAGAGCGAGCGCACCTCCGCCCGTCTTCGGGTTGACGGGTCGGTGACATGCGCATCTGTCTCGTTGTCATCGACCACAACGGGGACGACTACCTTGACGAACTGCTCCGCAACGCAGCACGCTTCAACCCATTCGCGGACATCGTCTGGTACGACACCGGGCAAGCTGTGCCGAGAAAGGCTCCAGTGCCGCGCCTGGAATGCAGCAGACCGCTCAAGTACGCCAAGATCACGCCTGCGTTCTTGGACATCTTCGAGTGGGCGCACCAACAGGACTACGACTACGTTGTCAATGTCGAGACCGATCTGAGCTTCGTCACAGACGGCTTCACGGACCTCGTCGCCGACGGGATGCGAGACGCTGACTACATGGTGGCCAAGGTTGTTCCCACGATCTCACCGACGTCACGCTGGCGCCCTTACCGCAGCCTTCGCCCGGAGCTTTCGGAGCTCCGAGATATTTTAGAAACCCAGACGTTCAGCGGCGGGTTCTCACCCGCCCAGGTATTCTCCTGGCGCTACGTCCAGACGGTCGTCGAGAGTCCGTTTTACTGCCGACCACGCCGATTTGTCGAACAAAATCAGTCGCCCCTCCGTTCCTTTACTCTGCAGGAGGTTCTGCTGCCGACCCTGGCGGGCGTCCTCGGACAGCGGATCCGGGACTACTGCCCTGAAGTCGCGAGATTCAACCGCTACCGCCCCTACCATTCGGCGGCGTCCGTCAGCGCTGCGCGATCTGCGGGCGTGCCGTTCGTTCATCCCGTCCGTCGTGACCCCACAGACGCTGCGAGGCAGTTCGTCCGCACTCTCCATCCCGACTCCAATCAACGTACGGCGCGCCTGATTCGACATGTAGTGGCTCAAGACGACAACGGGTTGCGATACAATACAGCTATGCAGTACTACGTACAGTTCGCCGCCGGCGCAGGCGGTCTCCTGCTTGAGACTTTGGATCATCAGCTCGGCGGGCTCCGGGTGCGCTATAGCGACGACAGTGCGATGATCCTTGAGTCTTCGTCTGATCCTGATATTGTAGCAGCAATCCCGTTCATCAAAAATGCGTTCATCGTCGTAGCCGAGACGGGGCGCGGAAGTCTCGACAAGGGCGTCGTACAACTTAGCCGCGTAATCGCCAACACGAAATTTCCCAGACCAACGGGCCAGATAAATAAGTTCCGGCTCATGGTGCATATCGACGGTTCGCTCGCGCCAGTTGCTCCGCGTGCCAAGACGGCCCTCGAGCAGGCGATCGCCCAGCGGACCGGCTCGCGCGTCGAGCCGCGAGGTATGTGCCAGGAATACTGGGTCGTCGGCCGCCAGGGCATGAACCAGCTGCTGCTCTGCGCGCGTCTGGCCAAGGCACGGCGGCCACCCAAGGCCAAGGGAGCGATCTCGCACGAGCTGTCGGCAATGTTGATAGCGGCGTCCAAACCTAGCCCACGGGACGTCTTCCTCGACCCGTTCGGAGGTAGCGGAACCTTTGCTGTGACACGGCTGGAACAACCCTTCAAAGAGTTGTGGTACTCCGACCTGGACTTGGCCCAGCACCGGCCAACTTTCCCTCGACAGTTGACCGAAAACAAGCGAGTGAGGCTGCTCGCGGAAGATGCACTGACCCTGCCAAGCATCGCCGACGGCTCGATCGACGTCATCGTCACGGACCCGTCGTGGGGTGAACATGAGATGATCAGCATGCCCTACAGAGACTTCGCTTACGCTATTGGAGTCTCGTTCGCGCGTGTGCTGCAGCCGACAAGAGGCCGATTCGTCCTGGTCGTCAACCGCCGTAACGCCGAGGTGATGCACGACGGTCTGAGCTCCGCGAAACTGCCTCCAGAAGCCGAGCACCAGGTCCTGGTCAACGGACACCCGGCCACTGTCCTCATCGGAAAGCGCAAGGGAATGTCCGCGGTCAACACCAGCACCGCAACCGCGCAATCGAGTAATACCACCCGGTAGTCCGAGGAACAGCAGAGCTGCCAGCCGCGCACATCAGCTCGCCTACCTGAGTTCGGGCGGCTGAGGGCAGCTATGCAGCGGCGGAGCCGGCACTGCCTGGCGGGCACACTGGGAGGCCCGTGGGCGGCACAATCCGCGGGGTGGAGGCTCGCCGGTAGGCACACGTGGTGTGGGTGATCGCGACACTCCTGCTGGTCGCGTGAACGGTTAGCTCCTCGGACCGACGGTGACGAATCCAGCGCACCGACCACACCCGCCAGCAGTACACCCACCAGCGGCCGGCCGCGGCGGATTGGCGCATCACGAATCCGGGTCCGGAACACGCGATCGAAGCTTCGCGGATCGGACCAGCGTGCCGCCAGGCCAACCAGTGCAGCTGTTCGTATCCACCACCGCTGATCGCTTCACGGTCACCGCGTACCGGATGGGCGACTACCCGCCGCCCGCCGGCCGCCAAGTACGGAATTCAGCGCCGCAGCCGGGCCACGAGCAACCCCCCAGCCCTGGTCGAAACCCCGACTTCTGATGGCCACGATCCCGCAGTGACTGCCCAATTTTCGGACCACTGTCGGAGGTGTCTTTGACCGTCCGATCTGGGTACATACCGCAGACGGCACGCTCTACCCCCGCTCCGCCCGCGACGGTCGTCCCTACGTTGAGGAGTAGTCACGCCAGCGAGGTCAGGCGTCGGTGAAGATGTCGTGGGTGCCCACCCGACGCCAGATCACGTGACGCACGCCGTCCCGGATCGATGCCCCGAACTGCCAGGTGGCCCGCCCATCGGGCGCCCAGGTCATCTCGAACACCTTCGGCACACCCTGTACCCGCTTGATCCGCAGCCCTGGGCGCCACTGGTTCGCATCGACGTCTGGCACGAACTCCTCGCGCACGATCTTCTCAAACCGGGCGCGCTGTTCGGGGGGCAGCGCCTTGAGATCACGCCGGAAGCGCGGTGTTGTTGCGAACGTCGGCACCGTCGTCTATTTGTTCAGCGCGGCGAACATGTCATCGACGTCGTCGAAGACCTCAACGTCACCAGCCTTGATCTGCTCACTCGCCTCGCGCTCGCCGTCCTGCCAATCAGGCTCCCAAAACCAGCGCTGGTCAGCTGGCACGCTGGTCATGCCGCGCAGCAGAACCTCCCCAGCGTCGGTGACGGTGAACTCGATCTCGTCACCCTCTCCGACGTGCAGCGCTGCCCTGATCTCTGAAGGTAGTGTGAGCTGACCCTTCGACCGCAGCATTGCACGCGACGGGCGGCCCTCCGAAGCAGCCATGACCAACTCGTCTCCCATGCTCCTCGCCATCTCTGGGTGCTGACACGCAAATCTCTGTTCTATGATGCATCGGAATATCCGAAAATCCAACTCGGCCACGCCGCCACGGCCTAGCACCGCCAACTCTCCGGTATTGCGGTTCCACCGACCCTCGCGGCTACCCGCCTTGAACAGCTCTTCCGTTCCCGAACTTGACAGCAGAGCTGTCCCAGCCGGGCAAAAACAGCCCTCCTGTCAAGTTCGGGAGGCTGAGGGCACACGGCAGTGACGGATCTGGCACCGCGGGGCGGGCAGACTTGGGGGGTGCGCCCGTGGGCGCAACAATCGGCGGGGTGAGGGCTCGCCGGTGGGGACGCGTGGTGTGGGTGATCGCGACACTCCTGCTGGTCGCGGCAACGGTTGGTCCCTCGGCCTCGGCGCCGATGTGCAGATCCTGTGGTCGGGCAGCCGGACAGCCCACAGTGAGTCCGCCGCCTGACGGTGACGCATCCAGCGCACCCTTCCACGGCGCACCCACCAGCAGCGCGCCCGCCAGCGCACCGGCCGAGGCGGATTGGCGCATCGCGAATCCGGGTCCGGAACACGCGATCGAAGGCTTCGCGGATCGGACCAGCATGCTGCCGGGCCAACCGGTGCAGTTGTTCGTATCCACCACGGCTGATCGCTTCACGGTCACCGCGTACCGGATGGGCGACTACCCGCCGACCGGCGGCCGCCAGGTATGGAAGTCCACGCCGCAGCCGGGCCACGAGCAACCCCCAGCCATGGTCGAAACCCCGCGGAACACCGTCAGCGCGCCCTGGCAACCATCGCTGACGGTGGACACCACCGATTGGGAACCCGGGGACTACCTGTTCCGGCTCGACGGCGACAACGGCGCCCAGCAGTTCGTCCCGCTGACCGTCGCCAGCCCGGACAACACCGGGCGCATCGTGATCGTCAACGCCGTGACCACCTGGCAGGCCTACAACCGGTGGGGCGGCGACAGCCTCTACACCAGCCGGAGCGGGAGGTTCGCCGAGCGCTCCCGCGCGGTGTCCTTCGACCGCCCCTACCAGGCCAAAGACATGCAGGGCGCCGGGGACTTCCTGATCTTCGAGCTGCCCTTCGTGCAGTTCGCCGAGCATTCCGGGATGCCGTTGGGTTACGCGACCGACGTCGACCTGCACGCCAACTCGCACCTGCTCGACGGGGCCCGCGCCATGGTCACGCTCGGTCACGACGAGTACTGGTCGACCGCCATGCGCGAGCAGGCCACCCTGGCCCGCGACGGCGGCGTGAACCTGGCATTCCTGGGCGGCAACGAGGTGTACCGGCACATCCGGTTCGAACCCAGCCCGCTGGGCGCCGACCGGATCGAGGTGGGCTACAAGTCCTTCGCACAGGACCCGGCGAGCCAAACCGACCCGATGGAGGCCACGACCGAGTGGCGCTCGGCACCGTTCCCCCGCCCGGAAAGCGAGCTGCTGGGCAACTTCTACCAGTGCAACCCCGTCGAAGCGGACATGATTTCCGCTGACTCCGAGAGCTGGCTCACCAGCGGTGTCGTCACCGAAGGTCAGCGGCTGCCCCGCCTGATCGGCAACGAGTACGAGCGCGTCGACCTGCGGGTTCCCACCCCACGTCCGATCCAGGTGCTTTTCCACTCGCCGGTGACCTGCCAAGGGAAACCGGACTTCGCCGACGTCACCTACTACACCACCAGCAGCGGCGCCGCCGTGTTCTCCGCCGGAACCCAGTACTGGATCTGTGGGCTGGACCCGTCCTGCAGCAACGGCGAGCGCTACGACCCAGCCGTGGCCACCATCACCACCCGATTGCTCACCGCCTACGCGCAGGGACCCGCAGGCCGGGAACATCCCGCAACCGACAACCTCGACCGGCTCGGCATCCGGTAGGGAATCAGAAGGGCAGCTCATGACAACGATCAGCACCGAGGACCCGGTCGCTGTGGCCGCGACCGCCGCGATCCACACCGGCGACGTCGCCGCATTGCGTCAGCTGCTGGATGCGCATCCCGGTTTGGCCAGGACACGCCTGGGCAACGACGACCCGGACGGGATGTCGCGGACACTGCTGCACGTGGTCACCGACTGGCCGGGGCACTTCCCGAACGGTGCCGCCACGGTGGCCGTTCTGGTGACGGCCGGCGCGGACGTCAACGCCCGGTTCCGTGGCCCCCACGAAGAGACCCGCTGCACTGGGCGGCGAGCAGCGACGATGTCGCGGTCCTTGACGCCCTGCTGGACGCCGGCGCCGATATCGACCCACCCGGGGCAGTGATCGCCGGCGGCCCGCCGCTCGCCGACGCGACCGCTTTCCGGCAGTGGAAGGTCGCCTACCGGCTCGTCGAGCGCGGAGCCCAGACCACTCTGTTCGCGGCCGCGGCGTTAGGGCTCATGGACCGGCTCGAGGCCTACTTCACACCGACGGAGACGCCCCCCGCGGCCGAGGAGACCAACCCCGCGTTTTGGGCCGCCTGCCACGGCGGCCGTGTCACTGCTGCTCGATACCTGCTTGCGCAGGGCGCCGAGCTGAACTGGATTCCGCCCTGGGGGCCGCACACCCCGCTGGACGCCGCCGCCACGAGCGGCGAACCCGAGCTCATTGCCTGGTTGCACAGCCGAGGAGCCAAGACGGCAAGCCAGCAACCAGGTTAGGCGAGCTAGTCGAGAGGGATCGATGTCGCCGCAGTCATCGGCAGAGGCCGCGTTCGGCGGTGGTGATCAGTGTCTGGGCGACGACCTCGGGGGGCAGGCTCCGGCCGGTGCAGAGCTGATCGAAGCTGTCGAAGCTGGCCAGCAGCCAGAGCAGGTGGGTGGCCTCGTCGGTGGTGACGTCCGGGCGCAGGATGTCCTGTTCGGCCAGCGCGTTCCTCGTCGGGGACGCCGCGCACCGGCTGACCCCACGTGGCGGCACCGGCATGAACACCGCCATCCACGGCGCCTACGATCTCGGTTGGAAGCTCGCCTGGGTGCTTCGCGGTTGGGCCGACCCGGTGCTGCTGGACACCTACGAGACCGAACGCCGTCCGGTGGCCGCACACAACGTGGCACGCTCGGCCGACCCGCTCGGCGGATCCCGCACTCTGAACGCCCTATCAGGCTGGGTGGATTCGCGGACCGAGCTTCAGCCGAATGGGTCGGTGCAGGCTATGAGCCGGTCGGCGGCATTGACCAAGGCTGACCTTTCAGGTTGACCGGGGCGCGGATCGAACCGCCTCCTCGAGCGGCCGGCGGGTGATCAGCGAGGCGTTACGGGCTTGATGCGGAGGACGGCCGTGCCGTCGTTGACCGCAGCGACTTGAATGGTGACTGCGGAGTTGTCCAGCCGGGACCCGCGGGTGAGCGTCGACCGGAATCCTCCTGGCCGCTCCACAAAGCTGCATTTGCTGTCCGGGCAGATGTACTGATATTCGCCGACAAAGTCAGCGGTGATAGTGACGGCGTCCGCTGTGATCGACTCGATCCGCAGGTTGTTGAACTGGAATTGCGGATCCAGCGGGATCAGCACCGGTTTATCGACCAGAACGGCACAGGTGCCATCGGCGCACGCTCCGAGATCGGCGCCGTCGGTTGCGGCCGGTAGCCCGATGCGGAGGACCGCCGCACCTTGGCCGATCGCTACCACCTCGAAGGCGATCGCGGGGAGGTTCACCGTCGATCCGGCCGAGTAGGACCCCTGAAGGACGCCCTCCCCCAAGCTGGTGCTGCAGCCACTCCCGCACTGACTATCCTGGTAAAAGGGGCCTGAATACTCCACTCGAATGCCCACCCTGTCCGTCGAAATCGACTCGACTTGCAGGCTTCGGATTCCGAACCGCGGGTCCAGCGATATCGAAGCCGGCCCATCGACCCGAACCTCGCACGCGCCGTCCAGACAGGCCGCAAGATCGCCACCATCGGTCGGGTCCCGAAACGGGATGTCTCACCCGCCAGCGGCACGCCGTGAGAGACCATGGGCTGAGGGCTCAGCCCATGGTCTTGGCGCCGTCGAGGGCCTCGCGGATGATGTCGGCGTGCCCGGCGTGCTGGGCGATCTCGGCGAGGATATGCACCAGCGCCCGGCGGACCGTCCAGCTGGTGCCCGGCGGGTACCAGGGTGCGTCGGGCAGCGGCTGGGACAGGTCGAGGTCGGGGTGGGTGGCGATCAGCTCGTCGGTGTGGCGGGCGATGTCTTGGTAGTGGGCCAGGACTCCGGTCAGGGTCTCGCCGGGCAGCATCTGGAAGGTCGTTTCCCGCTGCGCGTAGTCCTCCCCGGTCCATTCCGACCAGGCCTTGCCGTTGCCGGTCATCGCCTTCGGGCCGCTCTCGATGAACCTGACCCAGACCTCCTCGACATGGGCGACGTGTTTGATCAACCCACCCAGGCACAGCGCGCTGACGGTGGTGCGGCGGCCGGTTTGCTCGCCGGTGAGGTCCCGGGTGGTGTTGCGCAGGAAGAAGCGGTGCTGGGCGAGCGTGTCGAGCAGGTCAGCCCGCTCGCCGGACAAGGTCTGGGTGCTGGTCATCGGTACTGCCTCCGGTGGTGATGGTCGATGCTGTCGAGGAGGACAACGTTACGAGCAATAAGTGCCATTTTCTGTCCTGAATTGCGGAAGAATCAGATTCATGGCGAACACAAGCTCGCGCACGCTGCGACTGTTGTCACTCTTGCAGACCCACCGGTACTGGCCAGGAGAGGAGCTGGCCGGGCGGCTGGCGGTATCCATCCGCACGCTGCGCCGCGACATCGACCGGCTGCGCGAGCTGGGCTATCCGGTGCAGGCCAGCCGGGGCGTGGACGGCGGCTACCAGCTGGCGCCTGGCGCCACACTGCCCCCGCTGGTGCTCGACGACGAGGAGGCGGTAGCACTCGCCGTGGGTCTGCAGGCCGCCGCCCAGGGCTCGGTCGCCGGCATTGCCGAGTCGTCGGTGCGCGCGCTGGCCAAGGTGATCCAGGTGATGCCGCCCCGATTGCGCCGGCGGGTGGAGGCGCTGCGGACGATGACGGTGTCCCCGGGGTGGGGTGGCCCTGCGCCGGCGGCCGACCCGGAGGCGCTGGTCGCCGTCGCGCAAGCGTGCCGGGACACCGAGCGCCTGGAGTTCGCCTACACCGCCGCCAACGGCGACCGCACCGAGCGCCACGTCGAGCCGCTGCGGTTGGTGTCCCTGGGCCGCCGCTGGTACCTGGTCGCCTACGACCTCGCCCGGCACGACTGGCGCAGCTTCCGGCTGGACCGCTTGGGTGACCCCCGGTGTACCGGCGCCCGGTTCCGCCCCCGGGAGCTGCCCGCCGAGGACGCGGCCGCGTTCGTCCGGGCGGGCCTGCGCACCCTGCCGACCTCATACACCGTCGAAGTGCGCCTGGCCGCCGACGCCGACGCGGTACGCGGCCAGATCGGCCGGTGGGCCACCGTCGAGGACGCCGGCGACCGGCGGTGCCTGCTGCGGATGAACACACCGACTCGCTGGACTGGCCGGCCATGGCCCTGGGATCGCTGGGCGCGGACTTCACGGTCGTCTCACCACCCGAGTTGGTCGAGCACCTGCACGAGTGGGCCACCCGCTTCGCCAGAGCCGCGGCTGACCAACCACGAGAGGCCCCACGATGACCGACCGTTCCGGATCCCAGATCGACCACCTCGCCGGTTGGGCACACCGCACGGAGCTAACCAGACCCCGAATAAGTAAATGATCCCTCAATCAGTTCGTAACAATAAGGGCGTTCCCTTGTAGGGTTAGTGGTCATCTGTTAGCCGCCTGCTGGATCTGTTTCGTTCATTTTTCGAACAGCAGCGTCATCGACCGTCCCAGATCCGGGGCTGCCTCGCGGCGCGGTACTGTACGTTCGCCATGACCGCACCCTCACTCACTATCCAGCAACGGAGTTACCCGTGACTGTAACCACAAATATAGACCCGTCGTTAGCTTCGCTGCTGGTCGACGCGAGTATCGAGGCATACTACGCGTTCGACTCGCACGCTCCCGCACAGTGCAATCCGACGAAGGTCACCCCGCCCACCGGCTATGATCTGGTGGATTGCTGGACCGGGATCGACACAGTTTTCAGCGTACTCGACCAGGTTGAGTGTTTCGGCGTGGTCTTTCGATCCCAGGCCGCACCCTACACCTACATCTTCTCTTTCCGTGGCACCTACTCCCTGCTCGACGCCCTCGAGGACGCGGGGTTCTGGGAACAGGAATACTTCGTGCCCTTTCAGGCGTCCCCGTCTCCGGACGCCCAGGTCGCCAGTGGTTTCTGGAACATCTACACCACAGCGATGAGCGGCACGCCGTCCATGCAGCAGCAACTTTTCGCCCTTCTCGAAAAATACCGGGCATCCGCCCAACCAATCAATCAGCTCCTGATTACCGGTCACAGCCTCGGCGCTGCACTGTGCGAGTTGTTCACGCTTGATCTGGCACTGTCGAACTATTCTGGCATCGCGTACACCAACTACAATTACGCCTGCCCGCTGGTAGGCAACCCCGCGTTCGCCCAGCTCTACGACTCCCAGCCCCGGGAGAACAACCCCGCGACGCAGACGCTGCGGATCCAGAACACCTACGACATCGTGCCCTGCTCACCACCCAACCTCCCGCTGTTCCCTGTCTACCAGCACGTGGGCGCCGCGTACCTGGTCGCCTTCTACAACAAGGACGCCGGCTGGCTGGACCCCTACGCCAAGCTCTACGACCATCAGGCGCTGAACTACCAGGCGGTGCTGGCCTGCGCCTTTGCCAGTCCGGGTGGGGTGTGTCTCAACGACAACCTCTTCGTCCCCAGTGACGGCGAGACCCTCGTGTCGCTCCAGCCTGACCCCTCGACACTGTGCTCGTTCTTCCTTGCGGCGCAGGCGGCTGCCACCTCCGCAGCGCTATCCGCGGGCCGGCCGGGTAGTGGACGTTCCGCGGTGATGCCGAGCTCAGGGCCATGACCCATTACTGGTCTGCAAACGCTTGCGGCGGCCATCAACGACGCTGCAACCGGGCGGCCGACACCGGGGTTCCCCTGGGGGTAACGCCCGTGCACATGACCCGCAACCCGGAGGAAGAGAAATGTCTACAGAGGACAACAAAGCCATCGTCGGACGCTGGTTCACCCAATTCTGGGGCAAGGACTTCAATCCCGCCGTGATCGACGAGCTCGCCGCCCCCGACATCCGCTTCGAGTACTCGCTGCACGCCCCGTGCCGCGGCCGTGACCAGGTGCGCGCATTCGCCACCAGCTTCCGGGCAGCGTTTCCCGATCTCAGCTTCGGGGGTACCGCTGAGCTGATCGCCGAGGGCGACTACGTCGTCGGCCAGTGGGAAGGCGGCGGCACCCAGACCGGGCAGGCGTTCGACGACATGCCCATCGGCTCGCTGCCGGCCGGCACCGGCAAAGCGATGCGCTTCACCGGCATCACCATCCTCAAGGTCGAGAACGGCCTGATCACCGAGGAGATCGGCCTCGACGACGGCGTCACCGTGCTGCAACAGCTTGGCCTGATCACGCAGGCGTGAGCGACCGGCACATCAGGTCGGGCAGGGCGTGGCGGGTTGTGCAACCC
>JBOHFK010000153.1:0-13160 GCA_050699635.1 Pseudonocardiaceae bacterium | reverse complement strand
ATCCGAGCACCTGGCTGCGCGAACTGGATCGCCTGGCAGAGGGCATCGACTCGCTCGAGACGCTCATCCACCGGCTCTTCGCCGAAGAGCGCTTTGCCGGGAACACCGAAAATTACTACGATCCTCGTAATTCCCTGCTGGATCAGGTGCTCCACCGCAGGCTCGGCATTCCCATCACGTTGTCAGTCGTCTGCCTCGAGGTAGGGCGTCGCGCCGGGGTGTCGCTCGAGGGAATCAGCATGCCCGGCCACTTCCTCGTCCGCCCCATGGCCACCCACCACTACCTCGACGCCTTCAACGGCGGCACGCTGCTCGACCTCGACCGCTGTGAGGCACTGTTCCGCACCGCTAACCAGGCGGGTCCGGAGGTTCCTTTCGGGCGGCACCTTCTCACCGCGGCACCCAGGAGGGCGATATTCGCCCGCATCCTGCAGAACCTGCGGACCGTCTACCGGGACCTTGGGCGTCCCGCCGACCTGGAATGGGTATTGCGGATGCGTCTGGCGCTACCAGGGGTGGGCGCCCAAGATCTCGTGGAGCTGGGACACACACTCGGCCGGCTAGGTCGTTTCCTCGACGGTGCCAAGTTCCTGGAGTCGCGGATCGCCGAGTGGCCACAGCATGCCGAACTACTCGAATACACCGCCCGCAGCCTTCGCGCCCAACTCAACTGAGCGACGCACCCCAGCAGCGACAAGCATCCATATCGCCGTCGGAGTGGGCTTCCAGACGACGACAAGCATCCATATCGCGATGGTGAGCGGGCTAGCGGTGAGCCCAGCGCAGCGCGGGGGGGCAGAAGAGCAGCGCGAGGACAGCCACGCAGAACGCCGCGGCTGGGAGCCCGTAGGCCGGCTGGGACGACGGGCCGGTGGCATACCAGCACACGCCGAGCAACAGGAGTTGAGCGACCGTAGCCGGAGTGCGGGCGCCGTGCCGGCCCCGAATCAGATTCAACCCCACGGCAAGCAGGATGGCCCCGAAGCCGGCCAGCCAGGCCGCAGTGGCGGCAATCGGTACCGGTCCAGTGGATCCCCGCGCGGCGCCGACGACCAACACACCGGCGACCGCGACGCCGGCTAAGCCCTGCAGCAACACCAGCAGGCCAGCAGCCCGGACGGCACGCGGCAACTCGGGCGCAGCATTCACGCGGTCGTCGGCGGTCACAGCAGCAGATTAGTGGCCTGTGCCGTGGATCGCTGGGCGAGTTCGCACTAGCCGGCTCGGGAGGAAGCTATGCTGTTCCGTAACGGCTCGACCACGCACCGTGCGCGGAAAACTCTGCCGAAACGTTTGAGCGGGTAGCCTCGTTATGTCGGCAGGACCAGCTGCTGAGAAGCCCCATGACCCCCGGGTCGTTGGGTTCCTGGGTGGCTCACCGTGGCGATCATGCCGCGGTGACCGTGCGGAGTGAGTAGCCATGATCACGTGCTCGTGACGCACAGTTAGGTCCGAATTGTGCTTGAAAAATCGGTTTCACATGCGGTTGTCGGTTCGTACGACGGGTTCCCGCCGGGTGAATTGACTCACTGCTTCCGCAGATACCCCTTGACATCGCGGATGATTGTGAAATCATTCACAAGCCCAATTGACAGACGACGACAGCGCTGGGACCGAGGAGTTCACCAGCGCGATCGACGAGGAGCAAGAACCATGGACTGGCGCCATCACGCGGCCTGCCGAGACGAGGACCCCGAGCTGTTCTTCCCTGTGGGAACCAGCGGCCCCGCTCTACTGCAGATCACCGATGCGAAGGCCGTCTGCCGCCGCTGCCCGGTCAATGCTGAGTGCCTTAACTGGGCACTCACCTCCGGACAGGATGCTGGCGTGTGGGGCGGTATGAGCGAGGACGAGCGACGTGCCCTAAAGCGGCGCAACGCTCGGACCGGGGCCCGTAACGGCGTCTGATCCGCGTTAAACAGCACACCCAACGAGAGGCTGGGCATCACGTCGGTGCCCAGCCTCTCGTCTCGTCATATCCAACCGCTCGTCTCGTAATACCCAGCCTCTCGTCATACCCAGCTCAACGCCGGATCGTCAGCGGCAAGCTCAGCACCGCCACGGTGCCGCAGGGCTGCCGGCGCTGCAGCTCCAGGGATCCTCGCAGCTCGGATCCGACCAGCGTGCGGACGATCTGCAAGCCCAACCGCTCGGCCTGGGCCAGCGAGAAATCCGGCGGGAGCCCACGGCCGTCATCGGAAACGGTCACCTCCAACGAGCCGGCAGATCGGTCGGCACGCAGCACCACCTGGCCGTCTTGGCCAGGGTCAAACGCATGCTCCAGGGCGTTCTGCACAAGTTCGGTGAGCACCATCACCAGGGGCGTGGCGAGATCCGCAGCGAGCACCCCAAATGCACCTTCCCGCCGCACGACGACCCGGCTCTCCTGCCCTGACACCTCAGCCACCATGGCGAGCACCTTGTCCACGACCTCGTCGAGGTCCACCCGTTCATCGAGGGAAATCGCCAGCGTCTCGTGCACCATCGCGATGGACGCCACCCGGCGTACCGATTCCTGCAGCGCCTGACGAGCCTCGACGTTCGCCGTGCGCCGAGACTGCAAGCGCAGCAGTGCTGCCACCGTCTGAAGGTTGTTCTTCACCCGATGGTGAATCTCCCTGATGGTGGCGTCCTTGGACAGCAGTGCCCGATCACGGCTGCGCAGCTCGGTCACGTCGCGGACCAGCACCAGCGCTCCGGCCGGCTCTCCGCGCGGCCGCAATGGGAGCGCCCGGAACAACATCGTGGCACCAGCCGCATCAGCTTCGATACGGGCGGTGGGACTGCCCGCAATCGCGCTGCGGATCCGCTGGGCAACCTCCGCGGCGTCGAACGGGTCGGAGATCAGCTTGCGAGTCAGCGGGGCGAGTTGCTCGCCTCGCAACTCAGCGGCGTGCCCCATGCGGTGGTAGGCAGACAGCGCGTTGGGACTCGCGTAGATGGTGATTCCCTGGGGGTCGAGCCGGAGCAGCCCGTCCCCTGCCCGGGGGCCGCCGTGCCGGTCCGGGGCGGTATCGGCAACCGGGAAGGTGCCATCGGCCAGCATCTGGCACAGGTCCGTGGCGATCCCGAGGTAGGCGATCTCCAGCGGGCTGGGCACCCGGGGTACTGCCAGGTTCGCCTCTCGGCCCAGGACGGCGATCGTCCGCTCACCCAGCCGCACCGGCACCACCTCGCGACGCACCGGAACGCCGAGCAGCCAGCTGGGCTGCTCCTCACGCAGGATGCCGCCGTGCAGCAACGCTTGGTGCAGCCGCGCCTGCTCGGTGTCGCCGGCCTGGGCGCCGACCACATCCTCGGGATGGACGGTGGGACCGGTAGTGGGCCGGACATGGGCAACGCAGAGGAAACCGTCCGGAAGTGCCGCAACAGGCAGCGGGACCCACATCAGCAGATCAGCGAAGGCCAGGTCAGCAAGTAACTGCCACTCCGCGACAATCCGCTGGAGGTGACCGACGGCCGCACCGGGCAACTCGGTGTGCCGGCCGAGCAACTCACTCAACGTCGACACTGCGGCTCACCACCCTGCCGCAGAGGACTCATTCGTCGTGACGTTACTCAACCACGGCGATCAGGTCACCCTGCTGCACGACGTCACCTTCGGAGACAGCTAACTTCGCGACAGTACCTGCTACCTCGGACAGGACTGGGATCTCCATCTTCATCGACTCGAGGATCACCACTGTGTCACCATCAGAGACCACGTCGCCCTCCGCGACCATGATCTTCCACACGTTGGCCACCATCTCGGCCCGGATCTCCTCGGTCATCTATCGCCCTCCTCGAGGCTGTGCCCTGTATCCAACCACGGTGATCTACCTACTCCCCGGCGGAGCCGTGGCGCGCGCCGTGACACACTCACCCACGACAGTAATGGGCCACTCCGAGAACCGATCGCTGCACCAAGAGATGAGGCACCATGTCCAAGAAAGGCCGCAAGAAGCGCAGCCGGAAGAAGAACGCCGCCAATCACGGTAAGCGTCCCAACACCTGAGCCGCGCGGCCCGCGCCAGCGGCATGCTGAGCTGCGCTCCGGGGGGTTGCGACGCCCGAGACCCCCCAGCGCAGCTCAGCTTTCTGTGGACAACCAGGCGTGCGCCTCTACGCTGGTGGAAACCTCCACGATGGTGCCGTCGGCATCCTGCTGGACAGTCACTTCATTGCTCAGAACGGCTTGGCGCACCATGATCTCGCGGATGGACTCGCGCAATCGCTGCTTGAGCGTGTCGGGCGCGTGGTCGCCGCCGCACTTGCGCGCCAGTAATGCCTTGAGATGCTCTTCGAGACCGAATTCCTCCAGGCACGGACTGCATTCGTCCAGATGACGCCGGAGCAACTCGCGTCGCTCGCGGTCGCACTCATTGTCCAGAAACAGCCACACCTCGGCGAGTACCTGGCGGCAGTCGGTGTCGTGCGGATCTCCGCAACTCATGACGCGACCTCCGCATCACGCAGGAACCCCCGCTCGCGGGCGACCCCGGTGAGCATGTCCCGCAATTGCTTGCGCCCCCGGTGCAGCCGCGACATCACAGTCCCGATCGGGGTACCCATGATCTCGGCGATCTCCTTGTAGGCGAATCCCTCGACGTCGGCCAGGTATACCGCCATCCGGAAATCCTCGGCCAGCTGGCCCAGCGCAGCCTTGACGTCGGAGTCGGGCAACTGGTCCAGCGCGTCCATCTCCGCCGAACGCAGACCCGACGACGTGTGTTGCGCCGCCCGGGCGAGCTGCCAGTCGGTGATCTCCTCGGTGGGTTGCGCCACGGGCTGGCGCTGCCGCTTGCGGTAGCCGTTGATGTAGGTATTGGTGAGAATCCGGTACAGCCAGGCCCTCAGGTTCGTGCCTGCCCGGAACGACGCGAATGCGCCGTAAGCTTTGAGATAGGTCTCCTGGACCAGGTCCTCGGCATCGGCCGGGTTGCGGGTCATCCGCAGCGCCGCCGCGTAGAGCTGATCGAGCATGGGCATCGCGTCGCGCTCGAAACGCGCGGTTCGCTGCGCCGGCGTCTCCACAACTTCTCGATCTTCGACGCCATGGTCGGCGGGCTCCGGGGACGCCGGTTCTCCGGCCGTCCCGGGAACGTCTGGCAGGGCTGCCCCTTCGACGCTTGAGGCGGGCTCACCGGGCTGGGTGGGCTCGGCGCTGCCTGCTGGCATCACTCCGATCACCCCCATGCCCATGTCTGCGTTGATGGTCGAGAGTACGCGCCAACCGGAGGTCCGGCCCAACGAAGGAAACGTGGGCTGGGGCAGCTCCCGGTCAGTGCTGCGGTAACGGGCTTGGTTGGTTGTGGTAACCACGGCCCGAGTAACGCCCTACCCGGAGCCCACATTCCCATTTCGCGATCACGGCCTGGGCCTGGGGGCTGGCACCTGCACGCCGTAGCGTGATCGATGTCTCGGGTGCAGGAGCACGACACGGTGTGCTGCAGCGCCGGGCGACGCGGGCTGCAACTGGAGCTCGCTCCCGACAACTTGGTCCGACCGACGAAGACCACCGTGGCGCCGATCGCAAGTACCACGTACGAGCATCCCATTTCACTGCAACAGTTCAGGGATACATCAGCCATTAACCTGTGTGGCCGCTGCCTTGAAAGAATCAGGGTTGACCGCCTCCACTGAATGACTGCGGCAACTTGTGGTCCCTCGTAGGCACGATCGTCGTCCTCTATTCATCAACCGGACTCCATCTGGCCACCTGCAGGGATGAACCTGTCCGAACCGTTACCGAAGTCTTCACCCCATCTCCGGCGTCGCCACAACATGCATGGGCGCACAAGGTCGTGCCAAACATGCAAAATTTCCGCACCGTGACGAGCTTGGTGGCAACGGCGTGGCTCGACCATGGCCACATGTGATCCCACAACCCTCAAAGCAGGGTGTCGGAGCGCCCTGAAAACAGCGAAACGGAATAGTCACATGACACGATCACCGTTCAGTCCAAGAAGGCTAGCCATGTCGGGGGGACTTTTCAAGCCGAGGGATCGTTGGATCGCGAGGATGTCGGTCCTGGGAGCAGCCATAGCGTTAGTGCTCGGTATGAGCGCGCAACAGGCGATGGCCGCCACTTTCACCGAGGGACCCGGCGATGCACCAGCGCTGGCTCCCGGTCAGACACCGGGGGGCTTCGGTGCGCTCACGTCGATCAGCGGGTCGACCGGCACGGGTGACGAAGAAGACCTCTACCGGATCTGCGTGACCGGCGACAGCTTCTCGGCCACGACGGTGGGCGGCGCCAGCTTCGATACGCAGCTGTTCCTCTTCAGTGACAACGGCACTGGTGTGGCCACCGGGCACGTGGCCAACGACGATATCAACGACGATATCCTTCAGTCCACTCTTCCCAACGGTGGCACGCCCAAGACCAACGGCGGTACGTTGACCTACCCGCCCGGCGTCTACTACCTGGGAATATCAGCCTTCGACCATGATCCGCGCGACGCCGCTGGGAATCTCATCTTCCCGAGCGAACCCTTCAACGGAGTCTTCGGGCCCAATCCCGGTGCCGGACCGTTGGCGAGTTGGGCTGGATTTAGCTTCGACAACGGCGGTTACACGATCACACTGACCGGAGCGGCCACCTTCGCCTCGGCGCCCTGCGGCGGCCAAGGGACTGTCTGCGCTGGACCGCCCCCACCGAATGCCATCGTGGGAACCGAAGGCCCTAATGTGATCACCCCTGCGTTCAACTCCACCGGCGGACCGAAGCCCACCGCAGGCGACGACATCATCTTCGGACTGGGCGGCAGTGACATCATCGACGGCGGAGGCGGCAACGACATCATCTGCGGTGGCGCTGGTAGTGATGTGATCAACGGCGGCGCCGGCAATGACTTCATCAGCGGCGGCGACGGCAATGACTTACTTCAAGGCGGCGCCGGCAACGACATCCTGACCGGAGGCGCCGGCAACGACAATGTCGATGGCGGCACCGGCACCAACTCCACCAGCGGTGATGCCGGATTCGACAACTGTGACAACCCCAACCCGCCCGCTCCGGGTGCGTTTGGCTGCGAGATCTGACCTTACTTCACCCGCACCCATTTCGTTTGCAGCGGGACCATTGCCGACGATCTGCTCCTCGAAATGGCGAGGAGCGGATCGTCGGCAATGAATGGGTTGGCGTCGGCCGCCGCGAGGCCGCATTATCAGCCTAGCGTTCGGGCAGAAGGTCCTGCCGGCGCCGTAACCACTCGCCGACCACGCGTTCCAACGCGGGGAGGTCGCCTTTGAGCGAATGGCCGCCGGCCAGCAGCACAACGTCGCGGCCGGCAACGGGTTCGGGACGGCCGAAGGGATCCCGCTCGCCCGCCACGGCAAGCACTGGCACACCCACCCCGGCCAGCTCGCTGATCCGGGTGCGATCGGGCCGGCCGGGTGGGTGCACGGGAAACGCGAGGCACAGCACCGCCACCGCGCCTCCCGCGGCCGCGGTACGGCAAGCCACCCTGGCTCCTGAAGAACGGCCTCCAAAGATCAGCGGCAGGCCGGCGAACACCCCATCGGCGAGACGGCGCACGACAGCCAGCCATGCCTCGTCCAACTGCCGGGCCGGCGCCGGAGCGCGTCGACCTGCGACCCGGTAGGGCTGTGTGATCAACGCCACGTGCATCCCGGCTGCCCTCGCCGCCCTGGTCACAGCCCCTAGGTCTGGTGCGCTGATGGAGCCCCCTGCCCCGTGGCCAAGCAGCAGCGCCGCACCGTGATGCTGGCCGTCACGCAGCTCGACGTGGGCTGGACCGTGCGGAGTGGGGATGGTCAGCTCGGTCACCGGGATTGGTCCAGGTCCAGCAGTGTCGGCTGCTCCGGCTCGAGCCGCTCCACCAGCTGTGGGCCCTCGTGCCGGACATTGTTCACCGCTGTGGACACCGGCCGCAGCTCCAAGGCCGCCACCAGCGCCGCGGATGGCGGCGCGAGCAGCTCGCCGGGGTCGTGGGAGTCCGGATCCAGCCAGCGCTGCCATGCCTGGGCGGCCAGCAACAATGGCATCCGGTCGTGAATCTCCGTGAGCGGACCCACCGCCTCGGTGGTCAGCACCGTGCACGTCACCAGGGCGGTGGTGGCGTCGGGGGCCCACCAGGTGGACCACAGACCGGCCATGGCGAGCCCCGAGCCGTCCGCGGAGGTGATGAAAAAGGGCTGCCGGCGATCTCCCAGGCGTTGCCACTCGTACCAGCCGTCGGCCGGCAGCAGGCAGCGCCGCCGGACCACCGCATCGCGAAACGCCGGCTTCGTGGCAGCGCTCTCCGCCCGAGCATTGATCATCCGGGATCCGATCCCCGGGTCCTTGGCCCAATGCGGCACCAGTCCCCAGCGCATCACCCGGATGCTGCGCACCGTGCACTCGGGATCGGGGACGCCATCGGCGTCGCGCGGGTGCCGGGTCACCACGGAAAGCACCGGTTTGGTCGGGGCGACGTTGTAGTCGGCCCCCGGCGCTGCGTCCTCAGTGGCGTCGAGGGCGTCGAAGTCCACCGCCAGCGTCGCGGGGTTCCGGGTCGAGGCGTACCTACCGCACATTGGCTCATCGTCCCAGGCCCGGATAAACCGCCCGAGTGCGCAATGATGGCGCCATGACCACCTCCGTCCAGCTGCCGTGGGCCGCGCCACTGGCCCCTGGACCGGTGCGGGCCACCGTCACCGTCCCCGGATCGAAGTCGATCACCAACCGGGCGCTGCTGCTCGCCGCGCTGGCCGGCACCGGCGGCACCATCCGGCGGGCGCTGCGCAGCCGGGACACCGATCTCATGATCGGCGCGCTGGCCGCCCTGGGCGTGCCGGTGACCGACCGCGGCACGGAGCTGGAGGTGGCCGCACACCGCGGGCTTCGCGGCGGCGTCACCATCGACTGCGGTCTGGCCGGCACCGTGATGCGTTTCGTGCCGCCATTGGCCGCGCTGGCTACTGGCCCGGTCCGCTTCGACGGCGACGAGCAGGCCCGGGCGCGACCGATGAGCGCGGTGCTGGGCGCGCTGCGCGCGCTGGGTTGCCGGATCGACGGGGATGCCTTGCCGTTCGTGCTGCACGGAACCGGCCGGGTGCCCGGCGGTGCGGTGCGTATCGACGCGTCCGGCTCGTCACAGTTCGTCTCGGGATTGCTGCTCTCCGCTGCCGGGTACGACGCGGGGATCACGGTCCACCACAATGGCCCGCCGGTGCCCTCCCGGCCGCATATCGAGATGACCGTGCAGATGCTGATCGACCGTGGGGTTCAGGTGGACAGCGTTCAGGTGGACAGCGTCGACGTGGACACCGACGGCGCCGCCCGGTGGACGGTGGCCCCCGGGCGGGTTGCCGGCGGTGACTACGACGTCGAGCCCGACCTGTCCAACGCAACGGTGTTCCTGGCCGCGGCGGCGGTCACCGGGGGGCGGGTCACGGTGCCGGGCTGGCCCCGGCGCACCACCCAGGCCGGCGACGCGATCCGCCCGTTGCTGACCCAGATGGGGTGCCGGCTGGAGCTGCACGAGGACGGCCTGACCGTCTCCGGTCCCGATCGGCTTGATGGCGTCGACGCCGACCTGCACGACGTCGGGGAACTCACCCCCACCCTCGCCGCTGTGGCCGCGCTGGCCAGCGGACCGTCACGGCTGCGGGGGATCGCCCACCTGCGCGGGCACGAGACCGACCGGCTGGCCGCGCTGGCGACCGAGATCAGCGCGCTGGGCGGAGACGTGCGGGAAACCGCCGACGGACTGGAGATCCACCCACGGCCCTTGCGCGCAGACCCGGGCCGTCCCTGGGGAGCCTATGCCGATCACCGGATGGCCACCGCAGGCGCGATCCTGGGTCTGATGGTGCCGGGGATCGCCGTCGACGACATCACCGCGACGTCCAAGACGCTGCCGGAGTTCCCGGCCAGCTGGTCGGCGATGCTGGCCGGTGGTGACGCCTGAGCCGGCCGCGCAGTGGGCCCGGCGGCGGGCACGGTCTGGATGAATCCGACGTGCGGGTCCGGCCGGGACGGCGAGGTACCCGGCCGCGCACCAAGCGCCGGCCCGAGCACGCCGATGCGACCGGCGCGATGGTGGTGGCGGTGGACCGCGGCCGGTGGACCTGTGTGCCCGACGGGCACCCCGAGGCCCGGATCACCGCGATGCGAGCCCGCGAGCTCGGGCGCACCCCGGTGGTGGTCGGTGACCGGGTCGGCCTGGTCGGCGACGTCAGCGGCGCACCGGATGGGCTGGCCCGGATCGTCCGCGTCGACGAGCGATCCAGCGTGCTGCGCCGCACCGCCGACGACACCGACCCCTACGAGCGGATCGTGGTCGCCAACGCCGAGCAGTTGCTCATCGTGTCCTCACTCGCCGATCCCCCGCCACGCCTTGGCCTGATCGACCGCTGCCTGGTGGCCGGCTATGCCGGCGGCCTGGAACCGGTGCTCTGCCTGACCAAGCGGGATCTCGCCGCGCCGGAGGCCGTGCTGGAGCGCTACGCGGCACTGGAGTTGCCGGTGCTGGTCACCAGCCCGCAACTCGGGGTGGAGACGGTGCGATCACGGCTGGCAGGGCGGGTGTCGGCGCTGGTCGGGCATTCCGGGGTGGGAAAGTCGACGCTGGTGAACCGGCTGGTGCCGGACGCCTTCCGGGCCACCGCGGCGGTCAGCGGGGTGGGCAAGGGCCGGCACACCTCGTCATCGGCGGTAGCCCTGCCGCTACCGGGCGGCGGGTGGGTGGTGGACACCCCGGGGATCCGCTCCTTCGGGTTAGCGCACGTCACGCCCGACGATGTGGTCCGCGCGTTCGGTGATCTGGCCGAGACGATCGCTGGATGCCCGCGGGGTTGCACCCATCTCGGCCCGCCCGCCGACCCGGAGTGTGCGCTGGACGAGCTCGACGGTGCCGCCCACCGCCGGGCGATGTCGGTCCGGGTGCTGCTCACCGCGCTCACCGAATCAACTTGATCCGACTGGTGGCCTGTTGGCATCGTCAGGTGGTGCTCGTCGATCAGACTGTCGCCTTTCTGGAAATGACCTCCGCCGACCAGCTCCGGCCGGGCAAGGCACCGCCCGCTGAGATCAGCCTCGACAGCGTCGATGCGGCGGAGCTGCCGCTGATCCGCTCGACCATCGACCGGATCGGGGCTCCGCATCACTGGCCGAGTCTGGCCTGGTCGCAACGGCAGTGGTTGAACGTGGTGTCCGGCCCCAGCGTCCGGTCCTGGATCGCCCGCGTCGGCATTGACGTCATCGGCCTGGTGCAGCTGGAGAACCACAGTCGGGGAGATGTCGAGATCACCAAGTTCGGCCTGGTCCCGGAATTCGTGGGCCGCGGATTCGGTGGCCACCTCCTCACCATGGCCACCCGGCTCGCCTGGGATCTCGGTGGGGTCAACCGGGTGTGGCTGCACACCTCGTCTTTCGATCACCCCCATGCCCTGCGTAACTACCGCAGCCGTGGATTTCTCATTTTCCGGGTCGAACACAGACCCCGCGAACTTCCTGAAGAACACTGATCCCGCCCACCTGCCGCACTCGCTAGCCGGTCATGTGGGGGTAGGTGTGGTCGGTGGGTGGGTCGAAGGTCTCTTTGATGGTGCGGGGGCTGGTCCAGCGGAGCAGGTTGAGCGGTGAGCCGGCCTTGTCGTTGGTGCCTGACGCGCGGGAGCCGCCGAAGGGCTGGCGGCCCACGACCGCCCCGGTGGGTTTGTCGTTGACGTAGAAGTTGCCCGCCGCGAAGCGCAGCGACTCCCGCGCCTGGGCCACCGCATTCCGGTCGGTGGCGAACACCGCGCCGGTCAGGGCATAGGGACTGGTGGAGTCCACTACGTCGAGGATTGTGGGGTAGTCGGCGTCGGGGTAGACGTACACCGCGAGGATCGGCCCGAAATACTCGGTGGCGAACACGTCGTGCTGGGGATCGGCGGCGACAAGCACCGTGGGCTGCACGAACCACCCCACCGAGTCGTCGCAGCCACCGCCGGCCAGAACCTCGATCGCCGGATCGGTGGCGACCCGGATCAACAGATCGCGGTGCTTGGCGAAGGCCCGCGCGTCGATCACCGCGCCGCCAAAATTCGATAGGTCGGCGATGTCGCCGTAGCTGATCGTCCGCGTGATGTCGGCGAGTTGCTCGCGCAGGCCACCGTCCCACAACGACCGCGCCAGGTAGGCCCGGGAGAGCGCCGAGCACTTCTGGCCCTGGTACTCAAAAGCCCCGCGCACCAGCGCGGTGGTGACCGCGGCCGGGTCAGCCGAGGGGTGCGCGACCAGGAAATCCTTGCCGCCGGTCTCGCCGACGATGCGCGGGTAGCTGCGGTAGCGATCCAGGTGATCGGCGATGGTGCGCCATAGCGACTTGAAGGTCCTGGTGGAGCCGGTGAAGTGCAGCCCGGCGAAGTCCGGGTCGGCCAGGGCCACCTCGCTGACCACCGCCCCATGGCCGGTCACCAGGTTGATCACCCCGGGTGGCAGCCCGGCGGCCTCCAGCAAGCGCATGGTGTGGTGCGCGGCGAGTTGTTGGGTGAGGGTGGGTTTCCACACCACCGTGTTGCCCATCAGCGCGGGCGCGGTGGGCAGGTTCCCGGCGATCGCGGTGAAGTTGAACGGGGTGATCGCGGTGACGAATCCCTCCAGCGGGCGGTACTCCATCCGGTTCCACTCGCCGGGTGCGGAATCCGGCTGCTGCGCCAGGATCTGCCGGGCATAGTGCACGTTGAAACGCCAGAAGTCGATCAGCTCGCAGGCCGCGTCGATCTCGGCCTGCTGCACCGACTTGGACTGGCCGAGCATCGTGGCCGCATTGAGCGTGTCACGCCACGGGCCGGCTGCCAGGTCGGCGGCGCGCAGCAGGATCGCGGCGCGCTCGTCGAAGGGCAGCTCGCGCCACGCCGGGGCGGCCCGCAGGGCGGCGCGGACGGCATCGGCGACGTCGTTGGGACTGGCTTGCGCACTGGTTCCCAGCACGTGGGCGTGCCGATGCGGGGTGACGACATTCAAGCGCTCCCCCGCGGCCATCCGCTGGGTGCCGCCGATGGTCATGGTCAGCTCAGCGCGCTGAGCACCCAGCTCGGCCAGCGCGCGAGTCAGCGAATCCCGGTCCCGGCTGCCCGGCGGGTAACTGCGCACTGGTTCGTTGCGCGGGGCCGGAGGGGACGTGATGGCGTCCATCGGGACCTCCTGGTCTGCGACCCGTGAGTGGCGATGCGAGTCAGGACTCGCA
>JBOHFK010000152.1:0-13197 GCA_050699635.1 Pseudonocardiaceae bacterium | reverse complement strand
GCCGGGCCTACGGCTACCGCAGCCCCGACTCCCTGATCGCCATGGCCGACCTCACCCGCGGCGGCCTCTGCCCACCACTCCCCGGACGATCATGAAAAATCACCCACAGAAACGTCAGTAGAGCCTCGTTGGGACTACGTTTAACGGCAATCGATGGAGCTACGGACCACTATGCTCGGATATGTCACCGCAATTGGACCGCAGGTCGAATCCGTTCTTCCTGATAGCCGCAGTGTTCTGGCAGACCTGGGAATTCGGTCCGACGAGCAGGGCCACCATTTCCGGCCGAGCCGTGGGGCCGGTGATGTCGGCGGTCCGCACGACACTGAAGACGGGTCGAGAACCAAACGAGTCGGGGTCCAGAATGGGAGGAGTCCCGTTGATCGACCCGAGAACACTGTTATTGTGGATGTCAGGTTGCGCCTTGAGGAGCTGAGCAATGTAGGCGCTGACATTGTACGTGATCAGCTCTTTCGGGGTCGCTGAGATAGCTCCCATCGTTGGCCACGACCCCGTTCCCTTGTGCATCCTTATCGCGGGATCCCTGGTGGTGATATTGCTGGGCTGCGGTCCGCTGTCCCAGGACTGGCAGACCCTGTTACACAGCCTTGCCTGTTACACAGCCTTGCCTGTTACACAGCCTTGCCTGTCGCACTACCGCTCTCCTTGTCATCGTTGCGCTGCTTCGCGGCGGCGCACCGCGTAGGCCAGCAGCGGTGGCCCCAGGATCAGCACCAGCAGCACTCCGATGGTCAGCACCGCGAGCAGCATCTGGCGCCGGTTGTCGGCGGAATCGACCGACACCGGCACGGCGGAGGCGCCGGAGGAGTTCGAGTCACCCGCCAGCGCGGAGTTATTGGTCACCTGCCCGGTGTCCGGGTCGATGGTCTGACCCGGCCCAGCACCCAGGTTGTTTCCGGTGGCGGACGTCCCGCCGGTATCACCACCGCCCCCGGGGGTGTTGGCGCTGTTGGCAGCCCCGCCGCCCCCGCCTGGTCCCCCACCGCCGGCACTGGGGCCGGCACCGCCGTTGGACCCGCCAGCAGGACCAGGACCTGCGGCAGCATTGTTGCGGGTCGGCGTCGGAACCCGGGCACCACCGGTGCCGGTGGTGCACTGCACCGGCCCCTTGAGGTCGCAGGCAGCCGGCTGCGGCGCGTCCTCGGCCACCTTGTTACCGCCGGTCGGGGAGACCGTCGGGTTGTTGCAACGGGCCAGGTTGTTGCGGTCGAGTTTCTTGGTCGAGCCGGGGATCTGGTTGATCCGGTCGACGCCGGCCTGCACCAGGTTGATCGGCAGTGGCGAGTAGCCCAGGATGTCTGCGGTCTGCTGCCCCTCGCAGAGGAAGTAGGCGCCGAACTCCGACAGCGTGGCGCCCTTCCTGTCGTTGAAGGTCGGGCCCGGGTCGGGGCCCTTCGGGATGATCATGTAGCTGTAGCTGGACAGCGGGTAGGTCCGGGGGTCGGAGTTGATGTAGACCTGGGTCAGGTCCTGGGTCAGGTCCTGGGCGATCTTGGCGTTGAGCAGGGCGACGGCGACGCTGCCCTCCAGGGGCTCGACGTAGTAGTTCGCCTTGTTGAGCATCTTCGCGACCGGGAAGCCCGCGTTGCGCGCGTAGGAGTACTCCACGTAGGTGATGGCGCCCTCGCTGCTGTCCTGGGCGACGAACCCGGATACCCCCTGCGACTGTGCCTTGGCCTCCATTTTGGGGCCAATCGGGTAGTTTGAGGTGAACCCGCAGGGCGTGAGCGGGCGGTTGTTGCGGTGGCAGTAGTCGTCCCACAGCGCGGGGTACTGGTTGGCCATCCAGGTGGTGAGCTGAGCGGTGGTGCCCGAGCCGTTGGAGTAGACCACCGGAATGATCTCGCGGGCCGGTAGGGTCAGCCCCGGGTTGTCCGCCTTGATCTGCGCGTCGTCCCAGGTGGTGATCTTCTGGGTGAAGATCTTGGCGATGGTCTCCCCCGACAGCCGCAGGTTGGTCACCCGCTTGCCACCGATCTTGAGGTTGTACATGAAGGAGGTGCCGCCGGCGACGATCGGCATGTACGCGTAACCCCGCTTCGGCGGCGGGTCGGGAATCCCGCCGTCGGTCAGGCCGTAGGGGATCTCCGAGACCGCGAAGTCGACCTGGCCCTGCGTGTAGTCGTTGCGGCCGTTGGTGGAGCCGTTCGGCGAGAAGTTGATCGTCATGCCGTAGAGACCGGCGACGTTTTTGCGCCACTGTTCCAGCGCGTTGAAGCTCCAGCTCGAGCCGGAGCCGCTGATCGGAACGAAGCCGTCCGCGGCACCAGCGTTGGGCGCCAGCACCGACGGCAGCGCCGCCGCGACCACCAGCGCCACCAGCAACACCGCGATGCGCCACCCGATGCCGCACCGGGAACCGCCCTTAGCTGCCATGACTGCCACCCATCTGTGGTACGACGCGGAGCCGGGAGTTGAACCGGGCGAGGTCCCGCTGGGACTGGTGCTCGCGGCGGCGCTGCTCCCGGGCGGACACCTCACCGGCGGGGCGGCCCCCGAACACCCTCGCCAGCCCGAACAGCACCAGCACCACCACCAGCAGCGCGGTGCCGGCACCGAACGCGCGGGCGATCATCGGTGCTTCCGAGAAGCGCGAGAAGATGAAGGTGGCCAGCGGCAACGACACCATCGGCCCCGAGGTGACATTGAAGTTGAGGGTGGAGCCGAAGCCGGCGGTGATCAGCACCGGTGTCGTCTCGCCGAGCCCGCGCGCCGCGCCGAGCAACACCGCGGTGGTCAGACCGGACCGGGCGGTCGGCAACACCACGTGCCACGCCGTGCGCCACCGCGGCGCTCCCAGCGCGAACGACGCCTCCCGCAGCGAGCCTGGAACCAGCCGGATCACCACGTCGGAGGCCCGGATGACGACCGGCAGCACCATCACCCCGATCGCCAAGGCGGCCGCCAGCCCGGACCTGGTCAACCCCAGGGTGAGGATCACCAGGGCGAAAATGAACAGCGCACCGAGGATGGCCGGCAGCGCGGTCATCGCCTCGACCACCGTTCGCACGAACCGCGCCAACGACCCCCTGGACTCGTTGAGATACACCGCGCAGGCCAGCCCCAGCGGCACAGTGAGGATCAGCGCGATGGTGAGCTCGAGGAGCGTGCCGACAATGGCGTGCAGGATGCCGCCCTGGGTGAGCGGGTCCAGCGGTCCGGCGAACCGCATGTCGCTGGTGAAGAAGTTCCAGTGCGGCAGTGCCTCGCGGCCCCGCCAGAACGTGAAGCCGATGACGAACGCCAGTGCGGCCAACGCGACCACGGCCAGGCTGTGCGCGGCGACGGAGGCCAGCCGGTCCCGGACCATGCGGCCGTCGTTGTCCATGGACAGCACCACCATGCTGTAGATCGCCAGGAACAGCAGGTAGGCGATCACCAGGAAAGCGAGCAGGTTGGCCGACGGGATCAGCCTCGTGACCAGCATGCCCGCCAGGCTCAGCGCCGCCACGCCTGCCCCGATGGCCGCCATGACGTCGACGGGGCCATTCCCCGCCGTCGCGCGGCGGACCTCCACGGCGCCGGGGGCGGGTACCTGCTCCAGCACCACGCGACCGGCGGCGGTGGGCGGGCGGATCTTCGTCATCGCTCAGGCCTCGCTCAGCTCGCCGGAGCGGGTCCGGACGATGATCGCCGACGCGGCGAAGTTGACCACCAGGGTCAGGGCGAACAGCGCCAGGCCGGCCGCCATCAGGGCCGACAGCTCGAACGGGCTGGCGGCGTCGAACCGGAGCGCGATCAGCGCCGGCACCGAGTTCGTGCCGCTGCGCAGGATCTCGGGCTGGAGCCGGTAGACCGGAGTAATGATCATGACGACGGAGATCGTCTCGCCCATCCCCCGGCCCAGGCCGAGCATCGTGGCGCCGATCATCCCGCCCCGGCCGAAGGGCAGCACGACGCTGCGGATCATCCCCAGCCGGGTGGCGCCCAGCGCGTAGGCGCCTTCGCGTTCGCCCATCGGAGCCCGGGTGAACGACTCCCGCATCACCGAGCAAATCGTCGGCATGATCACCAGGGACACCACGATCCCCGCCACGAACGTCGAAGACTCGTAGATGGTCTGGGGCTCCAACGGATCGCCGGGGTGCGAATCGGCAATACCCAGGAACGGCACCCAGCCGAAGGTCGTGGCGATCCACCTGGCCAGCGGGATGATCAGCGGGTTGAGCAGGTAGAAGCCCCACAACCCGTACACCACACCGGGTATCGCGGCCATCAGGTCCACCATGTTGATCGACAACCGGCGCAGCGTGGGGGGCGCATATTCGGAGATGTAGAGCGCCACTCCGGTGGCCAGCGGCACCGCGAGCGCGACCGCCAGGGCGGCGATCATCAGCGTGCCGGTGAGCACGGTCGCGATCCCGAAGTTGTGCGCGTCGGGTTCCCACGCCTGCGTGGTGAGGAATCCCAGACCGGCGACCTTGAGTGCCCCTACGCCGCGCAGCGTCAGGAACAGCCCGACCGTGCCCATGATGATCAGAACCACGATGCCGGTGGTGGTCAGCGACCGCCCGAACACCCGGTCCGCACCGACGTCGACGGGCTTCACCCGACGCGCCGCCGTTGATGAATCCCCTGGTCCCGATGCCGGCGCGGTCACCACTGTGGTCACCGGCGCATCACCTGGACTGGAGCCGTGCGCAGATGAGGACAGTCACTAAGGCACCTCCCGCAAAGTCGGATCCGACTTGGGGACGTTGCCGCTCGAAGATGAACGGGAGAGGACCAACGGTCGACCAACGGACTGCCACCTGGCCCACAAGGGATGACTACCTATCGCCACAGGACACTGTGGCCATCACTCGTAAGAGTGAATCTATGCGGTCCGGTTTGCGGCTGTTGTCAGTGTTGCAGAGCGTCGCCGGACTACATAAACCGCTGAGACGGGCCACGACCGGCCTAAGTGCACACACAATCGGCGTAATATCGATGAAAGTTCCGCAAATGCGGATTTGAGATCCGTCGCGGTGCAGGCGCTCCGGGCGGCCAGCCGAGGGTCGGGTTCAGCTCGCCGCGTCTATGGGTCCGCGACCCGGCACTTAGCAATCCCCTGTGGGTTATGTCGCAATCCCTTGGTCGACTACTGGACCTCCTCCGTTCACCTCCAGCACGCAGCGTCCCCTCCGTGAGATCCGCGTATGCGGTCGATGATCGGGAGCAGATTCTCATCTGCGGCGGATTGACCGCTGGGCTGAGCCTGAAACAACGCCATGATCTGCGGTTCTCGCAACCACCTACAGTCGGAAGGATCCAAGCATGATTCGTCTACGCCTGCTGAGGTTGTTCGCCGCGCTCGCCGTGCTCGCTCTCACGGGGTTCGCCGGCGCCAGCGCCGTCGCCAGCACCTCCGCGCCCAACCTGCTGCCCACCTTCGGGTTGCCACCGGGCAAGTTCCTGCTGATCGGCGACATCGCGCGGCCCCAGCTGCTGGACGTGGCCGCACTGCGCGCGCTGCCGAACCAGCAGACGGTGGAGGTGACGTTCAAGGCGGGCAACGGCACGCAACATCACACCTACGTCGGCCCACTCCTGCTCGACGTCCTCACCCAGGCGGGCCCGCAGTTCGACCCGGCGATCAAGAACGACAAGCTGCGCCATTTCATCAGTGTCACCGCGACGGACGACTACCGCGCGCTGGTGGCCTACGGTGAGATCGATCCCAACTTCGGGGCCAAGAACGTCCTGCTGGCGACCAGCGAGGACGGCCGCCGGCTGGACACTGATGGTCCCCGGCTGGTGGTGCCCGGCGACATCGCCGGCGGCCGCTACGTCACCAACGTCAACCGGGTGTTCCTCCAGAAACCACCGCTGTAGACCCCCTGCTGATCACGTCTGCAGCCCTGCTGATCACGTCCGCAGCCCTGGTGTCGCCGAGTTCGACACCACGGCTGTTCTGATCGGGAAGGGCAGCCGTGGTGTCGAACTCGGCGACACCACGGCTCCAGCCGCCCGATCAGAAGTGCAAACCGCCGAGGACGGACTGAATGATCTGTCCCGGGTCGACGGTGGGCGTGTGACCGGGCAGTCCGCCAAAGATGGGCGACAGGTCCACCTTGAACGGTCCTTGGTTACCGTCCACGCCAGGCAATCCGCCGAACGGAAACCCGCCCGGCAATCCACCCGGCAATCCGGGCAATCCACCGCCGGGCACTCCGCCGGGCACTCCGCCGAGAACAGACTGCAGGAGGGAATGGACGTCGAGCGGGAATCCCACAAAGATCGGCGGCGTGATCGTCAGCGTTTCCGACGGCGATACCGACGGCGCATAGGCTTCCGAGTCGGTGGGGGTGAACTCGGCGGTCAACGAGTGCGCGCCGACGGCCAAGCCCGACGTGATCAGGACCGCGGCGCTGGAGTTGGTGTCGATCCGTTGGCCGTTCGTCACGATGGTGCCGGTGCCGGATTGGACAGTCACCGGGTCGCCGATGGTGGTGTCCCCGTCCTTGAACTGGACGGCTCCCGCGGCCCCACGGGGCGTCACGATCGCGACAAGGCTCACCGGGAGGCCCTCGGGGAACGAGCTCGGGGCCACAATGAGCGTGGTGGTCGTCCCGGTCGCGGCGAGAGCAGCGCTCACCGACGACGAGGCCGCCAACGGCGCAGCGTCGGCCACCCCGCCGAGGAGCAACCCTCCGCCGGCCGCGACGGCGACCACGAGGGTCCCCCCGGCCAGCCGTGTCAAGATTCTGGTCCTACCCACGATGTGCCACTCTCCTGTTCTCGAATAAGAAGCTTCGCAACCGCTTTCGCGACCCCAACCGGATGGGCGCAAACGGCTCCTGTCCGGCGCGAGACTTCCTTCCGAAGGTGAACAGCAAAAGCCCAGCTGTTGACGGCGGGATTGCGATGAGCCCCACAAGGGACAGCTACTGTTCCACCCAAATTTCCTCAGTTGGTCGGCACATCACCGGCGACGGCGGTCGCCAGTGCGGCGCACAACTGCGCCATCCGCTCCGCGCTGAGCGCAGCGACGACCCTGACGAACCTGTCCTTGCACAGCAGGGTCAGGTTGTCCAGAGTGGCCATGCACTCGCGGTCGAGGCCGTCCACCAGACCGAGCCGTACCGCCGTGGGGATGTCTCGCATCGCGTCAGCGGAGCGACCAGCACCGCGTCGAGTGCCCGGCCGGCTAAGTCGCGATGCATGACCACTGCCGGGCACAGCTCGGGAGACCCTGGGCGACCGCGTCACGCCATCCCCTGTTCCGCTGGCCGAACGTGTGCTGTTCACCCTCCGCGTGCAGCCTTCCGGCAGTAACACACCGCGCTGGGTGTGGTTCCCGCTGTGCGGAGTTTCGCGTCGCCTCGCAGCGACTCCCCGAGAGGGCACATGATGACGGCCGCCGCACCACAGCAGAGCCCGACCAGCGTCCGGGGTAGCAACACGATGGCTGGGCTGGTCCGCGGCATGCGGCCCCGGCAGTGGGTGAAGAACGTCCTGGTGCTGGCCGCGCCGTTCGCCGGCGGCACTATCGGCCAACTGCCCGTGCTGGCCGCGACCGGGCTGGCCTTCGTCGCGTTCTCGCTCGCCGCGTCCGGGGTGTACCTGATCAACGACGTCCAGGACGTCGAGGCCGATCGCGCGCACCCGACCAAGCGCCACCGCCCGATCGCCGCTGGGGTGGTGTCACCGCGGCTCGCGATGGCCGTCGCGGCAGCCTTGCTCCTCGCCGCGATCGGGGTGTCGTTGCTGGCCTCGACGGACCTTGCCGTGGTCACCGCGGTCTACATCGCCGCACAGCTGTCCTACTGCTTCTGGCTCAAGCACCAGCCGGTGATCGACATCTCCATCGTCGCCGCCGGATTCCTGTTGCGGGCCATCGCCGGAGGGGCCGCCGGGGGGATCGCGCTGTCGCAGTGGTTCCTGCTCACCACCGCGTTCGGGTCGCTGTTCATGGTGGCTGGCAAACGCTACGCCGAGATCCGGCTCGCTGAGCGGACCGGCGCGAAGATCCGCAAGTCGCTGGAGCGCTACACCGCCTCCTACCTGCGCTTCGTGTGGACGCTCTCAGCAACCGGCGTGATCATGACCTACGGTTTGTGGGCGTTTCAGCTCGGCCAGGCCAATCACTCGCGCTGGCCGGTGATATCACTGGTGCCCTTCGTCATCGCCGTGCTGCGCTACGCCATGGATGTGGACACCGGCAACGGCGGCGAGCCCGAGGAGATCGCCCTGGGCGACCGGGTCCTCCAGGTCCTGGGTGCCTGCCTGGTCCTCACCCTCATCGCCGCCATCTACCTCTGACCTGCATTCAGGGTTGGCCGCCGACGGTCTTGGGGCCGCCGTAGGCCCAGGCGCTGGGCGGGATGCCGAGGCACTGGCCCGGATTCGCCGCGAGTGCGGTCGTCCCTGAGTAGTAGTCGTGGGTGAACCCGGTCTGGATGTTGTAAGCGCTGTTCGGTACGGTCGGTGGCTTTTCCATTCCATTGGCGTCATAGAGGTCGTACTCCGCGCCGGTGGGGCAGTGCACGTAGTGCGTGTCCGGCTGGTTCACGTTGATATGGTTGTTCACCGCCGGTGTGGGACTGACACCGAGGCTGTCGTGGTAGAAGAGAATCGAATGGCCCCACTCGTGTTTGAAGACGTTGGTGGTACCGCCGATACAGGAGACGGAGGAGACGGGCACCGTGGAGTACGTCTGGTTGGTGCCCTGAGCTGGAGTCAACCCGCAAGCGTTGTTGATGTTCCTCGTTTGACCCGTCTCGTCGACCACGTGGGCGTTCCAGATGACGATCACCGAGTCGAAGGCCGGATCGCGCTCGGGAGCGGTGACATTTCCATCGGGCCAGTAGAAGCCGGGATCGCCGATGGGCGCCAGCGCCAGCGGCCGTGCGGGGACCCGAACGGTGATTTGGGGCACCATGTACCCGCTGTCGAGGGCTGGGATGTCCTGGTTGGCGAACTGGGTGACGCTCGTGATCGCGTTGTCCCGGTCGGCGTTACTCATCGTTCCCGCATAGTGATGACCATCGACGGCGGTGAAATCCGTGGTGGGGTAGACGAGAGCGAGGATCTTCCACGACGGCGGCACGGTGGATGGCGTGGGGGTGACGTCGACCAACTGGAGGTCGTCGAACCAGGCCCGTCCGGTGCTGGTGCCGCCGTAGAACCCCAAGCGGGCGGTGATGCGTAGTTGTGAGTCCGCGTTTGGGCGAACCGGGATGGATACCGGGGTCCAGTCGGTGGTGCCGCTTATTCCAGCGGTATGGGCAAAAGAATCCAGGGTGCCGAGTTGTGCCCCTGCGCCGCCGTTGACCCCGTCGGTCTTGATCCAACCGGATAGGCGGTAAGTATGTCCTGGCGAACCGATGGGGGGAGGGGGAACGTTGACCGTCTGCGTCCACCAGAGGTCATTCGCAGTCGCGCCGGCGTTGATACTGAGACTCCGCGCACCGGTGTGTGGGCTCGTGGTGTCCCAGACGAACATGCTGTCCTGGGGCTGCCAGCCGCCGTGGCTCCACCCTGCCGGAACGGTGGCGCCGGCTTCGGCGTCGCCATTGGGCAGCGTGTTCGGCGCAGCAGCAGGTGTGCAGGCCAGCCGGGCACCGCCCCAGGTCGCATGGTCGTAAGTGTTGCCGTCACCCGCGTCGGAGACCACCAGGTGCAAAGTGGACCGTCCGGTCACATCCACGTCGACGACCGCTGAACCACCACCACCTCGCAGCGTTGGGCTGCTGTAGAGCGTGACCCCGTCGGCCACTACCGAGAAGACCACGCTGGCCGCCGAGAACGGGCTTTCCCCATCGACGCCGACCACCGAGGTGAACCGGGTGCACGAACCGCCCAGCGCGATCGCGACGTCACCGGCCGCGTGCGCACCGACCGCCTTGACATAGTTCACCCCGCCCACGGAGGCGACCACACCGTCTCCAGCTGCAACCTCCCCGTTGGACTGATCCCGTTCGGCCGGACCCCAACCGTTGCTGGCCGAGGACCAGGCCCGGTCGCTGGCGGACGAGCCGGTAGTGGGAGACGAGCAGGTGAGCGTGGCGGCTCCCCAGTCCGCGTGGTCAGAGTTGTTGCCGTCGCGGGCGTCGGTGACCCGGAGCTCCAGCGTGGCGTAACCGGCCGTGGGCACGCTCAGCGCGGTAGCGCCCTGGCTGGCGGTCTTCACATCGGTGTACGCCAGCAGCCGCCCATCCCCGTACACCTGGAAACGCACGCTGGCCACTGCGTTGGTGACCTCGTCATCCACTCCTACCTGGGCAGTGAACAAGGGGCAGGCCTTGCCCAGATAGAGCTGCACCGCACCGTCGGCGTGCGCTCCGATGCCCTTGGCGTAGGTGGTGCCGTTGAGGGTCAGCGTGCGCCCGTCACCGGCCCCGAACTCCCCATTGGACGTATTGCGTTCCGCCGGGCCCCAGCCGTTGCTGGAACTGAGCCAGCTCAGGTCACCCACCTGGTAGGTCCCGGCGACGGGGGCGCCCAACAGCGTCCCGGTGCGGGTCACCCGGTACATCACTACACCGTGTGAGGCCACACTCGCCGAAATCGAGCCGGTACTGGTGGTCGTAGCACCGCTCCAGAGATCTTTCAGGCTGTACGAGCTGGAGCCGCCCAGGCCCAGCTCCGCGGCCGACGTGCTGATGGTGACGCTGGACGGCCCCCGGTTGAGCAGTACCACCGCGACCGAACCGTCGGACATCGGCTTCGCCCACACCTCGGAGGTGCCTGATTGGGTGATGCGGCGGCCCTGCGAGCCACCCCAGTCCTGGTTGACCGCGATCACCTCGGCGTTGCTGACGATGCCTTTGGTGGTGCCGTTGAGGGAACGCAAGTCGTTGCCGAGCAGCAGCGGTGCACTGAGCAGCGACCACAGGCTGAAGTGTGCGGTGTACTCAGTGGTGGTCATCCCGCCGTTGCCCACCTCGAGGATGTCCGGGTCGTTGTGCTGGCCCTGCCGAGCGAAGGGCTCCAATCCAGCCTGCTGGTCGAGGACGCCGGTGATACTGCCCCACGAGTCGAAGATGTCCCCGGTGGTACGCCACAGGCTTGCCCCGACGTTGGGACCGAAAATCCAGGGGTTCTCCTGCCCCCAGTTGCACAGGCTGTAGACGATGGCCCGGCCGGTGGCCTTGAGCGCATCCCCCATCGCCTTGTACCGGGCCGGTGCGGGCCGGCCCTGGTTGTTGCAGTTGTCGTACTTGAGGTAGTCCACCCCCCAGGAGGCGAAGGTCTGCGCGTCGGTGGTCTCGTGGTCGAGGCTGCCCGGGAGCCCCTGGCAGGTGGCCGTACCAGCCGATTCATAGATGCCCAGCTTGAGCCCCTTGCCGTGGACATAGCCGGCCAGCGACGCGATGCCCGACGGGAACCGGGTCGGGTCCGACTGCAACCTGCCCTGGCTGTCCCGGGTGGGCGCCATCCAGCAGTCATCGATGTTGACGTACTTGTAGCCGGCCGTATCGAGTCCATTCGCGACGATCGCGTCGACGTTGCCCTTGATGAGGTTCTCGTCGACATTGCAGCCGAACTTGTTCCAGCTGTTCCAGCCCATGGGCGGGGCGGACAGCGGTACCACCGGGGTCGATGCCATCGCCGGCGCGGCGAACCCGGTGATGACAGCTGCCGCGGTGGTGAACAAGACCGCAAGCAGTCCAACGGTTCTGCGATACATGATGGCCGTCCCTCGACGAATGAACGTGACGTGAGGAGTCAAGGCCGCCCGCGCGACAAGGGCATATCGCAGTGGCGAATAAGGGACGGCGCGGCCCTGAACGAGGAACGGCTACCAGCTCATTGGGGCGGCGCGATTGTTGGCGTAGGACCGGGCGTCAGTGACGGACCGGGCGTCGGGGTAGGTGGTGATGGAGTGCCCGATACCGGCTCGCCCGGCGGCGGGGACGGTGAACTCGTGGCAGTCGCGGCGGGCGGTGGCGAGGTCGGTCCCGGAGGCGCCGAACTGGACGTGGTGTCCGGAAATGTTGTCTCGGGGGGTGGGCTCGTCGTCGGCGCGGGAGATGGCGGATTCGAGGTGGTTACCAGCGGCGGTGATGGGGTCACTGACGGCGGCGCGGGCGACGCCGACGTCGTCAAGGTGGGCGGTAGCGGCAGCGCAGCGGCGGGTGGCGGGGCGGCGACCACCGGGACATCAGGCACGGTCGGCAGGCCGCCGTTTCCGTTCGTTCCCGGCGGCACCGGTCCAGGTGCCGACGGCGTGGGAACCACACCTGTCAGGTACGCATGGGCCCACTGCAGCACGATGTCCACGTAGGCGGCCGAGTGGTTGTACCGGAAGACGGCCGTTTGCAGTTGGGCCGGATCGGACAGGTTGGCGCCCCCGGCGCACAGGTAGAGACCGGTCGCGACGGTGGCGTCGTAGATGTTGTTCGGGTTCGCTACACCGTCGCCGTTGCCATCGACGCCGTAGCTGCGCCAACTCGACGGGATGAACTGCATCGGGCCCACCGCGCGGTCCCAGGTGATGTCCTGGTCCAGCGCTCCGTGGTCGGTATCCGGGATGGCGGCCATACCCGGCGATCCATCCAGCCGCGGACCCAGGATCGGCCCGAGAGTGTTGCCGTAGGTGTCCACCCGCCCGTCGCTGGCGTGGTTGGACTCGATCCGCCCGATCCCGGCCAGCACGGACCAGGACAGGTGGCATCCCGGCCGAGCAGCGGTCAGCGTCCGCTGGGCGAACTGGTAGGCGTCCAGCGTCACGCCCGGAATACCCAGTGGCCCATCCGGCAGCGGCGGCGTCGGAATCCCTGGTAACCCGATACTGGCTGGATCGTCAAGGACCAAGCCAGGGGTGCCGGTGGTTGGCCCGGGCACGACTTCGCCGGTCACCGGGTCGCCAGGTATCGGGTCACCAGTGACGGGGTCACCAGGTAGCGCCCCGGTGACCCCGAGCCCGGCCGGGTCGACCAGCGAGCCAACGGGATGCCCATCGACGGTGGGCACCGGCCCGCCGCCCAGCACCGCCACCGGCACTCCCATGCTGAACAGCAAACCGATCAAGGCCACGGCCACGCGCGTGCGGCGCCCGTGCAGGAGCGGCTGCGGCTCACGCTGGTCGTCCTGGTCAGTCATGCCATCCTCCGATGCTGCCCGCCTGCGGGTCATCCGAAGCGGCCGTTGACGTAGTCGGAGGTGCGGGGGTCCTCCGGTGAGCCGAAGATGGTGGTGGTGGGTCCGGTTTCGACGATGACGCCGGGGGTGCCCTGTTCGGCGAGGAAG
>JBOHFK010000151.1:0-13232 GCA_050699635.1 Pseudonocardiaceae bacterium | reverse complement strand
CCGGCCACCCCTGGACGCCCCCGCAATCCGCGCCGACCTGACCCAGCCTCCCACAGCGCACACCACCGGACGCCCAACCGGCCGACCGGCCATCACGCCTGCCATCCAAAACGGGCTGAATGTTTACTCGACGATCGACTGCAACTCGGCTCTTACGGCGCCGTTCCGGCGCTCGATCTCGTTAACCCGTCCCATTTGCGGATCTCCCTCGTGGTATGACTAATGCGGCCGCGTCACTGCCTTGCACTGGATTTGTTGTCGCAACTATGGTGCAGTAAATGGTCGCCGCCGTCGATGGCAACCTCGTCGCCCCCCGGTACCTCGACGTCGTTCTCGATGTCCTCCCCCGAGGGCTTGGCGTGATCAGGTGAGCGCGTCAGATTCGGCTGGTGCCCGGGCGACCGGGCCGGGGCTGCTGGCGCAGTTTCGCGACGCGCCGCGCCCGGTCCAGGTGAACATTGTCAGCGTGCAGTTCATGACGGTCGGCTCTTACATGCTCGTGCCGTATTTGGCGGCGCATCTGGAGCAGGGACTTGGCTTCACCGCGGGGATCGTCGGTCTGGTGCTGGGGGTGCGGACGTTTTGCCAGCAGAGGCTGTACGCCGTGGGCGGTTCGCTGTCTGCCCGGCTGGGCTGCCGTTCACTCATCGTCGCCGGAGCGCTGGTTCCTCGCTGGTCGCCGCCGGCGTCTTCACCCTGCTCGCGGTGTTCGTGCTGTGCTGTCTTCCCTACTGCCCCGGGTTGGAGGCGGTCTCGGCGCTGCCCGCGCGATCGTCGTCGGTCTGTCACTCATGACCGTCGCATTCGTGCCGCTGCTGGTCGGCGGGGCGCTCCTCCCGCTGCCCACCGAGGGTGGTGGGCTGACCGCGGCGATGCCGGCGGCGGTGAACCTCGCCCCGATCGTGGTGTGGACGATCGTGTTCATGCTCGGGATCATGATCGCCGACCCGTTCGCCGTGGACCTGATCCCGCTGCTGGGCCGCGAGCGGCGCACCGGCACCTACTATGGCGTCTACTTCTCCGTCGCCGGGCTCGGCGTTTTGGTCGGAAACCCGGTCACGGCCTGTTCATCGACCTCGCCCGCACCCTGGCTGTTCCCAGCCTGCCGTGGCTGTTCCCAGTCGCCGTCGGGCTGGGCTGCACGGTGCTGATGCGCCACCTCGACCGACGCGGCGAGATCCCGGCCCGGCAGCGTCCGACCGGCCCGGGGCAAGGCGACGATGGGGATATCTGAGATCGCCACCCGGATAAGGTGTGGCGATGGAAGGCGTCACGATCGCACGCATCGCGTCATGGTCCGCCGTGGCTCGGCAGAATGATGTCTTGGAGCTGGTGAACCAGATACAAAGCGGCGAACCCTACAACTACCGCCCGGGTGAGATCGCCTCTTCCAAGGAATGGTTTCCCCCTATGGTCGATCGGAGCGATCTGACGTTGGTGGCCTACGACGCCACCGATCGCCCGGTCGCCTACTGTGTCGCACTGCCCCTGGCCGGCTATCCGGATGCCCTTGCTGTCTCCGATGGCTTCGGGATGCAGCCGTCGGCTACCGGTTACCTGGCCGAGCTCGGCGTGTCCACCGCAATGCGTCGGCAAGGAATCGCCAGCACGCTGCTCACTCGAGCGACCGACGCTCGACGGACCGAGGCCTCAGCCTGGGTGGTACGAACGCTCGAGAACAATGCCCCTGCCATCGCCCTGTACCAGCGCCACGGCTTCACACTCGTGCCGCGAGCGTCGCAGATCCATAACGGGCGTGCCCGTGTCTTTCTGATCCGGCCCAATCAGAACCGGTAGGAGTGGCCGCCGCCACGCCCAAGGAAGCGATCCTGGGGACGAAGGCGGACCTGGTGATCGGCGAGCCGGACGACCACGGCGTGAGCGTCGCGGACCTGCAGGCCATCGGCGTCCCGTTTCTCACCTCCGTCGCTGATATCAAAGGATCGCTTACGAAGATCAAACCGCGGGTAGATGGAGGACCACGGAGGCCCTGTTCCTGTCGGGTAAGACGTAGTTGCCCCAGCAGAGGTTCAGCCTGGCCCGGTGGGGGACCAGCCCGTCCATGCCGAGATCGGGGTGAATCAAGAGCGATCCCGGCACCGTCCGAATCTTGCGCATGGAAATCCCGACATCGCCGCTTCTGGGTGGCACCTCCCCGGGTCGACCGTGCGCAGCGGTTGTGGAGTCGGGTTACGGCGGCACGCCTGGATTGTCGGTGGTCGTCGATAGCGTGCCGGGTATGCCGTCGGTTGTGCATGAGATGTTGGTCGAGATGGTGCGGGCGCGCCCGGTTCTGGTGGCTGAGCTGTTGACTGACGCGCTGGGGATGGACCTGCCCGCCTACCAGGGCTCGGTGGCGGTGTCCGGCGGTGTTGTTGGTGGTGTGTGTGGATCCCGCGATCGCCGCCTGGTGTGCTACCCCGATCCAGCTGGGGTATTCCGGTGCCTGGGTGACTCCGCTGGTGGTGGGTCCCGATCGGGTGCCGGTGGTCACTGAGGTCGGCCCGGCTGGGGTTGGGCCGGAGTGGGTGGTGCTCTCGGCGATGGCGCATGGGGCCGACCCGGCGCGCAGCGTGGTGTTGGACGCGTTGCTGGCCGCGCTGTCGGGCGTCGATGAGCAGCGCGCGACCCTGTATCTTGATGTCGTGCTCGCTGCGCTGCCGTTGGCAGCGCGAAGCTACCTGGAGACGCTGATGACCGCTCAAGCCCACGAGTACCAGAGCGACTTCGCCCGCCGCTACTTCTTCCAAGGCGAGGCGCAAGGCGAGGCGAAAGGCCGGGCCGGGGCGGTGCTGGGTGTTCTTGACGCCCGCGGTGTCGACGTCCCCGCCGAGGCCCGCACCCGGATCACCGAATGCGGTGACCTCGACCAGCTCGACAGCTGGGTTCGCCGTGCGGCCACGGCCGACTCGATCCAGGACCTGTTCGCTGGCTGACTTCGGCCGGTCACCCTTAGCAGCGGTTGAGGTAGTGCAGGACGGCTGGGACGCGGCGGCGGTCGATCCGGGCGGATGTCAGGACCCTGCTTGACATACGGTCGTCAACGTCCGGTGATCAGCTGGGCGTGCTGCCGCCGATCCGACGAAGGATCTCGGCCAGGGCCTGCCCCTGCTGTGCCTGCATGTCCCGCACAGCGGAGAGGCCTTGCCCCTGCTGTGCCTGCATCTCCCGCACAGCGGTCAGGGATTGCCCGTGCTGCGCCAGTGTCTGCTGCATGGCAGTGAGGATCTCGGTGTGCTGATCGACGGTTTCCTTGACGTCGAGCAGAGTGTCGCTCATCGCGCGTACGGTGTCGTCCTGCTCGTTTACCCGGTGTGTGAGCCGGAGGACTTCCGGGCTGGCCATGCCGGCAGCGTATCTGGTGGTGGCCTGCGCGCGACTCAGGGTCACCGTTGTTGCCACCCATCATGCCTGCCGGTAGGCCGGATGGCCGTGCGCGACGGCCCCCAGCGGTGGTAGCGCTGCGCGTGCGCGCTCCACCAGGCGGCGATCTGATCGGTGCTCGGCGCCGTCATGGCCCAACGATGTTGCCACCATAGTGTTGCAATTGCCTCTATAGTGCGATTAATGTAACACGAATGAGTTAAGTACCCGCCGCTCAGTGACACTCAGTGAAGCGAGAGAGGGCCATGAGTGCCAGGACCGAGTCGGCCAGCTGCCGACGTTCGCATCGCATGACACGGCACATCAGGGTGGTGAACCGCGTCCGGCGAGCCGGCGCCGTCCTTGCCCTCGTACTCGTGACCGGGATCGGTGCCTGCGGGTCACCAGCGACCGATGCGGGCGCTGGCTCCACCGCGGTGCCCACCGGCGGCACGCTGCGGATCGCCATCGGCGCGTCGGAGCCGGAGCTCAATATCCTGGAGTACAAGAACCACTCCTTCGACGTCCTGGACCAGATCTACGAACCATTGGTTCGTTACGGAGCAGACGGGAAGCTGCAGCCCGCGCTCGCGGAGTCCTGGGGGGTCAGCGGCGACGGGCTGACGATGACGTTCCAGCTGCGCCGCGGGGTGACCTTCTTCGACGGCACGCCGTTCGACGCAACAGTGGCCAAGCAGGACCTGGGCCGCTGGCTGGGGCAGAAGAAGCACGCATTCCTCGGCGTCTCCAGTGACGTCGCATCGGTGGACACCCCCGACGATCACACGCTCGTCATGCACCTGACCAAGGCGTACTACCCGGCCCTGCAGGAGCTCAGCGTGGTGCGGCCGGTCCGGTTCCAGGGCCCGAACTCGTTCAACGCCGACGGGAGTTTCCAGGCCCCGATCGGCACCGGCCCCTACAAGCTGGCCTCCTCGACCGAGACCGAGGTCACCCTGGTCCGCAACGACACCTACTGGGGCGGCCGGCCGAACCTCGACAAGGTCATCTTCAAGGTCATTCCCGACTCCCAGCAACGGCTCGCGGCGCTCAAAGCCGGTGATGTCGACATGATCGGCGGCGACTACCTGGCCCCGCTCGCCCCGGAGGAGGCCGCCGCGCTCAAGAGCCAGCCCGGGGCGCAGGTGCTGACCCAGCCCGCGTCGGTCAACCTGTTACTGGCCTTCAACACCACCACCGGCAACCCAGCGTTGGCCGACCCGGCCGTCCGGCAGGCGATCAACCTCGCGGTCGACCGGACCGGCTACGCGTCCACCCTGTTCAACGGATTGGCCACCCCGGCCACCCAGCTGTTCCCGCCGAGCATCCCGTACGCCCCGGCCGCCGGCTCGCGGCCGATCGAGCACAGCCCGGACAAGGCGGTCGCGGTCCTGCAGCAGGCGGGCTGGACCGGCACCGGAACCCGGGCGAAGGGGAACACCACGCTGTCGTTACGGCTGATCCTCGACCCGAACCTATTGCCGCAGTCCAAGGCGCTGAGCGAAGCGGTGCAGGCCGACCTGCGCAAGGTCGGGATCGACGTGCAGATCGAGTCGCTGGACTCCACGGCCTACGCCGACAAATCCTCCAAACGGGACTACGACCTGGAGTTCTACGAGACCTACGGGCCACCGTATGACCCGTTCGCGATGCTCAACTCCAACTTCCGCACCCAGGAGAGCGCCAACCTGTACAGCTCACCCGAGATCGACAAGCTGATCGACGCCGCGCTGGCCGGCACCACCGACACCGACCGCGCCGCCGCTTACAACCAGGTGTGGACAGCGCTGAACGACAACTGGGCGGTCGCGTCGTTGGTCGAGCTACCGAGGGTGTGGGCGATCCGGTCCACGGTCCGGGGATTCACCCTGGGCGCCACCGAGTACGACCTGCCGCTGCGCACGGTCGGAGTCGCGAGCTGAGCACCGCTCGGGCCGTGGCGTCGCGGCTGGGACAGCTGGTCCTCGTGCTGCTGGCCCTCTCGGCGCTGAGCTTCGGCCTGCTGGGCCTGACCCGCGGCGACACCGCCACCGCCGTGGTCAAAGCTCGCGGCGGCACGGTGACACCGGAGGCAGTGGCCGACGAGCGCCACCACCTCGGACTTGACCAGCCCGCGATAGCGCAGTACCTCACCACGCTGCGCCGGGCCGCGCAGGGCGATCTCGGGACCTCGGTGCGGACCGGTCGGCAGGTGGCCGACGAGGTCGGCACCCGCCTGGGCCCCACCCTGATCCTGGCCGGCGCCGGCTCGCTCGTCACGATCGCGGTCGGTCTGGGCATCGGACTGATCGAGGCGAGCACCCGATCGGCACTACTCGACACCACCATGCGCGGCGCCAGCCTGGTGGCCATCTCCGTCCCGCCGTTCGCCCTGGCCTTCGCGCTGGTCGCCGTGTTGGCACTGCAACTGGGATGGCTCCCGACGCAGGGCACGCAGTCCTGGCGCGCCCTGATACTGCCCGCGGTGGTGCTGGGTCTGGCCCCGGGCGCGGCGCTGGGCCGGGTGCTGTCCAACCGGCTCCGGGAGGTGATGGCCGAGCCCTACTACGTGACTACCCGGGCGCAGGGCTTCTCGACAGCGGCGTGCCTGCTGCGCTGCGCGCTACCCAACGCGGCGGTCACCGCGCTGGTGGTCGGCGGCAACCTGCTGGCGCTGGTGGTGACCGGCACACTGGTCGTCGAGGAGCTGTTCGGCTGGCCGGGCCTGGGCTCCTACCTGATCGACGCACTCCGCTTCCGCGACTGGTACCCCCTGCAGGCCGGGGTGCTGGCGCTCGCAGCCCTGGCAGTCGCCGTCCGGGGCGTCAGCCTGGTGCTCGCCGCCGCGCTCGACCCGCGAACCAGGGTCGCCTAGTGACCGGGCTCGCGGCGCGCGCATGGGCGCTGAGCTGGCGATTGGAGCCCGGCGTGGTCGTCGCGTTGTTCCTGATCACCGGCTTGACCGGCGACTGGCTGGCTCCGGCCGACCCGACCGCGGTGGACCTCACGGCGGCGAGGTCGGCGCCGTCGAGCTCGCACCTGCTAGGAACCGACCACCTGGGCCGCGACGAGCTCAGCCGGCTGATCACCGGCGCCCGGGGCTCGGCCATCGCCGTGGTGCTCGTGCTGTCGACGTCGCTGCTCCTGGGATCGCTGCTCGGGATCACCGCCGGGTGGCGGGGTGGACTGGTCGACCGGGCGATGTTGCGCCTGGTCGACGTCGCCACCGGGGTTCCCGCCCTGCTGCTGGGGCTGGTGCTGGCCGGGCTGCTCGGCGGCAGCTCACTCGATGTCGGCATCGCGCTGGCTGCGACGTCCTGGCCGCCGTATGTGCGGGTGATCCGCACCGAGACCCGGGTCCGCCGGGACGATCCCAGCAACCAGGCGTTGACGCTGCTGGGCGCCGGCCCGTGGCACATCCTGCTGCGTCATGTGCTGCCGGCGTTGTCGGGGCCGGTGACCGTGCTGCTGGGGTTGAGCACGGCTGAGGTGATCCTGAGCGTGGCCACGCTGAGCTTCCTCGGTCTCGGAGCCCGGCCGCCGACGCCGGAGTGGGGCTCGATGCTGGTCGAGTCCCAGCCTTACCTGCTCGCCGCGCCCTGGCTGTTCCTGGCGCCTGCCGTGGCGCTGACCCTGGTCGCGGCATCGTGCACCGTGCTGGCCGAGCGGGCCGGGGGCTGGTTCACCCACGGCACCCTCGAACGCCCTGGGAAGCGGCCGCGCGTTGTACCTGGTTCGTCCAGGCCCGGTCTTGATGAGACCCGGAGCGGTTCGGTGCTGGATGTCCGGGACCTGAGCGTGGAGCTGATGACTCCGGGCGGAGCCCTTCGGGTGGTCGACTCGGTGAGCTTCTCGGTGGCTCGCGGGCAGACCCTGGCGATCGTCGGGCCCAGCGGCTCGGGCAAGACGATGGCCATGCTCGGCGTGCTCCGGCTGTTCCCCCCGACGGTGACCGCCGCGGTCACCGGGTCGGTGCAGGTAAGCGGCCGGGAGCTGGTCGGCCTGCCGGAACACGGGCTGCGCGAGGTCCGCGGCGCCACCGTCGCCTACGTCCCCCAGGACCTCGGCAGCGCGCTGAACCCGCTACGCCGGGTCGGTGCCCAGGTCGCGGCGGTGGCGCGGCGCCACCAGGGCCTCGACCGTAAGGCCGCGCGGCGGCGAGCGGTGGAACTGCTGGGCACCGTGGGCCTGGCCGAACCGGAGCGGGTCGGGCGGCAACGACCCGGCGAGCTGTCCGGTGGGATGCGCCAGCGGGTGCTGCTGGCCGCCGCGCTGGCCGGTGGCCCCGATCTGCTCATCGCCGATGAGCCCACCAGCGCCCTGGACGTCACCGCCGCCGTCGAGCTGGTCCAGCTATTGCGGGGACTCCAGGCCCAACTCGGCCTGACCCTGGTCATCGTCACCCACGAGCTCGGTGTCGCCGCCCAGCTGGCCTCCCGGGTCGCCGTGTTCGACCGGGGCCGGATCGTCGAGGAAGCCGATGTCCCGACCCTGTTGCACAGCGCCCAGCACCCCACCACCGTGCGCCTCCTGGCCGCAGCCGGCCGCCCGCGCATACCAACCGGGTCAGGCGCCCCCGCGCCGGGCGGGGACGGGACCGACATGGAGACATATCGGGCTTCCAGCCGGCCAGTCGACCCCGATATGTCTCCATGTCGGGAGAGGGGGACGGCACTGCTGGAGGTCCGGGAGCTGCGGGTGGAGTACCCGCGGCGGGGTCGTCGCGGCAGTGTGCTCGCGGTGGACGGCGTCGACTTCGACCTGCGGGCCGGCGAGGCGGTCGGCGTCGTCGGTAACTCGGGTTGCGGGAAGTCCAGCCTGGCCAGGGCGCTGGTCGGACTCGAGCCCTGGGCGCGTGGATCGGTCCGGCTGGGCGGGCACCCGGTCCGGGCCAGGGACGGCCGGGTTCAACTGGTGTTCCAGGATCCGACCACCGCACTGGACCGGCGCCAGACCATCGGCGCGGCGGTGTCCGAAGCGCTGGCGCTCTCGAAGGCTGAAGACCTCCCGGCGCGAACCCACGCCCTGCTGGAGCGCGTCGGCCTGACCCCCGAGCACGCCACCCGCCGGCCGTGGCAGCTCTCCGGCGGGGAACGGCAGCGGGCGGTGATCGCCCGCAGCCTGGCCGGGCGCCCCGAGCTGCTGGTGCTCGACGAGCCGGTCAGCGCACTGGACGCGATACGGCGCCTGGAGATCGTCGAGGTGCTGGCCTCGTTGCGCGACGACGGGCTGGCGATGGTCCTGATCTCCCACGATCTCGGTGTCGTCGAGCGGCTGGTCGACCGGGTCCTGGTGATGCACGACGCGCGGGTGGTCGAGGTGCTCACCACGGATCGTCCCGGCGACCCACCCCACCATGCCGCCGCCCGTGAGCTGTCCAGCGCCCGCACCTTCTTCTCCCTCACACCGGCGCCGGACGCGCACCAGCCCATCCGATGACGAGGAAAGGGGCCACCTGATGACCACCGCCACACCCTGGGCAGAGCTGCTGGCCTCCTGGGACGTCCAACAAGAGGGCTGCCTGCACCAACGTGAAGCGCGGTTCGCCGCGATGCTCGACGCGATCGGCGCGCTGGTCGGCGGGAAGTTCACCGCGCTGGACCTCGGCTGCGGACCGGGATCGCTGTCCCAGCGCGTCCTGGAGCGTTACCCGCAGGCCCGCTGCATCGGTGTCGACGCCGACCCGGTGCTGCTGTCCATCGGTCGGCACGCCCAGACCGGGTTCGGCGACCGGCTCCGCTGGCTCGACGCCGACCTCCGCACACCCGACTGGACCGATGCGATCGGCGTCGAGAGCGTCGATGTCGTGGTGTCGACCACCGCGTTGCACTGGCTGCAACCCGGCCAGCTCTTCACGCTCTATTCCCAGGTCGGGAGCCTGCTCCGGGCCGGTGGCGTGCTGCTCAACGGGGACAGCCTGCCCTTCGACCCCACCCAGGCCACCTGCCAGCGGCTGGCCGACCACGCCGAGGCGCAGCGCTCCGAGGCAGTGCGCGCCATGGCGCACATCCCCGGCTGGGACAGCTGGTGGGCGCTGACCGCCGAAGTGCCGCAGCTCCGGGCCGATTTCGACGCCAGGGAGCGACGTCGGCGTGCCGCCGAGGCCCGCTACGGCCCGCGCATCCACGACCGCTGCACCTCGCTGTCCACCCACGAGTGCGCGCTGCGCGAGGCCGGCTTCGCCGAGGTCGGCACGATCTGGCAGATCCACGACGACCGAGTCCTGCTCGCCGTGCGATGAGCATCCCACCTGACCCGTAAGGACCGACCATGGACTCCACTCAGGACAGTGTGATCACGTACTGGAACCATCCCGGATGCGTCGACGGCTACGACTCGCCGCTGCGTCCGGGTTTCGACCGCGCGGCATATGAGGCCGCCTGGCGCAGCGAGCTCGAACAGCGGGTCCCGGCCGCCCCCGCGGAGGTCTTGGACCTCGGCTCGGGGACCGGTTTCCTCAGCCTGCTGCTCGCCGAGCTCGGCCACCGGGTCCGTGGCGTCGACCTGGCCGACAACATGCTTGACCTGGCCCGCCGCAAAGCAACCGCCCGGGGCCTGGACATCACCTTCGAGAAAGGCGACGCGCAAGCACCACCGGGCGAGCCGGCCAGCGTCGACGCGATCACCAGCCGCTACCTGTTCTGGACCCTCGACGACCCCGCTGCTCTGCTGGCGGCCGCAGCACGATTGATCCGACCCGGCGGGGTGTTGATCGTCTTTGACGGGATCTGGTTCCCGCGCGGATGGGACCCGGCGGCATTCAGCGACCGGACCTGGTACGACATCTGGATCGCCCAGTACTCACCCTCGGTTCGCCGCAGCCTCCCGCTGCTGGAACGCAACAACGCGGACAAGGTCGTTCACCTGGTCGCCGAGGCCGGCTTCGTCGACATACGCGCGACACGGCTGGACCACATCGAGCGGATCGTCACCGCCGCAGTCGGTGAGGCCGACCCCGATGGCAGCGAGAACTACGCCGTCTGGGCCCGAAAGCCCCCCGCCCTGCACGGTCAAGAACGGAGGTGAACACCGAGCAGCTACTGCCCGGGCCGCGCGACACAACAGCACTCCAACAGGTGGCCTGCCACCGGTCGATCGATCGCCCTGGAGCTCCCGAACTCGACAGCAGGGCTGTCAGCGCCTTGATCAAACAACCCTACTGTCGAGTTCGGGAGGGCTACGGATGGGCAGCAACCCAGTGCGGAGTCGTCAGCAGGACGCAGGGCCGCGAGATCGACCGCCACACCCAGGCCCTCCGGGAGATCGACGTCATGGCCCGGGACCTGATCGTGATCATGGAAGGGGTTGAACCCGACTCGTTCGAGCTCATGGTCGACATCACCATGCCGGGCGCCGCAGCCGAGCACCTGCGCCGAGCCGAACACTTGCGAGCCGAAGCGGCTAAGGCTCAGTCCGACGCGGCGGCCGAGGTGCGCGCCGCAGCCGCCGAGCTCAGGGGATCGGGAGCCCGCTGCGAGACGTCGGCAAGCTGCTCGGCGTGTCACACCAGCGGGCAGACCAGCTCACCAAGCAGGGCTGACGTCGCCGGCCTGGCGCTGAACGCTGCCGAAGCGCACGCCATGCTCGGGCAGCAACGGTCATGTGAAAACAGTCACTAATGACCACTGCGGGGGCTTGTTATCGCAATATATTTGCAATAATATCAGTCAGGTATCAGTGTTCGGACGCTGGTGAGGGCGACGAGCATGGCGTGCCCGGGCAGCCATAACGGCCTGCCCATGCTGGACGGCGGGGACGGGTAACGGTCCTCTCTCTCGATGGGGGTTGTCCGCGGTGAGACGGGCAGCCCCCATCCAGGCGTCAGAATGATGGCGATCCTCCGCGGCCGGACAGTGGATCGTACTGGAGCTTGATCGTCGAAAGTGAGCCGTTACTGTGCAAAAATGTACGGCCACGCCTCACTTTCGACGATCACCAGTGACGTGGCAAGATCGTGCCGATCCAGCGTGACCTCGCGACGGCGGTAGGACGCGGGTGCGTGCACCAGCGCGCGGGCGCGGGCCGAGGGTGGTTGGTCGACCCACCAGAAGCCGTCGAGGAACCGATCGTCGCCGCCGGCCCAGCGAGGCGGCGTGATACCGGCGTCGACACACAGATCCTCGGTGACGGCCCGAGCAACGCGTCGAATCGCCGGCCATCCGTCGGCTCCGGCTCAGCGGCAACCAGCAGAAACAGCGGGTGACCGTCCCCGCCCGCACCGCGCAGGAACTCAAACACCAACCGCATCCGGCGTGACATCTCGGCGGCGGCCCGGATATGGGTGGCCAGATCAACGAGGCGGAACAGTCGTGGATCGGGTTCCAGCGTCACGCCGAGCACATGCCCCGACGCCCGGACCATCCGATCGAGAACCGGCAGGCTCGGCTCACGCGTACCGGCCTCATAGGCCGCTACGGGGGACTGGCTCGTCTGCGCCAACCACGCCAACTAGCTTTGGGTCAACCCGGCCGCCAGTCGAGCCTGCTTGAGAATCGCCGAGCCACTGGCGGGACCTCGCCTATACCGCATCGCAGTTAAGGTACCGACCCGGCCGGTAGGATCCAGCGCACGACCTGACCGGACACCTCGGCAATCAGGTCGTAGTCATGATCGTAATGCAGGACGGGGACGCTGCCCGCCTCGGCGGACGCGGTGATCAGCAGGTCAGCCGGCGGGATCCCGCGATGCCGGCCACGTTCGGCCAGACGTGCCTGGACCTCGCGGGCCCGGGTGACCTGTTGTGCGCCATCCGGACAGCAGTCGAGCGCCTCGAGCATCTCGGACTGGGCCCGGAACGAGGCCGTGTTGCGGGCACTGCGGAGCAACTCCAGAACCACGACCCCGCACGTGACGATCCGGCCAGCTCGGACCTCGGCATTGAACCAGTCGGCGAGCGCGGGCTGGGTCCGCACCTTGCTCCACACCGACGTATCCGCAAGATGCGGCTCGACCAGCGGACCTGGCGCGGCGATCCGCGGGGTGGCCCGCGGCGCGGGTACCTCCGTGTCCTCGGTCACCGAGGATCGGACCGATCGGCGCGCGCCGTCGCGATGTCGTCGTCGGTGATCTCGAACTTGCGGATGTCGAACGCAGCCAGTCGGGCTTGCCGGATCGCCACCGCGAGCGCGGCGTTGACCGTTTCGCTGATGCCGCTGGTCCCGAGCAATCGCCGAGCGTCCTTCAGCAGCTCGTCGTTGAGCGTGATCGTGGTGCGTGACAAGACTCTCTCCCGCCATCACAAGTTGGCTAGTGATGATAGCACAGGATGATCAGAGAGGCATCAAATCATCGAAACCCTGCGTTCACATGCTAACACTCGGCCAAAGGATCACGATGCCAGAGCGGTCAGCCGACCACATCGCCCGAGCCGCGGAACGGGACATCTACGTATGGGGCCGAAGCCAGAGACGGACTGCGATCCGCAGCATGCGGATACACACCGACCGACGACACCAGCGTCCCACGGGCCGGCGGCTCGCCCACCCCGCCAGCTGAGGACTGCTGAACCGGTGTGGTGGTGTGCGGCCGCGAGGTCACGGATCAAGGCGGGCGGCCCGCGACGCCGGAAAGGAGAGTACCCACTCCTTCCACTTTCAACATATAGCGCACCGGGGGGCTTGCGGCAAGACCCGGGTCGTGCCGCAGAATCGCCAGCCGAGGCCAGAACCTGCGGAAATGGGAGTCGCGGAATGCGTGTGTTGTTGTCGACGTATGGATCGCGGGGGGACGTCGAACCGCTGGTGGCACTCGCGGCGCGGTTGCGGGCACTCGGCGCGGAGGTGCGGGTGTGTGCGCCGCCGGACTTCGCGGAGCTGCTGGCCCGTGTCGGCGTGCCGCTGGTGCCGGTCGGCCAGCCGGTGCGCCCGCTGGTGACCGGGGATACGCCGCCG
>JBOHFK010000150.1:0-13283 GCA_050699635.1 Pseudonocardiaceae bacterium | reverse complement strand
GGGTCCGGACCTGGACCCAGCGGCATTCATGCTCCACACCGGCTGGGTCGGACCCGTGTTGCGAGTCGCCATCACCGATCCAGCGGATCCGACCCCTTATTGGATCTTCAGCGTCCGTCGCGCAGAGAAACTCGCCGAGCTTCTGCGGAACTTCTCCGACGGACTACCTCACGACGGATCCGGACCTCGCTGCGCTAGCAAGTGACTAGCAAGTGAACAGCCCGGGACGGCAAGCCGTCCCGGTGCCATCAGGTAGCCCCACAAGATCAAGCAGCCTGCAACATCAAGCAGCGCAGTCCCGGCACACCATCCGTCCATTGCGTTGTTCGGCCAGCCTGCTGCGGTGATGGACGAGGAAACAGCTCGAACAGGTGAACTCGTCTGCCTGCTTGGGCAGCACCCGAACGATCAGTTCCTCGCCGGACAGATCGGCGCCAGGCAGCTCGAAGTTCTCCGCGGACTCCGACTCGTCGACGTCGACTGCACCCGACTGAGCCTCGTTCCGTCTCGCTTTGAGCTCGTCCAGCGAGTCCTCGACAAGTTCATCCGCCTCGCTCCGCCGTGGAGCGTCGTAGTCGGTCGCCATGATTCCCACCCCTGAGTCGTACGGGTCGTGCCGCAGCACAAACGCATAGGCACCGCGATTTGTGCCCGAGACGTCCGTCACACTTCCACGCTGCCGGTAGGTCCCGGCGCACCGTCCCTGAGCCCCCTGGCGGCGCCAGAGCGGCGACAATAGCCCCCCGATCACTGCAGGCAACGTATTTCCCGCGGTGTGTCTCGCCCGTGCCGGGTCTGCACCGGCAGCCAAGTGGGGGAACCTGCCCGAAAATACGCTCTCGCCGGCTGCGCTGCTACCGGCTCGCACCTACGCTCCAACAAGGGGCTGGCCAGGTGAGGGCCAGGAAGGGCGGGGCCGTGGCAGTGGTGCGCTCGGCTAAAAGCAGATTGCCGGCTCAGCCGGCGGCAAGCAGAGTGCGGGTGGAGGGCTACCGCACCCGCCGGCCGCTACGTGCGCTGCTACTGGCGGTCATCCTCAGTACCGCGGCTGGGCTGGTGTGGTTCAGCGTGCTGCATCAGACCGAAAGTGGCTGTCGGAGCGCTGACCCGGTCTCCGCTGCGGCCGACTCCAGTCAACGGCTTCCGAATAATGGCCTGGATGGAGTAACGCCCGCACCACCTCAACTCGCGCGGGTGCAGGTGCTCAACGCCAATGGCGTGCGCGGCGAGGCGACCATCGTCGACGGCACGCTGGCCCAACTGGGATTCGCGCCCACCACCAAGCCGGCCAATGACCCCTCCTACCCTGACTTCGACCTGCGTTGCTTCGGGGAGATCCGCTTCGGCAATGCTGGTGCGGCGGCGGCCCGCACATTGAGCTTGGCGGTGCCATGCGCCGAACTCGTCCGCGACATCCGTCCGGATGCGGGGGTCGACTTGGCCCTGGGCACCAAATTCATCGCGCTGCGGCCCAACAACGCAGCCCGCGGCGCCCTCCTCGAGCTGGCCGGACTGGGGCGGCCGGGTCACTCCCGAGGCGGCTTGGCAGCACAGTCGGACCCCCAGGCAGGGTCCGAGGCGATTCCGGCACCGGCGGTACCTGTGGTGAATCCAGAGTTGCTTGCGCTGGCCCGCCAAGTGAAGTGCTGAAACCCCGGCCGTCACACCCCATCAGCGCCACATTGCGCCGCCAGTTGCGCGAGTGCGTCAAAGACTCCCGGCGCGGCCGCGAGCAACAGGTCCGATCCGCCCTCAGGTAGCCGCAGGACCGCACCGGCTTCCGCCGCGATCAGCGCACCTGCCGCCCAGTCCCAGCGGTGCAGTCCGTGCTCGGCGAAACCATCCAGCCAGCCAGACGCGACCGAGCACAGATCCAGGGCAGCCGACCCGGCACGGCGCAGGTCCCGGATCCTGGGCAGCATCCCGGCCACCATCGCCGCCTGCCGGGCCCGCCGCTGCGGCCGGTAGGAAAAGCCGGTGCCGATCAACGAAAGCTCCAACTGGGTGGCCCCGCTGACCCGGAGGGCGACGCCGTCGCACTGGGCCCCGCACCCTCGTGCCGCGCTCCACAACCGGCCCGCTGCGGGCTGCCCCACCGCCGCGGCCAGGGACTCACCGTCCCGCTGGACCGCCACGGACACGGCGTACCACGGGAGGCCGTAGAGATAGTTCACCGTGCCGTCGATGGGGTCGACCACCCAGCACAAACCGCCCGCCGACGAACCCTCGCCACCCTCTTCCTCACCCAACACCGGCTCGCCCGGCCGCCATTGCGCAAGCAGCTGCCGGGCCAACCGTTCGGCCGCGGTGTCCGCGGCAGTGACCACGTCGGTGGCGCTGGTCTTGGTCCCCACCTGCGCGGCGCCTCCGGCCCGCATCCGGACGACCAAGTCGCCAACCTGCTGGACCACCGCCACCGCTGTGGCCCGCAACTGCTCGACGTCGGTCACCGAGCCATCCGACCACAACCCGGCGACCCGATCCGGGCTAGGGTCGGATCCGGTCGGCGGCCCGTGCGGGCAGCCGGTCTTGAGTGGAGTAGAGAGGACGCCGATGGCCAGGACATCCGGATTCGGGGTGGACGTCGGCGGGTCCGGCATCAAAGGCTGCACGGTGGATCTGCGCACCGGGTCACTTGCCGACGAGCGAGTCCGCATTCTCACACCACAGCCCCCTACACCGGCCGCAGTGGCGGAGGTAGTCGCCACCATCACCGGCGAATTCGGCTGGCACGGCCCGATGGGCGTCACTCTCCCGAGTGTTCTCAAACGTGGCATCGCATTCACCGCGGCCCATCTGGATCCCGCGTGGAAGGGCCTCGACGCGAACGGTCTGTTCACCGAGTACTGCCGGGTACCGGTCGCCGTGCTCAACGACGCCGACGCAGCCGGGCTGGCCGAGATGCGCTTTGGAGCTGGCCGTGACCAGGACGGGGTGGTCCTGCTGCTCACATTCGGGACCGGTATCGGCAGCGCGCTGTTCGTCGACGGGGAACTGGTGCCCAACACCGAGCTGGGCCACCTGCAGATCGACGGCGCCGACGCCGAGATCCGGGCAGCCGCCGCGGCGCGGGACGACGAGGCGCTGTCCTGGGCGGATTGGGCCACCCGGGTGTCGCGCTACCTGCAGGTTCTGGAGAATCTGATCTGGCCGGACCTGATCATTGCAGGCGGCGGCGTCAGCAAGAAGGCCGATAAGTGGCTGCCCCTGGTGGAGTGCCGGACTCCCCTGGTAGCGGCGGCCTTGCGCAATGACGCCGGCATCGTCGGTGCCGCCGCGGCGGCCGCGGAGGGACGCGTGCGGTAAACGGGGCGATGCTGCGCCCCCACTCGCGATCGGCATCGTTACAATAGGCAGAGACGTACACTGGAACGTGGCACCGTCCCCGAGCACGCTGGATCGCATCGCCGTGATTGTCGGCACTGGCTCCAGCGGCGGGCTCGCCGACGGGGACCCGATTTCCGCACCGCGCCCGAACACCGACTGTTCCGAAAGGCCGTCCGTGGCAGCCGCAGAACCCGCATCCCGTCGCGCCGCAGCCTCGAGTACCGCTCCTTCGAGTACCGCTGCTTCGAATTCTGGGACCGAGAAGAAGTCTTCCTCCCGTAACGGTGTTATCAGTGAGGCCGAGTTGAGCGCCGTCGCTTCCGGTTCCGCCGCCAAAGATGGCGCTACCGCGACCCGCACCAAGAGCGCCCGCAGTGGCGCCGCGAGATCACGGGCGAAAGCCCCCAGCAACGCCGCCGCCAAGGCGGCCACCAAGACCGCCCCAGGCAAACCCACGGACGATCCCGGGACCGGCCCCGGGATCGATCCCGAGGCCGATGGCGCTCCAGACATCGAGAGCGGCCCCGGTGTCGAGGACCTCGCCGACGTGGAGGTCGAGGAGATCACTGTGGAGCCCGAGGAGGCGGAGACGCCCAGCGGCCCCGGTGCGGAGGACTTCGTCTGGGACGAAGAGGAATCCGAAGCGCTGCGCCAAGCGCGCAAGGACGCCGAACTCACCGCGTCAGCGGACTCGGTACGGGCCTATCTCAAGCAGATCGGCAAGGTGGCCCTGCTCAACGCCGAGGAGGAAGTGGAGCTCGCCAAACGCATCGAGGCCGGTCTCTATGCAGCCGAGCGGGTCCGCCGGACCGAGGACGCGGCTGACAAGTTCTCCCCGCAGCTACGCCGGGATCTGCGCTGGATCGTCCGCGATGGAGAGCGAGCCAAGAATCACCTGCTGGAAGCCAACCTTCGGCTGGTCGTGTCGCTGGCCAAGCGCTACACCGGGCGTGGCATGGCCTTCCTGGACCTCATCCAGGAAGGCAATCTTGGCCTGATCCGCGCCGTGGAGAAGTTCGACTACACCAAGGGCTACAAGTTCTCCACCTACGCCACCTGGTGGATCCGGCAGGCGATCACCCGGGCGATGGCAGACCAGGCCCGCACCATCCGGATCCCGGTGCACATGGTCGAGGTGATCAACAAACTGGGTCGTATCCAGCGCGAACTGCTCCAGGACCTGGGTCGTGAGCCCACCCCCGAGGAGCTCGCCAAGGAGATGGACATCACCCCGGAGAAGGTGCTGGAGATCCAGCAGTACGCCCGGGAACCCATCTCACTGGACCAGACCATCGGCGACGAGGGCGACTCGCAGCTCGGTGACTTCATCGAGGACTCCGAGGCGGTGGTCGCCGTGGACGCGGTCTCCTTCACCCTGCTCCAGGACCAGTTGCAGTCCGTGCTGGCGACGCTGTCCGAGCGGGAGGCCGGCGTGGTGCGACTGCGCTTCGGCCTCACCGACGGTCAACCGCGCACCCTCGATGAGATCGGCCAGGTCTACGGGGTGACCCGGGAGCGCATCCGGCAGATCGAATCCAAGACCATGTCCAAGCTGCGCCACCCCTCCCGCTCCCAGGTCCTGCGCGACTACCTCGACTGAGTCAAACCACGTTGCAGCTATCTCGACCAGGTCCGTACCCGATCTGCGGGCGCTGCGGGGTCAGCCAAGACCCAAGTACGATCAATGAAGTGGCCCTCGCCGAGCCTTGGGTGGCTACCGCGTGCACCGCCCGCCGCTATCTGGCCCGGTCACCGTGGTGTCGCCGAGTTCGACCACAGGGCTGCGCGTCCGGCCATCAACAGCCGCCTTGTCGAACTCGGCAACACCACGGCTGCGGAGAACCCGTACATCACGATCGACCGTTGCCTCTGGGGACACCCAGCAGCTACTAACGGACGCCGGTCCTACCTCGCTAGACGGGGCTCGCCGCACCGAATGGCAGGTTGTGCTGGTCGCGAAGCGCCGCTGGCCACCTGGCGGAACCGTTTGCACGGTCCAGGTACCCCAGCGATTGCAACCCAGCTTCGAGGTCATGGCGGGCTACTGGCAGAAACTCCGCTGAGGTGAGGGTGCCGGCGCCGTCTCGCAGCGCGCCGATCAGCGGGAGACCCGTCACCGCGGGCAGGTCAGTGAGGTTGCACTGGGCGGCGAGGTCCGGCTCGGCGGGCCAGGCACCGATCACGAACCCGACACAGTCCAAGCTGCGGACGCGCAGCGCTTCGGCGGTGAGTGCGCTGTGGTTGAGGGTGCCCAGCCCGGCAGCGGCCACCACCAGCACGGGAGCGGCCAGGGCCGCGGCGACGTCGCCGAGAGTGCCGCCCCGGTCATCCAGGGGTACCAGCAATCCCCCAGCACCCTCGATCAGCACCAGGTCGTGATCTGTGGCGAGTTCGCCGGCCGCCGCGGTGGCGCTTGCCGGCGTCACCGGGGGCAGGCCAGCGCGGCGGGCCGCTGTCGCCGGTGCCAGCGGGTCCGGGTACCGGGCCAGCTCCCGGCAGGTGACCGTGGGCCCCGCCAGCCGTCGCACCTCGTCGATGTCGCCGGGCTGCTCCGCGTCGACGCCGGTTTGCGCGATCTTGAGGACCGCCACCCGGCGGCCGGCGCCGGCGACGAGCGCTGCGATAGCCGACATCACCACGGTCTTGCCGACCCCGGTGCCCGTCCCGGTCACCACCAGCACAGTCATCTGAGCGCGCTGCCCAGTACCGCCGCGAGGGCGTGCGCCACCTGCTCCAGGTCCGCTCCGGTCAGCGCGGCGTGCGCGGTCAGCCGCAGCCTGCTGGTCCCGGCGGGCACCGATGGTGGACGTAGGCAGCCCACTCGCACACCGTGGCGAAGGCACTCCGCGGCCTTCTCCACGGCCGGTTGCGGTGCGCCAATGATGATCGAGACCATCGCGGAGGGCGGCGGGGGTACCTCAGCAGCAGTGGCGATGGCCGCGGCGGCGGCACGCACCCGGCCGGGCAGGGCCGGCTCGGCGCGCAGCACTCGCAGCGCGGCCAGCGCTCCCCCGGCGGCCGGCGGCGCCAGTCCGGTGTCGAAGATGAAGCTGCGGGCAGCGTTGACGAGTTGGTCGACCACCTCACGAGACCCCAGCACTGCACCACCCTGGCTGCCCAGCGCCTTCGACAGGGAGACCGTTGCCACCACATCGGGCTCGCCGGCCAGGCCATGTTCGGCGAGCAACCCCCGGCCTCCTGGACCCCGCACCCCTAGGCCGTGGGCCTCATCGGCCAGCAGAACCGCGCCGTGCCGCCGGCACACCGCGTGCAACCGCTCCAGCGGCGCGAGCTCACCGCTGACACTGACCACCGAATCGGTGATGACCAGCGCACGCCGCTCGGAGCGGGCCGCCAACGCATCCTCCACCGCAGAGACATCACCGTGCGGGGTGACGACGATGCGTGCCCGAGACAGCCGGCAGGCGTCCACCAGTGAGGCGTGGCTGGCGGCGTCGGACACCACCAGGGCGTCTGAGCCGGACAGTGCGGTCACCGCGCCGAGGTTGGCGGTGTAGCCCGAGGAGAACACAAGGGCCGCCGGTGCGCCACAGAATGCGGCGAGCTCCTCCTCCAACTGGGCGTGTAACTCGGTGGAGCCGGTGACCAGTCGGGACCCCGTCGAGCCCGCGCCCCAGACGCGGGCCGCCTGCACCGCGCCCTGCACCACCCGGGGATCTCTGGCCAGAGCCAGGTAGTCGTTGGAGGCCAGGTCGACCACCGGCTCGAACACCGGACGCGGGCGCAGGATCCGCTGCAGCCCTGCGATCCGGCGGACCGCCGCAGCGTCGCCCAACCAGTCCAAGAACCTGGTCGGGTCAGGAAAGCCAGTCACCTCAGGAAGCGCCGTCACGAGCAGCGAGCCTACGACCCGCCGGTAGACGGCTGCTGCCCCTCCTCCGCCCTACTGTCGCGCACCGCAGGGTGCTCAACGAGCACCTCGAGCTGGCGGACCACAGTGACCATCGAGAGTTGATCAGCCTCTGCGAGCCACTCCTGCGCAGCTGCGACACCCACCGACCTCGTCGACGACGACGGTGCCACCCGACGCCTCATGCTGCTCTTGCCACCCGGCGAGGTGCTCGTAGACGGCATGGTCCACGTAGTCGACGAGCATCTCTACAACGACATGGCTGCCCCGCGGCACCTGCGCCAGCACCCGGGACAGCCGCGGGACGGACAAGAAGCTCAGGGTGCCCTCGACCACCACTTGCCAGCAGGCCGGCGCGTCAGCTGATCCCGGCGACACCCGCTGCGCGTGCACCCGCGACCGGACGACCCGGCGCAACACCATTAGCAGCGAGAGCCCCAGCCCGATGAGCACGCCCTCCAGCAGGTTCAGCAACACCACAGCGGTCACGGTGATCAGGTAGATCGTCAGTTCACCCTGACGGTGAGCGGTGCGCAGGTGGGCGAGCTTGACCAGCCGCAGGCCGATGACGACCAGCAGTCCGGCGAGCACGGCCAGCGGGATGAGCTCGATCAACCCGACGAACAGGACCGCGAACACGATCACCCAGACACCGTGCACCACCGCCGATGCCTTGGTCCGCGCGCCGGCCGCGACATTCGCGGAACTGCGGACGATCACGCCGGTCACCGGCAGGCCGCCGAGCAGCCCGGACAGGGTGTTCGCGGTGCCCTGCCCGACGAGCTCCCGATCGAAGTTGGTCGGCCCGCCCGTGGTCAGTTTGTCCACCGCCACCGCCGACAACAGACTCTCCACGCTGGCGATCAGCGCCACGGTGAGCACTGCGGTAAGCACTCCACCCCAGCTGCCGCCGGGCAGCTCGGGCAGGCGCACCGAGTCGAGCAACGAGCCGGGCAGCGCCACCCGCTCGACCTGGAGCGCAAGGACCGAGGCGAGCGCCGTCATACCCACCACAGCCACCAGCGGCGCCGGGATGTGCAGCAGGGGGCCGGGCACCCGCGGCCAGAGCAAGACCACCGCGATCACAGCGAGGCCAACCAGGGCCGCGGGATAGTGGATCTCCATGATCTGGCCGGGCAGTTCGGCGATGTTCGTGATCGCGTCGGTTTCCGCCGCACCGCCGAGCAGCACGTGCAGCTGACCCAGGGTAATGGTGATCCCGATACCGGCAAGCATCGCGTGCACCACCGCTGGCGAGATCGCCAGGGCGGCCCGCGCCACCCGGCTGACTCCGAAGATCACCTGGAGCACCCCGGCGGCCGCGGTGATCGCGCACATGGCGCCCCAGCCGTACTTCGCGATGAGGTCGGCCACGATCACGGTGAGCCCAGCCGCGGGCCCACTGACCTGCAGCCGCGAACCGCCCAGCAATCCGGCCACGATCCCGCCGACGGCCGCTGCGATGAGCCCGGCCATCACCGGTGCGCCCGAGGCGAGCGCGATCCCCAGCGACAGCGGTATGGCGATCAGCAACAGCACCAGGGAAGCGGGTAGGTCGTGACGCAGCGCGCTCCACGCGCGGTGGGGGGCGTGCAGCGGGACAGCGACGGTGGGTGGGGGTCGCATGCAACGGCCTCCGGATCTGCGGTTGTACGAGCGGTCAACAGCGGTCCGGCAGCGGCGCGGTGCATCGCCGCGCTGCGATACCGCCACAAGGCCGAACCCCTCCAGAGAGGCGGACGTCATCGACCGTCACAACCTGATTCCTCCCCGTCACCACTCATCGTGCGAGACACGGGTTGAAATCCGGGTAAGGCAAGCCTGAGCTACTCCCTGTTCACTCCTTCGAGGTGTTGATCCTTCTCGGCGTCGTGCCCATCACACCGTCTGCTCGACGCGACCACGCGTCTCGCGAAGCAACTGCGCAACAAGGTTGGCGAGAGACAGGCGCAGGTCGGCGTCGGCCAAGCCGCCATCCGCGGTGAAGGCCTCGTGGGCTTGCCCGACGGGCAGCTCCGCCTCGAGGACGCGGGCGCCGATCGTCCGCAGCACCTTGCGTAGCTCAGCCTGGGCCCAGACCGCGCCGAACAGGCCGGTGGAGGCACCCATCACGGCCACCGGCTTGTCCCGCAGGGAGTTGGCCGGGAACGGCCGCGACGCCCAGTCCAGGGCATTCTTCAGGTGCCCTGGCACCGAGCCGTTGTACTCGGGAGTAGCGATCAGGATCGCATCGGCCGCGGTGACAGCGATCCGCAGAGCCAGTACCACGGCAGGTGCCGCTATGTCCTCGTTGTAGGGCGGAATGTCGCCGAGGCCGTCGAATACCTCAAGGGTCGCATCGGGTGGCAGTTCGACGGTGGCTGCGCCGAGCAGCCGGCGGTTGTAGGACCCTCGACGCAGGCTCCCGCACAGTCCTAGGACGAACATCGTCGTTACCTCTCCTTGATGAGCTCAGCGTGCACACTCAGCTCCACCTGGTAGCCGAGCGCGTCTCCACCGCCGGGCAGCGGGGCCTGCCAGCCCATGTCCCAGTCACGGCGATCGACGGTCGCGGTGAGCTCGACGGCAGTGCGCATCGAGCCGAAGGGGTCTTCGGTCAACGGCTGGTATGTCCCGGTGGCAACGACAGGCCTGGCAATGCCCTTGATCGTGAGTTCGCCACGGACGGTGACGGTATTGTCGTTCTCCAGCCGGACGTCCCCGGCGGAGAAGGTGATCGTCGGGTGGTTGCCGGCATCGAAGAAGTCGGCACCGTTGACCACATGCTCCCGGAACTCCGGCGGGTACTTGATCGAGATCGAGTCGACGGGAGCGGTGACGTCGAGCCGGATGCCCTGCTCGTCGGCCACAACACGGGCTTGGACGTTGTCGAACGACGCACGGTAGGTGGCGATCTTCATGTGCTTGACGGCGAACTGGAACGACGAGTGCACCGGATCGGCGACGAACGTGCCGGTCAGTGGCTGCGTGACGACTGACATCTGGGTACCTTCCTCAGCTATGCTTGAAGCGGAAACTTCTCCGTATCGACGGACACTAACCGGAGAACTCTCCACATGCAACGGCTAAACGGAGATTTCTCCGATTCCGGTGGTTGTTCAGGGCAGCAGCAGGAGGTGCGGCGGTGATGGCTCCGAGGCCCCGGGCGCAACCGGACCGGATGACGCTGCCGCTCGCGGATCAGCCCCCAGCAGAAAGGTCCGACGCCGCGCGCAACCGGCGCGACGTCCTCGCCGCCGCTCGGACGATCATGAGCGACTGCGGGGTCAACGGGCTGTGCATGGATCGGGTCGCCGCCGAGGCAGGCGTGGGCGTGGGCACCGTTTACCGGCGCTTCGGAGATCGGGCCGGCCTCGCCTACGCCCTCCTCGACGACGACGAGCGGCAGTTCCAGGCCGCGTTCCTGTCCGGTCCGCCGCCGCTGGGACCGGGCGCATCGCCGGCAGCACGGGTTCAAGCCTTTGTGCATGCCTACGTCGACCTGCTCGACACCCATGCCAAGCTGCTGGCGTTCGCCGAGGCCAAGTCACCGGCGGCGCGCTACGGCCATGGCGCGTACCGGACACATCGCACCCACCTTGCCGCGCTGCTGACGATGGCCGGCTTGGGTACCGAAGCGACCTACCTCGCTGATGCGCTGCTGGCAGTGCTCAGCGCCGGGCTCTTCCTGCACCAACGTCATGAGCTCCAGTTCAGCACCGACCACATCAAAGCCGGCCTGGATCGCCTGCTGGCTGGCGTGGTTCCGGCAGATCGTCCACCAGCCTCAGCCGGCGGCGGCCGCGGCGAGCACTCCGCGGGTGACCTGGGCTAGGTCGTCGTCGCTCGTCACGTAGGGCGGCATGGTGTAGACCAGATCACGGAACGGGCGCAGCCACACACCGTGCGTCACCGCAGCGGCGGTCGCGGCGGGAAGGTCGACATCATGGTCCAGCTGTACCACTCCGATTGCGCCCAGCACCCGGACGTCAGCGACTCCTGGCAGCTCGGCGGCCGGCGCAAGTCCCGCGCGCAGTCCCGCCTCGAGCCGCCGGACCTGGGCCTGCCAGTCCTGACCGAGCAGCAGATCGATCGACGCCGAGGCCACCGCGGCGGCCAGCGGGTTGGCCATGAAGGTCGGCCCGTGGGCGAGCACCGGGACCTCGCCGCCGGAGATCCCCGCGGCGACCCGCGAGGTGCACAACGCGGCGGCCATGGTGAGGTAGCCGCCGGTCAGCGCCTTGCCCACGCACATCACGTCGGGGCTGATCCCGGCGTGATCGGCGGCGAACAGCGCCCCGGTACGGCCGAATCCGGTGGCGATCTCGTCGAAGACCAGCAGCACGTCGTGGGCCAGGGTGATCTCCCGCAGCACGTGCAGGTAGCGTGGGTCGTGGAACCGCATCCCGCCCGCGCCCTGCACGACCGGTTCAATGATCACCGCGGCTAGCTCGTCGGCATGGCGGGCCACGGTGTCGGCCAGCAGTTGCACATACCCCGGGTCCAGCGCGACCGGCGGTGGCGGCACGAACAGCTGCCGGGCCAGCACGTCGGACCACAGCGAGTGCATCCCGCCGTCGGGATCGCACACACTCATCGCGCCGAAGGTGTCGCCGTGGTAGCCGCCCCGCCAGGTGAGCAGCCGGCGCTTGCCGGGCCGGCCCAGCGAGCGCCAGTACTGGAGGCACATCTTGATCGCGACCTCCACCGACACCGAACCGGAGTCGGCGAGGAACACGTGCTGCAGCGGCTCGGGAGTGATCTCTACCAGGCGTCGGGCCAGCCGGATCGCCGGCTCGTGAGTCAGGCCCCCGAACATCACGTGGCTCATCCGCTTGAGCTGGTCATGCACTGCGGCGTCGAGCACCGGGTGGGCGTAGCCGTGGATCGCCGCCCACCACGACGACATCCCATCCACCAGTTGCGTTCCGTCGGCCAGCCGCAGCCGGACTCCAGCGGCGGAGTGCACCACGAGCGGATCGGTCCGGCCTGGCATCGGCCCGTAGGGGTGCCACACGTGTGCCCGGTCAGCGGCGAGCAGATCCTGCACCGGGTCCACGACTCGTGAGCCTAAGGCCACCTATCGATTCCGCTCGCAATGTATACACAGCGTGATAATGGTAACGGAATGTGCACAGTGTAACACGATGAGGTGCGGTGACGATGACATGCTGTACAGGGTTCCTCCGGGGATCCGCGGCTTGGTTTCATGGAATCAGTTCCACGGAATCACCCGCATGGGGGCAATGGGGGCGCGCTCAATCGCCAGGGACGGATGGGGGACGCACATTCTTTCCTGGCACCTGGGGAGGGGACAGCCCAATGACGGCATGTTGGCGACCATGCACGTTCAGCGATCGAGTCGATGTTATTCGCATCTCATGATTTCACAACAAGAGCACTGTTCACCTCAGCAACCGGGCTCCGATCCGAACACGATCCGGGTGCTCCTGGTCATTGAGATGAGTCTGCTTCGCGGGGCACTTGCAGCTGTGCTGTCCAACGAGGCGGACATCGAGGTGGTCGGCGGGACAGCGGGGGGTGACCGGGTGGTCCCCACCGCACTCCGCTACCGACCTGACATCGCAGTGCTCGACGTCGACCAGGGTGGGTCGGAAGCGCTCATGACAGCACAGACGCTGCACGAGAAGCTGCCCGAATGCCGGGTGGTGGTGCTTGCCACCGCGCAACGGCCGGGCCTGGTCCGGCGGGCGCTGGATGTACCGGTAGCCGGAGCGGTGGACAAGGACGCGCAGCCCCGGCGGCTACTGGCCACGATCCGGCAGGTCGCCAAGGGAAAGCGAACGATCGACCCAACCCTCGCGGTTGCTGCGATCGGCGTGGCGGGTAGTCCGCTGACCCCCCGGGAGCTCACGGTGCTCGACCTCGCATCAGGCGGGGCGTCGCCGACCGAGATCGCTCAACGCCTGTTCCTGAGCCGCGGGACGGTATGCAATTACCTGTCGCGGGTCATGACCAAGCTGGAAGCCCGTACCCGGATCGATGCCATTCGCATCGCCGCCGAGGCGGGCTGGATCTGACCGTGTCAGCATTCTCTGAGTCAGCATTCTGACAGGTTTCAGTCTTGGCGACAGCGGGCCGGCAG
>JBOHFK010000149.1:0-13366 GCA_050699635.1 Pseudonocardiaceae bacterium | reverse complement strand
TACTGGGCTTGGCGGTCGCACTGATCGCCACTATGCTCGCGCAGCGCCCGCCGAGCCGATACCGGACCTACGGGCTGGGCCGGGCAGAGATCCTCGCTGCCGCATTCAACGCGCTGGTGCTCCTGGTCGTGGGCGCGGTGGTGGCGGTCGAGGCGGTCACCAGGCTGGCCGCGCCGCCGCCGGTCGCCGGCATCCCGCTGCTGGTCATCGGGGCACTCGGACTGGTCGGCAACCTGACCGCGCTGGCGGTGCTCACCGGCGGCGGATCCGGCGAACGCAGCCTCAACCTGCGCGGTGCTCTGCTGGAGGTGATGGGCGACGCGTTCGGCTCCGTCGCGGTGCTCGGTGCCGCGCTGATCATGCTCGCCACCGGCTGGCGCCAGGCCGACCCCATCGCGTCACTGGCGATCGCCGCGCTGATCCTGCCCCGGGCGCTGGCCCTGCTCCGCGAGGCGGCCCACGTGCTGCTGGAGGGCACCCCCCGAGGCGTGGACACGGGGGAGGTCGACCGGGTGTTGCGCACCGTGCCGGGTGTCAGTGATGTGCACGACCTGCACCTGTGGACGATCACGTCGGGCCGGCACGCCGTCTCGGCCCACTTGGTCGTCGAGGAGGCCCGGTCGGTGCACTGCGGAGATGCCTCAGTGCTCGACGCCGCCGCGCACGCACTGCGCACCCAATTCGGCCTCACGCACAGCACCCTGCAGATCGAGCACGACGACCACGCCGACCACGAGCACACCTGCTAACGGCCCCCCGGCGTGTCGTGCTCTTGTGCCCGTGTGTCGTGCTCTCGTGCCGGCGTGTCGCGCTCTAGTGCCCGGTGTTCGGCGCACTGCGAGCGCCATTCAGGGGTTCGCTGGATTCCGCAGCCACGCCAAGGTGAACTGATACTCCTTCTCCATCAGCGTGGCGACGCTGTCGGTGATGACCTTCTCCACCTTGCCGCCGATTAGCGGCAGCGGAACCTCAGCCGTGAGCTGAGCGCCGAGCGCACACCCGTCAGAGTCAGGTTCAAGGCGCATCAGACCGGTGATCGTGCCCGGAGCCCCGTCGACCACCGCATGCACCTCGCCGGCCGAATCACTCCAGGTCTCGGTCCGGCGGATCGTCAGGCCTTCGGGCAGTACAGAGCGCAGAAACGAGGGCATCGCGTCCTCGGGCACCGCTTGGTGCAGCACGATGGTGACGCCGCGCGCGTCCTGCTGCCAGGACACCAGCTCAGCTCGTGGCCCGCCCACTGCCTGCAGCTTCGCCTGCACATACTGCCGGTCGGTGAGCACCTCCCGGAGGCGCTCTGGCGACGCAGGGTACCGGTGTCGCAGCGCCAATCGGCTGGCCATGACCCGCAGGCTACCGTGGACGCGCTTGTTGAACGTCGATACTCCGTCTGGCCAGTCACGACACAGGGAGGCGATGGGATGCGCGTCACCGGGCTCGGCCACGCCGGGTTGTACATCGAGACGCACGCCGGCAGTGTGCTCTGCGACCCGTGGGTCAATCCTGCGTTCTTCGGGTCGTGGTTCCCGTTCCCGGACAACAGCGGGCTCGACTGGGGCAACCTTGGTCAGCCCGACTACCTTTACCTCTCGCACCTGCACCGCGACCATTTCGATGCCGAGTTACTGCATCACCACGTCCGCAAGAACGCCACCGTACTGCTGCCCGACTACCCGACCGACGAGCTTGAGCGCGAGCTGCGGGCGCTGGGCTTCACGGAGTTCCTGCGGACCGAAAGTGGCGTTCCGGTCGAGCGCGACGGGCTGCGCATCATGATCACGGCACTCACCGGGCCGAGTGACGGTCCGATCGGGGACTCCGCGCTGTCGCTGGACGATGGGCGAACCGTGCTGTTGAACCAGAATGACGCGCACCCGCTCGACATCGAGGCGCTGCGCGAGTTCGGGGACGTGCACGCCTACTTCACGCAGTTCTCCGGCGCGATCTGGTGGCCGATGGTCTACGACCTGCCGCAGAGCGCGAAGCGGGAGTTCGCCATGCGCAAACGTGCCGGGCAGTCCGACCGGGCACTGCGCTATATCGACGAGGTCGGGGCCGCGCAGGTGTTTCCCACTGCCGGGCCGCCGTGTTTCCTGGATGAGGAGCTGTTCCACCTCAACGGGCATGGTCTTAATCGGCACGGTGTCGACGGGGAGAGCATCTTCACCGACCAGGTCGAATTCCTCGCTGAACTGCGTGCCGCACGGCCCGGCGTGTCTGCGCATTTGCTGCTGCCGGGCACGGTCGCCCAGTTCGATGGTGCCCTCTGCACGCTGACCCACGAAGGGCACACCGACCGCGAGATCCGGCACATCTTCGAGGAGAAGACCGCATACCTGCGGGAGCTGCAGGCACGCAAGCAACCCGAGCTGATCAGGGAGCGGGACAGCCGTGCCCCGGTGCCCGCCGATCTCCTTGATCGACTCAAGGCATGGTGGGAGCCACTGCTCAAGCGTGCCGACCACATCTGCGAGGGGGTGGGTGGTCCGGTGCGCCTCGACGCCGGCGAGTTGGCGGTCGTCATCGACTTCCCCGCCCGCGAGGTCCGCGGCTACGCCGGGGAGCGCTGCCGCTATCGCCTATCCACCGCCGCAGACCTCATCGCGACGAACGTGGCACGCCGCGAGGTCGACTGGTCCAACAGCCTGTTCCTCTCGTGCCGGTTCACCGCCAGTCGGGTCGGGCAGTACAACGAGTACGTCTACATCTTCTTCAAGTGCCTGTCCGAGGAGCGCATCGACTACGTCGAAAACTGGTACGACGAGCAGAACGACGACGGTCAGGACATTGAGCTCGACGGCTGGCACGTACAGCGGCGCTGCCCGCACCTGCGCGCCGATCTCAGCAAGTTCGGCAGTATCGACAACGGCGTGCTGACCTGCGCGCTGCACGGCTGGCGCTTCGACCTCGCCAAGGGACGCTGCCTCACCTCCGGCGGCCACGAGATCCGTGCGACGCGCACCGAGGCCTGATTCGTGAGAACAAGAGGGGGTTTCGAGGTTTCCGATCTTGTTCAGAGCTTGATGGTTGGAGAGTGTCCGCCGTAAGAACCATCGGCGGAAGGCACTCCAGTGGCGAAAAAGTTCCACCAGCAGGTCCGTAAGATCGGCAGCGAGAAGCAGCTGGAAGGCTCCCCTGCGGCCGGGTCAACCAACCATCCACTGGGGGGCGGTCTGCGAGCGGCTGGACGGCTCGTTGGCTGGGGTGGGGTGACCAGCCTTACGGTGTTTGCGCCGACGGTGCTGCTCGGCATCAGCGCTTTGGTACTCCTGATCGTGGTCGGAGTCGTCCTGCCCGCGGTGTGGTCGCGGGATCATGGCAGGAGACAAGCTGCCGCGACCATGCTGCACCTGCTACTCACCGCGGTGTGCGGCGCCTGGTTCGCTGATGTCGTTTTTGCCGCTCCTCTGGCCAACGATGATCGGCACGCCCGGCCCGGTTCGCGAAAGTGACCAGGGCATTTCGTAACCCATGCGGACCAGCAACAGATCATTGGTAACGGGTAATGCCGCACTCCGCGATTACGCAGGTAGCAACCGCCCAAACCTCGTCAGGATCGCTCCGACCATGACAGCCAGTCCATCCGCAGTCCAGGCGGTCCGTAGCGCATTCAGAGTTTGGAGCTCGATCTTCGACGGTCGGCCCATCGGATTGGGTCAGGCCGGCGTCGTCGTCGCCGGCACACGCGAACCCATCTGCTCGAACGACAACTGGCAACGGATAGGTGGCTACTTCACCAACTCAGGGGGGTGGCTTCCGCCCGCAACGATCCGGGAGCATCTGACCGACTGGATCACCAACGCCGGCTACAGCGCGACCACTGATTGCCACGAGATGTGCCCGCTCGTGGACCTTGGGCTCGAATTGAGCGAGGCGGCTCTGCGTGTCTGGCATCGGGACGGATTCGCCGCACCGACTGACGCGGCCCGCCGGAGCCAGCTCGACAGCCAGCTGCGCGGTCAGCGGGAGAAGATCGTGCGCCGCATCGCTACCGGCTTCTCCGAGCGGTTCCCGGCGGCCACACCCGGTGAGTATCGGTATCCCCGTGGGGAGCTCTCTGTGCGGGATCGGGTGTCGCAGCTGGAGAACCTCGTTGAGACGGTTCGCTGCGCTCCGATGTTGGACAGCCTTGTTCGCCAGGCAAGGGCCATTCGCGATGGCCGGGCCGCCTGGCGCGATGATCTCCCCCCGTACCTGTCGGCTCGGGATCTACTATCGGTGCTGGATGAGGGTTCCCTCATCGCGGTTCGCGACCGCCTGACTTTCTACCTCCATGTCCTCTATGGTCCCAGTAGGGGCGATGGCCCATGCGAACTGACCCGGTTCGACCCTCGCGCGGCGGCGAAGCCGGAACACCGGCAGATGCTTCGCGTGGGCGGCCGGATCCTCGCCAGTTGGTCCGATGCATGTCCCCTGCGGGTCGGGTCCGGTCCCGATCTAGAGCATCAGATCGCGGACGCGGTAGTGGTGGTGCGGCACCACCGGCTGCATGGCAGCGCCGCAGGCGACGAGATCCGCAACCACGATCGCAAGGCGCGGGTTCTCGTCGATTTGGCTGTGGCGGACGTCATTGGAACCGCGTTAGACAGGGACAGACGGTCGGGTGGCGACGTTTCCCGGTGGTTGGCGGCCGGGTGTTTGGAGGCAATCGTTGCCGGTGTGAATGCGCGATCCGACCGCGAAGCCCTCGTGGACAGCGTGGGTGTGCCTGCGGAGATCCGCACCTTTGAGCCCGACTTTGACGAACAACTCGAGCGAGACGTCAAAGCCATCGTCGATCAAACGTTCTTCGACGAGTACGGCCCGTTGTCGCACGGTGACGAATGGGAGGACGGAAGTGCCCGTAGAGCGTGAACGGCCCGCCGAGCGCATAAATATGGTGCCCGTCCAGCTCGCGAAAGATTCACGCGACCTGGTCCAGCAAGCCTACGATTACCGGACATCACACAGAATGGATCTCACGCGAGTCGCGTTGCACTACAGCTTTCTCGCTGACGGGCAGACGCCCTATCGTCAGGTCAAGGGAACGAAACTGGCCAAGGCTGTGCCCGATTACCTGACGGGGACGCAGGAGCGGCTCGACATCGCTCGCTGCTCTCGTGAACTCATCAACGCCGGCCACGACGCTGGAATTCTCGACAACGTTGCCTACGCATCGGTACACGGCGTGCTGGAGGGTCACAGTTCGGGACGCTACGAGCGCTGGCTCCAGCATCATCGGGCTGACCGAGTCAGCGTGACCGGTGACGTCGACGTTCAGCTGAGACTGGCCTCGGTCGGCCCCGACCTCGACGCGCTGGACTACACGTCGCGCATGGTCGAGCGCGCCCGTCGTTACGCTGAGATAAGGCCATACGAGCTCGGCCTCAGATAGCCGGCAGCTGGGGCGACGGTAGCGTGCGCTGACGTGCAGACGATGCTCGCTGAGCTCACAACGATGCGCCTGGGTGGTCCGGCCGGCGAGTACGAGGTCGCCCGCACGTCCGAAGGCCTTGTCGCGCTGATCCGGGAAGCCGACGCTGCGGGCAAGCCGGTGCTCGTGATGGGGGGTGGCTCCAATCTCGTCGTCGGCGATCAAGGCTTCGAGGGGTTGGTGGCGCAGGTGGCTACGTGCGGGCTGACGGTCCACGGGGGGGATGTCACTGTCGACGCTGGCGTCGAGTGGGACACCGTCGTCGAGGCCTCGCTCTACGCGGGCCTCGCGGGGCTGGAGCCGCTGTCTGGCATCCCCGGCTCGGCCGGCGGGACCCCGGTGCAGAACGTGGGCGCCTACGGCGCCCTCACGTCAGAGCTGCTGCGCCGGCTGACCGTGTACGACCGCGCCACTGGCACGATCGAGCAGTGGGCGCCAGACCGGTGCGGCTTTGGTAGCCACCGGCAGTCGGTCTTCAAGCACACCGACCGCTACGTCGTGCTCGACGTGACGTTTGAGCTGACTCGCTCCACCCGATCACACCCCATCCGTTATACGGGTCTCGCGCAACGGCTCGGCGTCGCGTCCGGCGCGACCGCGCCGACCCGAGAGGTACGGGATGCCGTGCTCGCTTTGCGCTATGAGCGGGGCATGATTCTTGATGCCGGCGATCATGACACGTGGAGCGTCGGGTCCTTTTTCATCAATCCTGTGCTCACTTCGGTGCCGGACAAGGCACGAGACTGCCCGCAATATCCCGATCCAGCGGGTACAAAGCTGTCGGCGGCGTGGCTCATCGATCATGCCGGATTTCCCCGTGGATACGGCCGCGACCGGGGTCGCGGCGCGGTTGCGCTGTCTTCGAAGCACACCCTGGCCGTGACCAACCGCGGTACCGCCACGACCACCGAGGTCATGGAATTCGCTGCGCACATCCGGGAAGGCGTCGAGCAGCGGTTCGGCATCCGTCTCGGGCCGGAATGCGATCTGGTCAACTGCAAGTTCGGCTAGAGATCCTATTCGAGGCTGGGATGGACCGCCAGCAACTTGTCATACATCACTCGCATCGACCAGATCGCGGAACGGATCTCCTGTAGCCACTCCGCCGTCGTCCACTCAGCACGGACCGCAGCCTGGCTGCTGGTACTCACGTGTGCGCCAACTGAGGTGATTGTGGCGCCAGTAGACACACTCAGATCGGCGAGTGCCTGCGCGTGCTGAAAAGGGGCATGAATGGCCGAGGTGATGATGAGTATATGGTCCTGTTGTGTGACATTTTTGGCGGTTTCCAGGAAAAACCGGTAGGTGTCACCGGTCGTGGCCCGTCTGTTGCCCGGGCCGGGCTCGGCCGCCAGGCCGGCGACCGGAATCGGAGACACGGCCAGCTGACGCATCTCGCTGGGAGACCGCTGTGATTGCTCGGCGCTGTGGGGGAGAGCCAGGGCGTGGCGCAGCGCGGCGCACATGGCGTCCAGCTCATCAGCGACCGGCCCGAGGTGCAGTGCCGACGCCAGCTCGCGTTCCATATCGACCACATCTCGTCGACTACCAAGACCCCAGATGTGTCCGATCTGCAGGCCTTGTCTGAGAAGATCAGCGAGCAACTCGGTGCGCAGCAGGCAGCTGTTGATGCGCCCTCCGAGCACCAGACCATGGGTAGGTTCGCCGAGCTCGGCTGCGGGCAGGTCCTGCGGATCACGGTAGATGCGGGCGATGAGGGCATCAACCGCTTCGGCCGTCCGCGGCGAGAACTCAGCCTTCTCCGCCTCCCATCTCTCGCCACCCTGCCGGAAGTCGAAGATGTCGCGGGAGATCTGTTCGGCCTCTGCCAATCGATCTCGCAAGCCAGTTGCGGTCAGCGTGTGATCGAAGTGCGCGAGCAACTCCGTCATCTCAGCCGAATCCAGCCACGAAGCAGTGCTCCGCTGAATTTCGCGAGGGTCCCTGGCCGTCGACGCGAAGGCGATGATCGAGTAGTCAACCCCACCGTTCCCACCCATCATCCCGTAGTCCCCCCTTGCCGCGTTCTGGGGACAGACTGTACTAATCCGCCCCTGGATAACTGCGATCTGTCCCCAGAACGCAGTAGATCAGGCGTGCCGGAAGGAGCGCATTGCCGAGTGCTGGTCGCGGGGTTTGACCACGATGAGGTCCAGGTTGACGTGCGGGGGTCTGGTGACGGCGAATGTGATGACGTCTGCGACGTCGTGGGCGGTCAGCGGGGTGAGTCCGGCGTAGACCCGGTCGGCTTTCTCCGCGTCGCCGCCGAGACGCACCAGGGAGAATTCGGTTTCCACCATTCCGGGTGCGACTTCCACGAACCGCACCGGCTGCCCGAGATGCTCGCCGCGCAGTGTGCGGTGCACCACCGCCTGCGCGTGCTTGGCTGAGGTGTAGCCGGCGCCGTTGTCATAGACCTCCAGCGCGGCGATCGAGGTCACGGTGACCACCACGCCGTCCCCGGAGGCGATCAATTTCGGCAGCAGCGCCCTGGTCACCCGGAGCGTGCCCAGCACGTTCGTTTCCCACATCCAGCGCCACTGGTCCTCGTCGGCCGCCAGCACATGTTCGAAACCCTTGGCGCCGCCGGCGTTATTCACCAGTACCCGAGCGGTGGGCACCGCGGCGGCGAACGCCGCCACCGACTCGGGATCCAGCACGTCGAGCGCCACGGCAGTACCGTCGATCTCCTCAGCGATCTCCCGGCAGCGCTGCACCCGTCGGGCTCCCAGCACCACGTGGAAACCCGCAGCGGCCAGCCCCCGCGCCGTAGCCGCCCCGATCCCGCTACTCCCCCCCGTCACAACGGCGGTCGCACGCTGATCACCCATACCCCCATCCTGGCCCGTTCGCATTCAGCGGGCTCAGCGGGCTCAGCGGGCTCAGCGGGCTCAGCGGGGCTCCGTTTACCCCGCTGCGACTGCTGAGTGCGGGCGGGAGGGCGATGGCGGGAAGATGGGCGGGTGATGGGGAGGGTTGGGCGGGCCTTGCGGCGGGTTGCGGTGTTGTCTGTGCACACTTCGCCGCTGGACCCGCCGGGTACCGGGGACGCCGGGGGGATGAACGTCTACATCGTGCAGACCGCCACCCGGATGGCCCGCCACGGCGTCGAGGTCGAGGTGTTCACCCGGGCCACCTCCTCCGGGCTGCCCCCGGTGGTGGAGCTCGCCCCGGGCGTCACCGTGCGGCACATCACAGCCGGGCCTTATGAGGGTCTGGCCAAAAACGACCTACCCGCCCAGTTGTGCGCGTTCACCGCGGGGGTGCTGCGGGCTGAGGCGCGCCGCGAGCCGGGCTACTACGACGTGTTGCACTCGCACTACTGGCTCTCGGGTCAGGTCGGTTGGCTGGCCCGGGACCGTTGGGGGGTGCCGCTGGTGCATACCGCCCACACCCTGGCGAAGGTGAAGAACGCCGCGCTGGCCGATGGTGACGCGCCGGAGCCGCACACCCGGGTGATCGGGGAGCAGCAGGTGGTCGACGAGGCCGACCGGCTGGTTGCGAACACCGCGGCCGAGACCGCTCAGCTCGTCGAGCTCTACGGCGCCGACCCGGCCCGCACCGCCACCATCGTGCCGGGAGTGGACCTGGAACTGTTCACACCCGGATCCCGGGACGCCGCCCGTACCGGATTGGGCCTGCCGCGCGACGCCGTGGTGCTCGCCTTCATCGGCCGCATCCAGCCCCTCAAGGGGCCGGACGTGCTGTTGCGCGCCGCGGCCGAGATGCTGGGTCGCGACCCGGCGCTGCGGGCGAAGCTGCGGGTGCTGGTGGTGGGTGGGCCATCGGGCAACGGCCTGGCGCAACCGTCGGTGTTGCATCAGCTGGCCGGCGAACTGGGGATCGTGGAACAGGTGGTGTTCGCGCCCCCGCAGAGCGGTGCCGCGCTGGTCGGGGTGTATCGGTCCGCCGACGTGGTGGCCGTGCCCAGTTACAGCGAGTCGTTCGGCCTGGTCGCTCTGGAGGCGCAGGCATGCGGGACACCGGTGGTCGCGGCCCAGGTGGGTGGCCTGCCGGTCGCGGTGGCCGACGGGGTGTCCGGTCAACTGGTGGGTAGCCACCATCCGGTTGACTGGGCCGACGTGCTGTCCGCCGTCGCGCTGCGCCCGCAACGTCAGGCGGAACTGGCTGCGGGTGCCGCGCCACATGCGCGGCGGTTCTCCTGGGAGCGCACGACCGAGGCGCTGCTGCGGGTTTATGCGGATGCGGTGGCTGCTTACCGGGTGGGCGCGCTGGAACGCGAGGTGGCGGTGTGAGCCGCCCGGGGCAGCTGGATCAGCTCATCACCGGGGTGCTCGACGAAGCCAGGCTCGAGCACGAACACAGCGGGCCGGGCCGCTTTGTCGTTACTCTCCCGGGCAGTAAGAAACTGCAGACCTCCTGCTGGGTGCTGGTCGGCCACCATGGGGTGCTGGTAGAAGCGTTTGTGTGCCGGCGTCCCGACGAGGCACACCAGGACGTCTATCGCTGGCTGCTGCGCCGCAATGCCCGCCTCTACGGCGTGCACTACGCGTTGGACAAGGCTGGCGACATTTATCTCATCGGCCGGCTCGCCCATCACGCGATGACCGCCCAGGAGCTGGACCGCGTGCTGGGTCAGGTGGCCGAGGCCGCTGACGGTGACTTCAACACCCTACTGGAGCTGGGGTTCGCCTCGTCGATCCGGCGCGAATGGGCCTGGCGGGTGGCCCGTGGCGAGTCTTTGAACAACCTTGCCGCATTTGAACACCTGGTGCGCTGACTGGGTTGATCGCTGACTGGGTGGTGAGCCGGGGTTCGTGGCGGGGCGGCCCGGGGGAGAGGGGGGAGTCGCACACTCGGGCTCGCCCCGCCACTGCTGTCCCGCATGAACGGATATCCCTGGGTGGGGGGCACCCAGGGATCCCGGCGGGCCGCGGTCCGACCGGGGGGAGGACGAACCACGGGCTTGCGCTCGCCTGCCGGGAGGTGCGGTGGGAGCGGCTAGGAGAGCGGTGCCACACTCTCAGCCAAGAGGCCGGATCTCAAGCCCTTCATCGCAGTTGACTCCTAGCACAACCCGATTGGCCTACCGGCCCGCGGCCGCCCCATCGCGCCGGTGATCCACCAACCCGGCGGTACCTGCCGGCGTGCGGGCCCGCGTGAGCCGGGGAGTAACACCCGGAGCCGCTCGCGTGATAACACGGTGTGCAGCGACGACGACGGACTGTGCAAGCAGCCCAGCCCGAGATGCTCCAGCCTCGCGGCTCCTGTGCCCTCGGGACCGTTGGGGCGGCGAAGCAACGTTCGGGTGTCAACGGGCAACAGCAGGTCGAGCCGCTACGGAACGTATATCTTGGTCGCTCGGCGTCGATGTCCCCGCCAACGGCACCTCCGGGGACTGGAATGCCGCTGCCATGAAGTGCGGGCTTGACGGCCGGTTGTAGGATGCACCGATCTCTGGGAGGTAGATGACATGAGCATGGCAGCGATCCTGGCCGAATTGCCGGACATGTGGCGTAGCGCGTTGACCGCGCATGTGGCTGACCCGCAGGGTCGCTGCTGGGCGTGTCGCGACGAAAACGGCATCGCGGCAGCTTGGCCTTGCCTGACCCGAGAGGTCGCCGAGGAAGCCAAGTATCTCTACGAGGGCGGACTTCCAGGCACTTTTGGCGGTCGTCATGCTGCTCGAAAGGCTGACCACTGGCACGCTTAGACTGGGCGTAAGAAACACCCGGTGCAGGGAACCCCGGTGCAGGGAACCACTGTGCAACCAGCCTTTCCCGGGGGGCGGGGGAAGCGGGCGACCAGCGGTTCCCTGCAACGACGGTGGGGGTGTCAGCAGGGGGTTCCGGTACACCGTCGTCGCTGATTAATTTACGGGTAACCCACCGGTCACGGCCAGCGCCCGATCGGGCCATCTGATGTTGGGTATTGGTTCTTTCGCCGGGGACCCTCGCTGGATTGCCGATGGCCACGCCTGGCACGCTGCGGGCATGAGCGTAGGGACGCTGGTCTTGCTCCGCCACGGCGAGAGCGAATGGAATGCCAGGAACCTGTTCACCGGATGGGTGGATGTGTCGTTGTCGGCTCGCGGCGAGCGCGAAGCAGTGCGCTGCGGTGAGTTGATGCGCGACGCGGCGCTGTTACCTGATGTGGTGCACACATCGGTGCTGCGCCGCGCGATCACCACCGCTCATCTCGCACTCGACGCAGCGGATCGGCACTGGATTCCGGTGCGGCGTGACTGGCGGCTCAATGAGCGGCACTACGGCGCGCTGCAGGGCAAGGGCAAGGCGCAGATTCGCGAAGCGTACGGCGACGCTCAGTTCGCCCTGTGGCGCCGCTCCTACGACACCCGGCCACCGCCAATCGATCTCGGCAGCGAGTTCAGTCAGGACGGCGACCCGAGGTACGTCGAGGCGCCGAGGACCGAGTGCCTGGCCGATGTGATCGCTCGAATGGTGCCGTACTGGGAGTCCGCGATCGTGCCCGATCTGCGGGCCGGGCGCACCGTGCTGGTGGCCGCGCACGGCAACTCGCTGCGGGCTCTGGTCAAGTACTTGGACGGCATCGACGCGCAGACCATCGTCGGCCTCAACATCCCGACCGGGATCCCGCTCCGTTACGACCTCGACGATCAGTTGCGGCCGCGTACTCCTGGCGGGACCTATCTCGATCCCGATGCGGCCTCGGATGCCATCGCGGTGGTCGCCCAGCAAGGCCGGTAGCCCGGCCGCACCGAGACGCCATCCGGTGCCGGGGATGAACCGAGGGTAAACGAGGGAAGAAGATTCGCCCTATTGTGGGTAGATCTCCTCACTCGGGGTGTGCCGGGACTAGGGATACACCCTCCTGAGGTGCTTACGATTGCGGCGTGACCGTTGCTGTCGTCGTGTTCATCGCAACCGGCACGCTGATCGTTGGGCTGGTGGCGGGAATCCTGATCAGCCGGCGTGCCGGGAGATCGGCCGCGCCGTCGCCGCCCGACGGGGCGACGATCGCCGATCTGGTCCAGCGGGTGGTCCTCTCCTCGCACAACGGCATCGTGTTGCTGGACCGGGTGGGTGATGTGGTGCTGGCTAATCCGCCGGCGGTGGAGTTGGGGCTGGTGGTGGGGTCGCGGCCGGATGAGCGGGTGCGTCAGGCCGCTGAGCGGGTCCGGGCCACCGGTGAGGTGGTTCATGTGGATCTGTCCCCGCTGCAGCGGGGGGGCCGGTCCGGGCGGGGGCCCACCGCGGTGCTCGGTGAGGTCCGGCCGCTGGGTGATGAGTTCACCGTGATCGACGCCTCGGATGAGTCCGACGCGGTCCGGTTGGAGGCCACCCGGCGGGATTTCGTGGCCAACGTCAGCCACGAGCTCAAGACCCCGGTCGGGGCGATGGCGTTGCTGGCCGAGGCGGTGCTCGACGCCGCCGACGACCCCCACGAGGTCCGCCGCTTCGGCACCAAAATCCTCAACGAAGCCAACCGGCTGGGCACCCTGGTCACCGAACTGATCGCGCTGTCCCGGCTCCAAGGCGCCGAACGCCTCCCCGAACTGGGCACCGTCCCCGTCGACGACGTCGTCGGCGCCGCCCTGGACCGCTGCCGGCTGGCCGCCGAATCCGCCAACATCCGCATCACCGCCGACCCCCCCTCCGGGCTACTGCTCCACGGCGACGCCACCCTGCTGATCACCGCCCTGTCCAACCTGCTCGACAACGCCCTGTCCTACTCCCCACCCGGCAGCCCCGTATCCATCAGCCGCCGCCTCGACGCCGGCTACGTCGAAATCGCCGTCACCGACCGCGGCCTGGGCATCGAAGAAGAACACCACGACCGCGTCTTCGAACGCTTCTTCCGCATCGACCAAGCCCGCTCCCGCTCCACCGGCGGCACCGGCCTGGGCCTGGCCATCGTCAAACACGTCGCCGCCAACCACGGCGGCAACGTCCAACTCTGGTCCAAACCCGGCACCGGCTCCACCTTCACCCTGCGCATCCCCGCCCACCC
>JBOHFK010000148.1:0-13568 GCA_050699635.1 Pseudonocardiaceae bacterium | reverse complement strand
TCCGCCCCGGCGCCCGGGGAATGGATCGCGTCGGACAGCGGCGTATAGGCAAACCAGCCGAAATCGGCCGCCCCACCTGGCGTCAGGAACCCGGACAGCACGATCAGGCCACCGAAGGCAAACGCCCAGAAGGAGAACGCGTTGAGCCGCGGGAAGGCTACGTCCGGCGAGCCGATCTGGAGCGGGAGCACCAGGTTGGCGAAGGCGAACAGGATCGGCGTGGCATACAGCAGCAGCATGATGGTGCCGTGCATGGTGAACAGCTGGTTGTACTGCTCGTTGGACAGGAACTGCAGGCCCGGACGAGCGAGCTCAGCCCGCATCAGCATGGCCATGCTGCCGCCGATGAAGAAGAACGCCATCGAGGTGACCAGGTACAGCATGCCGATCACCTTGTGATCGGTGGTTTGAATCAGCCCGAGAAAAGTCGATCCCTTGACCGTGGACCGCACCGGACGCGGACTCGTGGCGATCGGCTGGGGCGCAACGGCCGTCACAGGTTGCCTCCTGGTTGTCCACGACTCACCGTGCACGGTACCGACCCCATGGCCACCGCGGTCATCGTGGTCCCGGTCTGATCGTAGCGGCTGTCCCTGACCGCGCCACCACGACCCGGTCCAGCCCGGACGCCCACCGGGTTCAGGGATCGCAACCGGTTGCGGGCAGATCCCACTCCATGTGGACGGTGGTTCCGCCGGGACCCCGCTGGATCTCCATCCGATGAGTCAGTGCCTTGATCATCAGCAGGCCGCGTCCACGGAAACCGGGCTCGGACGGCGGTTGCCACCGGCCGTGGTCCCCGACGGTGACCAGCACCCGGCGATCGGTGGTGCGGGCCGCCACCAGATCCACCGGGCCCGGGCTGGACGGGTAGGCGTGCTCGGCGGCATTGGCCAGTGCCTCGTAGGTGGACAGCACGAGATCGGCCAGGGCTGAGGCTTGCAGGCCGGTGTTCGCGGCCCAGCGCTCCAGGTGGTGCCGCACCTCGACCAGCGCGCCAGGCTCGCCCACGATGCCGGTGCGGATCAGCGGGGTGAGGGTCGAATCGACCTCAGTACCGGCCGCCGCCAAGATCTCGACAGGCGAGCTACCGTCCACCGTCGCTCCAGCCGTCGGCACGTGCAAGGGCACGCGACAGCCTACGAGATCGGGCCACACCCGGCGAGTTGGGCAAACCGATCTTCATCCGGCCGGGTTGCTGGCGCGGACGCCCACTATGCCGAGAATGGGATGAAATGCCGGAATTGTGACGCCGGTACGTAACTCACTCGGGGGATACGACGAATACTCTGTCATGGGTTCTGGAGTTACTCCCCTTGACCCGACGAAACCCGGACAAGGCGGTTATTGGTGCGTCAACTCCCGAGCGACAATGCGACCACAAAGTTGTTCCTTGTGGGGTTCGCTGCCATCCCTTGCTCGGCTGCTGGATCTGTGTTGTTCACCTTCGGCGTGCAGCGTGCCCTGATGGAATCCGTGTGTGCGCAGATGTGCTTGCTTCTCGCCCATGTCGGCTCGGCATCAGGGACGCAACGGTGACGTTGGACGCCCACGCCGGCCTGACGGCGCTCGCGGCGGTCACCGCCTGCGCGCCGTCACCTGAGCTGGTAACCGCCTACATCACCAGCCAGGGCACCAACTCGGTGACGCCCGTCGCGGTGGCCACCAACACCCCCGGTCGTCGCTCGATTCCGATCGGGTCCAACCCGGTCGGAGTCGCGATCACCCCCGACGGCACGACCGCCTACGTCACCAACGACGTCCGGCGCGGCACGGTGACTCCCATCTCGGTGGCCACCAACACCCCCGGCCGCCCGATCCCGGTCGGCGGCTTCCCGGTCGGAGTCGCGGTCACCCCCGACGGCACGACTGTCTACGTCGCCAACCGGGGCAGCAACTCGGTGACGCCGATCGCGGTGGCCACCAACACCCCCGGCCGCCCGATCCCCGTCGGCTCCAACCCGGCCGGGATCGCGATCACCCCCGACGGCCGCACGGCCTACGTCACCAACGAATTCAGCGGCACGGTCACCCCGATCACGGTGGCCACTGGTATCGCCGGTCGCCCGATCCCCGTCGGCAGCTTCCCGGTGGGGATCGCGATCACCCCCGACGGCCGGACCGTCTACGTCACCAACGTCCTCAGTCACACGGTCACCCCGATCGCGGTGGCCACCAACACACCCGGCCGCGCGATCCCGGTCAGGCCCAGCCCGAACGGGATCGCGGTGTCTCCTGACGGCGAAACCGCCTACGTCACCAGCCTCAACAGCGGCTGCGGCACGGTGACACCCATCGTGGTGGCTACCAACACCCCTGGCCGCCCAATCCCCGTCGGTTCCGACCCGGCTGGAGTCGCGATCACTCCTGACGGCACCACCGCCTACGTCACCAACTTCAACAACGGCACGGTGACGCCGATCGCGGTGGCCACCAACACCACCGGCCGCCCGATCCCGGTCGGCAGCTTCCCGTTCGGCATCGCGATCACGCCAGGCGCCGTGCACCTGGGTGCGGGCCACCCAAGTGCACGGCGCCGGCCCTAGAGGCACCTCTACCGTTATGATTGCCTCCTTCACCTGCGCAGACAGTGATTCTGACCAGCCACCTCGAGGTGGCAGGCCGGGTCATTTCGACGATCGACGTTCGGCGCAGTGGGTGGCAGCGGCCTGTCGATCATGATCGGGGGCGCTGCGCAAGATCGGCTCAGTCGGCGAAACGGTCCGGCGATCGTCCATGATCACCGTTTCGGAAGAATGAGCCGCGGTGACCGCGGCTCATTCTTCCAGGATAGCGATCATGGTCCGGAAAGGCGCCCTGACGGCCCAGCCACATCAGCGTGCTCGTCGGTAAACCGTCACGAGTGCGGATCGCGCCGGGACAGCACACAGTCGCCGCACACCGCGCCGGCCGCAGCCGGCGCGGCTCGGTAGATCAGGCAGCAACTCCGGCGGCGAAAGCCCACGCCAACTGACCCGCTGCTGGTGTCCCGCAGAGGTTGCTGCTCCAGCAGCAACGACGCAATCACCGATGACCGGTCCGCCCAGGCCGGCCGGCAGGTCGCGATCATCGACGCCGCACCGTTGACGGCCGAGGCGACGTTGCCCCACAAGACGTGCCGGGACACCGACAACGGCAGGGTGACCTCGACCAGGTCCCGAATAGGGCCGTCCAGAACTCGGCTCGCCAGCAGGCCGGCAACGCGCGCCGGATCGGGGTCCCCCTCGTAGTCTCTGGCATCGGGGCCGGTATCCCGCGGTAGCGACAAGGGAAACGCACCGCCAAGCATTCGCTGCCATCGCGTGCCCGGCAGATCAACCTCCAGCAGCACACCGGAGGTGACCGCGACGGCCAGCGCCGGAGACAACAACCGAGCAACCAGGCCCAGGTGCGCGACAGACGCGGCCACTCGCAACTCCACGGCGCCGGGTGCCTGCCCACCAGCCGCGGCCAGCGCGGCACGGACCGCGATGACCCGGTCGAGCAGGATTTTCGGGTCGTCGACCAACTCGCCCATCACATGCCACGGCTCCACCGGGAGGGAGCCGCGGGTGTGCGTCTCGACGGTGAAGAACGGCCCGAATGCGGCGAGGTCCCGCACCACGGCATCCGTTACCACTACACCCACCGGACCTCCCAGCGCGCGGTTCACGCCGCTGGAGCAGATGGCTATCCGGCGTCAGCTGTCGTACTGCCGGCCTCAGCCATCGTGACCATGGGCGTCCCGCAGGCGCAGGTGTAAGCTTGGCCGCCGGACGGGCAGTGGCATTCCTCTTCGATGCGAACCCGGCAGCCACAATTCTCATGCTCGCACGTGAGCACAGTCCCCTTCACATAGCTCGCCACGTCAGCCTCCTCAGCAACGGCCCCCTATGCATTGATCCGCACGTTACTCGCATGGATGTCACCAGGCACGAGGCGTAGCGACCGCATTTCTCCGGCCGTGGACGCCGCCGCCGTGCTGCGTGGACCGTCCGGCGCTCAGGCTGTGAGGTTCGCAAGTTCCGATCGGCAGAGCGCGGCAGTGCGCTGGGCGCTTTCGGAGTGCACCCGGCAGTGGCCATGATGACCGGCGTGCTGACCGCATTCCGCGGCGCAGCGGTCGGCTGCGGTGGCCGCTGCCTCCAGAACGGCCCGAATGACCCCGGCGTCGCTGGCTGTGGGGCGGGAAAGTACCCGCTGAGCGGCCGCGGCGATATCGGCACAATCCAGTGCCGCACGAGTGGCGCTGACCATGTCGGCGGAATCGTAAGCCATCATCGCGGTGGCACACGTTGTCGAGACACGGTCCAGGTCGGTGAGCGCCTGCAGGACCGTGGCCAGCCCGTCAAGGGTCGACAACAGCTCCAGAGCCACTGCCGGCGTCTGCTCGACCAAGGTAGTGCGAGCGAGCCTGGTGACGCGCGCCGCCTCGTCGGCGAACCGGCCGCACGCAGCACATGTCGCCAGGTGGGCGTCGATCGCGCCCGGTTCCGCTCCCTCGTCCTCCCCGTCCAGCGCGGCTGAGAGGGCCTCCCTGCACTGTATGCAGTCCACAACGTAATTGTCGCGCATCGGATCGCCACGGTTCCCGGCAGTGTGTGATTGATTACCCGATCATGATCGGGTGCGCAAGCTCGACGGCATACCCCCATCCGATGACAAGCTGAAGAGAACGCCTGCAGCGTGGCGTCACCAGCCAGATGTGCCGCACCGTCGACCAGCGTGCCGACCCCGTGCTCCACGGCAATCGCCGCGTGCTCGAGGCCGTCGCCGTTGTCGTCGATCAGGTTGCCGAGACCCATCAGCCACCGCCTGCCTGCTGCGGCACCGGCCCGAAGACCCGATCCTCAGTCTCGGAGAACTGTTCCCCCAGCCCGGACAGGTTCGCGACGTCCTTGCCGAGCCCGCCCCACAAAGATACTGGTCAGCGAGTTGGCCGCACAGCTAAGCGTCAGTTAGTACTTCGTCCTGGGAACCTGTCAACCCCGCCCCTATGACTAGCCGATCAATTTCGTCCTGCCTGGGCAGTAGCATCTCCTGCCCTTGCCCGAGGACCCTGAGGGCACCGAGTGACGGGAAGCGGAGTGTCCGCAGATCCGTGGCATTTACTTGCGTGTGACCAGAGAAAGTACGAAAGAAATTGTCCACGATCGAGCTATTCAGCCAGTAGCTCAGTCCCACTGCTAGGTCGCGGTCGAGCCCGGCCCCATCAACGTGAAAGATGTTTAGATGATTTTCAAATGCGACGGCCGACGTGTGCATGCCGGGATCCCACACCGCTGCTACTACTCGTCGCCGCTCTTCTTTAGCAGAAAATCTCTTAACGACCACATAGAAACCGGCGGGCAGTAAGTACTTCTTGTGCTCACTTGGGGATTTCACTGCAAAAGCCTGATCCTTCCGTATCTCACGCGGCCACTCGATAATTCCGCTCCGCACATTACCAGGGTAAATCAGGGGAACAGTGCCAGCCTCCAGGAGCTTCCGCAGGTTCACTCGCACACGAAAGTCAACGACCTTGCCTGTCGAAACCTGAATGTTAAGATCAGCCAATTTCGCAGGCAAGGCGCCCACCGTCTTCGCGGCGACCGTATCACTGCCATCGGCTAAGATTCGGATGAAATATTGCCTGTCGCCAGGACGTACTACCTCACCGTAGCTCACGACACGTTCGACCGACTTATCCGAGTAGCTGCGACTCACCGAAAGAACCACCTCGTCATTAATGCCGTGGTGCGTGCCGGAGAAGACGACGTTTTCCTGAAGTACGCCGGTATCCGAGAAGACGGTTGAGCGGGATTCAAAAATATGCAGTCGATCGAGCGTCAATCGGTCGAGCAGAAAACGGCGAAATTGCCTAAAATATGGTCCGTTCGCGAACGACCGGGGGGTGATCGCAACAAGCTGCCCACCAGGATTAAGAACTGCTGTACCAAGAGCAAGAAAAGCGGCATAGAGATTCGGACATTCGACACCCTGGCAGAGGAGCGCCCGACGGTGTGCGGAATTGAGCCCCAGTTTGCGGTACGGCGGATTCATAATGACTAGATCAAACGGACGGTTAAATGCAGCAGGTTTCGGCATCAAGCTAGTCAAAAGCTCGATGTAGTCGCCCAACACGGTTTCAGTGGCTACCTTAACCCCTACCGTACAGGCGGTATCCGTGAGATCAGTTAAGGTCTCTCGGAGGTAGAGCCCTACTTCGGGATCGATTTCGACGGCTACGATCTCCAGCTCCAACGCTGGACACTCTCGAAGCACTCGGGAAACTAGAGCAGCTGTCAGTGAACCCGAGCCCGCACCCGGGTCGAGTACACGAAATCGACCTGACTTCGGGAGCCGTGGTAGACCAGTTATAAGCGCCGCCGCACGCTCTGGGGTGAAGAACTGGCCAAGGCTCGACTGCTGGCCTCTAGAGAGGGTCTGGAGGGCACTGACACGCCGGATCTCGGCCCGTGCCGTCAACGCGGCAGCGGCTTCAGCCACTTCTGCTGCGCCCATTGATCGTCCGCCCTTCAACAGCGAGCTGCCGACTCAGGCCGGCTACCTGGGCTGCGCTCAGCGCGGATTACCCTATCTGCAGGCAATGACAGAGTCTGTCCGCCCGTTGGTTGGCGTCACGTCCGCGCCACCCACTACACGAGCTGGCCTTCGGTGAATCGCCTATAAAACACAGGCCGCCGCCGACCGTGTCCACCTCCCAGTAACGCAACAATGCCTGACGCCCGCACGGTGTGGTTCTCAGAGATCAACGAGCCGGTCGCCCGCGTCTTCGCCCACCACTGGCCGGACGCTCCGAACCTGGGCGACATCACCACCATCGACTAGAGCTCGGACGCAACCCTTCGCGGAGTGGAACCCGACCCGTGGGGTCTGGGAGACAAGCCAGCCCGACTCCGCCAGAGGTGGCAGGGCTTCGGCGTAGTCGGGTGGCGTCCGATTTGTGCTCAAGTGAGGCCGAGTTCGACAAGGTCAAGACGGTTCACGCAACCGCCATGCCATGGGAGGGGGCGGCGGCGTCCCGCCACGGTGCGAAACCGCCGCCCACGCTCCGTCCCAGCCCTTGCTTCACCTATCGAAATTCGATAGATTACCATCGCAACTCGATGGGAGGACAGGCCGTGGGAAAGCTGACCGTGCGTGCGCTGCGCGCCGTGCTCGTAGTGGTACTCGCCGGCACCGTGTTCATACAGGCATTGATGGTATGGGCGTTGGCCACCGACCCGGAGGACGGGTCGCTCCCGCTGACCCCGCTGCGCCTCATCACGATCCTGGGCATGGTGACGGTGCAGGTCGCCCTGGTCAGCGTGTGGCGGCTGGTGACAATGGTGCGCCGCGGAACCGTGTTCTCCCACGCCGCGTTCCGGTACGTGGACGTCGTGATCGGCGCGATCGTGGCGGCTGCCCTCCTGTGGTTCGCGGTCACGGTCCTCAACGCGCCGGGCCAGCGGGACGACCCGGGCGTCACCGTCATCATGGGCGGGGTTGGCGTGGCCATCCTGGGGGTCGCACTCATCGTGCTCGTGCTGCGGATGCTGCTCGCCCAGGCCGTCGCACGCGACGTCGAAGCGGCGCAGATGCAGGCCGAGTTGGACGAGGTGATCTGATGCCGATCGCCGTCGACATCGACGTGATGCTGGCCAGGCGGAAGATGCCCGTAGGCGAGCTCGCGGACCGCGTCGGGATCACACCCGCCAACCTGGCGGTACTCAAGAACGGCCGCGCCAAGGCGGTGCGCTTCGCGACGCTCGCCGCGCTCTGCGAGGTGCTCAAGTGCCAGCCGGGCGACCTGCTGCGCTGGGAAGCCGAGGACGCCGCGGGCGAATGACGTGCCCCAGGCACGGCGTACGCCACGCTCTGGCCGTCGTGCTCGCCCTCACCGCGTGTGCCGTGCTGTCCGGGGCGACCTCGCTACTGGCGGTCGGTGAGTGGATCGCCGACGCCCCCGCGCACGTGCTCGACCGACTCGGCGTCCGCCCCGATCCGCTTCTGCCCCGGTGGGCGCTGCCGTCGGAAACCACAGTCCGCCGGTTGCTGGCGCGCATCGACGGTGACGCGCTGGACCAAGCGGTGGGCTGCTGGCTCGCCGACCGCCGCCCGCAGGCGTCCGAGCTTCGGGGGCTGGCCGTGGACGGCAAGAGCCTGCGCGGCGCCGCCAAGCCAAAGGGCAGGAAGATCCACCTTCTTTGCCGCGCTGGAGCACACCAGCGGCGCCGTCCCGGCCCAGCTGGACGTAGGCGAGAAGACCAACGAGGTCACGCGCTTCCAGCCGCTGCTGGACACGGTCACCGACCTTGCCGGGGTCGTGGTCACCGCCGACGCTCCACACCCAACGCGCCACCGCCGAACACCTCGTCAGCGTCAAACACGCCGACTACCTCATGACGATCAAGGCCAACCAGCCCCGCCTGCTCGCCGCCACGCAACAAGTACTGGCCGGGCCGGCCACCGAGTTCGTCGAGCACATCGACCACGACCGGGGCCACGGCCGCACCGAACAACGCATCCTGCGCGCTGCGGCGGTGACCCCCGGCATGGGCATCGACTTCCCCCATGCCGCCCAGGTCTTCCGGGTCATCCGCCACGGTCAAAAATCAAACATGACGGAGCCCTGCCTGCCCCGACTTCGCAGAATGCAACAGCCCCCATGAACTCCATCGCAGTCCCCACCCCGGGCGCGTACGCCCCCACGTCCTTGCCACGTTCTATCGCATGGTTCCGTAAAGAAAGTGGGTGGTAGTACATCGTCGCGGCGGCGCACGACCACCCACCAATCACAGTTGCGACTGGCTACCACTCACAGCCGTTCGTGACCAGCATCATCGACGAGTAGCAATTGCTGCAGCAGCTCGACCGCAGCTGCGGCTCCTCGCCCGTCGTCTCCACGGCCGGCATCAAGTCGAGCACATGCGCGTCCAGATTCACCACGGCACACCTCCCTCCATTTGCGCGGTGAGCACCGGCGCGGATGTCGCCGGCGAACCAATGAGCAGCCGTTCCCCGCCGTGGCGCAGCCGCAGCAGGAACGACAGCGCCCCGGCATAGCCATTGCCGAAGGAGGCGATCACGTTGCCGCTCTCGTCAGGAGTGAGCCGGTGACCGCTTCGCGGCACGGCGCGGGCCGCGATGACCTCAGCTGTCTCCTCGGCCCAGTCCCGGTAGCGCGGATCGCCGAGCATATCGGCGCAGTCGAGTAGGAAGTCGCCGTCCGAAGCCAAACCGTGGCACCACACCGGATGCGATGTCCAATTCGCGCACCACACCGCGACCGCGGCAGCCTCGGCCAACTCGCGAGCGGTGTCGTCGGCGGTGGCTGCGAAGTATCGCAGCAGGAAGGTGCCGACGCCGCTCGACCCGTTGCACAAACCGGTCAACCGCACGGTGTCCGCGTTCTCGTCCGGCTCCCCACCCGGCCAGAACGCGGCGGTGCCATCGCGCTCCACCACGCTGCCAAGGGTCTCTGCGCAGCGCCGCGCGATGTCCGCGTAGCGCTCGTCACCGGTGACCGCCGCCGCGTCAAGCAGGAAGCTGCCGATCCCGGCGACCCCATGCGCGAAGCCCCAGTGCACCTCCCCGGCTAGCACGGACTCCCCAGTCGCGGTCCAGCTGACCCGATCACCGTCCGAGCGCATGACACCGAGCACGCCGTCAGCGCAGGTGCGCACCCGGTCCAGCAGCTGCTGATCACCGGTCGAACGCCACAGGTGCAGCAGCGCCATGCCCGCGCCGGCCACGCCGTGGAACACATCCGGGTTCGGCCACCGGGTCGGCAACCGGTGCGTCAGCTCGAGCCCGGCGGTGCGCAGCGAGGGGTCGTCGAGCAGCTCGCCCGACTCGAACAGGGTGATCGCGGTGCCTGCCCGGCCGAACAGCAGGCCGGGCAACACGGTCGGCTCGTCGTCAAGCCTGCGGGTGATCCACCGTGCTGTAGTGTCCACAGTGGATGAAATGTCGTAGCCGGCCCGCAATGCCTGGTTCATCACGGCCAGCACGCCGGGCGCGCCGAGCTGGACTGCGCACGGGTCGTAGCGACGCCCCGCCACGGTCGGCTTCCATAGCCAGGGCTCGTCGGGTGTCATCGTGTCGCCGATCGCTGCGAGCATTTCCTTGATCAGTCCGTCCGTCGATGCCGGCACCGAAACCGCCTGTGTGGCAACAGGTCTCCGCAACGCCGCGCGCACCTCGTCCAGGGATAGCCGCGCCGTCGGATCGTCGGCGAGCAAACCCGTGATCACTGGACACAATGCGGCGACCACTGGGTTGCGCGCCGCCATTCGCTCGACGAGATCGATCACCCGGGCGCCATCGGCCGCCGGCGGGTGCGATCCGGACGCGAGGTACATCAGCGTGGCGCCAAGACCATAGAGGTCCGCTGGGACCTCCGGTGCGAGAGCGACCAGCCGGGTCCTGCCCACCTCCTCCGGCGCGGTGTAGGCCTTGGTAGTCAGCCGGATGGTCACCTCCCAGGACCGCAGCGCCGACTCGAGGTCGATCAGCATCAGCCGGTTCTCGTTGGTGACCATGACGTTGTTGGGCGTCAGATCGCCGAGCACGTACCCGGCGGCGTGCACCTTGGCGATCAGGTCGACTAACTGGGTGGCCAGGTCCAGCACGACTGGGAGATCCATGGCCAGCGCGCCGGACCCGGTGGGGTGAAGGTTCCTTGCCACGAACCGGCGCAGCGGCACGCCCTCGATCCGCTCCATGGCGACAAACATGTCGCCGTTCTCGTTGAGCAGACTGAGGAATCGCGGACTGGCCCCCGTCGGACCGAGCGCATCGAGCATTCTAGCCTCGGTCCGCGCCCGGTTGAGAGAGTCGGTGCCGTCCACGGCCGCCGCGGTGAATCTACGGAACCGCTTGAGGATCACGTCGGTGCCGGTCTCGGTGTCGGTGGCCAGGTACACCCCGCCACGGTTGGACTGGCGGATTGCCTTGCGCACCCGGAATCTCCCACCGATCAGTACTGACTGCGGCACCTTTGCCGGTTCGATGTGCATGTCCTGGAACGGATCCTTGACCCACTCTGGCACCGGCCGACCGACCTCGCGGCGGTCGACGATCGCGTTTCCATTGCCGTCACGCAGGATCGAGACGTACTCGCCGTCGTTGGTCAGCATGGTGTCCGGCGCGAACGGCCCAAAGCGGTAGTAAACCTGGGAATTTGAGCGCAACCTGCGGTCGGTGAGAATGGTCTGACCAGGCAAGCCCAGCGTGGCCTCGTGCAGTGCGTGGGCAATTCGCACGGCGTGTTCGTCGTCGCCTGGATACGCGGTCAGGAATTTGCCAGCCGAGGTTCGATCGGCGTTCGGCTCAAGCAGTATCTGCAGTTCGCGCATTGTTTTCGCGAACTTGAACGCGCACCGATGCTCGGCCAAAACCGCAACGCACCGCGACAGCACCACGCACGCGGACAACGGGGTGGCCGGCACATGCAGTTTCCAGCCCTGCTTGGAGATGCGGTGTCCAGCCGGCTGAACGTAGTGCCAGAACTCGTCGATCGTGTGTTTCCACGCCGTTGGATCATGCCGCCTGAGCACCGCATCGGCACAGTCCGCGAGCAGCTCGACGTCCTCATCCACCATTGTTGATCGCCCTCTCGCATCTCACCCTGCATCCGCTGCCAGTGCACCTACCTGGCCATCGCCACTGCCCACGACTAATGTGTACATCGTCTGTCATAAGAGACCGTGGCTTTCCCATTTGATACAAGGACTTCTGCACTACCCAAGTCAGCCATGATCGTGGGGTGAGGAGAGGCTGAGGCTGTGGCCATCGAGGCGCCGACGTACCGAGGGTTTCGCTACCCGGCGGAGATCATCAGCCATTGCGTGCGGCCCTACCACCGCTTCCCGCTAAGCTTCCGCGAGGTACAGGAGATGATGGCCCAGCGCGTCTCGTGGTCTCCCACGAGACGATTCGGCAGTGGTGCGCGAAGTTCGGCCAGAGCTATGCCAACGCACTACGCCGAGGCCGGGCTCGCCCGGGGGATAGGAGGGTCAGGAGCTGGCGCGACGCGAAATGACGTCCCGGTTCGCCACCTGGAATGAGATCGTCGGCCTGCCCACCGCCTGACACAACCACAGAGTGGATCACCACCGGGCACTGACACGCGCCGCCACACACCCATCCGCCCAAGTTGACAGTGCCCTTCGCCCTTCCTTGCCATGGCTCACCGAGTGGGTGCTGGGCGGTCGAAGTGAGACGTGGGCGGATGGCGGTCTTGCCGGGCCAGCGGGATGGGCCAGCGAAGCTCTATCACCAGAGCGAGATCGATGCGACCCTTGCGCGACAGTTCCAGCGGTGTTCCTTCTAGGATCAGGGTGGCGGTGACCATGCAGTCCCCTCCTCGCAGGGCGACCAGGTCGCCCTGTCGCAGCACCGCGGTGACTCCGTTGAGGTCGAACACCACCTTCAACTCGAAATCGAAGGTGTGAACCTTGACGTCATCGACGAGCAGGTCGACGGACGGATGGTGTGTGGAGACGACCCGGTGCGTCGCCAGGACCACGTGCTCCTCGCGGCCCGGTGCGGCGAGCGTGCGGTGTGCTGCTGTGGTCAACTCAGTGTACTTGCGCCAGCCGGACATCAGCAGGTGCCCGAAATCGAGGTTGAGGAGTCCATCGGTGACTGTGGCGATTTTGCGGTCGACGGCCCGCAGCGCCAAGCCGGACAGGCTGCGGAGTCCGTGGATCGAGGGTTGGGCTACACCGCAGTCGCCAAACGACCGGGTGAGTGTCTCCACGGTCTCGGTGGCGTCGTCGAGAAGGAACACCCGCGCCGAGAACGGCCCGGTGAAGTCGGATCGGCCCACCTCAAGAACCTGGGTGCCGCCATCGACGTGTGACTCAAGGTGCATGAAGCGTGGCGACGAGGGGGGCGAATAGTCTGTTCGGGATTCCATGACCTCAACGACTGGGCCGGAAGCGGCTCCGGGGACAGCCCGGACATGTCCGCGGACCCACTTCTGCCCGTGCCGGGCCCGAACGGCAAGCGAGATCACTATCCCGATGCCCAGCAGGATTAGCAGCCATAACCACGGAGTCAGTTGGGAGATGGTCACGGCGGGGACCACCGGAGGCTCCACGATGGGTACAGGTGGCACTGTGCCAGGTAGCGCCGTGGTGGGGGACATCGTGGGTGGCACTGTGGTGGCTGGCACTGTGGTGGCTGGCACTGTGGTGGGGGTGGTGGGTGGCACTACGGTGGGTGGCACCGTGGTGATCACGGTGACCGCGCTGCCAGGGCAAACCAGTGCTCCAGCGACCGGGGTTTGACTCTTGACCGTCCTGTCGCCTGCCGAGTCGTTGCCAAGAACGAGTCCGACAGCCTTAAGCACTCCCCGCGCACCGTCCACAGTCCGACTGACAAGGCTGGGCACGGCCACAAGAACGATGTTGTTGCCTGCGGGTGGGCACTTTTCCGAACCACACGGCTTGCCATTGGAGTCATAGGTCGCGTGCCCCGCGGGTGGACACTGTTCCTTATAACCCTTATCGCACCGGTTGCCATTGGAGTCATAGGTCGCGTGCCCCGCGGGTGGACACTGTTCCTTATAACCCTTATCGCACCGGTTGCCATTGGAG
>JBOHFK010000147.1:0-13661 GCA_050699635.1 Pseudonocardiaceae bacterium | reverse complement strand
CGGCTGACCAGCTCGTCGAGTGGTACGCCGGGGTGGTTGCAGACGTTCATCACCCGCTACCTGGTGGACCAGGCGAGCTGGGTGCACATCGCGCTGTACTTCTTGATGATTATCTTCTTCACCTACTTCTATGTCGCGATCACGTTCAACCCGGAAGAACGTGCCGAGGAGATGCGGAAATTCGGCGGCTTCATCCCCGGGATCCGGCCTGGCCGCCCGACCGCCGAGTACCTGAGTTTCGTGCTCAGCCGCATCACCCTGCCCGGCTCGCTGTATCTGGGCATCGTGGCCGTGCTGCCCAACTTGTTCCTCGATCTGACCGGTAACGGGCAGAATCAGAATTTCCCCTTCGGTGGTACCGCGGTGTTGATTATGGTGGGAGTGGGGCTGGACACCGTGAAGCAGATCGAGAGCCAGCTCATGCAGCGTAACTACGAAGGGTTCCTGCGCTAGTGCGAATCGTCATCGTCGGTCCGCCGGGAGCGGGCAAGGGCACCCAGGCCGCGGTGCTGAGCGCAGAGCTGGGCGTGGTGCACATCTCGACGGGGGATCTGTTCCGGGCGCACGTCGGCGGTGCCACGGAGCTCGGCCGGCGGGTCAAGAAGTATCTGGCTGCCGGTGCGCTGGTGCCGGATGAGGTCACCAACGCGATGGTGGCGGCGCGGCTCACCGATGACGTCTGCCGGGCCGGCTTCCTCCTCGACGGATTCCCCCGCACCGTCGCGCAGGCGCAGGCGCTGGAGGAGCTGCTGCGCGACCGGGACTGCGAGATCGGTACGGTGCTGGAGCTCGACGCCCCCGAGGACGAGGTGGTCGGGCGATTGCTGGCCCGTGGCCGCGATGACGACACCGAAGACGTGATCCGGCACCGCCAGCAGCTCTATCGCGAGGAGACCGCCCCGCTGCTGGAGTTCTATGCCGATCGGCTGGTCACCGTGCCGGCGGTTGGTTCGGTGCCGGATGTGACGGCCCGGGCGCTGGACGCGTTGCGCACTCGGGCGTGACACGGGATGACCGGGGGCGGGGTACGTGCTGCGGTGCGACGGCTAAGGGGCAGGACCAGTATCGAGCTCAAGTCGCCCGGTGAGATCGAGGCGATGCGCGCCGCGGGTGCGGTGGTGGCTCGGACCTTGCGGTTGCTCGAGGCCCACGCCAAAGTCGGGATCAGCACCGGTGAGTTGGACGAGTTGGCCGAGCAGTCGATCCGGGACGCGGGGGCCGTGCCGTCCTTCAAGGGTTACCACGGGTTCCCCGCGTCGATCTGCAGCTCGGTCAACGAGCAGGTGGTACACGGCATCCCGAGTCGCGAGCAGGTGCTCGCCGAGGGCGATCTGGTGTCTCTGGACTGCGGTGCGATCCTCCAAGGCTGGCACGGCGACGCCGCGGTGACGGTGCACATCGGGAGGGTCGCCGAAGCCGACAGCCTGATGTCGGCGGCCTGCCGGACGGCGTTGCAGGCCGGCATTGCCGCAGCCTGCCCCGGTGGCAGGCTGACCGACATCTCCCATGCAGTGGAGTCCGCGGCGCTTGCCGCCGCTGCTGAACATGGCACGGCATACGGGATCGTGGCCGACTACGGTGGCCACGGCATCGGGACAGCCATGCACATGGACCCGTTCCTGCCCAACGTGGGCCGGCCAGGCCGCGGTCCGCGGCTGATACCCGGTATGGCGCTGGCGATCGAGCCGATGCTCACCGCCGGCACCGACAAGACCGAGGAACTCGACGACGGCTGGACCGTGGTGACCGTGGACGGATCCCGTGCCGTGCACTGGGAACACTCGGTCGCCATCACCGAGGACGGCCCGCTGGTGCTCACGGTTGACTAGCCCGGCAGTACTCGGGGTGACTAGCCGGAGTATCCACTTGGGCTAGTCGCGACATGACCCGGTGCGACTAGTTGGGGGTATCCGTTGCGCTGAACGGCCGTATCCGTTTGGCGACGTGCAGTAACCCTTCGCTGAACCTCTGCACATTTCGGTGACTTTCTCCCCGAGACTGGGGGCATCGCCGGGGCCATCGGGCACCGGGTCACCCGAAGGGCGGGCAGTCATGGGCATCCTCGAAGGCAAGGCTGTCGTGATCACCGGAGCCGGCCGGGGTCTGGGGGAGGCTTATGCGTTGCACGCCGCCCGATCCGGCGCCAGCGTCGTGGTCAACGACGTCGACGGCGACCTGGCTCTGGCGGTCGCAGACCGGATCGTCCGCGACGGCGGCCAGGCGGTGCCCAGCGCTGCGTCGGTCCGCGATCCGGGCGAGGCCAGGGGGATTGTCGAGCAGTGCCTGGCGAAGTTCGGCCGGGTCGACGGTCTGGTGAACAACGCCGCACTCGGTCCCCATGAGGTTTTGCCTTGGGAAGAAGACAGTTGCGCCGCCCGCGAGGTCATCGAGGTCAACGTCCTGGGAGTGCTCTACTGCGGTATCGCGGCTGCTCGGGTGATGCGCGCACAGGGCAGCGGATCAATCGTCAACATCTCGTCGGGGTCGTCATTCGGTCAGCGCCGGTCAGGTGCCTACGCCGCTTCCAAAGGAGCGGTTGCATCCCTCACCTACTCCTGGGCGCTGGACCTGGAGGAGGTGGGAATCCGGGTCAACGGCGTCTGCCCGCTGGCCTGGACCCGGCTGATCGAGCGTTCGCCGGCCGCCCAGCTGCGCTGCACGCGGGAACGTACCCCCGAACTGATAGCCCCGCTGATCACCTACCTGTTATCCGATCTTGCCGAGGGGATCACCGGGCAGCTCATCCGGTGCACCGGGGACCAGCTACACGTCGTGCGCCAACCAGCCATCAAGGAGCCGGTGCTGCGGTGCGCAGGCTGGGGCACCGAGGACATCGCCGAGGCCTTCGACGGCGTACTGAAGCACCACCTCGAGCCGTTCGGCCTGGAGAAGCGGATGCCCCCCGGGCTGCGAGTAGCGACCTCCCATCCGGCCAATTAGGCGCGACGCCTGGGTAACTGCCGTTCAACTATCCCGCCAAGCGAGAGGAGAGGTGCGCAGTGCGGCGTCAGCGATGCGGCGTGCCGTGTCGGTGCGCAGGCTGCTGCGTGAGGAATCGATCCAACCCTGCACTCTGACGTAGCCGGCATCCTGGTACTCGATCGCCTGGATCAGGCATTCCAGCTTGTCGGCGTCCTTCGCGCATTGCGCCTCGGATGTCTGCTGCGCTTGGTACTCTGCCACCGCTTCCTGAACGGTTTTACGTGCAGTGTCGGGTAACGAAGCGGTCTGGTCGGCGGTGATAGCTTCGGGAGAGGGTTTGTCGAGGTAGGGCCTGGCGGTGTGCGGGATGTCACCCGTGCGGGTCTCCTGCGAGTCGTGCCAGACGGCGAGCAACTCCGCCCGGCCTGGCTCGGCACCCTCGATCGCGGCGATGAGCGAGGCGAGTTGCGCGACCCGCAGACTGTGCTCCGCGACCGATTCGGGATCCCGGACTCCTACGTGCCACCAACCAGCGCGGCGCATCCGCTTGAGCACGCCCAGCTCGAAGGCGAAGTTGGCTACGGCGACGGCATGCTGCTCGTCCGGATCGTTCACGAGGGTGACCCTACCTACCGCTGTGCAAGGCGGAGTTCGACGTGCAGTCACCACAGCCGCCGGGCTGTCAAGCTAACGCTCGGCCTGGCAGAGGCGGGCGGCGAGCTGCCGCAGAGGCTCGTCGAGGTCTTCGCTGTCGTGGTGGCGGCTGAGTTGGATGCAGATGCACAACTGGGCTATGCGTCCGTCGGGGGTGTCCAGTTGGTGACGGAATTGGTCGTAGACGATGGCGGCGAGGTCGGGAACCCGAAGGCTGGTGCAGTAGAGGGTGGCGGCGTCGGTCCCGACCGGCGCCAGACCCCAGAACTCCCAGTCCAGCAGGTACGGGGTACCGCGGGTGAGGTTGGTCCATCGTAGGTCGCCGTGCTGGGTCACCCAGTGCTTGACTTGGGTGTCGGCGTGGGGGCCGTAGACGCGGTGCATGGCACCCGTGATCTGCTCCTGGGTGCGGGGTATCCGGGTGGTGGGATGCTGAGCGAGACGATCAAGGCTGGCGTGCAGCTTCGGCCACCAGGACTCTGGCAGCGTGTGTACCTCGGTGATCGTCTCGTGGGATGCGCAGATAGGCTCGGTGACCAGCTCCCACAGCTCAGCTCGGATCGTCTGATCCTGTGCAGTCCATTGCTCGACTGTCAGCAACTCGGGGCGGTGCACACCGGTGATCTCGGTGGCGGCGATCGGGCCGTCCCACAACACACCGTGTGCCTGGTCGGTCGTGACGGCTATCAGTCGCAACCACCGGGCGGTCTCGTGGTTGGTGACGCGGCCGCTGATCGTGCGGTCGCGGACCCCGCGGAGGGTGGGGCCATCCGGTGTCAGGCCGTGGCGCCGCGTGGCGTGGTCGAACTGAGCGCGCATCCAGTCGGCACGGTCGGTCACTCGGCCTCCGTGCGGTGTGGTGTCAAGGTCTCGCAGCGCAACAACATCCGGTAGCGGACGTCGTCGCGCTGGTAGACCGGCAACGGTGGCCCCGACAGAACGTCACCGGGGTGCAGCCAGGCGCTGTGACCGACCCGGTACGACAGCAGGACCGACTCGTCGCTGAGGGTATATCGGGAGGGGTAGAAAATCCCGTCCGCCGCGTCGATCACCCGCAGGCCGTCGATCGGTTCGGTGCCCAGGTCCGTGTAGTCCTCAGTGATCAGCTTACGGGTGATGGTGTGTGGAGCGATGAATCGCGGATCGAGGGTGACCGCTCCTCCGGGGATGTGGAATTGCAGGTGGTGGGGATGGCCGATGCCGCGGGGCGGGAGTTGGCCGTTGATGCGGGCATGAGCGCGGCGGCAGGCAGTCGTGCCATAGAGGACGACGTCCAGGTCGCCTTGGGTGCTGGCCGGCTTATACATTGCCGACCCGTATATTCCCAGGGCATTCCGGTCGACACCGCACCAGTCCGCGAGCAGTTCCAGGATCTTGGCGTGCTCCGCGAGCAGCACCGGGTCTTGGGCGGACATGGTGGCGATGATCGTAGTGGGGTCGATTTGGGCGATCCGGCCGAGGCGCTGAACGAGGGCACCTGGCTGCCGGGCGGTGATCAGCGGCTCGTACATGGGGCTGGGCAAGTTCAGAGTTCGCCGCCATGCCTGCCCAAGGAAGCGCGTCCATGTGCCCCAGTAGCGCGGCGAACCGTCGTCGGCGACGTAGGTGACCATCCCGTACAAAAAATCGTTCAGGCTGGTGATCTTCGCCACGAGCAGGCCGCCCGAGGTGAGGACCATCGAGCAGGGCGGCAGATTCTCATGGGATTCGACCGGTACACCCCACCGACCGGGAACGATGTCCATGAGAAACCTCCACATCGGTAGGAAAGTGGTCAGGGCTCGGCTGCACGCTCAGGCGTCACTGGTGGATTAGCGACCCGGCGATGAGCTCAGGCGCCCAGCCGAAGCCTGGGTTACCCAGATCGGTGCGCTCCGCGGGTAGGAGCGAGCCGCCTGGCGCGCGCCTCGGTAAGGCCGGGGGAGGGCAGCCGGACAGTCATCGGGCGTTGTTCGGCCCTGCGGATATGGAGGGATCGCGGTGCGGGGTATTCGTCGTGCGGAGCGTCGGGATGCTGCGGGTGCACGAGGTTCAGCAGAGCCCGCAAGGTAAATTGCGGTGTGCCTTCGTAGGCCCACACCACGATCTCGGGAGTGAAGACATCGACATCACCGCGTTTCGGCAATCTGGCTGCGGTGATCCGGTTGAAGTCGCGGATTGTGATCAGATCGATGCAGTCGGGCCAATCATAACGGGCGACCAAGGCGGTTGGTGCTGCCTTGGGTCCGCAGCAAAACACGGTGAAACCGTCGGTCAACACGTCGAGGAGCAGCCGTTCGACCGCGGGTGCCAGACAGCCGGTTGAAACGGTACCGATCATCCTTTCGCTTCCCCAGTAGGGTGGTGGATCTGGTGAAATGGAGTCACCGCCGAACAGTGCCGTGACCGCGGTGGACGCCAACTCGACTTGTCAGGGACGGTGATCGGACGTTTTCCGGACATCCGCGCGGTGAGCCGGTGTGTCCGCGCATCACGGCTCCATACTGCTGACCCTGCTGGCTGCTCAGGTGAGGTTGGAGGGGGACGAGGATGGTCGGCTCAGGACTGCTTCCGCGGACGAGGCTGGAACAGCTCGTACGCCAGTTACGGTGGACCAGGGCTGAGTTCCAGAAGGAGTTCATCCGTATCGCCGACCAGCTGGGTGAACGGCTCACCGTGTCGACGCGGCAGGTGGAACGCTGGATGGTGGGTGATGTCCACGGCCTTCCGCATCCGGCTGCCTGCCGGGTGCTGGAACAGATGTTCGGCGAGAGCGCGGAGCGGTTGTTCGGCCCGCCCGAGCCCGCGTCCCGTGCCGAGATCACGACGATCGAGGAACCGGGACCGGCGGCGGTCGGCAGCGAGCCGGTCGCGGAGGTCGCGCTGCAGAGGGAGGTCGCGATGGCCGCCGCCGAGTCGGCCCGCTTCGGGCAGTTCGCTGAGCAGTCCAACGTCGGCCCGCACACCCTGGAGCAGTTCCGCGCGGACCTCACGCGGATCGCGACGACCTACCCGAACCGGCCCGTCTACCCGATATTTGTCGAGTTGCGGGCGTTGCGGAATAGGGCGTTCGAGCTGCTGGAAGGCCGGCAGTATCCCGAGCAAAGCCGCGAGCTGTATCTGGTGGCTGGTGCACTGTGCGGGGTGCTCGCCAACGCATCGTTCGACCTGGGCTGGCTGCACGCGGCTGAGACGCAGGCCCGCACCGCGTTTCTGTGCGCGGAGCTGGCAGGGAACAACGCGCTGCGCGCCTGGGTGCGTGGCACACAGAGTCTGGTTGCCTACTGGGACGAGCGGCCCCGCGTCGCGGTCGAACTGGCCGTGGACGGCTGGCGTTATGTCCCGGAGACCGGTACAGCCCGGGTCCGGCTGGCCTCGATCGAGGCCCGGGCGCAGGCGCGGCTGCGCGACCGGCGCGCCACCGAGAATGCGCTGGCCCGCGCCGAGCAGGCCCGCGAGGAGGTTCGGGGGCCGGATGATCCTGGCGGGATGCTCGCCTTTCCCCAGGCCAAGCAGAGCTACTGCGCGGCAACCGCGCGGCTGTGGCTGGGTGGGCAGGGTAGCTACATCGATGCCGAGCGGGATGCATCGAATGCCGTTCAACTCTACGAAGCTGATTCCCTGGAGCGGCGCCGTCTCGGTGAACTGTGCTTAGCACGGCTGGACCTTGCTGCGGTCCGGCTCGGCCGTGAGGATCTCGACGGCTCCGCTGAACAGCTTCAGAGCGTGCTCGCCATCGCTGCTCAGCGCCGGATCGAAAGCGTTTCACGTCGCCTGACCCAGGTGGGCCGGGCGCTGGAGCGGCCGAAGTATCAGACCTGCGCACTGGCGCTGGACTTGCACGATCAAATCCGTGGCTTCAGCCGTGCCTCAGGGGCTCCGCCCGCGCTGCCCGGAGCTGGCGGGTGAGTGCCCCGGTCGCAGTGGGATTGCTCCATCCGGGGCGGATGGGTGCCGCGATCGCTGCGCAGATCACGTCCAATGGCCACACCATCCTGTGGTGTCCGGACGGGCGCAGCCCGGCCACGCTCCGCCGCGCCGAGGACGCCGGGTTGCGTCCAGTTCCGCTGGGCGAGCTGCTGGCGGACAGCGAGGTCGTCGTCTCGATCTGCCCACCTGCGGTGGCCGAGGAGATCGCCACCACGGTCGCGGGATTCGGGTACCGCGGAATCTATGTCGAGGCCAATGCGATCAGCCCGGCGCGGATGCTCCGGATTGCCAGCCGCGTCGCCGAAGCAGGAACAACCGTCGTCGACGGGTGCATCTTCGGGCCACCGCCCGGCGGTCAACCCCCGGCGCGGCTGTACCTCGCCGGCGACCCGACCGCAAGCCACCGGGTCGCCGACCTGTTCACCGGCTCGCTGGCCGAACCGGTCATTCTCGGGTCACACCCGGGCCAGGCCAGCGCGCTGAAGATGACCTTCGCCTGCTTCCAGCGGACCAGCCGCATCGCTGCTGCTCTGGCGCACGCCCTGGCTGACGATCACGCCATCACCCAGGCCCTGCTGGCCGAGGCGGAGCGGATGCCCCGCGACATCCTCGCCAACCGGGATTTCTTGCCCAGCGTCGCCGCCCGGGCCTGGCGCTGGGCACCGGAGATGCACGAGGTCGCCGACACCCTGCGCGCCCAGCACCTACCGCCGGATCTCGCCTTGGCCAGTGCTGCCATCCTGCAGCACTGGGCCGACTGCCCCGACCAGCAGACCGACCTGGACAACGTGCTGCGGCAGTTGCACATGCCCCCTCAGTGACGACCATGATCGGCCGAGTCGTCTTTCGTGCCGGCCACCAAGGTCACAGCGCAGGTGGCGTAAGCGCGGTGGTGGAGGACTGGCTGCCGGTACGAGTTTGCACTGCTCGGGAATCCATCGGACCGGAACATCGGCTGGCCGGTGGTCGGTGAACACTTCATCGTGGTCAGGGTCAACCGCGCTCTCTCGGCGCAGCCATAAGGCTTGAGTGGCGCGACGCCTGGGTAACTGCTGTTCAGCTATCCCGCCAAGCGAGGGGAGAGGTGCGCAGTGCGGCGTCAGCGATGCGGCGTGCGGTGTCGGTGCGCAAGTTGCTGCGTGAGGAGTCGATCCAACCCTGCACGCTGACGTAGCCGGCGTCCTGGTACTCGATCGCCTGGATCAAACATTCGAGCTTGTCGGCGTCTTTCGCGCAGTGCGCCTCGGATGTCTGCTGCGCTTCGTACTCTGCCACCGCTTCCTGAACGGTCTTACGTGCAGTGTCGGGCAACGAAGCGGTCTGGTCGGCGGTGATAACTTCGGGAGAGGGCTTGTCGAGGTAGGGCCTGGCGGTGTGCGGGATGTCACCCGTGCGGGTCTCCTGCGAGTCGTGCCAGACGGCGAGCAACGCCGCCCGGCCTGGCTCGGCACCCTCGATCACGGCGATGAGCGAGGCGAGCTGCGCGACCCGCAGACTGTGCTCCGCGACCGATTCGGGATCCCGGACTCCTACGTGCCACCACCCAGCGCGGCGCATCCGCTTGAGCACGCCCATCTCGAAGGCGAAATTGGCTACGGCGACGGCATGCTGCTCGTCCGGATCGTCCACGAGGGTGACCCTACCTATCGCTGCGCAAGGCGGACGGCGTAGGCGATGTCCGATAACTCACGTCGCGCTGGCACGCTCAGACGCTGCGAGTATGAACCACCCAGCACACGCCTATCGACACCGCTTGCAAACCGTGGCGGTACCGCGATGCGGCGAGCCGCGCCAGATCGAACATTTCTAGCGCCGTGTCTCTGGCCTGCTTTGCTGGCGCAGTCTTCTAGTGCGGTTGCTTGTTCATCGGCTCCCGGTTCCGCGGTGTGCTCAGTACTCGGTGTCGTAGTGCCCGCGTTACCGGAGGACTGACCGATGACTGGCGACCACCGCAGTGAGCCCCACATAGATGAAGCCGCGCGACAGTTCCCGGACAGCCTACATATCTGTACTTACGATCTGCGCGGGACTGTGTTGCGCACTGGGCAGCTAAAACGCTGCCGTGAAAGTGGTTTGGTGACTCATACCCACCACTTACTGGCGGGATTCGCTCGCGCGTACCCCAATCTCCGGCTCGTGATTACCCAGACCGGCGCATTGGGACAACACCAGTGATCTCGTCCGCACCCCGGAAGGGCAAACCGTACTGGTCCAGGGTATCCAGACGAGTTTCCCCGATCTCTTGCAGGTTGATGGAATGAAGTGCCCGCAACGAGTGCGGAACTACTACGAGTCGACGATCGACGACCCGGAAAACCCGGTGTATCTCTCGTTGGCCGGTCAATATGCCGCCGCTATCCGGCGAGCGGCTACTCGGCACCTGCTCGCCCAGAACATCAACCCGGTGGTGAGCATTCTGAAAGCCGACGAGTTCGGGCTCCTCCGCAACCTCGAATCCGTATATGTCACCGGGGTCGTGCACGACACCGCCGATATGTCGCAGCGCATGGACTACTTGCGGCGACGGCTGATTCAAGGAACCACGATCACGCTCATCGCAGTGTCGGAAGCCGTGCGCCGGTACCTCGTCGATGACGCCGGGATCGCACCGGAGAACGTGCGTACCGTGTGCAACGGCATCGATGGCGGCGCTTTCCGCTATCGGGTCGAGCAGGCCCGCCACGGTCATGCGTTCCAGCGGGTTCGAGCGCGCAACGGTGTGCCTATCGAAGGGCGGATGCTGTTCACGTCGGCGAGACGAGTGTCGTGGAAGGGTCACCTCGACGTTCTGCACGCCGTCAAGCTCTTGCTCGCCAATGACCGTAGGGACTTCTACGTCGTATTCAATGGCGCGGGACTGGTGGATACTCGCGACCAAGGCTACGAGAAGCAGCTGGCGCAATCCATCGCTGAGCTGGGTCTGGGACGCACGGTGTTCCTGCTCGACGAGCTCAGCGACGCCGAACTCGCCGTGTGCTACGGGCAGGCGCACGTGGCGGTCCATCCGTCGCGTCTGCCCGAACCCGTTGGTTATGCCAACATCGAGGCGATGATGGCCGGCGTGCCGGTGATCGCCACGGCTCACGGTGGACCGCTGGAGTACATCACCCATGGAATATCCGGGCTGCTCGTGCCGCCGAGCAACCCGCCAGCGCTGGCCACCGCGATCGACGCACTGCTGTCCGATCGGCAGTTGCACGCGCGCCTGGCGGTCGGAGGCCGGGCCAGCGCGGAGCAGTGCGGGCTCGACATGATGTTTCGGGGCTACGAGACGGCGATCCGCACCCACTTGACCGAACACCACTGACCCATGGCTACGCAGCAAGACAGCCGGGCTCTTGTCAAGATCGGGCAGGGTGTGCATTCAGAGGTTTTCCGGCAGCCTGGGACCCGGTTCGTCGTGCAAATCTTCAAGCCCGAGTGCCCCGAGCTCACCGTGGACAAGCTGTGCCGGGAGTACGCCTACCTGTGCGCGGCCTATGCCCGCATGCCGAGGTTGATTCCGCAGCAGCGGCTCATCGCCTCCCGTGCTCATGCGTCACTACAGGAGACAATCCTGGTCAAGGGCTACATCCCGCACCGACCCGAGCTGGCCCTGCACCGAGTCGATCCCGCGCAGCTGAGGCCGACCACCCTCGAGCAGATCAGGCGCTTCTTACGGATCACCCGAGGACTTCTCGCCGACGCCAGACCACATCCCGAGATGGGTGGCTACGCGTCAATGGTGCCCGACATCATCGATCCCGACGGGGCGAACCTCGTCATCGACCTCCGTAGCGGCGACCTCACGCTGATCGACACGAACCGCCTGATCAGCACGCACAAGCTCACCCAACTGCACTCGGCAGGACAGCCACTGGATATCCAGCCCCGACGAATTCATGCGCTGCTGTTGCGGCGCCTGATGTATCTGGAGTCAAAGTACCTCGGCAAGCCACGAGCTGCGCTCAAGCGTGATCCCCTCTACGCCCGGTATCTGGACTCCGCGGGGTTCAAGGAACTGTTCACGGCAAGCGCGGCCGCCGGCGAGCCCATTCAATGAACTCTGACACCCGCACCAACGACAATGGTTACAGCCGACAGGCCTCCAATGAGGTCACTAGAATCGCCCGAGCACCGGCGGCCCACAACCGGTCCATCACGGCCTGGGCGTCGGCGCGCAGCACCATCGCCCGCACCGCAACCCAGCCTTCCCGTTGCAGCGGGGAGACAGTGGGCGACTCCATGCCAGGGGTGATCTCCCGCGCCGCCGACAACGCCGAACTTGGGCAGTTGTAGTCCATCATCACGTACTTGCGGGCGATCAGCACTCCCCGCAGCCGCTGGATCAGCACCTCCACGGCCTGCTCGCTTGATGGCACAAGACTGCGCCGGGCGCCGCGCACCAGCACCGCCTCGGACCGCATGATCGGCTCTCCGATGGTGTGCAAGCCAGCCGCTTGCAGCGAGGCGCCGGTCTCTACCACATCGGCAATGGCGTCGGCCAGCCCAAGCTCGACCGCGGTCTCCACTGCACCGTCAAGCTCCACCAGTTCAACGTGAATGCCAGCCTTGGTCGCGGCCTGTGTCACCAGCACGGAAAACGATGTGGCCACCCGCTTCCCATCCAGATCTGCGATCGAGGCTGCCACGCCGAGCGGCGCCGCGAAGTAGAATTTGGAGACGCCAAAATCCAGCGGCAGCAGCTCGACGGTGGCCTCCGCGTTGCCTGCGGCCGCCAGCAGATCCTGACCAGTGATACCGACCTCCAGCACGCCCGCCCCAACATTACGAGCGATATCGGTGGGCCGCAGGAAAACGAACTGCACATCGTTCGCCACATCCGTAGCAAAAAGCGCTTTGTGCTCACGATGCACCCGGTACCCAGCCGCGCTCAACAACTGTGTGGCTGGACCGTTCAACGATCCCTTGTTCGGCACCGCGACCCGTAGCATCAATGATTCCTTCGATTGTGTTGAATTGACGACCTGGCACAATAAAAATACCGGACTCGGCGCCCGAGGCCAGCACCGTTGTCGCCACGGTCGGTGTGGCGGTAGCGCTGGAGACCGACAACCTAACGATAGCCGCTCTATCGCCCGTTGAGTCTTGGGGCGCCTCTGCGGCGGCGCCGCTTCGCACGGTGGTCCATACCACGACGCGGCCAACTGCGCCAGAGCGACCATGCCTAGCGCCGACGCTCTGGCCTGCTTCTCTAGGCCGTTTGCTATGACTCTGGCCATCTCAACGTATACGCTCGACCGATGACTCAGCCGGTACCCGGTGCCGCGGACCCGTTGATGCCCTTCACCGGCAGGTTCCCGCTCTCGCCGAGCGGAGGACTACTCACTCCCAGCTCAGCGCTTCAATCCGGCCCAGCCACCCGGCCGTTTGGGCTGCGGTATGCCGTGCGGCCGATCGAGTGCGGCAAGCACAGCAAGAGACCGACACAAAAGACCAGGACCAAGCCGACGAAGATCACCAGCGATGGCCAGGTGACAGGCTACGAACCAGACACCGAACATTATGTCGAGATGGACGAGGAGTGAGCGGCCAAGTAGTACTCGTGGTCGCTCAGGCTCAGGATGGGACAGCTGATCTGGTGGCTGACGCACTGCTTGCCCGCGAGGCCGATGTCGCGCGGATCGATACAGCCGACTTCCCGGGCTCGCTGTCTATCGCCGCCACGCCGGAGCGCATCGACTCGCCCGGTTGGTTGCGCTGCCGTGGCCGTCGAATCGATCTAGCGTCGGTCCACAGCGTCTACCGACGTCAACCAGCCCAGTTCGTATTTCCTGCCGGGATGTCGGCGCCCGAGCAGCGGTTTGCGACGCTGGAGTCCACCTACGGACTTGGAGGTGTGCTCTCCGCTCAACCATGGCGGTGGATCGACCATCCGGCAATGGTGGCCGATGCCGCCTATAAGCCTCGGCAGCTGCGGGTAGCCGCCCAATCCGGGCTGAACGTTCCGCGGTCCCTAGTGACGAACGTCGGAGCCCAGGCACGAGAATTTGCATCCGAGGCTCAAGGGCTTGTTTACAAGTCACTATCCACAGGTGTGATAGCCGAAGGGTGCGGCTCTTCTGCAGTGAGCGCGGAGGGGTGCGTGACCTGCGGTTTTGCGCGTGTCTTGAGCGTTTGATGGGCTCCTTCCCGCTACGTTCGGGGTGTCTTATGTCCGGAACGTGGCAATTGAG
>JBOHFK010000146.1:0-13747 GCA_050699635.1 Pseudonocardiaceae bacterium | reverse complement strand
GGCGTAGATGCCGGGAGACGCGTGGCCCTGGATGAATACCTGGTCCCCGCCGCCGGGGTGATCCTTACCCCGGAAGAAGTGGTTGAAGCCCACCTCGTAGAGGGCTGCTGAGGAGGCGTAGGTGGAGATGTGACCGCCGACGCCCACCCCGGGACGCTGCGCCCGATGCACCATCATCGCCGCGTTCCACCGGATCCAGGCGCGGTAGCGCCGCTCGGTGTCCTCGTCGCCCGGGAACCATGGCTCGTTCTCGGTGGGGATGGTGTTGACGTAGTCCGTGCTGGTCAGTGCCGGTACGCCGACGCCGGTCTCGCGGGCCCGTTCGAGCAGCCGCAGCATCAGGTACCGGGCGCGCTGCTTGCCCCCGGAGAGCACCGCCGAGTCGAACGCTTCCAGCCACTCCGCGGTTTCTTCGGGATCGATGTCGGGTAAGTGAGCCGCCACCCCGTCCCGGATGACTCGCACTCGCGCGGGCATGGGGTCGTTGTGCGTGGCCACGGGATCTCCTCGCCTCATACTGCTGTGATACACCCGGTTCTACGGCCCGCTGGGTTCCTGAGCACTGTGTTCTCGGGCACTGTGTTGTCGGGAACTGTGTCTCGGGCTGGTTTGGGCCTGGCCGGCTTGAGGTGGTATCGGACCGGCCTCCTGCGGCCATCGTGCACCATGATTCTCGGCTTGGCGATCGGCGTCCGTGCTACCTGTGGGTAACCATCTGGGCAATCCGGATCGGCGTGTCAAGCTGCTGGCAGTTGCGCTGCAGCCGGACCGCAGTGTTCGCTTGGACGCCATCGAGTAATAGATCGCCTGGCGGACGCCGGGCTCGACGTTGGTGGAGGGGTGAACACCGTGGTCGCCGCCTCGGCGGGAGACACCGGCAAACTCGGCTTTGCCGAGAGGCTCGGGATTGAAACGGACATGGTCGTGCAGGAGCTCGGCTGGGACGATGACGTCGATGACGACGTGCGTGCAGCAGTCGAGGAGGTGATCGGTGCTGAGCTGCTCGACGAGGACTCCGACGATATCGTTGATGTGGTGCTGCTGTGGTGGCGCGACGAGGACGGGGACCTGGTCGACACCCTCGTCGATGCCCGGGCGCCGTTGGCAGATAATGGAGTGATCTGGGTACTGACTCCCAAGACGGGCCGCGACGGCCACGTCGAACCCTCGGATATCGCCGAGGCCGCGCCCACGGTTGGTCTGGCGCAGACGTCCAACATCAGTCTGTGCGACGACTGGACCGCCACCAGGCTGGCCACGCCGAAGGCAGCCAAGGCCAAACGCTGAGCCGGAAGGCTGAGGTCGCCGACCTCGCGCCACCCGGCGCGAGGTTGAGGATGAGCTGAGAAGGGCTGAGGACCATGCCGCTGGAGGTCGGGGACCAGGCGCCGGACTTCACGCTGAAGGACCAGAACAATCAGGAGTGGACACTGTCCGGACTCCGCGGTGAGCGCGACGTCCTCGTGGTGTTCTACCCGCTGGCCTTCAGCGGGATCTGCACCGGAGAGCTGGACCAGTTGCGCGAGGACCTGGCGGAGTTCGCCGACGTGCAGGTATTGGGGGTTTCGGTGGACTCGGTTTACACCCTCAAGGCCTGGTCTGATCAACGGGGTTACGATTTCCCCTTGCTTTCCGACTTCTGGCCACACGGTACGGTCGCGCAGGACTACGGCGTGTTCAACGACAAAGCCGGTGTGGCCAACCGGGGCACATTCCTGGTGGACACCGACGGCATAGTCCAGTTTGCCGAGATGAACGGCCCTGGTGAGGCTCGTGACCAGACCGTCTGGAAGCAGGCACTGGCCGCACTGCCAACCTGAACACCACGGGTGGCAACGGGCGCATAGCTCAGTGGTAGAGCGCTCGCCTTACAAGCGAGTGGTCGCAGGTTCGAGTCCTGCTGCGCCCACCAGCACGGCTTGACCTGCAACAACAGGACCGTAGCCGACGACGAGACGCGAGCACAACGCTCAGTGAGCCGCTAATTCTTCTGCCATCTCCTTTATCGTCACCCCATGCTGAGACCCTGGCCGGGGCTCCCCAGTGAGCGGTGACGTCCTCACGCTCCTACGCTGCGACTGGCAGCGCCACCTGCGCAATCTCAACCGCGCGGCGAACACACAGAGCATCTACGACACCGTCACCGGTCAGTTCTGCCAGTGGCTGGGCGACAACGGCCGCCCCAGCGAGCCGCGCGATCTGGGTAAGCGGGACATCGAGGATTTCAATGGGGCACATGACCGAGACGCGGTCGGCGTCCACCGCGAACGTCGCCTATCGGGCGCTCCAGCAGTTCAAGTGGATGGTTGCCGAGCCGTTCGTGCCCGAAAAAGCCGTGGCAGTGCTGACCATCGAGCAGATGCGGACGCTGTGCAAAGGCCGCGAGTTCATCCACCTCCGGGACACCGCGATCATCCGGCTGCTACTCGACAGCGGCGGGCGACTTGGTGAGGTCGCCACCCTGACCGTCGATGATCTCGACTTCGACATGGATGTTGCGCCCGCCGTCGGCAAGGGGCGCCGACCGCGGGCGTTGCCCTTCGGCGACAAGACCGGCGCCTCACTGGCCCGCTATCTACGCGCTCGGGCCCGGGAGAAGCAGGCGAGCCGTCCGGAGCTGTGGCTGGCCGAGAAGAACCGGGGCCCCCTGCTGGTGGGCGATATCAAACAGGTGCTCAAGCGGTGGGGGAGGGCGATGGACCCGCCGATCCCGGGGCTTCATGCGCATATGTTCCGGCACACCGCGCGCGACGCGGCCCCCTGGTGCTGACCAGGGGCCGTCTTCGGGTGCGGGATCTGTGGAGCGTGTTGGTTACTCGGCCGCGCGACGCTCCGCTTCGTGGTCAAGGAAGTCGCGTACGGCGCCGACGGCCTTATGTGGGGCGAGGCGCTGAGCGAGCAGTGTCACCCGGTCGTCACCACGCGAGGAACTGGTTGAGCTGGACAGTTCCAGGGTGCGCTCCGCGAGAGCCACGGCGTGTTCGAGGTCCCCTGCCTGTATGTGAGCCTCGGCGAGCCAAGACGTGTACAGGGCGGACTCGCGTGTCTGGCGCTCGTCGTAGCGCTTCAACACCTCGGTGAGCAGTGGGATGGCGCGGCCGGGCTGCTCCAGCTCGACGTAGCAGCGGCCCGCCATGATCACGATCTCGTCCTCGTCGAGCCAATAGACCCATTCCGGGTCGTCGGCGGGGCGGCGCCGGTCGTACTCGGTATCCACGGCGGACAGGGCCCGCTCGGTCTGTCGAGCCTCACCGTCCCGCGCGTGCGCCCAGGCCACACGCTCTTGCAGCAGTGCGCGGGTGGTGGCACTGGCGTGCCCCCGAGCGCCAGCTGTGGCGCTGCGAGCCAGCAGGACAGCCTCGCGTGGGTCGTCGCGGTTCGCCACCTGGTAGGCCAACGTGGACACGAGATTGGCCGCGGTGGGCCGATCCCCTGCGGCGTGCGCGGCCTGCACTCCGAGGGCAAGGTGGCGGGCTGCTCGCTCGGGTGCCCCTGCGTCCACGGTCACCCAGCCTGCCAGCTGGCACAGCTCGGCGACCGCGCTGAGCAGCGCCCGACCGACCTGATCGGTGTAGGCGGCCTCGCGTAGCAGCCGGGCTGTGGCGCGTAGCTCTCGCTCTACCAGTGGTTGTAGCTCCCGCCCGGCGATGAAGTCGTCGACTCGGCGGAGCTGGGCCACGCGGCGGATGACTGTGTCGACCATGCCCATGCCGATACGGCGCCCGACTGTGATCTCCAGGGTTTGCGGTGTCTCGGTCACTAGCCACTCGTGCACGAGCCGCCGCGCGGCCGTGGGGGTGAGTACCCGGTCACTGCCGATGGCAAGCCGCTCGGCCAAAGCCTCACCGTCTGCTGCGGTCCAGTCGGCGAGGGGCAGTGTGAGTGTCTCGCCGACTGGTGCGGTCTTCGGCCGGGCGGGTGGGGCCATGCAGTCCGCGGCAGTCCACGTGGCTAGCAGCGCGCCCCGGGCGTCAAGGGCGTCATCCAGCGCTGTGGCCACCGAGCGGGACGGCCAGCGTTGGCGGTGTTCGATGTGCCCGACGTAGCCCCGGTTAATGTGCGCTCGCCCGGCCAGCTCACCGAGCGACAGCCCGGCACGGTCGCGGAGTCGGCGGAGCTCTACTGCGAACTGCTCCCGCTCCATGTGTTGTCGCCTCGTGTCGCCCGTGCGGCGTCGCCCTGTTGGTGTCGACTCTTAGAGGGTGGCACTTGTTCCGGTTTGGCGCGACGGTGGGTTCGTGATTGACGATCATGGCCACGACGACGCACCTACGACGCCGCCAGCCCACGACCGGCGCAGGGTGGTGATCCACGCGACGTGCACGTGCCGTGGGGTCGCGAGGGGTTTCACCAACCTTCTGATGCGCAAGGTCGACGGGGAGATCGAACTCGACCCGCATGTCACGGGTTGTTGCAGGCTCACGATGGACGAAGACGCGGGTTGCGTCATGCGCGACGCACTGATCGAGTGGCTCGGTTAGACGGTGAGCACGCAGTGCCCCGGCGGGGCGGTTCACGACTCCGGCGCCGGGTGTAGCGGACGCTCGCGCCCGGCGCCCACACGGGCCTCCAGGTCCCACACCGCGGCTTCCACCATTAGCGCATGGTGGGTGACTGCCGCGGCCCACTCGGTCAGTGCTTGGTTTTCATCGATGAGTGCTCGACGAACTGGCGTGTGGCGTCGTTCAGCTCGGCGGTCGCTTTACGGAGGTCCCGCATGGGGTTGCTTCGTTGCTGGTTCATCAGTGGGGGCCTCGTACCGTCCTGACCACAGGGCGATGAACGGTGCTGGCCAGGCGACGTACGGAGAGGGGCGCCAGATCACCGAACTACCGGCAGCCAAAGCCAGCCTGTCACCGATCCACATCGACCGGCGATCTCGACCCCAGTGACCGTGGTGAGCGAGCGCCTGGCGGATTGACCCTTGAAGCATGACCCTGGACGGGCGGGGGGTGTCTGGGTCGGCGCCGTCTATGCCGGGTCCACGGCTACGCCGCAGCCTTCGCACCGCAAATACGGCCTAGCTGTCCACGTTGTTTGGTCGTGGGCGTCCACGATCAACGATCCGTCGCACTTCGGATAATCTTTCAGGTGTTCGCTGATGTCGCGGTCCTCAACGTCCGTGGTCGTTCGACGTCTGCCGGTAGGACCATCTTTGATGATCATGCCGGTGCTCCGTTCAGTTCGATCTGCGGTGACAAACCCGGTTTCGAAGTAGGTGTCGAGGTTGTTACAACGCGCGCACGCCGCCTGGGTCGCTGGTTCCGATGACCGCACGGTGACGGAGGTGCTTGAGGGGCCCGCCCTAGGCTCTACCGTCATGCGTCGAGGCGCGTCCATCGGGACGCTCGCCGGAATCATCCTGACCGCCGGGTGCGGGTCTGCTACACCAGCGCCCTCACGTGCTCCTGCACCAACGGCAGCGCCCACCACTGACGCCCAGACCGCCTACCTCGCACGGCTGGAGCAGATCGACCCGGGCCTTGTGGTGAACACCGAACGCGCCATCAGGCGGGCGGAAAACATCTGTCTGGACATCAAACAGGGTAAGGACGAGGCCACCGTCGTTAGCAACACGGTGCAGCGGCTCAGCGGCGGGAACGCGACGATCGACAAAGCGCAGGCCGCGCAAGTCGTCGAGCTGGCGAAGACGCACATCTGCCCGGCCTGACCGCCGGTTGACCGTAGATCCGTGACCGCAGGGGATCATCGTTGCTCCGATCCCTCGGTCGACTGCTATTGCTCGTGAGCGGGGCATCGGGTTCTGACCGAGGGGTTCGACACCACGACGCCGGGCGGCAAGCTGCTGTTCCACGTGCTCGGCTCGCTTGCCCAGTTCGAGCGAGACCTGATCCGCGAGCGCACTAACGCTGGCCTTGCCGCAGCGCGCGCCGCCGGTCGAACAGGGGGACGGCGCCTGAAGCTCACCGAACGCCAGACGGCGCAGGCGCGGAAGATGCACGCTGACGGCGAGACCATCACGGCCATCGCCGATGTTCTGGGCGTGGCCCGCTCAACGGTGTACCGCGTGCTCTGCTCCGCTGCCGCAGTGCAGGGCAATTCGTAGCGCGATCAATCATTACTTAAAGTTAAGTTTACCGCCGGTCTTCTGTGCCCATGGGGGGTACTAGCACGCTTGTCATTCTCTTTCCTGTAGCCTTCGCCGCGTTCCGGGTCGATCGATCACCCGTTCTAGTTGCTCGATCGACTGAAGATCGCTACGAAGGAGCTCAATGAGTGAGATGTGGAGCGGCGACCGCGCCGTGCTGGTCAAGGTCGTCGAGCTGTGTGAGAGCAATGGCGACTATCTGGAACCGCAGCGGGTGCTGGACGCCTTCCCCGAGGAGCAGCGTGCCGCCGCACTACGGTCCCTGCACCGGTGGGTCGACAACGGCTACGTCAAGGCCGTGACCACCCAGGCGATGGGGGACCGAGGCCCGCAACTCCTCGTCATCAAGGGCGTCACGGAGAAGGGGCTGCGGGCATCCGGTGCGTGGCCCGCAAGCGATGAGCAGATGGCGCAGGCGTTGCTCGCTGCCCTCGATGAGGCCGTTGATAATGCACCGGATGACGAGACGCGATCGAAGTTCAAGGCGTTGCGATCAGCTGCCGCCGGTCTTGGCATCAACGCGCTCGGTGGTATCGGGGTAGCCGCGTTCGTCAAGTTGATGGGCTGGGCGGGGTGACACCGCCCGCACTGTAGTTCAGGGCGCGCCGCCCAGCATTTCGTCGAACGAAGAAATCTGAAGTTATGCTGGGGCGGCTACGGAGGTGACCGCCGTGCCCACTGGTCCGCGTACCCATTTCACCTCGAACAAGGCAGAGACCGCTGAGCAGGCCCGCCGCTGCTATGAGCTGAAGCTCGCGGGCTGGTCCCACGACAAGATCGCTGAAGAGTTGAAGGTCTCGCATGGCACGGTGGCAAACCGGATCCAGGCCCAGATCGTGGTGCGTGTGCAGCCGCTGGCCGATGAGCTCCGCGCCGTCATGGTCGACCGCCTCTGGCCGCGCATGCACGTGAACCGCGGCTACGTGCATCGGCTAGAGCGAGGCGAACGCTGGCCATCGGTCACCGTGGTCCGGGCTGTGGATGCCGCGCTGGCCGCTGACGGGGCGCTGCTGGCCATCTGGGAAGCTGCGGACCGAATGCCGCGCGTACCAGCCAATGGCGGCCAGCCCACTGAGCTGTTGGAACTGGCGGCACGAGCCGAAGCGAGTGATGTCGGGGCCACCACGCTGGAGCTGATGGAACTCAGCGTAGATGGGCTGGCCCGGTCCTACACGCGTGTGCCACCCGATGAGCTGCTGCGCGATGTGCGCACCCGGGCGCGCCAGATCAGCTCGCTGCTGAACGGCCGGGCCACTCTCGCCCAGCGTCGCCGGTTGCTCACCGCGGCCGGGTGGCTGGCTCTGCTCGCGGCGACCTTGCATGTGGACCTGGGGCAGCGGGGCGCGGCGGGTGCGGTGCGCACCGTCGCCCAGTCATTGGGCCGCGAGACTGAGCAGGACGAGATCAGCGCCTGGGTGTGCGAGGTGGACACGTGGACTGCACTGGTCGATCAGGACTGGCCCCGGGCGGCGGAGCTGGCGGCGGCGGGAGAGATGATCGCCCCGGCGGGCAGTCCGGCCGCGGCGCAGTTGGCTGTGCAGTCCGCTCGGGCAGCCGCCCGTCTTGGTGACGGCCCGGGGATGCGGGCGGCGTTGCGTCGGTTCGCGCTCCTACTGGAGCGGCAGTCGCAGGAGCGTCCACCGGACCATCACTTCTACTTTGATGGCAATAAGCTGGACCTCTACACCGGCACTGCGCTGGCGTGGCTGGGCGACCCAGCCGCGGAGGACTACGCCCGGCACGCCGCGGCGCGCCACGAGGTGGGCGGTCAGCGGCGCCGGCTGACGACCGCGTACTTGGATCTGGGGCTGGTGTTGGCGCGGCTGGAGCGTCCCGATGAGGCGGCGCACTACGGTGCGCTCGCGCTGAGCACGAATCATCTCGTGCCCAGCAACTCCTGGCGAGCCGATGAGTTGATCGCCGCGGTGAGCAAGTATCGGGGTGTGCCGGAGGTTGAGGAACTGCGCGAGTTAGGTGCCCAACGCGCGCTGACGGTGAGGCCCTGACCTGACCGCGCTACTACCCCGACCGTGATGTGCTGGCTCAGAGGATGGGCGGACCTCCCCACTTCGCGATGAATCGTTGACGGTCTACCTCGGCATACTCGGCGCGCTCGCTGGTCAGCGGCTCGCTATGGCTGTGCGCAATCATCAGGCCTCGCACCAGTCCGGTACCGCCGGCTTTGCGGTGCTGCCACTCGAAGTCGTCATTGGCGTACTGCCAGCGGAACTGCTCATCGAAGCGCAGCGCGACTTCGCCGGCGACGAGCATGCATGCGCCGGGGATGCGGTGCTCCATCGGCCATGCCTCCAGGTCGTAGCGGGTTTCCACCTGTCCGGTGGCCACCCCGTGCCAGTCGGGGCCGACCATGGCGAGGTTGTAGCTGCACAGCACCGACCGCAGGCGGGTCAAGACAGACCAGTCGATGCGTACGTCGGACGCCATGCACAGCACCTCGTACGGTCCTAGGACGTGGTTCTGCTCGATCCAGTCCAGTCCGACATTCCACCAGCGGGAGATGTTGATTCCCGGCTCCGGGGAAAGCAGCACCGAGACGCCGGGAAGCTCGTCCGGATCGATCGGGTCGGGCAGCGTCGTCACCACCACCGTCCGGTCCAATGGGTGGTTCAGGTGGGCCAGGGAGGCTTTCAGGTCATCCAGCCGGGGCTGGTGGCAGGGGGTGAGCACCCAGGTGTTCGTCATCCGGTCTCCGACACTCGCTCCTTGATCGCCGCGGTGGACAGCGACAGAAGATGGGAAAATATAGATCAAACTCATGTCATGGTCGGCCGGCCACTTACTTGTCAACGACATCAGCGCGTGGTGGTCGCGGGTGGCCGGCTGGATGACGGCGCGACGCGGGCACCATAGCGACGTGGATGCGAGCCTTGGACTGCCCGACCTTGGCCACCGACCGTGAACACCCGCGCCGAAGGGGAGCAGGTCGCGCGGCAGCTCAGGCTCGAGCCGCTCCCGGGGGAAGGCGGATTGTTCCGGAGCACCTACGCAGACGCGCACAGCTCAGCGATCTTTTTCATGCTGCTCGCCCCGGACTTCTCTGCCATGCACAGGCTCGACGGGGTGGAGATCTACCACTGGTACGCGGGATCCCCACTACAGCTGCTACTGCTACTGCCAGGTGGGCAGGACGAGCAGCCGGTTCTCGGACCAGACCTGGCGCAGGGGCAACGGCCGCAGATCGTCGTTCCCGAAGGGGTGTGGCAGGGGTCCAGGCCCCTTGGCGGGTGGACCCTGGCGGGCACCACCATGGCGCCACCATTCGAGTGGTCAGGCTTCCACCTCGGTCAGCGCGCCGAACTGGTCGCCGGTTGGCCGCTGGCGACACCTCAGATCCGGGCCCTGACCCGGCCGTGACCTCCACTCCAGCTACCACGTCGGGTGGACCGAGACCCCGCCGTCCACGACGAGATTTTGCCCGGTGATCCACTCAGCCATCGGAGACGCCAGGAACACGCAGGCGTTGCCGACGTCGGCCGGGTGTCCCAACCGTCCTAGCGGGACAGCCCGGCGATACCGGCGCACGCCATCGGGCCAGTCGTGGTCCAGGCCGTCCCGCCAGATCAGCCCGGGGGAGACGCTGTTGATCCGGATGCCGGACGGGCCGTACTCCAACGCCGCGGTACGCGCAAAGTGGATCAAAGCCGCCTTTGATGCGCCGTAATGCGCATGCGACCACGCCGGATGGATACCCTCGATGGACGCGATCAGGATGATCGCCCCGCCTCCGCGTCGCTCATCCATCGCCGATGCGGCGGCCTGAACTGTCGCGAAGCTCCCGGTCAGGTTGGTGTCGATCACCTCGCGCCACTGCGGCAGCGACATCGTGGCGAGCTCGGCGACCGGCTGTAGGCCAGCGTTCGCCACGACCGTATCCACCCGGCCGAATGCGTCGACGGCCGTGGCCATCAAGCCCATGCAGCTGTCGGGGTCGGTGATGTCGCACTGAGCCGAGATCGCGCGTCCACCACTGGCCGTGATGTCTGCGATCACGCGGGCGGCTGACTCGGCGCTGGTGCGGTAATGCACGACGACTGCCGCGCCTGCCGCGGCGAACGCTCGGGAGATGCCGCCACCGAGGCCACCGCCGGCGCCGGTCACCACGGCGACAGTTCCGCTCAGATCCATGTATTCATCGTCTCAACCGAGATCACTGGCGAAGTTCCCTGATCGTGGGATGCTGCAGAGGCAGCACAACGCGATGGGGGTCGCGATGGATGCCCTCGGGATGAGCGGGGTGAGTGGCGGGCTCGCGCAGGCCGTGCCGCCGGATCTGTTCCACGCGCGGATGCAGATGGCGCTGTCGTTGGGCTGGCACATCGTGGTGGCCTGCTTCGGGGTGGCGTTCCCGGCGATGGCGCTGTTCGCCGAGTGGCGGGCGCATCGGCGTGCCGATCCGGACATGGAGGCGCTGGCGCACACCTGGGCCAAGGCGCTGGGCGTGTTGTTCGCCGTCGGCGCGGTGTCGGGGACGATCCTGTCGTTCGAGATGGGCATGCTCTGGCCAGGGCTGATGGCGCGATTCGGGCAGATCTACGGGTTCCCCTTCACCTTGGAAGGGTTCGCGTTCTTCATTGAGGCGATCTTCGTCGGGGTGTACCTGTATGGCTGGGACCGGTTGCCGCCGCGGATCCACCTGCTGTCCGGCTTGCCGATGATCGCCGCGGGGGTGGCCGGGGCGTTTTTCGTGGTGGCGGCCAACGGGTGGATGAACACCCCGACCGGGTTCGAGATCCGCGACGGGCAGGTCGTCAACGTCGATCCCTGGGCCGGGATGCTCAACCCCTCCACCGGCTCGCAGTCCGTGCATATGATGCTCGCGGCGATCATGGTCACCGGTTTCTGCGTGGCGTCGGTCTACGCGGTGGGGATGTTGCGCGGCCGGCGCAGCCGCTATCACCGGCTCGGCCTGCTCGTGCCGCTGACCGTCGGGGCGGTCGCCGCGCCGATCCAGATTGTGGTCGGAGACTGGATCGCCAACGTGGTGGCCAGGCACCAGCCCGCGAAACTGGCGGCGCTGGAGGCGCTCTACCCGTCGGGTCGCGAGGTGCCGCTGTCATTGGGCGGGGTCTACCTCAATGACAGACTCGTCGGCGCGATCAAGATCCCGTACGGGTTGTCGTTGCTCATCCACCACGACCCGAATGGTTTCGTGGCCGGCCTGGACCGGGTACCCGCGGAGCTGCGCCCGCCGGTGAACGTCACGCATCTGTCCTATGACCTGATGGTCGGCATCGGCTTCGCGTTGCTGGCGCTGGCGGCCTGGCTCGCTTGGGCCTGGTGGCGACGCCGCGAGATCCCGCGAACGCCCTGGTTTCTGCGGGCTGTCGCGCTGTCCGGCTTCGCGGCCGTGACGGCGTTGGAGGCTGGCTGGACAGCCACTGAGGTGGGCCGCCAGCCCTGGATTGTGTACCAGATCCAGCTGACCCGGGACGCGGTCAGCACTGCACCCGGCCTGCGGGTCGGCTTCTACCTCGTGCTCGCCGTGTACTCGGTACTCACCGTCATGACGGTGTATGTGCTGCGCCGCCTCGCCGCGGCACCCGAGACGTCGATCGCCCCGCAAGAGCCAGACCCGGAGCGAGTCGGGGGCCCGGAGCGAGTCGGGGACACCGCCTCATGACTGGGGCCGAGGGCGTGCTGGCCATCATGTGGGTCGGCCTTACGGCCTACGCGCTGTTCGCCGGTGCCGATTTCGGCGCCGGTTTCTGGGACCTGCTGGCTGGCGGCACCGAGCGGGGACGCCTCCCGCGTCGGCTCATCGAGCACTCCATCGGCCCGGTGTGGGAGGCCAACCACGTCTGGCTGATCTTCGTGCTGGTGGTGCTGTGGACCAGCTTCCCACCGGCATTCGCGGCCGTCGCCTCCACCCTCTACCTCCCGCTCACCCTCGCCGCGCTGGGCATGATCGCTCGCGGGGCGGCGTTCGCGTTCCGCCACTCGGTCGACCAGCCCGCGCTCCAGCAGCTGTTCGGGGCCTGTTTTGCGTTCTCCTCGGTGACCACGCCGTTCTTCCTGGGCACCATCGCCGGCGCCGTCGCGTCGGGACGGGTCCCGCCGGGCATCGCCGCTGGCAACGTGATCAGCAGTTGGCTCAATCCCACCTCGATGCTCGGCGGGGTGGTCGCGGTGGGGGCATGCGCCTTTCTCGCCGCCGTCTACCTGTGCGCCGACGCCCAGCGCGAGGGCGATCGCGCACTGCGCGAGTACTTCCGCACCCGCGCCATCGCGACTGCGGTGCTGGTGGGCGTCGCCGCGCTGGCCGGCGTCGCGGTGCTCCGCGTCGACGCCCCAGCCTTGTTCGACGGCCTGATCTCGCGCGGCCTCCCCCTCATCCTGGCCTCGGCAGCAGCCGGGATCGGTGCCATCGTGCTGCTGGTCCGCGGGCGGCTCGGGCTGGCGCGGGTCGCCGCCGCGCTCGCGGTCACCGCTGTCATCTGGGGATGGGCCGTGGCCCAGTACCCCTATCTTCTACAGCCCCAGCTCACCATCGCGGCTGCCGCGGCGCCGCCGGCCACCCTGCGCGCGATGCTGATCAGTCTCGTGGTCGGCGCGGCGCTGCTGGTGCCGTCACTGGTGTTCCTGTTCGCGCTGTTCCAGCGCAGCCACGCCCCACGTGAACAGTGACCGCATCACTCAGTGCGGGCAAACCGGGCTACCGCGGCCGCCAGGAAACCGGCGCTGACGGCAACCACGAGAATGACCTGCACCCCGATCGGCACCTGCCAATGGCTCCAGACGATCCCCGGATCGAAGGTCGCCCGGGTCACCGGATCGACGTGTAGGTGGTCGAAAACCACCGATCGCATCGGCTCGACGGCATAGGTCATGGGGTTGAGGTGGGTGAGCACCGCCAGCCACGTCGGCAGACCGGACAACGGGAACAACGCGCCGGACAGGAACATCATCGGCATGATGATCAGCTGGACCATCGGCATCGCGGACTGCACCTGCTTGATCCGGGCGGCGAGCACCAGGCCGAGAGCGGTGATCATGAATGCCATCAGGAACATCAGCCCGATCAGGGCCAGCATCATCAGCGGCGAGTAGGGCACCCCGACCAGTCCTGCCACGGCCAGCAGGACCAGGCTCTGCAGGGTCGCCACGGTGGCCGCGCCGAGGCATTTGCCGGTCAGGATGGCCGTCGTGCTCACCGGCGCCACGAGCATCTCGCGCAGGAATCCGAACTCCCGGTCCCACACCATCGAGATCCCCGAGAACGACGCGGTGAACAGCACCGAGGTGGCCAGCACTCCGGGGAACAGAAAGGTCTTGAAGTCCACCGAGCCGGTGCCGGCCCGGACGATCGAGGACAGCCCGGCACCGAGAACGAACAGGAACAGCAGGGGTTGCACCAGCGTGGACACCATGCGCGCGCGGTCTTTGGCGAAGCGGATCAGCTCACGCTGCCAGACCACGAACGTGGCCCTGGCCTCGTGGCGCAGGCTGATCCCCGGCACCCGCACCGCGACAGTGGTCGCCGTCGTCATGGCGCTCACCGACCCCGGGCCAGTACTGCGAACGGGTGCATCACGCCGGCCGAGCTCTCCGCGTCACGGATCGTGGTGCCGGTGTGGGCCAGAAAGACGTCATCCAGGGTGGGGCGGGTGACCGTGACCG
>JBOHFK010000145.1:0-13917 GCA_050699635.1 Pseudonocardiaceae bacterium | reverse complement strand
AGATCCAGCGCCTCATCGACCGCATCCGAGCGCCAGCCGCCGGTCACCAGATCACCGGCCAGCATCTCGGCCAGCAGGTGCGCCCGGCCGCGGGTGGAATGCTTCTCCTCCCGGGTGACCTGGAAACTGGGACACATCACGCCCGGACCGTCCAGCGCCCGGCAAGCGCCGACGCCAACGCAGCGCTGGGTGGCCGCAGCCAGGCTGCCCCCGTCACGTCCTAGCGCGAGACTGACCGGTACCGGACGCTCCCGGCCGACCCGCAGATCGGCGTCCAACGGCCGGGCGTTCACCAGCACCCCCGGGTTGAGCAGCCCGGCCGGATCGAAGATCGCCTTGAACTGTGCGAACAGCTCGAGCACCGCCGGGGGATACATCCGGCCCAGCAGCTCGCCACGGGCCCGACCGTCGCCGTGTTCCCCGCACAGCGAACCACCATGGGCCACCACCAGCTCAGCGGCCTGCTCGACAAACCACCGGAACTCGCGCCGGCCGTCGGTGCTGGCCAGGTCGGCATCCAGACGCACGTGCACGCAACCCTCACCGAAGTGCCCGTACACCGCGCCCCGCCGGCCGCACGAGACGAGCAGATCCGCAAAACCGCGCAGGTAGTCGCCAAGTCGCTCGGGTGGCACCGTGGTGTCTTCCCAGCCCGGCCAGGCTTGCGTCCCGTCGGCGAGCCGGGTCGCCAGGCCCGCGCCGGCCTCCCGGATCCGCCACAGCGCCGCCCGGTGCCCCGGATCCGCCACCACGAGATGCGGACGTCCCGCCTCGGCCGCCACCGCCTGGGCCGATGCCACCGCGTCGCCCAGTTCGCCTGCGCCGAACTCCACGAGCAGCCAGGCCGCTCCCTCAGGCAGCGCCGCCACCGGACGTCCCCGCGCCCGCAGGACGTCGATCAGCGCCGCATCCATGCCCTCCACGGTGAGCGGCGCGCACCCCAGCAGCCCCGGGACAGCGTCCGCCGCCGTCACAACATCGGGAAACCCCAGCACCAGCAACGCCACCGCCGGTGGCGGCGTGATCAGCCGTACGGTCGCCTCGAGCAGCACTGCGCAGGTGCCCTCAGTGCCCACCAGCGCGCGGGCCAGCTGCGAGCCGTGCTCGGGCAGCAGGTGCTGCAAGGCGTAGCCGGAGCCGCGGCGCGGCCAGTCCGGCAGCTCGGCGCGGATCAGCTCGCGGTGCTCGCGTTCCCACGCCGCCACTTCGGACGTCAGCCCGGCGCCGGCTCTGAGCTGGGACCCGTCGGGCAGCAGCACGAGCAGTTCCTCGACGGCCGCAGCGGTAGTGCCCCAGGCCACCGAGCGGATCCCGCAGGCGTTGTTGCCGATCATCCCGCCGAGCGTGCAGCGGCTGTGCGAGGAGGGGTCGGGGCCGAATCGCAGGCCGTGCGGGGCCGCGGCGGCCTGCAGCGTGTCGAGCACCACGCCCGGTTGCACCCGGGCCAGCCGCGCCACCGGATCGAGGTCGAGTACCGCGTCGAGGTGGCGGGAGAAGTCGAGGATTACGCCGGGACCGATGGCGTTGCCCGCGATCGACGTGCCCGCGCCGCGGGGGGTCAGCGGCACTCCCTGCTCCCGGCAGATGCCCATGACCGCAGACACGTCCTCAGCGCTCCGGGGCAGCACGACCACGCGCGGCGGCACCCGGTAGTTGGACGCGTCGGTGGCGTAGAGCGCCCGGGTTCCGGGGTCGACACAGACCTCGCCGTGCACCGCAGCGCGCAACGCGCGGCTCAGTACGTCATCCACGTCAGCCAGCATGACTGCCGCTCGTGATAACTGGGCCACTTGATGACTGGGGCGGGGCAGGTTCAGCGCGGCGGTGCGCCCAGGGCTATCCGAGCCGCGAGCAGCGCGGTGACGCCGGCGCAGGGTTGCCCGTTGCGGACCAACCCGATCGCCGATCGGACCTCGCCGATCGCGGTGACGGGAAGGCCTTCCCCCTGGTCAGCGGCTGTCTCAAGCCGTTGCACGATGGACGCTACTTCCGCTGGCAGGGCATCCCCCATGAGGGCGGCCACCAACTCTTCTACCTCAAGCAGGAGACTCTGCTGGGTAGTGTTGGATGCGCTCACGCGCCCTGATCATAGTCAGGTCATGCCCAACACCACCTCCGGTTTACCGGCCATGCCTCAGCAAGTCGGCCCGGCCCAACGCGTAGGCTCGCCCGCGTGGAAGCCGGCAACGCGCTGATCCGGATCCTCGGTCTGTGTCTGATCGCGGGTCTCCTCGTGGCGGGCATCTTTTTCCCTGTTGTGGCCGGTATCGGTGTCGCGTCGAACCAGGCCACCGACACGGTCAGCAATGTGTCCTCCAGCCTGGTGCAATCCCAGGTACCGGTGGTCAGCACGATCACCGACAAGGATGGCGTGCCGATCGCCTACGTGTTCGACCAGAACCGGTTCAACACACCTCCCAAGGACATCGCCGACACGATGAAGGCGGCGATCATCGCCATCGAGGACCGCCGGTTCTTCGAGCACAACGGGGTGGACTGGCGGGGCACCGCGCGGGCCCTGATGACCAACCTGTCGTCCAGTGGCAGCGCGCTGGAGGGCCAGGGTGCCTCGACCCTGACGATGCAGTACATCAAGAACTACACGCTCTACGCGGTCGCGCAGAACGACGCCGAACGCGCCGCCGCCGTCGCGAGCACCCCGATCCGCAAGCTGCGCGAGGTCCGGGTGGCCCTGCAACTGGAGAAGAACCTGTCCAAGCAGGAGATCCTGGGGCGGTATCTCAACATCGTCTTCTTCGGCCACAACGCCTACGGTGTCGCCTCGGCGGCGCGGACCTACTTCAACACCACGCCGAACAAGCTCACCCTCTCCCAGGCCGCGCTGCTCGCCGGGATGGTGCGCTCCACCACCTTCTACGACCCGGTGGACAACCCCGTGCAGGCGCTGGCCCGGCGCAACGTCGTCATCGACGAGATGACCAACGTCGGGTCGATCAACCTTGCGCAGGCCGAGGCGGCCAAGGCCGAGCCGTTGGGCATCCAGCGTCCGCTGACCGGGCTGACCAACGGCTGTGTCGGCGCCGGCCCCGCCGACGGCTTCTACTGCCAGTACGCCCTGGACTACCTGGCCACCGTGGGTTTCCCCGAGGACAAGCTGCGCCGCGGCGGGTACCTGATCCGCACCAACCTCGACCGGCGGGCCAGTGACATCGCCAAGCGGGCGGCTACTGCTGAGGTGCCGACCCAGACGCCGGGGATCGCCAACGCGATGGCCATCGTGGAGCCCGGCCGTGACCGGCATGCGGTGCGGGCGCTGGTGGCCAACCGGGACTACGGCCTCGACGCCGACGCCGGCCAGACCTCTTATGCGCTGCCCTCGCTGGTGCAGGGCTTCGGCGCCGGATCCATCTACAAGATCTTCACCTCGGCGGCCCTGCTGGAGAAGGGTATGGGGATCCAGAACCCGGTGCCGGTGACGGACTCCTACACCTCGCGGGTGTTCCGGGACAACGGCGGCCCGTACACCGTCACCAACGCCGGCAAGTACCGCAACGGGTCGGTCTCGTTGCAGACCGCGCTGGCGATCTCCCCGAACACCACGTTCGTGGCCCTGGAAGACCGGATCGGGAAGATCGACCCCGTGGTGGACATGGCCTACAAGCTGGGCATGCGGCAAAGCCTGAATTTCAAGGACTCCTCGGGGCGCACGATCGCTGACGCGGTCAAGAAGGAGAAGCGGGGCTCCTACACCCTCGGGGCTGAGCCGACCAGCCCGCTGGATCTCGCCAACGTCGGTGCCACCTTGATGAGCGGCGGCAAGTGGTGCCCACCGACCCCCATCGATGCGGTGCTCGACCGCAACGGTCATCAGGTGCCGGTACCCGAGGCGCCCTGTGAGCAGGTCGTTCCGGAAGGCCTGGCGAACTCCCTGGCGGTCGGGCTGAGCAAGGACGACCAGCCCAGCGGAACGTCCTTCGCCGCCGCCCAGGCCGCGCACTGGACCCGCCCGCTACTCGGCAAGACCGGCACGACCCAGAACAACCGCTCCGCCGGGTTCCTGGGAGCGACACCGCAATACTCCGGCGCGGTACTGGTATGGCCCGACGGCGCGCACCCGGCGCCGATCTGTGACACCGATCCACCCCGGCTGTGCAACGACGGCAACATCTTCGGTGGCAAGGTGCCGGCCCGGACCTGGTTCGACGCCATGGGTCCGCTGCACGAGGGCCTGCCCGTCATGCCGCTGCCACCCACCGAACCGCGCTACGTCACCGGCGCCGGACCCAACGTCCCCAACGTGGTGGGGCAGGGGGAGAACAGCGCCCAGTTGGTCTTGGAGCGGGCCGGATTCCGGGTGCAGCGGGTGGTGGCGTCCTCGGATCAGCCGCCAGGCATCGTCGCGACCGTGACACCCACCACCGCTGAGCCCGGAGACCTGATCACCATGGGCGTCAGCGACGGGACGGGTAAGCCGAAGTCCGCACCGAGAACTCCGCCACCCGGAGGGACCTACCGTCCCCCCCACGGACCAGACCAGAACCCCGACGGCTCCCCGGTAGACCCCACCGCCTCCGGCCCCCCAGACAACCAGGGCCCCCCAGACAACCAGGGCCCCCCGGACCGCCAGGGCCCTCCCGACCGCCAGGGTCCCCCGGACCGCCAAGGCCCCCCAAACCGCCAGGGACCCCCAGGTCGCCAGGGGCGCTAGCGCTCAGTCTCCCGAACTCGACAGCAGGGCTGTTTTCCCGGCCTGGGACAGCCCTGCTGTCGAGTTCGGGAATAAGGGAGTCACTCGCTAGGGCTGCAGGGCAGCCATGACGGCGGCGGCTAGGCGCTTGCCTTCGGCTTGGCCGGCGGCCCTGGCTTTGGCGGCTTTCATCACCAGACCCAGCTGGCCGAATGTGGGGCGCTTGCCGAGTTGCCCGGCGACGTCGTCGAGCGATTCGGCGATGAGGGTGGTGAGCTCGTCGTCGCTCAGTTGCTGGGGTAGGTAGCGGGCGAGAACCTCGCCCTCGGCGCGTTCCCGGGTCGCCAGCTCGTCGCGCCCAGCCTCGGCGAACAGGTCGGCAGCTTCGCGACGCTTCTTCGCCTCCCGGGTCAGCACCGCCAGCACCTCGTCATCGGACAGCTCCCGGGCCGCTGAGCCGGAAACCTCCTCGGTGGTGATCGCCGTCAGCGCCATTCGCAGGGTTGCGACCGTGACCTCGCTGCGGGACTTCATCGCCGTGGACAGGTCGGCGCGCAGCCGATCCTTCAGCTCTGCCATTTGCCGGAGACTACGCCGTGTGAGTGGCGCTGCGTGTCCGGACACTCGATGCCTCTCACGCGCTGCCCGGGCGAGCTAGGCTGGGCCTCATGAAAGGCAGGGGCGCATGAACCATTGGGGACGTGCCGTGGTCGGCGCCGCCGCGCTGGCTGTCGCCGGGACCACTTACGCCGCTGGTGTGGAAGTCCGCCACTGGACCCTGCGGCAGGCCACCTTGCCGGTGCTCCCGGACTGGGCACCGCCGGTGCGCATCCTGCACATCTCCGACCTGCACATGACCCCTGGTCAACGCTCCAAACAGCGCTGGGTGGCCAGCCTGGCCGACCTGCAGCCCGACCTGGTGGTGAACACCGGCGACAACCTGGCGCACCCGCAGGCGGTGCCGGCCGTGCTCCGGGCGCTGCAGCCGCTGATGACCCTGCCCGGGGTGTTCGTGTTCGGCAACAACGACTACTACGGCCCCAAACCGAAGAACCCCGCGCACTACCTGTTGCGCACCGGCAAGAAGATCAGGGGCGTGCCGTTGCCCTGGGCGGATCTGCGCGCGGCGTTCGTCGAGCACGGCTGGGTTGACCTGACCAACGCTCGCCGGACAGTCACCGTCGCTGGGCGCCGCATCGCCGTCGCCGGGGTGGACGACCCGCACCTGCGCCGGGACCGTTACCAGCGGATCGCCGGGCGGGCCGATCCCGCCGCCGACCTCCGGCTGGGACTGGCGCACTCCCCGGAGCCCCGAGTGCTGGACGCCTTCGCCACCGACGGCTACGACCTCGTGCTGGCCGGTCACACCCATGGCGGTCAGCTGCGCCTGCCGGGTTACGGCGCGATCGTGACCAACTGCGGGCTGGACCGCTCCCGGGCCCGCGGTGCGTCCCGGTGGGGTACGCATACCTGGCTGCACGTCTCGGCGGGGCTGGGTACCTCGCCCTACGCGCCGGTGCGCTTCGCCTGCCCCCCGGAAGCGAGCCTGCTCACCCTGGTTCCGCGGAACAGCGACGTCACGGTGCCAGCCAGCGCATGGCACGCCGCAGGCGTCGGCTAGAGTGAGCGACGTCCATCCGGGGTGTGGCGCAGCTTGGTAGCGCGCTTCGTTCGGGACGAAGAGGCCGTGGGTTCAAATCCCGCCACCCCGACACTCTGAAACACCAGGTTAGGAGCCCTCATCGCTGGGCTCCTTTTCTGTTTCCTGCTCCGATCGGGTCTGGAGCTTGTTTCGAGTGAAATCTCTCACTGTTGATCGTCGGGCTCGTCGGATGCCTTGATCAGGGCGAGGTAGACGTGTTGCGCAGTGACCGCTTCAGAGCAGGTTGCGGCGAGCAATGCGAAAGCGAGTTCCTCGCCGCCGTTGGCTTCCGAGAGCCACCACGCGGCGGCATCGACCACGGCCAGGCGCTGCACCGCAGACAGGTGCGCCGCACGCTCACCGAGGATCGTCACAGCGGCCAAGCGTTGCCGGTGCGGGATGACACGTGAACCGCGAGCAGACCGCAAGATCAGCTCATCGCTATCGTCGAGCGCCGCAGCGGCCAGGTCCAGCGTCCGCGACAGACCCAACTCGTCGAACTGCGGCCGAGTCGGGCGGTGGAAGATCCGCGACATCGACGACCACTCCTGCAACACCCGAGCCAACGACCGAGCACGCCACGGCACAAGCCGGAGCAGCACACTCATGGATTCCGTACCGTCAAGAGCCAGCGTCCCGCCGTCCAGCTCCACCACCTCACCATGATCCAGAACTATCCGGAACCGGGTCGTATCACACCGCTGCCCTGCGCTCCCTGGACCGCGCCCGCGACGCGCTCACCGATCCCGGGCTGACTCCCGAGCTGCCCTGGTTCGACTACTACGACGCGACCCGCCTTGGCGGCTTCGCCGGGTACACCACTCTGCGCGCCGATTTTCAGGTTGTCGTGGTGGGGGAGATGCGCAGAGTACGGGTCCGCCCCGCACGCCTCAAGTCCTCATCGCGTGCAGCTCCCGAAGCATGTCAGGTCGGTCATGCGATGAGGACTTGACCCGTGAGCCTATGCGGACCCTGAGCAGGCGGTGTGGGCAGGCCAGGGGCCTGCCCAGGTCAGGCGCGCATCTCTCCCACCACGACAACCCGAAAAATCTCCTTAGCGAGCCATACGTGTTTCACTGATACACCGGAACACCCGTACCCATACTCCCGACTTTTCTACCTATATCCCCGATCCCGCTTGACAAGAATTCATAACTGTCGCGACACTTTATTCGACCTAGCTTGCTCGCCCACAATACACTATGACGAAAGAGGGCTCTAAGCTGACCGATTAGTGATCTTGAGCTCGCGTCCGTGCATAGTCCGCGCTGACGCGGTTGACGACAGACGGAGTTTGGACGTCGTTCAAGTTGATTCCCAGCTGGGACCGTGTTGGACCGAGAGAGTCATGTGGGCCACCGGTCAGAGCATGATCGTGAATCCCTTGGACCCGCGCTCTAGCGTTGGTAGTTGTCTCAATGCTGGTCTCCGCGGGGTTAAGAAAGAAGGGTTGACAAATCCGTCCATGGGAAGATGGTTGTAACACAACTTGCTTCCCCTCCGTTAAAGGAGATTTCAATGAGTCACATTTCCCCGCGTGTCGCCGCCATCGCAGTTATTCTGGCGAGCACTTGCAGTCTTGCTACATTCGCGGCCACCGCGCAAAGTTCAACAATGACGCCAGTCGATTCTGCAATGTCTTCCGCTTTGTCGCAGGCTCCGCAATGTTATCAATATCGCGATCGGTATGGAAGAATTCATTCGCATTGCAACGATGCGCCAACGTGCAGTTACGATAAGTATGGCAACGTCATTGGCTGCGTCGGATAATTGATCGCGCGAGGCCTTGTACCCGGTGTGCGAGGTGATGGACCGGGCGGCCATCGACATATCAGGGATTGAGCCGTTGCGTCGTTGGCTGTTGGCGCTGGCACGAAGCATCCAGCGCGCTGCACGTCAACCCGTGGCCATCGCTGGCAGATCAGCATGTCGAATCATTGGGCTGGCGGTGGCCATGACTGCGATGATCAGGAAGCCGCTGCCCGGCACAGCGCAGGTTGCCGAGCCGCCGAGCCAGGGCGACGACGGCCCAAACAGGGCCGACCGCCGCTATCCCGGCGGCAATCGGGGCGAGTAGCACCGTCGAGGTCACCGGCGCGAGCAGCACGAGCAGCGCCCTCCGGACCCATGCCCCGACGATGATCAGCCGTCCGGCCGGAATGGTGCGTATCAGCCGTGGCGCCAGCAACGCCCCGAGCAGGCTCCCGACTCCGCTGATCCCGAGAATCATCCCGATCATGCGGTGTGTGGCGCCGAGGTCACGGGCCAAGGCCTGCTTGTACGGCGGCTGGGGGTTGTTCGGGTCTAGCTTCATGTAGCTTGGAGTATCCGGATCGGTTGGGCAACGCTAGCGATCCTGGCCACGTTGTGCACTTGGCTAGCCAGCCCCATTTAACGTGATGGGATTTTGGCCGGAGCCACGGGTGTGGGCAAGCCTTGGTCGTCGCATGGCGGGGAGTCGGCACCGTGTTGGGCAACGAACTCTGTGGTGATGTCTTGCTCGGTTGACGTGATTGCCTCCGGCTTTATCTGCGCGAGGCCGGCGAAGGGTGCATCAAGGTCGACGCTGACGAACAGGCCGGCGCTGAGGAAGACCGCGTATAGGACCGTGGCGATGATGAAGGGGCGGCGATTCCTCACCCGGGGGAGCTGGAAGGCAAGCCAGCCGAGTGAGATGGCGACGGCGTCGATCACGCTCGTGGCTCCGGAGCGCTTCTTGTTCAGCCCACAGAGCAACCAATGGCTTCAACCTAGTCTCCTCGGACGGATCCGAAGCCGCGTCGGTTTGCTGCGGGCCTGGACCATGCTGATGCTGCTGGGGATTCTGCGGCGCGGGATGTTACCGGGCGTCACGAGCTGGTAACAGGGGTTAACTCTTCTCTTGTGGTTGGTCACGTGAATGCAACTATAGCGTAACGATCAGCCCGGTAGGATTCGAAGTTGGGGAAGAGTGCGACTTTCTTGACCGTTTTCCTGAGATTCTGACCCCTTTCAGGCGTCGGGCTGTTGTCGGCGTTAAGAGGTCGGTAACGCGGGAGAGCCTGAAAGGGGACAAGCCATGACGATAAGCAGCAGGACCGTCGAAGCGCACGGGGTGGAACCGCCTGATCAGCTGGTGACACCGGAATTCGCTCCACTCGCCGAGTTCGCTGGGTTCGGGGCGTACGAGGCTGCGGCTGTTCAGGACACCGGTAAGAACATCCCGGCACTGTCCGAGCGGATCGCGCGGGAAATATCCGGGTACCTGATGACGCGCCCGGAGTTCACGTCTCTGATGAATGGATCGTACGGGCCGATCAACGAGGTGGTCATCAGGGAGTGGTTGGACCGGACGATCGCTGGGCCCTTTGATGGTGAGTTGGCCGCGTTCCTGCGAGGGATCAGTCATCTCTCCGGGCGGGAGGTGACGTTCCCGGGTGTGCAGGTGGCGCTGCCCCCGCAGCTGACTCTGGCTCTCACCGCGTGGGTGCAGGGACGGATCCTCCAGGCTCTGGGTGAGACTTTCGATGTGGCCACCGTGTCGGCTGCCGGGGCGGCCTGGATGAACCAGTTCATGCTGCAGCTGGGCATCATTCTTGAGCCCTGCCTGACCAACCCCCAGGGACCCCTCGGTCACCACGCCGCCGCCGCGTTCCATCCCTACGCAGAATTTGCGGGTTTTGGCGGCAAGGAGGCCTCTATTCTGGGCAAGACTGGACCGCTGCTGGGACCAGCCGCCGGTGGCGTGATCACCCTCGCCTACGATTACCTGCTTTCCCGGCCAGAATCCGCCGGATACTTCCAGGACACCTCGCATCTCGCGCAGCGCAAGATGACGCTCAAGGGATGGTGGGCCAGGACAACCACGACGCCGAAGGACGGCAGCTTCCACTCTTACATGTCCCGAGTTGCGGATGCCCACGTCCAGGGTGGCGGGATGCATCCCCACGTGGTCATCCCAGCTGATCTGACCATCGCGCTCATGGGATGGGTTCAGATGCGAGTCATGACCGCCCTGAACACCATCGCCCTGGGCCCTAACGGTGACTATGTCTTCGGCAAGATGCCTGAGCCGGCAGCCCTCGCGGAGGTAGGTCAGGCCTGGATGCGAATGCTGACCCTGCAACTGGGGATCCTCCTCAAACCCTACCTCGTGTAACCATCGACCGCGCTGTAACCGCACTGAATGAGCGCAAGCACCTCGTCCAGGATGTCGTCGGTCCGGCAACAGTCGACCGGTCGCGCGCTGACCGCGGTGAAGATTCCGGGAACCCGATGGGAAGAATGAATATGGAATGAGGAGAGATGACTCTTGTTAGTTTAACGGTAGTCGTGATCGCGTTGTTGATTGCTGTTCTGGCGGTCTTTCTCTTCGTGATCGGTGTGCTACTTAACCGCATCGCCGACAATCTCGACGACTGCTTAGGGAACGTGAAAACGATTGCCGGGCAGGCCGACGTGATCATATCTGGTGTCGGGCGCATCAACCAAACCGGTGGAGTAGTGGCAGGCGCGCTGCCACTACTGATCGAAGGAGCTGAGGGTGTCGCCGCTAAGCTAGCCCCCCCGCCGAAAGAGGCTCCTCGGCATGCTGCTCCCATGGCCGTTCCAGCCGGAGTAGGTTACCTAGACGCGTGACAACGGTACCGAAATTTCCACTGCTGCCCATAGCTATCGGGCAACCGCGACGCCGACGCGCTGCGCCTCCCTCACGCTCTACGCACTCCATTACGCGTCCAATGGTCCTGCTCCTCAGAATAAGCGCAGCGTATGACAACGTGTCCTTATCCTATTCACGTGGAATGACCGCCATGGTTCGTACCCCATAGCATCCGGTTCTGTGCTTGTTCGTGGGCAGTGTGCGAGTCCTTCGCTTTGGAACCTTTTCACCCTGTGCTGTCGTCGTCGGTATCTGGCTCGCCGACCTTTCGGCGTGGCGCCGCCCTTCTTACGTGGCCGGAGAGTGTTTGGGTCCGGCCGGACGCCGCACCACCCGTCAACCCACATGCAGAGGCTTGTGCGCCGTAGGAGGGGATCCCGTGGCCATGCAGATTCCGGTGCCGCTCGGTAACGAGAAGATTCACAACACCGCGGAGGGCGCCACTCAGTGCATTGTATTCGTGGTGTGCCCCGACTGCTTGATGATCGCCGCCGCGCAATGGGGTGATCGCCTGGAGAGTACCGATGGCCCCGTCGAGCATGTGAGGGTCGCTTGCGTGAACCGGCACTGGTTTTTCATGCCGGCCGACACGTTCACCGAACGCCTGCAGAATTACTAAGGTTAGGTCTGGTGATCTGAGTTTGGGACTGCCGCGGTGATCGGTGGCTGGGCCCCGGTTGATGGTCCAGCGGTTATGAGAGTGCTGGTTGGTTGATCAATTGTTTGCGGAATTCGGTTGAGGTGAGCCGCCCAGTGTTTCCGTAGCGGGGGTGTGGGGGGTGACCGGGTGGCGGTTCTGGGCATCGGCGGTCTGGGCCACCTGGGCGTGCACTACTCGGTCAAGCTCGGCTTCGAGACGGTGGCCATCGCTCGCGGCCGTGACAAGGAGGAGCTCGCCCGTCGGCTGGGCGCCCAGCACTACATCGACAGCACCGCCGGTGATCCGGGCGCCGCGTTGTCGAGCCTTGGTGGCGCCGACGTGATCATGTCGACCGCGACCAGCGCGGACGCGATGGCACAGCGGAACCATGGCGTCGAACCAGGTCCGGGTTCGAACGCGCCCAGCGAAAATCCATCGGCACCCCAGTTTGACCTCCGCGAAAAGCTGGCTGGACACACGAAAATATAGCAAATACACTTGAAGGAGGCACTAAAATCCTGCATTGTAGCGCAAGCAAAATCCCGAGGACCGCGACTCGAAATCAGTGCAGCACAGCTGCGGGGTAATGTGTCGACCCCTCTCCGTAGTGCTGCTCTGACCGTACGTACAGGATAGGTTGCCATTTAGCTGGGTGGCAACCTCGGGAAGCCGATGGGGTGAACGAACCACGCAACGACTCCAGCACGCCCTACAGCTCATCGGAGAAGACTCACGGATCCGGACAGCATCACAAGGCTGTTCATTAGACGGCCCATGAGATCATTCAGGAGCGCGGCGAACCGGGTTGCCTCACTGTGGGCATGCAACGGTAGCGGCAGTACCTCGTGAGATTAGGCAGTATGGGCTCGGCGTTGCGACTATCGCAGGCACGTTGGTCGTGGCTCCTGCACGGTTGCCCGGAGGAGATCTTTAGTCTCAAATACGCCGTTCTTGCATCGGTACGAGACGCTCGTAATGCAATTGCACGCTCGCGCATTGGCTCTTGCATCGGCATAGGACGTCTGGGACTGTAGCGAAGCGATATGTCGATGAGCCACCCAGGGCGGGAAGTTGCGTCGTGGGTTTCCATGCATTAGCGAGGCTAAGACCACACTCGGTCGGAAGTGGAATTTTCGGATGACCAGCTGGGTTCGCTGTCACGCGGGCATGTCACACGGTGCTCGGTCCATGAGGTCGCCTGGGGTGTCGGTTTCGTGCTCCGACAGTGAGGTGTGCTTACCGTGGGAGGTGGAGCGACTGTTGCTGGACGTGGTTGCCGATGGGTTCGTCGTGTACTGCTGCGGACCCAGCGCCGCGCCGTTTGCTCTGGTCGCGTCTTATCAGTGGGACAGTTACGTCGACCTCGTTACCATCAGGCGCGTCGACCGGGTCATCACGGCCCGAGTCCCCGCGCCCCCCCACGGTCGGGTCGACGTGTTCACCCCCGAGGCTGTGGTGTGGGCGTATGAAGGACCGCCGCAGCGGGCACTACGAGCATTACTCGACCTGGTACATCCCCAACACCCCCACGCGCCCGCCAGCGCCTACCCGGCGCCACCCTCTCTGCACATTCCCCGCGCTGAGCAACACCCGATGACGATCCGGCTTCCACCACCAGGCCGGGCCGGGATTCGAGCCGACCGCTTGACCGCCGCGATGACAGCAGAAGGTAGCGATCCGATCATCGCTAACACGCGACCCGTGGGGAAACCGTGATCTCGCCAGCGGTGAGGAAGCTGGCCAGTTCGCTGGTCCAATTCTACGAGCTACCACGAGGGATGGTCAGCACTTCCAGCCCGGCGCTGAACATTGGGTAGCTGAAGTCAAGCACCTGCTCGCGGTCCTTGGTGATCGTGATCCCGGCGATGCCGACGTCCGGGTCGAGGTTTGCACATCCGTCAGCAGCGAAGGGAGGGTGTCGTGCCAGACGTAGTCGGTCTGCCAGGAGTTGCGCCGCGCGATCTCGTTCCACAAGTCGATGCTGAAGCCGTGATACTGATCGCCGTCTCTGGTCACGAAGGGGTCGAGCGGCTTGATCCCCACCTTGATGGTGCTGCCTGGTGCGCCGGTGTCCCACCTCGTATCCGCGGACGCCGCTGACGGCCCGGCCATGGTCAGGATCAGCCCCACCCCGACAACGGCTGTCCACCTGCGTGTTTGGGTCGTCACGGAATGACAGTATGCTCGTGGGGACGGTTACGCCACGTGATGAGCGCGTGCTTGGTCCACGACCGATCCTCGCGTCGACAACAGTGCACGGGGTCAGAGCGGTCAGCGCGAGACGCGGCACCAACAGGGCTGTAGATGCCCCGCTACGGACCGGTGTGGCTGGAGATCGCCCGCGAGCA
>JBOHFK010000144.1:0-14008 GCA_050699635.1 Pseudonocardiaceae bacterium | reverse complement strand
ACGTAGCGGCGGGCGGTGTTCAGTGGCATCACCGCAACGTTGTCGGCCGGATCGCCGACGGAATCCAGCACCCCGATGACCGTGAAGTTCTGGCGATTGATCCGGAGGGTCTGGCCCACCGCGGCCGCGGGGTCACCACCGAACAGGTTGGCCACCGTGGTGGTACCCAACACCACCACCCTGGCGGTGGTGCGGACCTGAGCCTCGTCGAAGAACGACCCGATCTCGACCTTCCGGTTGTTCGTATCGAGCCAACGCTCAGTAGAACCGGTGATGGACGTGCGCACGTCGGTGGTAGCGGTCTTGACCAATCCTTGGCCGCTGGCGGCCTCGATGACGTTAGCGATGTCCGGGGCTCTATTGGGGTTTCGCAGCGCCGCGGCGTCGGCGTCGATCAGATTTCTGGTCACGCCGCCGGGAACGCTGCCGGCCGTCGGCACGATGGTGATCAGGTTGGCCAGCGGTTCGATGCGATCGTTGACCGACGTCTGCACTCCGTTGCCGATCGCGACGAGCAGGATCACCGCCGCGACGCCGATGATGATGCCGAGCATGGTCAGCGCAGAGCGTAACCGGTTCACCCGTAACCCCCGCAGCGCGATCCACAGCGCCTCCCGCATGTTCATGTGGGCTCGTTTCGGAGCAGTGTGAGGTGCAGGGCCGCGGTCTCGGCTGCGGGGTGGACGCCCAGTTCGTCGGCCAGCAGCCGACGGCAGCGGTCATATACCCGCAATGCCTCGGCTGGATTTCCCGCCGCCGCGTGCGCTCGCATGAGCAGCTGATGCGTCCGTTCCCGAAATGGCTCCAGCACGATCGCCTGTTCGGCGGCCTGCACCGCAAGCTGAGGTCGTCCCCACTCCGTATGACCTTCCCCCAGCACACACAGCGCCCACAAATGCACCTCGCGCAGCCGGTCGCGGACGCTATCGATCCAGCATCCCTTCGCGTCGGGAAGAAACGGACGAACAGCAACCGAGCGAGCATATTCGGCAAGGGTTATCGCCGACGCGTGATTCCCTTCGCGCAGCATCTGCTCTGCGGTCTCCACGGCGAAGCCGGCCGACTCGAGGTCGACCACCACGTCCGCCGGCAGATGGAGCTGGTAGGCGCCGAAGCCGTCGTAGGACGGCACGCTTTCAGGCATGCCCGCAACAGTCAAGAATGCGCGGACCTTGCTGACGACTCCGCGCAGCGCAGCCCCCCAGGTGCGAGGCAGTCCGTCGGGCCACAGTACGGCGGCGAGTTCTTCGCGAAGTACGGGGCGATCCCGCTCCAATACGAGCATCGCGAACACGAGCCGAGCCTGGCTACCGTAAAGCAACCGTTCATTGAGCACAGTGTAGGGAGATTCGATCATTACCCGGCCAGCAAGTTGGATCGTCAAGGCCGTGAGATTTGAATCACTTTCTTCGGTATGGATCGTGCCCATCGACTTGACACTCTGCGTCATCATCAACCCCAGACCGTCGCTGTCCCCCGTCGTCCCCCCACTTGGTGCGCACTGACTAGTCGACCATAGGCTCACGATACCCGGAAGTAAATTCCCCCATAAGGCTTTTGAGTTGAGTGGTCTGGTAACAGACAGTCGAGGCCGTCGGTCCAGCAGGGACCTTGAGACCGCAATATTAGGCAGATCGAGGCAGCACTCAACGGCTAGAGATCGTCGATAATTCTTTTGCTCGTGCGATTGAGCTTACGTTTGCACGCCTCGTGCTGTTGAGCTTACGCTTGCAAGCGTCGACAACCCTCGCGGTCGCGCTTACATCTGTTCTTACACCATGACACCACCCCGTTGGCCATTACGCGCCGACGTGACGGAATTGAACGTCACACCGATACCCCGGATAGCCACGGTGACTTGGGTTACGTCTCACTCGGTACGCACAGGTCGGGCACCTGCAAGCCCCCACCCTGCACACCAGGGCCTGCGGGAGTACCATCTACCGAGCAGAGCCGCGCAACGTCTCGTGACGACAGTCACCGCGGTCGGTGCGCAGCTCCGGTTGGCAGCGATCTCTGCGGGGCGGGCGTCACACTATGCCATGGGCACTAGGGGAGTCGAGGCATAGATGCTCAACGACTGCATGCCAGTTGGTCTTCTTCTCGGCATGACCTGGCAGAAGAGCAGTTACAGCAACCCCTGCGGCAGCTGCGTCGAAGTGGCGCAGCTCGCAGGCCGACGGATCGCCGTCCGCAACTCCCGGCACCCGAGCGGTCCAGCGCTGATCATACCCCGCGTCCAGGTGATCGCGTTCATCCGCAGCACGAAGGTGGACGGGTTCGACGGCATGGGTGCCCGGAGCATGGTCTGAGCCCGGTGCTCGATTACGGGAGCCGCCTGACCACGCTTGCGTCAGCCTTGCGCTGCCTTCCTAGTCTGGTGACAAGCTGATCCGGGGCTCAGGCGAGCGCCATTCGAGGTTGCGACCCGGGGGCACACGGCAGGAGCCCTACGACGTTCGTGGCGGGCAGTAGGTCCTTCTCCGTCACCCACAGGTTCAGTGTTGCTCCAGTGGAGTCTGCGATAATGGCACGATTGGAGCAGCGCACAAGGCACATAGGGGGATGTACTCGTGTTAGCCGCCCAGCACTGTAGTCCTGACCACGTCCCGGTCTCACCACCGGGGGGGCCCACCGTCTTGCGTATCGCGCTCGGCGCTCACCTGCGGCGGCTGCGTGAGTCCCGCGGAATCACCCGCGAAGCTGCCGGGGAGGCGATCCGCGGCTCACACGCCAAGATCAGCCGCCTCGAGCTCGGCCGGCACGGCTTCAAAGCGCGGGACGTGGCCGATCTGCTCACCCTGTACGACGTCACCGACGAAGGCGAACGAGATGAGTTGCTGGCGCTGGCCCGGCGCGCCAACGAGCCTGGCTGGTGGCGCCGCTACGGCGATGTCCTCTCGACCTGGTTCGAGCCCTACCTGGGGCTGGAACAGGCCAGCTCACTGATCCGCACCTACGAGGTCCAGTTCGTTCCTGGCTTGTTGCAAACCAAGGATTGCGCCCGCGAAATAATCCAGCTCTGCCAACTACACGGCACCGTTGCCGAGATCGACCGCCGCGTTGCACTCCGGATGGCCCGTCAGGAACTCCTCACCCAACCGGGGGCACCGGACTACCAGGCAATCGTGGACGAGGCGGCGCTGCGGCGGCCGCTGGGCAGCCAGGCCGCCCAGCGCGCGCAAATCCAGCATCTGATCGACATGGCCGAGCTGCCGAACATCACCCTCCAGGTCGTACCCTTCCACGCCGGGGGCCACCCCGCCGCAGGTGGCCAATTCACCATCCTGCACTTCACCGAACCCGACTTACCGGACGTCGTGTACCTCGAACAACTCACCAGCGCCGTCTATCTCGACAAAAAGCGCGACACCGACAACTACCGAGTCGTCATGGATCGCCTGAGCGCCGGAGCCGAATCACCAACCGGCACTGCGAACTTCCTCAAGGAGCTTCTCCAGCAGGCCTGAGCGTGCCGCAGCGATCACCCAGGCGCTACCCGCCGCGCCCCGGCAGTCCGGTCTGTGAGCCCTGCGCATGTCCACAGCGATCCAGCCGATCGTGCCCGGCGGGTTGGCGGCAGCGGTCCTGCTGAGGCGAAGCCCGTTAGATCCCTGGTGCCGTTTCTGAACAAGGCCATGCGCCGCGCTCGACACCCGTCAATGAGCGACGCCACAAACACTTTAGCGGCTCACGTGATGCCTTGCGGTCGGCTTGCACCAGACTTGCGCTTACAGCCTATTTTGTAATTGACGAGGTCGAGTATCTCGTTAGCCGGTCGGAGTTGCAGACCGACCCGGCCGGCGAAGAGAAAGGGAGTCGTGCGATTGCACGGCTGGCGCATCACGTGTTAGCCGAATTGACATTCCCGTCGATGCGGCGTTGTTTCCGGCCCACTGGGGGCCACTGTGAAGAGGAGTCCGTATGTCTGACGCAGTGAGTTTTGCCGAGATCGACGAGCAGCAGGTGGAGCTGCTCCCCGAACGCACCGTCATGTCCATGTTCTTGCTGGCCGACGGCGACACCGCCGGAAACGGCGGTGCCGGCACGGGCGGTATCGGTGCTGACGTCCTGAGCGCAATCGGTATCCTGGCACCCGGGACTTCCTTCGCCGGTGCTGGCATCGGCGGCGCGGGCGGCGCGATTAACCCACCGCCGGCCGGACCCTGAGAATCGCTGCCGGTTAGGCATATCGGTGCCGTTCCCTAGCTGCGGCATCGCCATGTGATTACCGGCAAGGATCACACTGCCGATGCAGTAGTAGCGCACGATTACATAGTTGCGTGCGATACCGCCAGCAAAAGCAAGGTGGGTAGCTGGACTGGTGGGGTGGCCTGCATGGCCACCCCACCAACAATATGTTCCATCGAGATTCAACTTGCCCGTAGTGATTGAATCGGCGAAGAAATCGCCGCAACGCAGAGCTGCCGGCGCGGACCTACGCGGGGGCTTGAGCGGGAGCGGTGGCGCTGACGGGGGTGGGTGAGGCGGTGCGCAGCACGGCTAGGGCGATCGCGGGGAAGAACAGGACCGAGGCCAGACCGGCGGCGATGAGAGCCGCGCCGGAGGCGGGCGGTAGTGCACCGAGCCGTTGCCCGATCTGCACCGCGGCCACGATGAACGGCAGCGAGGTGGCCTGCAGGAACCCGGCTGCCACGGTTCGTCGCATGCCCAACCGGGAGCGGTAGAGCAGCGCGGGCAACGCTCGGACCAGGAACAACGCCGCCAGGAACAACGGCACCTGCAGCAACGTCGAGGACGAGGCGAACAGCGCCTTGGCGTCGAACATCACGCCGCTGGTCACGAAGAACACCGGGATCAGGAAGCCGTAGCCGATCGCATCCAGCTTGACCTCGGTGTGCGGGTGCACCGTCGCGGCGTCGGCGTCGATCAGCCGCAGCACCGCTCCGGCCAGGAACGCGCCGAGGATCGCCTCGAAACCCAGCCCCTGGGCCAGCGCCAGGAATGCGACGAGCAGCAGCGTGGCGAATCTGATCCGGATCTGTGCGGTGGTGTCCATCAACTTTGCGAAGACCCGATCGGCGCGGGCGCTGCGGCCAGCCCGCACCAGCGCCACCGTCAGCAGCACCGCGACCAGCGCCAGGCCGGCCAGCAGAAGCAGCCGCGCGGCCAGGCCGGTGGACTCCTCGGAGAAGAACAGCGACAGCAGGATCACCGCACCGAAATCGGCGATGGACGCCGCAGCGATGATCAGCTGACCAGCGGAGCCAGAGGCCTCCCCAGAATCCCTGAGTACCGGCACCACCAGCCCCAACGAGGTGGAGCACAGGATAATCGCGACCAGCAGCGGCGCCGAGGCGAACCCACCGGCCGCCAGCAGCAGCGCAACCCCGACCGCGAGAGCGAAGGACACCCCGAAACCGGTCAGTGCCAGGATCAGTGGCCGCCCGCGCAGCCTGTGCACGTCGATCTCCAGGCCGGCCAGGAACAACAGGAACGCCAGGCCGATCAGGGCCAGCACTTGTACCGGTGCGTCGACGTGCACCCAGCCCAGCACTGAGGGGCCGAGCACGATCCCAGCCAGGATCTCCAGCACGGGTGAGGGCACCCGCAGTGCGGGCAGGGAGTTGACCACCAGCGGCGCCAGGAACGCGATCACCACGATGATCAGTAGGTTGGTGAAATGCATCGGAAAGCCACCTCGCTTCAAGCGGGCAGGTCCGCAAGGGCGTCGAGCACCCCGCGGTGGAAGGTCGGAAAGGCGTAGATCATCTGGCGTAACGTGGCAATCGGCAGCCGGGCGTGCACCGCGAGGGTGAGCATCGACAGCACCTCACCGCCGCGCGGGCCGACCGACGTCGCGCCGACCAGCACGCCGCGATCCCCATCCCCAAGACCGATATCCCCAAGACCGATATCCCCAAGACCGATATCACAGACCAGCTTGATCAACCCGTCGTTGCCCGGGCCGTGGATGAACCCCCGGCTCGACGCGGACACCGGCGCGCTGCCGGTGCGCACGTCAAGCCCGGCGGCCCGGGCGGCCGCCTCGGACAGGCCCACCGACCCGATCTCCGGATCGGTGAAGGTGACCCGGGGCAGCGCGGCGTAGTCAGCGGTGAACCCGGGGACGCCCAGAATGTCGTCGGCTGCGATCCGGGCCTGATACACGGCGAGGTGGGTGAACGCGCCGACGCCGGTAACGTCGCCGATCGCCCACAGCCCGTCGGCGGCTCGCATCCGGTCATCGACCCCCACCCCGTGCGCCGCCTCGTCCAGCCCCACCGACGCCAGCCCGGTACCGCGCAGATCCGGGCGGCGTCCCACGGCGACCAGCAGTTGCTCACCCTCGACAGTGCTGCCGTCGTCGAGTTCGACGGTTGTGCGCCCCCCGGAACGGGATACCGAGACGGCCCGGCACCCGGTGCGCAGCGTCAGTCCTTCTGCCTTCAGCACGGCTTCGATCACCGCGCTGGATTCCGGTTCCTCCGCCGGCAGCACCCGGCCGGCGCCCTCCACCACGGTGACCGCCGACCCGAACCTGGCGAAGGCCTGGGCCAATTCCAGCCCGATCGCCCCACCGCCGAGCACGACCAGCGAGCCCGGTGGATCGGTGGCCTCGATCGCCTCCCGGTTGGTCCAGTAGCCGACGTCGGCGAGCCCCGGGATCGGCGGCCGGACCGGCGCGGACCCGGTGGCCAGCACCACCCCCACCGACGCGGTGAACACCGTTTCGCCGACCTGGACCCGCCGCGGTCCCACCAGTGTCGCCTGACCCCGGACGAAGCGGCCGCCGCGCTTTTCGAATCGCTGCACGGCCACGGTGTCGTCCCAGTTGTCGGTGGCCTCGGCCCGGATCCGCCGGGCCACGGGGGCGTAGTCGGGGTGGACCGCAGCCGCCCCGGCGAGCCGGTCGACGCGGTGGGCCTCGGCGAGCGTCTCGGCCGCGCGGACGATCATCTTGCTGGGGACGCAGCCCCAGTACGGGCACTCCCCGCCGACCAGTTCCCGCTCCACGCCGACGATGGTCAGCCCGGCGTCGGCCAGCCGGGAGGCCACTTCCTCACCGCCGGGTCCGAGCCCGATCACCACCACGTCCACCGTCTGCTCCGTCACAGCTGTTCTGACCCGGTGATCGGCGCGCGCGTTACAAGCGTGAGAAGACACACCGGATCACCTCCACCACATTGGCTGCTATGGGTGGCACCGTCGGTCACTGGAGGTGATCCGAGTGCTCATGACAACAGTGATTGACGCGTACTGCCCGGACTGCGCCGAGCTCGGGGCGTTCGAACAACCGCCGTGCGTCGACGGGCACGGCGCGGACTGCCCCGAATGGCTCTGCGTCAGCTGCGGCGTGGCGCTCCTGATCGACCTGCCGGTGGAGCAGCTGCCGGACACGTTCCGCGCCCGCGCCGCGTGAAACCGGGCCGCCCGATCTCCGCTCGCCGGCCACCACAGTAGGTCTGCCGGATCCGGCCGGGGGCTAGGCTCCGGCCATGTCCAAGCCCGCTCTGCTCACCCCACGGGCCAGCGACTTCCCGCGCTGGTACCAGGACGTCATCGCCCGCGCTGAGCTGGCCGATAACGGCCCGGTGCGGGGCACGATGGTGATCAGGCCGACCGGGTACGCGCTGTGGGAGCGGATGCAGCGCGAGGTCGACGACCGGATCAAGGCCGTCGGTGGGCGCAATGCCTACTTCCCGCTGTTCATCCCGGAGTCGTACCTCAAGCGCGAAGCCGAACACGTCGAGGGATTCAGCCCCGAGCTGGCCGTGGTGACCCATGCCGGGGGTAAGCAGCTGGAGGAACCGGTGGTGGTCCGGCCGACCAGCGAGACGATCATCAACTCGTTCTTCGCCAAATGGGTGCAGTCCTACCGGGATCTGCCGATGAAGCTGAACAACTGGTCCAACGTGGTGCGCTGGGAGATGCGCCCCCGGATGTTCCTGCGCACCACGGAGTTCCTCTGGCAGGAGGGGCACACCTGCCATGCGACCGAGGACGAGGCGCGGGCCCATGCCCGCGAAGTGCTCGATGAGGTCTACGGCGCGTTTATGACCGACGTGCTGGCGATCCCGGTGGTCAAGGGCCGCAAGACCGCCCGGGAGCGTTTCGCCGGTGCCGTCAACACGCTGACCTGCGAAGCGATGATGGGAGATGGCAAAGCGCTGCAGATGGGCACCAGTCACGAACTCGGGCAGAACTTCGCTCGGGCCTTCGACGTGCGATTCCTCAGCGCAGCCGGGCAGCGCGAGTACGTCTGGCAGACCTCCTGGGGGGTGTCCACCCGGATGATCGGCGGGCTGATCATGTGCCACGGCGACGACTCCGGACTGCGGGTGCCACCCCGGCTCGCCCCGGTGCAGGCGATCGTCCTGGTGGTGCGGGACGACACAGCTGTCCGTGCCCGGGCGCATCAGATCGTCGACGAACTGCGCGACGCCGGCGTGCGCGCGGTGCTCGACGAGCAGACCGACGTCAGTTTCGGGCGCCGGGCCATCGATGCCGAGCTCACCGGGATCCCGGTGCGCGTCGAGCTCGGGCCTCGGGAACTCGCCGAGGGAAAGGCCATCCTGGTCCGGCGGATTCCGGGGACGAAGGAACCGGTGGCGCTGACGGCCCTGCTGCCCGAGATCGAAACGGCGCTGCGCGCCGACCAGCAGACGCTGCACGACCAGGCGCTGGCGCGTCGCGAGACGGCGTCACCGTTCGTTGAGTCCTTCGACCAGGCCCGGGAGGCGGCCTCGTGCGGCTGGGCGCGTATCCCTTGGTCGACGCTCGGCGAGCAAGGCGAGGCCGCGCTGGCCGAGTACGCCATCACCGTCCGCTGCCTCACCCGCCCCGACAGCAGCGTTCCCGACAGTGGTGACGAACCGGACCTGATCGCCTGGATCGGCCCCGCATACTGACGCTGCCGACGCGCCGGCCGGGCAGTTCGTCGCTCACTACCAGCGACAACCGCTCCATCCAGTTTCATGATCGCCGTTTCGGAAGAATGAGCCGCGGTCAGCGCGGCTCATTCTTCCGAGATGGTGATCACAGCGGTCCTGGTGTCGTAGCGCCGGAACGCGGGTACCGCGAGCGCGAGCAGCCCGATTCCGACGAGGCAGGCCAGACCGCCGGAGACGACCGACACCCGGGGGGTGAAGGCCGCCGCCACCGCACCCGCCTCGAGGTCACCAAGGCGCGGACCGCCCGCGACGACCACGATGAACACGCCCTGGAGCCGCCCCTGCATCCCAGGTGGGGTGGCGACCTGCAGGATCGTCGAGCGGTAGACCGCGCTGACGGTGTCGGCCGCGCCGGCGACCGCGAGCAGCGCCAGCCCGAGCCACAGCGTCGAGCTCAACCCGAACATCGTGATCGCCACCCCCCACACCACGATCGACAGCACCGTTCCCAGCCCATGGCGGTGCACCCGGGCGATAGCGCCGCCGAGCAATGTCGCGACGACCGAGCCCACCGCGGGCGCGGCGTAGAGCAGCCCGGCGGTGCCCGGCCCGCCGCTGAACTGCCCGGCGGCCAGCGCGGGGAACAACGCCGCTGGGTTACCGAAGATCATCGCGATGAGGTCTGCGACAAACGTCATCAACACCACCGGGCGTCCCGCGAGGAACCGCAGCCCCTCGACAACCGAGGCGAGCCCGGCCCGCTGGGCACCCTCCACCGGCGGCAACGACGGCAACCGCACTGCGGCGTAGAAGGCGCCGGCGAACGAGGCGACGTCGATCGCATAGGCCCACCCGAAGCCGCCGGCGGCCACCGCCACCCCGGCGAGCAGCGGGCCGACAATCATCGTGAGCTGCATGCTGCCGAAGCTCAGAGTGTTGGCCGCTGGCAGTTTCTCGGCCCGCACCAGCTGCGGGATGATCGCCCGCCGGGCCGGCGAGTCCACCGCCGCGAACGCCGACTGCACGATGACGCACCCGAACAACACACTGAGCCGGTTGAGTGTCAGCACGGCCTGAACCAGCAACACGACGCTCACCAGCATCGTCCCGGTCGAGGTGACCAGCACCAGCTTGCGGCGATCAACCGCATCGGCGATCGAGCCACCGTAGAGCCCGAAGACAACCAACGGCACAAAACCGGCGAGCCCGACCAGACCCACGTCCAGCGACGAGCGGGTGATCGCGTACACCTGCAGCGGCACCGCGACCCGGGTGACCTGGGTGCCGACCTGCGAGACCGTCTGACCGGCGAACAACCGGCGGAAGGCGACGGACTCCCGCAGCGGTGTGATATCAGAAGCGGCTGCCCGGATGGCGCTGCCGATCAGTGCGGCCAGCCGCACAGAGCGTTGTCGCATACCGCCCGATCGCTCGTCCCCTCAGACACGAGGTTACGTGATCACTGTTTGTGTGCGTGAGATGACAATTTGTGTCGTTCCACGCACCGCAATAGCGATCAAGCCCCCACGGCACTGAATGTCAGCCGACAACGATGACACCGACGCCGACCGTCTCGTACGTGCTCTTGGCGCGGGCATCGCGCGTGGCCAGGGTCGCCCCATGCTCAGCGGCGGCCAGTGCGACGAGCGCGTCATATACTGCGCCGCCCGCAATTCCCAGTTCGCTGAGCACGTCTGGAATGCGCCCGGCCACCTCGGGTCCGAGAAGCAGCGGTCGGGCGAAGCGTTCGTTGAGCAATCGGGTGGCGTCCGCAGGCGCCACCCGAAGGTCACCGGGCAGCCGAGTGAGGACGGAATACGTCTCCGCCAGAGCGTGACCGCACAGCGCGATCTCTCGACCGCCCCACCAGCGAACGACAACGGCGTGATACTGGTGTGTCTGCACGAGAAGCGGTATCGCGACGCTGGTGTCAAGAGCGACTGGCAGAGTCACCGCCGGCCCGTGTCGATGAGACCGAAGACGATGTCGTCGTCGATCGTCGTGTCTCCGGTGGCGACCAGCACACCGGACTCGTCGACCAGCCGAGCCGTACGCCCGGTCGGGACCAACTGGAGCCCAGCGCCGTAGCGGGAGATGTCCACAGTGGATCCCGCCTGCAGACCAAGTGCGTCACGCAGCGGCTTTGGCACGACGATCCGTCCAACCGAGTCGATGGTGGTCTCCATTGGGAAAATACTACCAGGGCTCTACCAATTCCGAAGCTGTCCGTGCAACCTGGAGAACCGGCAGGACCGAACACGGATCCGCCGACGGTGGGGATCTATCGGTAGGGGGCGTGATCCGGGACGCTCATGGGGTGAGCGGGCCGACGCTGCTGGCTACCAAGCTGGCGCCGCCGTTGCGGCGCGGGCTGATGCACCGGCGGCGGCTGGTGGACGCGCTGGATGACGCGGCGCGCCACCGGCTGACCCTGCTCGTCGCACCCGCCGGCTGGGGTAAGACCTCGCTGCTGGCTGACTGGCACACCGCCGGCCGCCGGGATCGGGTGGGCTGGCTCGCGCTGGACCCCGAGGACAGTGACCCGGTCCGGTTCTGGACCTACCTGATCGCCGCGGTGCGCACGGTACTGCCCGGCGTGGGCGAACGGGCGCTGAGCACGCTCGGGGTCCGCGGCCGGGCGCTGCTGGATGCGGCGTTGCCGGCACTGATCAACGATCTCGCTGCGCTCGACGAGGACGTCCACCTCGTACTGGACGACTACCACGTGCTGACCGACCCCGAGCTGCATCGTTCGGTGGCCTACCTGCTGGCCCACCAACCACCGCGGTTGCACCTGGTGATTGCGGCCCGGCACGACCCTCCGCTGCCCGTCGGCCGGCTGCGGGTGCACGGCGAGATGCTGGAGATCCGGTCCGCGGACCTGGCGTTCACCGACACCGAAGCCACCACCATGCTCAACGGATCGCTCGCGCTGGGGCTTGAGGTCGCCGACGTCGAGCGGCTGTCGGCCCGCACCGAAGGCTGGGCCGTGCTCGCGGCCCAGCCCGCTGAGTTGCGCACATTCATGCTGGAAACCTCGGTCCTGTCCCGGCTGTCCGCACCGTTGTGCCAGGCGGTGACCGGCCGGGCGGACAGCGCGGCGCTGCTGGAGCGCATCGCGCGGTCCAACCTGTTTCTCGTCCCGCTGGACTCCGACCGGCAGTGGATGCGTTATCACCGGCTCTTCGGTGAGTTGCTGCACCACGAACTCAACGTGACCGACCCGAAGTGCCTACCCGAGCTGCATCGCCGAGCCGCTGCCTGGTTCCGCGCGGCGGGCGAGGTGCGCGAGGCGATCGACCACGCCTTGGCCGCCGGGGACGTCGGCGATGCCGCCAAGCTCATCGGCGGGCACTGGAACGCCTGGTTCAACGCCGGGCGGCTGCCCACCGTCGAGGCCTGGCTGGATCGCCTGCCGATACCGGCGCAGGCGCCTCCTCGCGGGCCGAAGCGGTCCAGCGAGCCCGTCAGATGGGGTGGCTCGACGGTGCGGACAACTGTCCCGCGGTGCCAACCAATACTCACCCGGCCTCATCTCACCCGGGTGAAACCCCGCCGATCTACTGACCTCGACGTGCACCTCCACCAGCGTGGTTACATGGCCGTCAAGGATTACCAGGCACCGCCGTCAACCACCTCCGATCTCGACCAGTACACCCGCGCCCAGGGGGAGCGGGAGCTCGTCGAGGCGCTGCGGTGCCGGGACGAGACCGTCTACCGGAGTTTGGTCAACCGCTACACCCCCCTGATGCTGCGACTGGCCCGTCAGCACGTGCCCAGCCAGGCCATTGCCGAGGAAGTCGTGCAGGACACCTGGGTAGCGGTGCTGCGCGGCATCGACGCCTTCCAGGGCCGCTGCCAATTCGCTACCTGGCTGATGCGGATCCTGCTCAACACCGCCCGCAAACGGGGCGTCCGGGAACACACCCCGGTGCGCTGGGACGCCCTGAGCGTGGGCGACACCCCCGCCGAATCCGTGGCGGGGCCGGAGCTGTCTCCGGAAGCGATGGTGCTGGCCTCCGAGACCCGCGACGTGCTCGAACAGGCGATCCGCACGCTACCCGAACGGCAGCGGGCCGTGCTGGTCCTGCGCGACGTCGATGGCTGTCCGGCGGAGGAGGTCTGCGCGCTGCTCGAGGTCTCCACCGGCAACCAGCGGGTGCTGTTGCACCGGGCCCGGGCGGCAATGCGATCAACCCTGCACCCCCGGCGTCAAGATCTCGTCCCCGCCTAACCCCGCCCGGTCACGTGAGTGCCCTCAGCCTCCCGAACTCGGGAACCGGAGGGTTCGGCGCTGTTAGGCTCCCGCAGCCGGGCGCACCTCGCAGTCCGCACCCGGGAATACCAATCGCTCGTGGCCGTCATCGAACCGGACGAGGTAGGGCGGCTGACCGTCCGGTCCCCGTACCTCTATCACGTCGCCCATCCGGTCGGGCCGGTCGACGGTGCGGCCATGCACGCAGAACCGGTCACCAATGCTTGCTCGCATGTGGATCACCTCGCCGCTCGGGTCAGTTTCGCCATGACCGACGCTAGGCCGGTCAGCTGTGGACCTCAACCGCACACCGGATCGACGAGCCTAACGCGACAGACCGGTCACAAGAACCCGACATGCCGGGCGCAGCGACACGACACGCTGGCACGGGGGCGCGACACGCGCGGGGGTGGGTGGAGGGATGATGGGGGGCGTGATTGGTGGGCGAGCGGCGCTGCGGATCGGGCCTTACGTGGTCGATCCGCCGATCGTACTCGCGCCGATGGCCGGGATCACCAACGTGGCGTTCCGGCGGTTGTGTCGCCAATTCACCATGTCACAGCAGGGTGCCGGATTGTTCGTCTGCGAGATGATCACCAGCCGGGCGCTGGTGGAGCGGCACCCCAGCACTCTCCAGATGATCAGTTTCGACGCCGCCGAGCGGCCCCGCTCGATGCAGCTCTACGGGGTCGATCCGGCGACGATCCGCAAAGCCGTGGAGATGGTCCGCGACGAGGATCTCGCCGATCACGTCGATCTCAATTTCGGCTGCCCGGTCCCGAAGGTGACCCGCCGCGGGGGTGGTGCGGCGCTGCCCTACAAGCGGGCGCTGTTCGGCGAGATCGTCCGCGGCGCGGTGGACGCTGCTGGGCCGCTGCCCGTCACGGTGAAGTTCCGG
>JBOHFK010000143.1:0-14149 GCA_050699635.1 Pseudonocardiaceae bacterium | reverse complement strand
TGACGCCGGTGACCGTGCGGCCGTACATCTGCTTCTCGCCGTAGGCGCCGTAGGCGGTGAGCACTGAGTGATCCACATCGGACAGCAGCGGGAACGTCAGGCCCTCCGCGTCGCGGAACTTCGCCAGTTTGGCCGGTGGGTCCGGCGAGATGCCCAGTATCGCGAAACCGGCAGTGTCCAGCTCGGCGAGGTTGTCCCGGAAGTCGCAGGCCTGCTTGGTGCAGCCGGGGGTACTGGCCGCCGGGTAGAAGTAGACCACGATGGATCGGCCGCGGTAGTCCGCCAGCGAGACGGGCTTGCCGTCGGCGTCGGGCAGGGTGAACTCCGGCGCCGCATCACCGGGGGACAGCCGGGCATTGTCGGTCATGAGACCGGACGGTACCGCCCGGCCGATGGGGTGGGTTCGCCACCTGGCCAGACCGTGGCTACGGTATGCCCGAACGCATACCCGCGCGAGGAGGACACATGGCCCGCGACGCCGACACCATCGAACGCGACATCGAGCAGGCCCGCGATTCGCTGGCCGCGACGCTCCAGGAGATCGGTACCAGGGCGAACCCGCAGCGCCTGGTCGATGCCGGCAAGGAGCAGATGGAGACCACCATGGCCGACCCGAGGGTGCGCTACTCGCTGATGGGCCTCGGCGCGCTCATCGTGCTGGTGTTGTTGCGCAAGCTCTTCCGCTGACGTCGCTCCACTAGCGTGCCGATTCTGTCGGGGTCGGATGGCATTGTCTTGGCCATGACCACGGCGAGGGAGCACCATGGGGGCATGGCCACTGGGTTGGACGGGTTCGGTCCGGCGGGGGAGTTCACCGTCGAGGACCTCGAGCGAATGCCTGAGGACGGGCTCCGCTACGAGTTGCTCGACGGGACGCTCCTGGTGAGCCCTGCACCAGGGGTGTGGCATCAGGAAGTGGCGGGGACGCTCTACCGCCTGTTGCACGGCGCGTGCCCGCCAGAGTTGCACGTCGTGATCGCCCCGTTCGAGTGGCGGGGCAGTCGGCGCACGGCGTTGCAACCCGATGTGCTTGTCGCCCGGCGCGCCGACCTGCTCGCCGTAGAGGGTGGGAAGTTCCTCGCAGAGCCGCCCGTGCTGGCCATTGAGGTGCTCTCACCCAGTACCCGGCGGATCGATCGGTTGTCGAAGCTGTCTGCGTATGAGGAGGCTGGCGTCGCGTCTTACTGGCTGGTCGACCCCGATCCCGAAAATCCGTCGCTACACGCGTTGGACCTGGTGGATGGCCGCTACGTTGAGGTCGGCTGCCCCTCGGGCGAGCGGCCATGGCAGGCGAAGCGGCCGTTCCCAATCACCATCGCGCCCGCAGACCTCGTCGCCGGGCTGCGCCGGGACTGACAAGCTGGGCTTCGGTGCTAGTCAGCGAGCAGGAGCGCGACTGGGTACCGGGCGAGCACCTCGGCCAGCCGCACCGAACCTGATGACGCGGTGGCGCCGGTGAATGCGTCGGTCCAGGAGCCCTCGGGGAGGGCAACTGTGGTTTCCCGCCAACCCCCTCGGGTAGACAGCCCGACCGGTAGCCGGGTGGCGACCACGACAACCTCGTGGCGGGCGAACGCAATGGCGTGCGATGCGGCAGGACCGACGGCGCGCAGCGGGGTGTAGCCGGTGAATCGCTCGGCATGGTTGCGGCGGGCGCGCAGCGTACGGGACACCACCAGCAGCTTCGCCGCACCGGAGTCGTCGATGTCAGGTAGCCATCCGCGGTCGATCCGGGCCAGCAGCTCCGCGCGCGCGGTGAAGTCCACCGGCCGGCGGTTGTCGGGGTCCACCAGTGAGAGGTCCCACAGCTCGCTGCCCTGATAGGTATCCGGCACCCCAGGCATGGCCAGTTGCGTCAACACGGCGGACAGCGAGTTCGACCGTCCGGACATGATGATCCCGGCCGCCGTCCGGGCCAACGCGGTGCACAACGCCTGATCATTCAGCGCGGCGTCGGCTACGGCGTGCATGGTGGTCTCGAATGGCTCATCGGGGTCAGTCCAGCTGGTACGGGTCCGCGCCTCGCGCATCGCTTTGTCCAGGTAGGCATGCAACCGGTCGGGTGGCAGCGGCCACGCTCCGACCAGGGTCTGCCACAGCAGGTGTCCCAGGGCCGGGTCGGGCACCGGGGCACCTGCCGCCGCAGCCAGCCTGGTGAGGTCCCGGACCGTACTGGCCCACCAGTCCGGTCGCTCGGCAAGCACCGCGAGTCGGGCCCGGACATCGGCGGAACGCTTGGTGTCATGGGTGGACAGCGTGGTCATCCCGTGTGGGGCGATTTGTTCGCGGCGGGCCACTGCGGTGTGGAAGGCATCCAGGTCAAGTCCGAAGCGGGCTGGATCTCCGCCTACCTCGTTGAGCGCGACGAACCGGGTCCAACGGTAGTAGGCGGTGTCCTCCACGCCTTTGGCCATCACCGCACCGGAGGTCTGCTGGAACCGGACGGCCAGCTCATCGCAGGGATCTCGCAGGCGAGAGGAGAGCGCCTCCAGCGCCGTCGACAGGTCAGGCCGCCGGTTCCGGGCCAGCGCCAGGGCCTGATCCAGCTGGCTGACTCCGTCATCGGGCAGGTACGAGCGATAGACCGGGAAGCACGCCAGCATCTCGGCGAGCGCATCGGCCACGCCGGGAACCGACGGCGCCAGCGCGGCCAGGCGATGCAACTCCGAGCCGAGCATGCCGGTCGCTACGTCGAGTTTGCAGTCGTGCACCAGATCCGGCCAGCTGACCGGGACACCGGTCAGCTCGGTGTCCAGCGAGGTGAAGGCGCTTTCGCCTGCCGGGTCGACGAGGATCCCGTCGACCTCGGCGAGCGCGTCGTAGCCGGTGGTGCCTGCCACCGGCCAGGACGTCGGCAGCTCCTCGCCCAGTTCGAGAATCTTCTCCACCACGATCCAGGATTGCGGGGCGTGCGCGCGCAGCCGGTGCAGGTAGCCGCCGGGGTCGGTGAGGCCATCGGGGTGGTCGACGCGCAGCCCGTCAACCTCGCCCGCGGCAACCCAGCGCAGCACCTCGCCGTGGGTGGCGGCGAACACCTCCGGGTCCTCGACCCGGACCGCGGCGAGGTCGCTGATCGCGAAGAACCGCCGGTAACCCACGTCGGCCCGCCAGGAGACCAGCCGGTAGTGCTGCGCCTCGTGCACCTGCTGCGGGCTCCCGCCGGCGGTGCCGGGCGCCAGTGGGAAGGCGTGCGAGTGGTATCGCAGCAGCTCACCGTCCACCCGCAGATCGGCCAACGCGTCGGGGGAGTCGGCCAGCACGGGCAGTCGCAGCGGCCAGCCGGTGAGGTCGAACCACCGCGCGAATCGCGAGGACGGCCCACGGCGCAGCAGATCCCACCAGGCCGGGTTGGCCCGCGGGTCGGCCACCCCGAGGTGGTTGGGCACGATGTCCACCACCAGCGCCATACCGTGCTCGCGGATGGCGGCTACCAAAGCGCGCCGACCCGGCTCCCCACCCAGCACATCGGACACCCGGCAGGGGTCAGCGACGTCGTACCCGTGCTGCGATCCCGGCATCGACGCCAGCAACGGGGAGACATAGACAGCGCTGATACCCAGCGACGCCAGGTAGGGCACCACCGCGGCGACGTCGGCGAAAGTCAGGTGTTCGCCGAGCTGCAGCCGGTACGTCGAAGCTGGGTTCACCATGGCGTCACGCGGCACGCTCCAGTACTACCAGTGACCGGCCGGTAATGGTGATCATTGCATCGCCAGAGGTGGTGACACCGCGGGTGCCTGACGTCTGGCTGGTCGCGGTGTCCAGCACGACAGTCCATTGTTGGCCGTAGCCATTACCCGGTAGCCGCATATCGATGTCCTCGTAGTGGGCGTTGAAGCAGAGCAGGAACGAGTTGTCGGTGACCCGCTGGCCGCGGGTGTCGGCGTCCGGGATGCCCTCGCCGTTGAGGAACACCGTGAGGCACTGGCAGACATTCAGCTCCCAATCCCGCTCGGTCATCTCCTGACCGGATTCGCTGAACCACGCGATGTCGCGCAACTCATCGCCCCCACGGATCGGGCGGCCGGCGAAGAATCGGCGGCGGCGGAACACCGGGTGCTCGCGGCGCATCGCGATCAACGCCGCGGTGAACGTGGTCAGTTCAGAATCGACTGAGGTCCAGTCCACCCAGGACAGCTCGTTGTCCTGGCAATAGGCGTTGTTATTGCCCCGCTGGGTGCGCCCGAGCTCATCGCCGTGCAGCAGCATCGGGACGCCCTGGGACAGAATCAGGGTGGCCAGCATATTGCGTCGTTGCCGGGCCCGGAGAGCCACTACCTCGGGGTCTTCGGTGGGACCCTCCACCCCGCAGTTCCAGGACCGGTTGTCATCGGTACCGTCCCGGTTTTCCTCGCCGTTGGCCTCGTTGTGCTTGGTGTTATAGGAGACCAGGTCGGTCAGGGTGAACCCGTCGTGTGCGGTGACGAAGTTGATCGATGCGTAGGGTCGTCGCCCGTCGTCCTGGTAAAGGTCCGACGAGCCGGCGAGCCGGGAGCCGAACTCGCCGAGAGTCCCGGGCCGGCCACGCCAGAAGTCCCGCACCGTGTCGCGGTACTTGCCGTTCCACTCGGTCCACAGCGGGGGGAAGTTTCCCACCTGGTAACCGCCCGGCCCCACGTCCCAGGGCTCGGCGATCAGCTTCACCTGGCTGATCACCGGGTCCTGCTGGACCAGGTCGAAGAACGTGGCGAGCCGATCCACGTCGTAGAACTCGCGGGCCAGCGTGGAGGTCAGATCGAAACGGAACCCATCGACGTGCATCTCCAGCACCCAGTACCGCAGCGAATCCATGATCAGCTGCAGGGTGTGCGGTTGGCGCACGTTGAGCGAGTTGCCGGTGCCGGTGTAGTCCATGTAATAGCGGAGGTCATCCGCGACAAGGCGGTAGTAGGCGGGGTTGTCAACGCCACGCATCGACAATGTCGGTCCCAGGTGATTGCCCTCGCCGGTGTGGTTGTAAACCACGTCAAGGATCACTTCGATCTTCGCTGCGTGCAGTTCCCGGACCATGGACTTGAACTGGGTGACCACCTCATGCGCCCTCGCCCCGGCAGTGCCGGCTGCGGCGTAGGCGTTATGTGGGGCCAGGAACGCGATGGTGTTGTAACCCCAGTAGTTGCTGAGTCCTCGCTCGGCGAGGTTGTGGTCGGGGAGGAACTGATGGACCGGCATCAGCTCCACCGCGCTGATGCCCAGAGTGGTCAGATGATCGATCATCACCGGGTGCGCGAGTCCGGCGTAGGTCCCGCGCATATCCGGAGGGATCTCGGGATGAGTGAGGGTCAGGCCACGCACGTGCGCCTCGTAGATCACCGTCTCGTGGTATGGAGTGTGGGGGTGCCGGTCGTCGGCCCAATCGAAGAACGGGCTGATCACCACCGACTTCGGCGCATACGCGGCTGAGTCGGCGTCGTTGCGTTGTTCCGGATTCGCCAGCTGATAACCGAACAGCGACTCGTCCCAGCCAGCACCGTTGGATACCGCTTTGGCGTAAGGATCGATCAGCAGCTTGGCGGGATTGCACCGCAGCCCCGAGGCTGGGTCGTACCGGCCATGCACCCGGTACCCGTAGTGCTGCCCAGGCCCGATGCCGGGCAGATAGCCATGCCAGACGAACCCGTCGACCTCGGGCAGGCTGACCCGGGTTTCGGCTGGCTGGGCGGCACCGGCGTCGAACAGGCACAGCTCCACATGATCGGCGACCTCGGAGAAGATCGCGAAGTTGGTGCCTGCGCCGTCGTAGGTCGCTCCCAGCGGGTAGGCAGCGCCTGGCCAGGGCTCGGGGGTCGTTTGGTCTGGGAACATTGCTACGCACTCACCAGTCCGTAAACCTCGCCCAGCCCGATGGTGCTGCCTGCGGGGCCGGGTGCGGTCGCGGTGATCGATACCTTGTCGCCGTCGGCGAGGAAGCTGCGGGTGGAGCCATCCGCGAGGGTCAGCGGTGCTGAGCCGTTCCAGCTGAGTTCGAGCATGGAGCCTCGTTCGGTCGGCGCGGCACCGCTGACTGTGCCGGACGCGATGAGATCACCGGTGCGCAGGCAGGCCCCGTTGACCGTGAGGTGTGTCAGCTGTTGCGCGGCCGTCCAGTACATCTTCGCGAACGGTGGGCAGGAGATCAGCTGGTCGTTGAGCCGCACCTGCATGGTGATGTCCAGTCCCCACGGCTCGGTGCCGGTGTCGTCGAGATAGGGCAACGGGTGGGGATCCCGCGCCGGTGGCTGGATGCGCGCCGCACTCAGCGCCTCCAGCGGGACCACCCAAGGGGAGATCGACGTGGCGAACGACTTGCCCAGAAACGGCCCCAGCGGGACTGACTCCCACGCCTGGATGTCCCGGGCGGACCAGTCGTTCACCAGGCACACGCCGAATACGTGGTCGGCGAAATCGGTCAGCGGGACCCGTCGGCCTAGCGGCGAGGGCGTGCCAATGACGTAGCCGACCTCGGCCTCGAAGTCCAGCGCGGCCGACGGGCCGAAGACGACATTGTCGTCCGGGAGGCGCCGCTGCCCGTGCGGCCGGGTGATCGACGTCCCGGAGACCACGACGGTGCCGGCCCGGCCGTGGTAGCCGACCGGCAGGTGACGCCAGTTCGCCGGTAACGGCGGCTCGCCGGGCCGCAAGATCCGTCCGACGTTGGTCGCATGCTGCTCGCAGGAGTAGAAGTCAACGTAGTCGGCGACGGTGAACGGCAGCCGCATCGTCGCGCCGGTAGCTGGTAGGAGCAGCGGTGCCAGGACGTCGGCGTGCCGCTCGTCGGACAGCCAATGGATCAGCGTTGCCCGGATCGCGCTCCAGGTGTGGCGCCCCGCGGCGAGCAATGCGTCGAGGGTGCCACCACAGAACAGCGCGGCACATTCGGGCCACAGGGCCTCGCTGGCTGCGGTGAGGTCGAGGATGGCGTCACCTACCGCTACCCCGATGCGCTGCTGTGGCCTGGTTGCGTCGATGAACACACCGTAGGGCAGCGTGCGCAGACCGAAGGGATGATCGGCGGCCACCCCAATCCAGCTAGCACCAGTCCAGCTAACACCAGTCCAACTGGTCCCAGTCCACTCCATCACCGGGCCGGTCCCCGCCCCGACCAGCTCCACGGGTACGCCGGGTCCTCGCAGGCGGTGCCACCTTCGCCCAGCTCCAACGGGCGGAAGGTGTCCACCATGACCGCCAACTCGTCGAAGAACTCCGCACCCAGGCTGCGCTCGATGGCCCCCGGCTGCGGGCCGTGCGAATGACCACCGGGATGCAGGGATACCGAGCCCGGCCCGATCCCGCTGCCCTTGCGTGCCTCGTAGTCGCCCCCGCAGTAGAACATCACCTCGTCGGAGTCGACGTTGGAGTGGTAGTAGGGCACCGGAACCGCCAGCGGGTGGTAGTCGACCTTGCGGGGCACAAAGTTGCAGATCACGAATCCGGTGCCGGCAAAGACCTGATGCGCGGGTGGTGGCTGGTGGATGCGCCCGGTGACCGGCTCGAAATCGGCGACGTTGAACGCGTACGGGTACAGGCAGCCGTCCCAGCCCACCACATCAAAGGGATGCCGGGGGTAGGTGTACACCGTGCCAGCGATACTGCCAGCGCCGCGGTGCTTGACCAGCACCTCGATGTCGGTGCCTGCGACCACCTCCGGCGCAGCGGGACCTCGCAGGTCCCGCTCGCAGTACGGGGCGTGCTCCAGGAACTGCCCGAACCGGGATAGATAGCGCGGCGGCGGGGCGATGTGACTGTTTGCCTCGATGCAGTACGCGCGCAGCGGCTCGTTCGGGCCCGGTACCCACTGGTGGGTGGTGCCGCGTGGCAGCACGACGTAGTCACCCTCCCCGACTTCCAGCGCCCCGAAGACCGTGTGGACCGTCGCCGAGCCGGACTCCAGGTACACACACTCGTCGCCCAGGGCGTTGCGGTACAGCGGTGAGGCGGCGCCCGCGACCACGTAGGAGATCCGGACGTCGGCGTTGCCGAGCACCAGCAGTCGACCCGTCACAAGGTCGAGGCCTTTCCACTCCTGACCGGTGAACAGCTCGGGTAGCCGGAAATGCCTGGGCAGCAGGGGCTCATTGGGCGAGGTGCGGTGGTCGGGCAACGTCCAGGGCCGGGCGTCCACGATCGCGGAGGGGATCTGCTCGTGGTAGAGCAGCGAGGAGTCCGAGGAGAAGCCTTCAGCGCCCATCAGCTCCTCGTAGTACAGGCCGCCGTCCGGGCGGCGGTGCTGGGTGTGCCGCTTGCGCGGGATCGTGCCCGCCTGCCGGTAGAAGGTCATGTCGCTACAGATTCCCGCGGCGGGCCTGCTCCCGCTCGATCGCCTCGAACAGGGCCTTGAAGTTGCCCTTGCCGAAACCCATCGACCCGTGCCGCTCGATGAGCTCGAAGAAGACCGTCGGCCGGTCCTGCACCGGTTTGGTGAACACCTGCAATAAGTAGCCGTCTTCGTCCCGGTCAGCGAGGATGCGCAGCTCACGCAGCGTCTGGAGAGGAACGCGGGTATCGCCGACCCATTCGCCGAGAGTGTCGTAATAGGAGTCCGGCGTATCCAGGAATTCCACACCCCGGGCTCGCATCGCCGTCACCGCGCCGACGATGTCGCCGGTCGCCAGCGCGATGTGCTGCACGCCCGGCCCGCCGTTGAACTCCAGGTACTCGTCGATCTGCGAACGCCTCCGGCCCGCGGCCGGTTCGTTGAGTGGGAACTTGACCCGGTGGTTGCCGCTGGTCACAACCTTGGACATCAGCGCCGAGTAGCGGGTGGCGATGTCCTCGCCGACGAACTCCGCCATGTTCTGAAAACCCATCACCCGGTTGTAGAACGACACCCAGACGTCCATGCGACCCAACTCCACGTTGCCCACGCAGTGATCCACTGCCTGGAACAATCGGCACCCGGCGGGCACCAGGGGTGGGTGGGCGACGAATCCGGGGAGAAACGGGCCCTGGTAGCGGGACCGATCGACCAGGGTGTGCCGGGTGTCCCCGTAGGTGGCCAGAGCCGCGCGCCGCACCGTGCCGTGCGCGTCGGTGGCATCAGCCGGCTCCTCCAGGATGGTGGCGCCTTGCCGGCGGGCGAATGCGACGGCCCGGTCCACGTCGGGAACCTCTATGGCCAGGTCGCTGACTCCGTCGCCGTGCGCCGTCACCCGCTGGGCGAGCAGGGTGCCCGCCCGCGCGGCGCCGGTGAGCACGAACCGAACCTGCCCGGAGACCAGCACATACTCCACCGCATCCCGGTAACCCTGTTCCGGCCCGCGGTAGGCCACGCAGGTCATGCTGAACGCGGTGGAGTAGAAGTGCGCCGCCTGCCGCGCGTTGCCTAGCGCGAAGGCAATGTGGTCCATTCCGATGACCGGGAACGGGTCAGCCCCAGGGTCATGCGCGACACAACCGATCAGGGCGTCGACGCCACTGCGTTCCGCCGTCCCAGCGTGCCTTTCCGGCGGCGGCCGTGACGATATGATCACCCCCCGATGCTAGCCCTGGCCGTCGTTGATCGGCTCCCTGCGAAGGTAGCGAGCACGGCGTGTCCCCGGTGGACCGCTCCGGCCTCTCCTGTCTGGCCTGATCAGGCGTCTGGGCTGATCAGGAGTCTGGGCTGATCAGGAGTCTGGGCTGGGAGTTGGCCGGGGCGTTGCCTCGGCGTCTGGTCGTGCTGCCTGTCTGTGTTGCTTCGCTTGCTCTCTGAGCGCGGATTCTTGGGCCCTGCTCGTTGAGCGGTACTCCGCTTGCTGTGCTCGGAGTTCGCGTTGCCGGTCACTCTTGGATTGCCGGTCCCCCTGATTGGGGATCTTGGACTGCGGGCGGTCCTCGGTATCGGTTGTCGGCGATTCCGTTTTTCCCGGGTGGGAGTCGGTGGGGATGGTCCAGTATCCAGCATCTTGGGTCGTCACCGTTGATGGCGGCGGCGATGATCGCGGTGGTGTCAACACCGGCCGGTGATCCGGCGCGGGCGGTGGAGCAGCCGGAGCCGGCAGCACACGATGGGTTGCCGGCATTGGCTGCTGGTGTGCGGGCGCGGGAGCGGGATCTGGGGAGTACGCCTTGGCGGGTGCCTGCTGGGCGAACCCTGCCGGTGCGTCGATGGGCGCACCGGCAGCTAGATGCTCATCATTGATCGCGGGCATTGCTGGCGCCGGTAACCGGCCTGGGGCGAGTTCGGCAACGGGTAACTCGGTGGACGACGAGGTGGGGAACATGGTCATCCCGCCCACGACGAGTACCAGCGCGGCACTTGCCACTAGAGCGACCACGGCTCCCGGCGTCCCGGCTACCAGGCCGGCTCCTCGGCTGGCCCACCGCCGCGCGCCCTGGGCATACCCCGACTGCCGTGCCGGGGCAGAAAGCAGCCCGCGATCGTGATCCAGCCCCTGCCCAGGCGTGACCGGCTGGTCAGTGACGGCAGCCGCAGGTGGCGCCGACCTGGTGACGGGCCTAAAGAGGTCGGCGACCTGCCGGGTGCCGGAATCACCAGGCGACTGGTTTGTTATCACTGCGGCCTAGCCTCTCTTCCGGGTTCACCGGTCATAGGCACCCATCGACTACTCTTCGTGTTCAACCGATTACGGTGCTCACACACAGATCGCTCAGTCACTCCATGCCGTTACACCAGTCGGACCATTGGGTGGCCGAGCCGACGTGCCGGCCGGTAGACCAGGTGCCGCCGCGCGGCTCTGCTGTTCGCCCGCGCATTCGAACGGACCAGCTGAGGAGGTATGTTCGTGTAGTTCTGAGCTGTTTCGGCAGCCAACTCGTCAACGTCAGCAGGGAGGGTGACACCGAATGGGACAGCCGAGCTGGGCGCCCGGCGACGTGGATATCGAGCAGCCCAGCGTGGCCCGGGTGTATGACTACTATCTCGGTGGCTCGCACAACTTCGCCGCGGACCGGCAGGCGGCCCGCGCGACGATCGAGCTGTTGCCGGACCTGCCGCTGATCATGCAGGCTGGCCGGGCGTTTCTCCGTCGCTCGGTGCGCTACCTCGTCAAGCAGGGTATTACCCAGTTCCTGGACATCGGCTCCGGCATCCCCACCGAGGGCAACGTGCACGAGGTCGCCCAGGTCGCCTCTCCCGAGACCCGAGTGCTCTATGTGGATACCGACCCGGTGGCCGTCGCGCATAGCCGGGCCATTCTGGCCGGAAATCAGCGCGCGGACATCGTCCAGGCCGACCTGCGCGACCTGCCGCGGATCCTTGATGACCCGCGGTGCAGGCGGCTGATCGACGTGACCCAGCCGATCGGCGTGCTCATGGTGGCGATCCTGCACTTCATTCCGGATCAGCTAGAGGCGGAGGGCATCGTCGCTGAATACCGCAACGCGATGGCGCCCGGAAGCTATCTCGCCCTCACCCACGCCAGCTACGGCGGGCCATCCGAGCAGCAGGCTGAAGCGGCCAGCGAGGTCTACCAGCGCACCATCGCCCCGTTCAAGAGGCGTTCGCATGCGGAGATCGAGGCGTTGCTCGACGGGTTCGACCTGGTGCCCCCCGGACTGGTGTTCTTCCCGCTGTGGCGTCCGGACTCGCCGGCCGATGTGGATGACCATCCTGAACGGTGCAGAGGCTACGCCGCGGTAGGTCGGCGAGACTGACAATGAGGTGCCGACTGGATCGCTGGGTGCTGGGGCCCAGCGGCAGCTAGGTGAGCGCTGCGCTGTCCAGGGCGGCGCGCATCTGGTCGACCGGGGCGGACCGTCCGGTCATCAGCTCAACCTGGACGACGGCCTGGTGCAGGAGAACCGCTAGGCCGCTGACGATCCGGCAGCCCGAGGTGCGCGCGGAGGTAGCCAGCGGGGTGGGCCACGGCGCATAGACGACATCGAGCACCACCGGCCGGGTGGTCCACCGCTGAGGGCTCAGCGCGTCGGCGGCACCGGCCGGCAGCGTGGAAATGACCACATCGGCCTCGGGCAGCTCCAGGTCGGGTAACCCGCCGTGGATCGTCGGCCGGACACCGAGCCGTTCGGCGGCCACCCGCAGATCCGCCGTTCTGGTGGGATCCCTGACCAGGACGGTGGGTGCGATCTCTCCGAGCTCGCGCAGCGCGGCGAGCGCGGCTTGAGCCGTCCCGCCCGCCCCCAGGATCACCCCGGTGCGAACTTGATCGACACCCGCTTCGCGCAGCGCGGCAAGAACGCCGGCGACGTCGGTGTTCTCAGCCCGCCGGGGCTCACCGGGCAGGCCGAGCACCAGCGTGTTTGCTGCGCCGACCGCGCCAGCCAGGGGGGAAACCTCGTCGGCGACGGTCAATGCCACCCGCTTGAGCGGCATCGTCAACGACAGCCCGGCCCATTCCGGACCAAGCCGTCCGACGAAGGCGGGCAGCGCCGCTTCGGTGCAATTTACCGCGTCGTAACACCAACCGGTCAGGCCCAGCGCGGCGTAAGCGGCACGGTGCAGCGTCGGCGACAGTGAATGCTGGATCGGGGAACCCAGCACCGCCGCCCGCCGTTTCGTCGACTCGCTAGCCGCCACTCGCCGATCTTCCCACGGTGTCCACCTGTTGTTCACCACGGAGGCAGTATCAAGAAACAGCCAACGGCGCGTGCACGTGCTCTTGCACGAAACGTTTCCGGTCTGTTATTGAGTTATCACGGAGTAGATTCGTGTTCGCGGTCTGCAGCTGTTCGGCATCCAACGTCGTCAACGCCAGCAGGGAGGGTGACCCGATGGAACGGCCGAGCTGGGCGTCTGACGACGTGGACATCGAGCTGCCGTTGATCATGCAGGCCAACCGGGCGTTCCTCCGCCGCTCGGTGGGCTACGCCGTAGTGGGCCGGCGAGCATGACCGACGCCGATCATGAGGCGTTCGCCCGGCGTTGGGCCGAGGCGATCGTCGGCACGAGCTATGTGTCGATGGGACGCCGGGTGCTCGCCAAACACCTGCTCGGGCTGACTCGGCAGTTGGTGGACGCAGCGCTGGCCGAGGAGTTCGACCCCACGATCGGGCGACGGGTCGGAGTCGACATGGTCGCTGCGCATTTCACCGGCACTGAGACTCTCAGAGAGACACTGTCCCTGATCTCTGAGGGGTTGCCGGGTCTGCTGGGGTCATCGACTGAATGTGCCAATGCCGGGAGCCGGGTTGCCCAGCTGGCTGCCAATCTGGCAGCCGGATACGCCGGGGCATTGCGTGAGCGCAGCCTCGATGAACAAGATGCGGTTTATCGCGCTGGTCTCCGCGCGCGCAGGCAGGCTGAGCTGGCACTCGCGGCCAGCGAGGCGAAATTCCGGGCGATGTTCACTGACGCGGCGATAGGAATTGGGATCGGTGATCTGGAAGGCCATATCACTGACGTCAATCCGGCATTGCAGCAGATGTTCGGCTACAGCCACGAGGAATTCACCAGTCTCCCCATCAGTGCGATGGCCCACCCGGACGACGCGGCCGGTGCGTGGGAGACCTATGAGGAACTGATTCGTGGTGAGCGTGACCACTTCCGCTTGGAGAAGCAGTACTACCGATCCGACGGCGAGGAAATATGGACCCACGTGACAGTATCGTTAGTGCGAGACGAGTCCGGCGAGCCTGCTTACCAGGTGGCGATGCTGGAGGACATTTCTGAACGCCGTCACCTGGAGGCCAGGTTACATCACCAAGCGTACCACGATCCGTTGACGGCGCTGGCGAACCGGCAGATGGTCACCGAACGCCTGGCGCAGATATTCGCCGGGGCAGCCGGGCAGCGCCGGGTCGGCTTGTGTTTTCTGGACCTGGACGGGTTCAAAGTGATCAATGACAGCATGGGGCACCACATCGGCGATCAGTTACTGAAAACCGTCGCGTCGCGGCTGACCCGCTGCTGCGGTCCGGGGCAGCTGGTTGCCCGAATGGGCGGTGACGAATTCGTGATCATCGTCGAAGACACTGCCGGCGAGGCAGACATGGCAGCACTCGCGGACAAGGTGCTGGTCGCCATGGCCGAGCTGATTCGAATCGGAAAGCACGAGCTGGCGGTCACGACGAGCATCGGGGTCGTGGAGCGGCCAGTGGCCGACACCACACCCGAGGACCTCCTGCAAGCCGCCGATATCACCATGTACCGGGCGAAAGCAAACGGCAAGGCTCGCTACGCGATGTTCGACCAGAATCGCAACGATAACGAAGTGGCTCGGTTCACGTTGTCTGCAACGATGCTGGCCGCGGTGGAGCGCGGCGAGTTCTT
>JBOHFK010000142.1:0-14284 GCA_050699635.1 Pseudonocardiaceae bacterium | reverse complement strand
CATTTGGAGGCGCCAAAAATGTCGGCAGCGTCGAGTTCACGACAGTGCTCCGGGCAAGCCAGCGACATGACTCGTCGGGCATGGGGCGACGCCCGGCTAGTGATTATTTGGGCTCTCCGCCGAGGCCAATGGTGGATCTGGTGACGAGTCGCACCACGCCGCCCACCGCTATGGTCGCCGCGCCAACAATGGTCAGCCAAAACCCTAGACCAGTGACGACTTTCGTGCCGGAGGTCGTCTGATAGCTGTTGACCTCGCTTGCGAAAGAGGAGAAAGCAGCGGAAATATCCACGGCGATTGCGACCCCAATGCCGATCAGTGCTGTCGCGAGTGCTTTACGTAGTGCGCTCGACGCGTTCCGCATCAGGATTGCAATGATCAGGGCGGCCACCGCGGTGATAGGAATGAGCCATAACAGAACTAGCCACTCACTTCCGGAGTCAACGCCAACCAGCGAGAGGATCCCCTCGTCGAGAACCGCTAACTCGGCACCGGTGCCAGGAATGGCGATCCTCTCCGCGCTGGTGGCGGACACCGCCGAGAACGGTGTAAGTACTGACACATACGGTAGGGCGAAGAAAGACAGTAGCGATAAGGCGGCGCCACAAATGGTTATCACGGTGCCGATAAGGTTGGTCAGGGGCTTACTCTCGGCGTGGATGGGCTGACGCTCTGAGCCGGGCGACATGGCGGCCTCCAATTTTTCGCGCGTCCCCGCACTGCGCCTATAGTATCTCCTAGGATCTCCTGCCGTTCCCGTGGGCGCCAGAGCATTGTTTGGGCGCACGCCGTTCCCTAACTTAGACACCGGACATGTGCAGGAGGCGCTTGACACTGCTGAGGCTGAGATCGTAAGCGACTGCGAGTTCGCGGGCGGTGGCTCCGGGGCGGTAGGCACATGCCATGGCGCGGATCACGTCAGCGGAGAGTCGTCCACGACGGTTTACCGTTGGCTGTGCGCATCAGGTCTGATCGGTTGTTCACAGATCGAGTGCCGCCCGGAGCGTCCCGTCCAGACGGGTCAGCGTGGTCGTGTCCAGTTCGCCCACTCGTTCGCCTATCCAGGCGCGGTAGAGCTTGGACAACTCGCCGGCGTAGGCCCATCCGTAGCTTGCCACCGGAACGGCGAGGATGTCACCGGGGTCACGGTCTCGTAGTTCTATGCCCAGCAGCCAGGGGCGTGGTGATTCGTTGATTCCGTCACTGGACATGATCGCGACCGTGCGGGGACGGTCGGGTGTGCTCGGTCGGACGTACCGGCGTAGCTCACCTCGCCGCACGGAGCTCCGCCTCGGCTGCCGCCAGGTCGGTGTCGTAGGCAACGGCGTCCGCCTCGGTGTCACCCCAGTCGGTGCCGGCCCCGAGCCGGACAGCTTCCCGCCGGGCGGCAGCGGAGATCCAGGCTGAGGGCGAGATGCCTGCTCGGGCGGCTGCGGCTTGGGCCAGCATCCACGCGGTATGGTCGATCGACAATGTGACCTTACGAGTTGCCATACTCCTGACCGTACCAGTCTGACGCCCGGTTCTGCGGGCATTGACAGCCCGACCAGACTGAACCTGAGATCAGCCGAGCCGTTCGGCGGGCCTGGCTGGCAACCACGCATGGAGAGGTAGTGGATGATCGTCAAAGTGATGTGCCGTATCGACGATGGCCAGCTCAGGCCGGGAGAACTGGAGATCACTCAGCCAGTCGCCCCCCTGGTGAGCTGGTCGGTGAACACCAGCGATCTCCCCGAGGAGCAGCGGCCGCAAGCCATCGACCTCTCCGTCGAGGTGCACCTTCCCGGCGATACCGTGTGGACGGGTGACGCATACCAGGTGACTGACATCGAGCACGAGTCTCCCTGGACCATGCTACTGCGCGGTACCGGCCCACTCCGGGAAAATTCGCGGACGCTGCACGCTGATGTGGTGGTTCAGCGGATGGAGCGGGCGATGCTGGCCGAGACACAAACCTGAGCCGCGACGCGCTGTGGGCCGTATCTCAGGGTTTCCTTGTTACGTCGCCCGGCAGTCTGGCGTGCATCAGGGAGACGTTGTAGCGATCGTATTGGGTCATGGTGAAGTATAGGTCGGGCCCGTTTGAGTCCGGGTTGAGGAAACCGCCATAGAGGGTGGGGTACTGCTGGGCGGTGGCGACGGGCATGGGGGTGCCCCATGGTCCGGTTGGTTGCGGGGCCAGCCGGACCACGATCGCCCCGCGCGGCTCATCCAGGTACATCATTTCCCAGCTCTGCAGGGCCTGGTCGTAGCGGACCGACAATTCCCCGACCGGTCCGGCCATGATCGGCGCCGCGATCGCGCTGGCGCCGGCCTGCCAGGAGCTGCCCGTCCAGTACTGGTAGGCGGCGTTGTCCAATAGTCGCTGCTCGGGCACCCGGGCGAGATACGCGTCACCGGAACGGCCATTGGGTGTGCCGTAGACGTAGACGAATCCGCCCTGCGGGGCGTAGGAGATCATTTGAAACTTTTCATCCGCCGCGGGGGTGTTGGGACGGGCGGCCTGAGGTGCGTTGATCCAGTTCTGCCCACCGTCGTCGGAATACGCGATGCCGCTGTAGTTGGTGATCCATTGGCCAGGGCGGCCGAAGTGACGTATCGACATGTAGGCCAGGTAGTTTCGTCCGCCGACGTTGACGCCGCCGGTAGGGATCTTGGTGAGCTCCAGGCCGTCCCGCTTGAGTGAGGGCACCAGTTCCTTGGCGTGGCCCGCGCGGTCGGTGACGAAGTCGGTGAAGGACATGCCATCGGCGGGATTGCGGTCTGCGCTGCGGGCCAGCGTGTTCGAGCGCCAATCACTGGCGGCCGGGTCGGCGATCTCACTGCCGGGGCCCGCCCATCCGGGTCCGAAGGTGTCCCCGAAGGCGGTCAGGATCTGCCCTCGGTCATCGGCCCACATGATTCCCAGGTCGGTGCCCTTCACCTGGTAGCGCGCCTGCGTCGCGTTGAGGGACTCCGCGCCGGTGAGCACGGCAACCCGGCGGGCCTGGCCCGGCTGGTCGACGTGGGCTGTCCCCAGCGGCGCCGTCCCTAGCGTGACCGCGGCGATCACCACTGCCAGCAGTGCCCCCGTGCGAGCGTGGTGACGGATCATCAGTCTCCCCTCCTGCGTGGATGCGCCGAAGCACGGATGTGCGGTAGCGCCGCGTATCAGCAGGGAGACGTCCTCGACACCCGACAAGTGGGAAGACTGCCTGTACCGAGGCACCTATTGGCTAACGTGCGCCAGGACCTCGGAGTAACGGAGATCTTTCCCGGCTATTGATGATCCTGGGCGACCGTATCGTAGGGAAGCGACCAGGACTGGGCGGCAGCCGGTGACCGGATGGGGACCGGCGACTGGGTGTTGACAGGCGACTGGGTGTTGACCGGCGACTGGGTGTAGACAGGCGATCGGCTGATGGCCGCCGCGACAACGTCGACGAGCACATCGCGGGTCATCCCCCCGACGCCCTTGAGCCCGGCCTCGAGCTTGAACCTCTTGTCCAGATCCGGCTCGTTCACCACACCCTCGACCAGCACAGTCAGAATCCGGTCGGCGAGCAGCTCGGCCTCGTCCGGCACTGCCCCAGCCAGGCGGAGCACCCGCTCAGTCGTGCCGGTGATTGCGGCTGGCCCCTTGATCACGGTCCGTCTCAGCCCGGCGCCGTCGACGGTCACCACATAGGTGCTGCTGCTCAAGCGACGCAGCGACTCCCGCACAGTGTCGTAGTGCTCCTCGGGGAAGACCCGCAGCGCCTCACCCACCTCAATGCTGTGCCCCGAGCGTTCGAACCGCTCGACCACCCAATGCAGCACCTCGAAATCGTCAAACCACGACTCGTTCATGTGAGATCGAACCGGGGGTAGGCCTGTTCATAGGAGTCGCTGACCTCGCAAACTTCGCTGCCGCGCATATAGGGTCCCCTTTGCTTCCAGTCCCGCCTGTGCGTGATCACCTCAGGTCGGACAGCCGGGACTGTGCCTCACGAAGTGGCGGAAGTCTAAGCCCGCAACATTGATTGCTTTGTGTCCTGGCGATCGCCACGCCGAGACATCCGGAAAACCGGATAGGACCACGATATTGTGATTGATCCCGCTATTCAGACTGTTCAGGAGACGGTCTGTGAGACGTTTAGTGGCCGCCCAGGCTAGTGGCTGCTGCCGTGACCGCTACGCGAGCGCGCGGATCCGGTCGACGGTGGTCTGTGTGAAGCACCCGGCGGGCAGGTTTTCCGGACCTGTCACGGGGGCGAGCCGCGGACCGCCGAGCAGTGGGTCGCTCTGCCATACGGCGTCGTAGGCGCGACGGCGCGCGACCCCTTCCGGGGTGAACGTCGCTGTCAGGTCAGTGGTCAGCGCAGCCGTGACCCGCAGCCGGCGCATTCGCTCCCGGCGCTCCTCGCCATAGCCGGCAAAGGCGGCAACGGACCAGTCGAGCCCACTGCGCAGGACCTCGGTGACCATCCGAACGTCGCGCAGTGCGATCGCCAGGCCCTGACCGATGATCGGGTCGTTCCAGCCGGCGGCGTCGCCGATCAGCACCACCCCGGGTGCGTAGGGCTGCCCGGTCCAGCTGTCGTTCATCGGGTAGAAAGCGCATGGTCCTGCCGGGTAGGCGGAATAGAACATCTCGCTATCCGGGATGCAGCGGAAACCGTAGGCGGCCAAGAACTCCGCCTCCCGGTCCGGGCCGGCGAACCGGCCCTTCTGGGCGATGTCGTGGCCCAGATACAGCCGCGCCAGCCCGTTCGCCCGCGGGAAGACGTAATAGCGGAGGTCGCCCTCGGTGCCGAGCGAGAACTGGTGGGCCGGCCAGGCATTCAGGCCCTTGACGAGCATGCCGCCGATCATGATGCGCGGCGTGGTCTGGTGCAGCTCGATCCCCAGCCGGCGGCGGACTGTGGACATCCGCCCATCCGCGCCGACCACCAGCCGGCACCGCAGCTCGTGGACGACATCGTCGTGCGCGTAGCGCACCACCGGCGGCTCACCAGGCTCAACGTCGACATCGCCGACGCCGCGGATCACGGTGGCCCCGGCTGCGGCAGCGGACTGAGTCAGTGCCTCGCAGGCCTCGGGATGCCCGACGTCCAGCGCGCCCGGTACGCCAGGCAGGATCTGGTCCAGGGACTCGGCGGCCGCCTCGGCCTGCGCCGGATCGGTCACCTCGTCGTAGGGCACCACGCGCGTCACGTAGCAGCCACCCGCATCGAGCAGCGACTCTTCCAGATCGAGGCGGAGCAGCTCGGTCACCCCCCAGCAGACCAGCCCCTCGCCCCGGACCTTGTCCCGGTAGGCAGTCTGGCGCTCGAGCACGACGACCTGGTAACCGTCCCTGGCCATCACGGTGGCCAACGCCGACCCAGCGATCCCGCCACCCACCACGACCACATCAGCTGATCTCACTGTTCCTCCACCCCCGCCGGGGCGTCGTTGAGGTCCTTCAACAAGAAGAGCGGCAACCACCCACCCAAATACCCTTCTTGTACACCACCGCCGCCCGCCCGCGATTAGCTCACCCGCCCTGGTGTCGCCGAGCTCGACACCAGGGCGGTCCGTTGGGCGATCGGCAGCCATCATGTCGAACTCGGCGACACCAGGGCTGCGGGGCCAGCGGCCAACTGACTGCCTGATCTAAGGTGGGAGTCAGGATCCCTGGCGCCACGGTTTTGACGAGAGGTTGATCCGGATGGTCGATGAACGAGATGTGCTCGGCCACATCGGTGAACTGGTCGATGCGGAACATGAGTTGCGGGAGCGACTGGGGCGAGGCGAGCTGACCAGCGACGAGGAGCAGCGCCAGTTGATCAGTCTTGAGCAGCAGCTCGACCAGTGCTGGGATCTGCTGAGACAACGTCGTGCCCGCGCAGCCGCCGGACAGGACCCGGATGACTCCCAGGTCCGCCCGGTCAGTGAGGTCGAGGGCTACCTCGGCTGACTCCGCTAACGGCCGGTCGTCATGACGTCGCCGCGATGACACAGCTCATGCACAAAGCTCCTGACGCAACGCTGTTGATGGTGAGACCGGCCGCTGCTATCCGATGCCCGCACACCGCTGGGGCATAACCCCTGGTCGCGGTGAGGGTGACGTCCGAGGGCTGCACCAGATGCAGGCGTCCGTCGTCCGGGCAACGAGCCCACCGCAGTTGGTTGATGGGTGGGTCGGCCTGCCGCTGTGGCCGAGGAGCCGGACGCGGTGCCGTGACACTCGGCCGGCGATCATCCAGGGTCTTCCTGGGAAACCGGGGATCGGGCACCAGGAGGTCGACGCAGTGGCCGGGTCTGGGTAGCCGGGCATCGGTGGCGAGGCTGGGCTCTGCCCGAATCTGGGGGGCCTGAAATCTGGGCTCTGCCCGGACCTGGGGATCCTGCGGGGCCTGGTGCACAATAACGCTCCCCTGCTGGTGGTATGGAAGACGACGGCTCCGCCCGATGTGGGGAGACACGGGCGGGGCCGTCGCCGCTCTGTGACGCTCCCGGCGACATCAGCCGCGAGCCTCCCGGATTGTCCGGGTTCATACCGGTATCCTCACCCGCGACTGCCCGGCCGCGGGATCGGCGACGTCCGACCGGCGCCCACAGTGGTACCGGCTCGTTCTCGTTACCCCCGTCGGTCGGGTCTGTCTGCACTCATCGGAAGATCGTGTATCAGTTCGGGGGACTATACATGAGACGTATCATGACAAATCCGGCGGCATGAATGGTGTCGCGGGGAGATCCAGCGCCGCTGCGCTGGCTGATCGGCGTGGAATTGGCCAGGTACCGCAACGCGGCCAAGCTCTCGCTGACCGAGGCCAGCGACCAGAGTGGCATCAGCCGGGCGAAGCTCGGGCACCTGGAGACCGGGCGCCAGCAGCAGGACCCGGACGACATCGCCCGGCTGCTGACCACCTATCAGGCCGAGCAGCGCGATATAGCCCGGTTGACGTCGCTGACCAGCCGGGCTGACGAGGCCACCTGGTGGGCTCCGTGGGCCCAGGTGGTGCCGGACTGGCTCAAGACCTTCGTCGGTCTGGAAGGCCTGGCCGAAAGCGAGTTCGTCTTCGAGCCGATCATCATCCCGGGCCTGCTGCAGACCGAGCGATACGCCGCCGCGGTGACGGCCAACACGCCGCGAGTGCGAGCCGATCACAGCGATCGGTTCGTCGGCTTCCGGATCGCGCGCACCCGCCGGCTCACCGATCCGGAGCGTCCGCTGAAGGTGCATGCGATTCTCACTGAGGGAGCGTTGCGGCTGGCTGTGGGTGACGCGCAGCTGCGCCAGGCGCAGCTGCGACACCTGCTGTCGATGGCCGAGCTACCCACAGTCACCATCCAGGTGATCCGGCCGGAGGACGGGCCGCACACCGCGCTCACCGGTCAGTTCGTGGTACTCGGATTCGAGATCGTACGCTCGATCGGGTACGTCGAACTGCACGACGGTGCCGTCTACTTACAAGACGCAGATCAGGTGCGGACGTATACGATGGTGGCTAAGGACCTACAGCGGGCTGCTCTTAGCCCCGAAAGGTCACTCGAATTCATCCAATCGATGATCACATCCTGAATGTCGGAGACAGAACGTGGCCGGGACAGACTCTTCTATCACTCACTGGCGTACCAGCAGCTTCAGCGGCAACAACGGGACCTGTGTGGAGGTCGCTGCGCTGCCCGATGGGCACATCGCAGTGCGCAACAGCAACCGACCACACGATGGGGTGATTCACTTCACCCGGGAAGAGCTGAACGCCTGGATCAACGGAATCAAGGCCGGCGGCTTTGACTCATGAGTCAGCCAACCCAGTGTTGATCTAACGGTGTTGAGCTAACCCGGCGTTGATCTGCAGGCGGACGTAGTCGATGACCGGCTCATCCAACTGCGCAGCGACCGCCCGGACGAACGGCCGGCGCTGATCTGCCGGGAGCTCGCGCAGCTGGGCACCGAGCATCACAGTGGCCAGGAACGCCTCGAGTTGTTCCCCGCGTTCCAGGACCACAGAATCCGTCACCAAGTCGACCTCGATGCCGGTGAAGCCGGCCTGCCGAAGCCGTCGGGTGGTCTCCTCGATCCCGGCGAAGTTCCACAGCTGCCCACCGTCGTCGCCGCCGACGGCGCGCACTGCCGCGCGGAACCGCTCCACGCTGCCGGCGCCGCCCGCCTCGGCGACGAACCGGCCCCCCGGCCGCAATGCGGCAGCCACCGTCTGGAACACCGTGTCGTGATCGGGAAGCCAATGCAGGGTCGCCACGCTCATGGCGGCGTCGACCGGCGCGTCCAGGGCCAAGGGTTGCCGGAGATCCGCATGCACCACGGTCACCCGGTCGATCCGGTCGCGCAGTCGGTGGCGTAGTTGCGCGAGCATCTGTTCGGACCCATCAACCGCGATCACCCGCCCGTCGGGTAGCGCGTCGAGGAGGCGCTCGGCGTCACGGCCGGTGCCGCAGCCGAGCTCCATGACGGTCTCATTACCGGCCAGCCGTAGCCGATTGATCGTGCCGCTGCCCCACCGGGTGTGCGGCAGCGGCAGCGCGTCGTAGGTCTGGGCGTCCCACTCGAGTAGTCGCATGGCTTGGACGGTACCCGATTCTTCTCATAGAACAGGATTGTTTTCTCATAATACGGGATGGCGTGTTGGTCTGGTATTCGGTCTGGCCGACTGGAGATCCGCGTACAGTTCGGCGTGAGGGCACTCGCGCCCGGCTGGGCCGCCTCCGACCCGTCATCACGACGCGTGCTGCCGTTCGGAACGGGCTCGTCGCCGGTCCCGGAGAAATATTCGATGCTCGCTAACGGAACGTGGTCTGCTGTCGCTAACTGAGTAGTAGGTCGGTTAGCGAGGCTTGGGGGAACCTGTGCTCAGTGTGCGTGGTTCGGTGATTGCCCTGGTGGCAAGCGCCGCGGTCGTCGGGGTGCTCGTGGGTGTGACCGCGGCGCAGTTCAGCGCCCGGTCCCAGGACCCACCGCTCGGTCAGGCTCTACCGGTGGACCAGCAGGTCAGCGCGCAGCGGCACAACCCCGCGGCTCCGCCGCTCATTGCTCCCCCGATCGTGGCACCGCAGCCCAACCTCGTGGATCCACCGGTCGTCGCCCCCCCAGTTGCCGCCGCCCCAGATGCCGCCGCACAGCCCAACCCCGAGCCGTCACTCGCCCCTCCGCAGCCGGTGGCGGTTTCTCCTGCCACGCCCGCACATCAGGAGCCAGTGATCCGTCCCGTGACCGACCGTCCGGCGCCAGTGCGCGCGCAGCCGGTCGCGGTAACCCGCCCGCCTGCGCCAGAGGCACCCGTGAGAGATCACCAGTCCGCCTCTCCGCCGCCCTCATCGGCATTGTCCGAGCGCAGTTCGAGGTCGCACACGGTCGATACCGAACCCTGTGCCTGTGACGGCCAGATGCGGCAGGTGCACACGCATTGGGATCCGCCCCAGAGCTGACCGGGTGAGCGTGTGGCTGGTTCTGTACCAAAGACCTGCCCGGCTCAGGGCAGGGCCTCGACCAGGATGTTGGGATATGGCGCGGCGAGGCGCTGCAGGTCGCTCTCGTCCGCGGTCATGATCAGCCCACCACCCATCTCCACCGCGACGGCGACCACGTGTGCATCGGCGAGATGTTCCGATCCGGCACCCGCACCCGCCAGTACTCCCCCGATCAAGCGGGCCAGGCGCTTGTCGGTGTCACGGGACCGTACCCCGGTCTCCCGCGACAGGCACGAGTCGATGAGCTGGCTGTGCCGGGGACCGCGGTAAAGCTCAGCAAGGATCACCGTGGGCACGATCACGTCACGTCCCAGCCGGTCGGCGGCTCGCATCGCGGCACGAACCTCGCGCTCGCGCGGTGTCGGGCGTCCAGCCAGCGAGGAGAACGCCTCAGCGTCGAGGACGACGGGCCCGCTCACGCCAGCAACCGGGTGTACTTCGATACCAGTTCCTCGTCGATCGGACCGCGCTCGGTGTCCAGCGCGTCGAGGAACTCAGACAGCAGACGACGATACCTGCGACGTTCGATCTCGGCGCGCACCGCCTCATTGATCTGCCCAGACAGAGCTTCCCCGCCCGCTTCAAGTTCGGCGATGAGATTCTCATCAAGGGACACGGATATCTTGCGTTTGGTCGCGGTCATACCGAGACCTTACCATGGTAGCACCTTCTCGTCCCCATCTCACGCGGTACGACTACGGTGACCGGTTCATGGCTTCGACCAGCCCGGTTCATGGCTTCGACCAGCCCGGTTCATGGCTTCGACCAGCTCAGTGTGATCGGGCCGGTGGGGGCGCCGTTGCCGGTGTTGTTGCCGTCCACCTGGATGTAGTAGGTCCCGCCGGCCTGGTTGATATCGGGCTGGATGCCGGGTGCGACCGATCCGTCGGGGCAGCGCACCTGCGGGAATCCGGGGAAGACGTTGTCGAGGTTCGTCACGGACACCGGGCTGCCATTGTCCGCGATCTGGTAGACGCCCAGATTGGGCGGGAAGTTGGTTCCGCACGTGTTGAACGTCGCCGACCCGCCGCCAGTCGCCGGCGTCCACACGTACCAGATCGATGCGCCGCCGGTATTCCCCTCGCTATGCGGCTCGCCGGGCTCGAGGGTGGCGCCGACATTGCTGCCGGTGACCGTGCCGCTGTCACCGCTGATGGCCTGCGCGTGGGCGATGTCATCATTGGCCGGGGCGGGCGGCGCGGTGGGTGTCACCGCATTGGACGGCGACGATGGCTGGCTGGTGCCGTTGGCATTGGCCGCAATGACCGTGAACGTGTAGCTCACGCCGTTGGTCAGGCCGGTGACGGTGATCGGGCCGGCCGGACCGCTAGCCGTCAGCCCACCGGGATTCGACGTCACGGTGTACGACAGCACCGGGCTGCCGATCACGCGGTGCCCCGGGGGCAATGTCCTCTGCCAACCGTCGGCCGGAGTTCGCCAGGCTTGCCCCTGGGGCAGCGCGTGGTAGCCCTCGGGGAGGCTGACGGGATGCCACACCACATACCCCCCGACCCGTGCCGAGTTCGGCAGGGTGCCGGCCATCCTGGAGGCCTGCCGGGGTGCGGGGCGGCGAGCGCCCGCAGTTGGCTTTGCTGAACCTGGCATCTGGCTCAGCGCAGGGCGCCCACCTGCGATCTAGCGATTTACCAGACGCCACTACCGACAGAACCGGTCATGACGGAACACTCCGTGTGGCCAGCTCAGACAGCTCTCAACGGTACGCGCTGGTGCCGGGCGTTGGCGGCTGTTTCGGGTAGGTAAAGGATGGAGATGACCATGGTCGTCGCCCTGAAGCCGGGGAAGTACCGAGGTGGGATCGGTCGCGTGGCCGAGCTCGCTTGAAGCGGACGGGACCGGAACGCTAAAAGGGAACACCCGACGTGCTCAACGAAGCTGACGTTCACCCAGGATCGGCGAGGCGAGCGCGGCTGCGAACAACCTTAGGAAACCGATGCTCTATCCCCTGAGCTACGAGGGCCTATGTTATGTGTTGCTCAGCGTTCCGGCCGGGTCTCGGTCTGTTGAGCTTGGGCAGGGTACCTTGCTCCTGACGGCCTGTGCCGCACCTGTGCCGCAGGCCGTGGGCTAGCTTTTGACCGGCCCCCCGACATGCGGCGCCGATTATACGGCTGCGCACTTTGGTGACACTAGCTGTCAGTGCCAGGTTCTGAGATCGTCCGGAGTGGAGGTCCGCCGGAGGCATTGCTCATTGCGTACCCAGGACTCGACGGGAACGGCTGGTTGCTTAAATCGGTGGCTTTTTTCGGCAAAAGGCACCACGATCAGCGTGTACGCCAGGATGGTCGGCGGCTGCGGGAGTGAATCAGCAGCTTATCATCTAGCTCGTCCAACGAAAGGAGTGATCGATGGGGGTTTCCGGGGAGAGCTCTTCGGAACAGCGAGTGCCGCCGCAATCTGCGGGGAATTTTGATCGTTTTGAGGGGCACGCTTCCGGGGTGGGCCGTGTCAGTCAAGCGGTGCGTAGCCTGCGCCGTCGAGCTGATATTAGTGGTGCGGGTTCTAGGTATGACGCGTTCATTTCCTATAGTCATGCGCTTGATGGTGCCCTTGCGCCGGCGTTGCAGACTGGGCTGGAACGGTTCGCCAAGCCCTGGTATCGGCCGCGGGCTCTGCGAGTTTTCAGAGACACCACGAGCCTGTCTGCTAACCCTGGCCTGTGGTCTTCTATTGAGAAAGCACTTGTGTCGTCAACGTGGCTGGTGTTGATGGCTTCGCCAGACGCGGCGCGGTCGCCGTGGGTCGATCGCGAGGTTGCGTGGTGGCTGGCGAATAAGTCGTCGCAACGGTTGCTAGTGGTACTCACCGAGGGCGAGTTCGCGTGGGCCGATGAGGCGAGATCCGGCGATGGGGTGGGTGCGGCGTTGCCACCGGCGCTGCGCGGCTGCTTTGTCGAGGAGCCACGCTGGGTGGATCTACGGTGGTTGCACCACGTGGAGCAGGTGGATCAGTCGAATCCGCGGTTGCGGGAGTGTGTGGCCGATGTCGCTGCGGCGGTGCGTGAGGTTCCCAAGGATGTGCTGGTCGGTGAGCACATCCGCCAGCACCGCCGCACCATGCGGTTGGCCCGTGGTGGTGTGGCTACCCTGGTGGTGTTGTTGGTTGCGGCGCTATTGGCCGCGTTCGTCGCGTTTCAGCAACGTGCCACTGCGCAGAAAGAACGCGACACCGCGATCTTCAACCAGGTTATCGCCGAAGCTGATCGGCTGCGTGGCACTGACGTGTCTCTCTCAACGCAACTTGACCTTACCGCCTACCGCATGCGACCAACTCCGGATCTCTACACAGCTTTGATCACTACAGAGAATACTGCGTTATCTACGCCGCTATCCGGCCACACCGACGTCGTTTTCACGGTTGCGTTCAGTCCGGATGGGCATATGTTGGCCACCGGCAGCACTGATCGCACCGTGCGGTTGTGGAATGTGACCGACCCGATTCATCCCATACCGCTTGGCCAACCTCTCACCGGCCACATTTCCCCGGTTTTCTCGGTTGCGTTCAGTCCGGATGGGCATACGTTGGCCACCGGCAGTGCCGACCACATCGTGCGGTTGTGGAATGTGACCGACCCGATGCATCCCACACCGCTGAGTCCACTGCTGACCGGCAGTCCAGTCGGTAAGGTGGCGTTCAGCCCGGATGGGCACACGCTGGCCACCGGCAGCGCCGAGGGGACCGTGCGGTTGTGGAACGTGACCAACCCGGCCCACCCCAGTTCCCTGGGCCAGCCCCTCACCGGGCACACCAAACTTGCTCTCGCAATGGCGTTCAGCCCGGATGGGCACACCCTAGCCACCGGCAGCGCCGATCGCACCGTGCGGTTGTGGAATGTTACCGACCCTGCACGTCCCGCTTCGTTGGGTCAACCGCTGACCGGCCACACCAACTCCGTCGACGGGGTGGTGTTCAGCCCGGATGGGCACACCCTGGCCAGCGGCAGTACCGATACGACCGTGCGGTTGTGGAACGTGACCGACCCGGCCCACCCCAGTTCCCTGGGCCAGCCCCTCACCGGGCACACCAACTCCGTGAACGGAGTGGCGTTCAGCCCGGATGGGCACGTCCTAGCCACCGGCAGTGATGACCAGACCGTGCGGTTGTGGAATATGACCGACCCGGCTCGCCCCGCTTCGTTGGGTCAAGCGCTAACCGGTCACACCAGTTCCGTGAACGGGGTGGCGTTCAGCCCGGATGGGCACACCCTGGCCACAGTCAGTAGCGACCACACAGCTCGACTGTGGAGCATTCCGTCCACACTCATGACCGGCCACACCAACACCGTCGTGTCGGTGGCGTTCAGCCCGGATGGGCATACGCTGGCCAGCGGCGGTATCGACGCGACCGTGCGGTTGTGGAATGTGACTGATCCGGCCCACCCGATGTCACTGGGCCCGCCCCTGACCGGTAATCCGGTCGGTGCGGTGGCATTCAGTCCGGATGGGCACACCCTGGCTGCCGGTGGCTCCGAGGGGATCGTGCGGTTGTGGAATGTGACCGACCTGGCCCATCCCATCCCACTAGGCCAGGCCCTGACCGGCCATACCGACAATGTTTTCTCGGTCGCGTTCAGTCCGGATGGGCATACTCTGGCTGCCGGCAGTGCCGACCAAATCGTGCACCTGTGGAACGTAAGCGACCCCGTTCACGCCATACCACTGGGCTCACCCTTGAGCGGCCACACCGGATGGGTCGACGCCGTGACGTTCAGTCCGGATGGGCATACCCTGGCCACCGGCAGCGCTGACCAGACCGTACGACTGTGGAACGTGAGCGATCCGGCTCACGCGATACCGCTGAGCTCACCATTGACCGGCCACACCAGTGTGGT
>JBOHFK010000141.1:0-14525 GCA_050699635.1 Pseudonocardiaceae bacterium | reverse complement strand
GGTGTTGGCACCGGTGGCAACACCGGCCGGGGCGTACGTCCCCGCGGTGCGCAGCGGATCCCTGGTATTCACCGCAGGCCAGCTCCCGCTGGTCGATGGTGTGCTGGCGGCCAGCGGCAAGCTCGGGGCCGAGATCGACACCATTCACGGTCAGGGGCTGGCCCGAACCTGCATGCTCAACGCACTGGCTGCGGTGGACGGCCTGGTTGGGCTCGACGCGGTGGTCCGGATGGTGAAGGTGACCGGGTTTGTGGCCTCAGCGCCTGGCTACACCGTGCAGCCAGCCGTGCTCAACGGGGCCTCCGACCTGCTCGGCGAGGTATTCGGGGTGGCCGGGGCGCACGCCCGGTCCGCGGTCGGGGTCGCCGAGCTACCGCTGGGCGCCCCGGTCGAGATCGAGCTCGTCGTCGAAGTCTCCTGAGCGAGAAAAGAAGATCACCTTTTGGGTGCCTACGACGACAGGATGTGTCACCCTTGGCACACAAGCCGTGATCAAGCCTTGCTGAGGGGGATCCGGTGAAGGATCGGATGAGTCGTCAGCCTCAGGTCGCCGAACCGCGGGTTGCCTGATCGGTGATGCGGTGAGTCTGGTGGCCAGAGCCGTCTGGGCGCCGTCTGTCCAGACCATGATCGCTATCCTGGAAGAATGAGCCGCGGTCAGCGCGGCTCATTCTTCCAAAACAATGATCATGGATGGCCCGCGCTGGTGGGGTCACCCTCACATGCCCGGGTCGCAGCCCAAGTGCTACGTCGTGCGGTGCGGTCAACGGGCGCGGCGGACCAGGCGTTGGGGCTCCAGGATGAGCACGCTCTTGCCCTCCAGGCGCAGCCAGCCGCGGTGGGCGAAATCGGCCAGTGCCTTGTTCACCGTCTCCCGGGAAGCGCCGACCAGCTGGGCGATCTCCTCCTGGGTGAGGTCGTGGGTCACCCGGAGCATGCCGCCCTCCTGGGTGCCGAAGTCGTGCGCAAGCTGCAGCAGCGCCTTGGCCACCCGACCCGGCACGTCAGTGAAGATCAGATCGGCGAGCATGTTGTTGGTTCGCCGCAGTCGCCGCGCGATCACCCGCAACAGCTGCTCGGCGATCTCGGGCCGTTTGGTGATCCATTCGCGCAACGCGGCACGGTCCATACTGACCGCGTTGACCTCGGTCACCGTGGTGGCCGTCGAGGTCCGGGGTCCCGGATCGAAAATCGATAACTCGCCGAACATGTCCGCCGGCCCGAACACGGCCAACAGATTCTCCCGGCCATCAGGTGACTTGCGCCCGATTTTGACCTTGCCCGACAGGACAATGTAGAGACGGTCGCCCAGCTCGCCCTCGGCGAAGATGACATGCGCGCGCGGAAAATGGACCGGCTCCAAGGCGGCCCTCAAGGCCTGCACCGCCGACTGGTCGACACCCTGGAAGATGCCGGCCCTGGCCAGGGGGTCGCTCACCGTGCTCCTCCAGCTGTCCCGGGCGAAACCGGCCTACCGTCAAGGGACCGCCCACGTTACCCCGATCACCTGGGATGGAGTCTAGGACCGTTGCCCGACTCCACGGGAGTGCACTAGCGCGTTGCGGCGGAGCCGGCGTAGCCGGAACTCCTCCAGCGCACGGCCGATACCACTGCCGAACAGTGCCCGCACCTCCTCGGGTCGGGCGGCCTGCAGGAACTCTTCAACCTCGTCTTCTTGCACCGCGAGGTTCTCCCGGGTCGCGAGATAGCGCAGCCGGTGCTCCAGCCGTTCCATCGCGAGCGCAAAAAACATGATCAGCAAAGGGATGGCGGTAACGAACCAGATGGTCATGGTGCGGGGGATAATGCCCTATTGCCCGGTCGGTGTGCGCGCGGGGTCGGGTGTCGGGCGTGTCGCGTTGTATTGGCCTGGTCGGCTGGCCCCCAAAAAGGCTGCCCGGCGAGGGTGCACGGCGAGGCTGGACGGCGCTGCTGGGGGCGGCCTCCGTAGGGTGGAGGTTGTGCCAGCTCGAGTGCGCCGGTCCGTTGCTGGGGAGAGCCGTCTTGCGCTGGTTCGGCGGGCCCGCCGGATGGACCGGATACTGGCCACCGCCTACCCGCAGGCGCACTGCGAGCTGGACTTCTCCACGCCGTTGCAGCTGGCTGTGGCCACCATTCTGTCTGCGCAGTGCACCGACAAGCGGGTCAACGAGACGACGCCGACGTTGTTCGGCCGCTATCACACCGCGGCCGACTACGCGGCCGCCGATCGGGCTGAGCTAGAGGAGCTGATCCGGCCCACTGGCTTCTACCGGAACAAGGCGGCGGCGCTGATCGGTCTCGGGGCCGCACTGGTCGAGCGCTTCGGCGGCGAGCTGCCTGCCCGGCTGACCGACCTCGTCACGCTGCCGGGAATCGGCCGCAAGACGGCCAACGTCATCCTCGGCAATGCCTTCGACGTGCCCGGCATTACGGTGGACACTCATTTCGGGCGGCTGGTGCGCCGGTGGGGCTGGACCGAACACGAAGATCCGGTGAAGGTCGAGCAGGCGATCAGCGAGCTCATCCCGAAACGGGACTGGACGATGCTGTCCCACCGAGTGATCTTTCATGGGCGCCGGGTGTGCCATTCCCGTCGCCCGGCCTGCGGGGTGTGCCCGCTGGCTGGGGACTGCCCATCCTACGGCACCGGACCCACTGAGCCCGAGGTTGCGGCCGCGCTGCTGCGCGGGCCTGAGACGCCGCATCTGCTGGCGATGGCCGGGCTGCCCATCGACGCGGCGAGCGATCCTGCGGTAGGAGCCGGGGTTCGTGGGGCACTGTCGTGACAGTCGGGCTGCGCTGGGTGCTGGTGACGGCGGTCTTGGCGGTCGCGCTCGTCGTGGCGCTGTGGCCAAGGGCGAGTCCGACGACGCGGGTGCCGTCGCCTGCTGCGGCGCGGCCCGCCGCTGGCTCGCCGGCTGATATCGGCCAGCTGCGTCTCCGAGCGGCACTGCAGTCCTGCCCCGCCGTGCCTGCGGTCCGCACGGACGTTCGCGGGCCGCTGTCGGGTCTGGTGCTGCCCTGCCTGGGCCAGCCGGGAACGGTCGACCTAGCGACGGCACTGGCCGGCCGGCCGGCGTTGCTCAACCTGTGGGGGCCGCTGTGCCAACCGTGCGCCCAAGAGCTGCCTGCGCTGGCCGCCTACGCCACCGAGCCGGGGGCGGTGCCGGTGCTCGGCGTGGAAGTACAGCAGTTGCCGGAGGGCGCGCTGGACCTGCTCACCGCACTGAACGTGCACTATCCCTCGGTCAGCGATCCCGAAGGCAGGCTGCGCGCCGCGCTGCGCGCCCCGCCGGTCATCCCGCTGACCTACCTGGTCTCCGCCGATGGCCAGGTGAGCCAGGTCAACCCACCTGAGGTGCTGCGCAGCCCGGAACAGGTGCGAGCGGTGGTCGCGCGCTACCTCGGCCCCGAAGCGATCGGATGATCGCGTGACAGGGTCATCCGAAACCGGATCATCCGGGTCATCTGCAACTGGGTCATCGTCATCGGGGTCGTTCGCGGCCGGGCCGCTCGTCGATCCGGCATCCGTGCCGGGCTGGCTGGGCGCGCTGGTCCAGCGGATCGCCGAGCTGTACCCGGGCGATCTCGTCCAGATCCCGGTGCCGCGGCTGGGCGGCCGGGAAGCGGCGGTGCTGGTGCTCTTCGCCGAGAACGCCCACAGTGGTGAGCCGGATGTGCTGCTGCAAGTGCGCTCCTGGGAGTTGTCCGCGCACCCCGGCCAGGTCTGTTTTCCCGGCGGTGCCGTGGACGATGCCGATGACGGCCCGGTGGCGACGGCGCTGCGGGAAGCGCGCGAGGAAGTCGGGGTGCGCGCCGATGACGTGCGGCCCGTGGCAGTGCTGCCGAAGCTGTACCTGCCGCCATCGGATTTCCTGGTTACGCCCGTGCTGGGATATTGGGAGCGGCCCGGGCCGGTGGCCCCGGTGGATTACCGGGAGACCGTCGCGGTCGTCCGGGTGCTGCTGCGGGTGCTCGCGGACCCGGTGAACCGGCTGATCGTGCGCGGTCCCAGCGGGTACCCGCATCCTGCTTTCCTGGTACCTGGGATGCTTATCTGGGGGTTCACCGGCGGGTTGCTGGCTGCGCTGCTGACCATGGGCGGCTGGGCGCGGCCCTGGGAGCCGGCGGCTGAGTACGACCTGGAAGCCGCGTGGCGGCTCGCCGAGCGGACCGAGGTGATCCTGTGAACTGGGTGGACGTGCTGGTGCTGGTGCTGGCTTTGCTGGCCGGCACCTCCGGTGCCCGGCAGGGCATGGTCACCGCGGCGGCGTCGTTCATCGGTGTGCTGGCGGGTGCGGTGATCGGGGTGCGCATCGCACCGTCGCTGATCGCAGGCTACGAGAGCCCGGAGGTCCGGGTCGCGCTTGGCGTGTCGATCGTGATCGTGCTGGTCGCGCTCGGCGAGACGCTCGGTGTGCTGCTGGGCCGGGCGGTGCAGCGCCGCATCGACGTCGACGCGTTGCGCCGGGTGGACAGCTTCCTGGGTGCGGTAGTGCAGGGTGTCGCGGCTTTGGTGGTGGCCTGGCTGGTCGCCCTGCCGCTGACCAAGTCCTCCACCTACACCAACCTGACTTCGGCGGTGCGGGATTCGTCAGTGCTGCGGGTAGTGGACACGTTCATGCCCAACGTGCTGCGCGAGCTGCCCTCCAAGCTGACCGCGCTGCTGGATGTCTCAGGGTTCGGGAACATCCTCCCGCCCTTCGCCACGACCCCGATCACCGCGGTGGAGGAACCCGATAAAGCGTTGCTGAACACCCCGATCGCGCGGCAGGTCAGGGACAGCGTGCTCAAGGTCCGCGGGCGGGCCAGGTCGTGCTCCCGGGCGCTGGAGGGCAGCGCGTTCGTGGTGGCGCCGCAGCGGGTGATCACCAACGCGCACGTGGTCGCCGGCACCGACCGGGTTCAGGTGGAGTCGCGGGACGGCACGCTGGACGCCACAGTGGTCAGCTACGACCCGGAGACTGACGTCGCGATCCTGAGGGTCCCCGGATTGCGAGCGCCGGTGCTGCAGCTGTCCACCAAGCCGGCCACCTCCGGCCTGAGCGGGCTGGTGCTCGGTTACCCGCTGGATGGCCCGTACACGGCCTCGGCGGCCCGGGTGCGGGACCGCATCCACCTGCGCGGCCCGGACATCTACAACGCCTCCACCGTGGTCCGTAACGTCTACACCGTGCGAGCGCTGGTGCGCAGCGGGAACTCGGGTGGGCCACTGATCGACGGATCCGGCCAGGTGCTCGGATTGGTGTTCGGTGCCGCCGTGGACAACGAGGACACCGGCTTCGTGCTCGCCGACGACGAGATCGCTGACGACGTGGCCGCATCATCGAGCCGCACCGCCGAGGTCTCCACCGGCACCTGCGCCTCCTGAGGCGTCTGGGTGGCGATGCAACGGCTCGGTACGCGCAGATTCCGCCCCGTGGGGCCCGGGTCAGTCCCGATGACCCGTGGCGCTGTGTCGATCACAGTGGCGCTGATGGCCACGGTGGGTCTGCTCGCGGTCGGCTGCGGGCTGGGGAGAGCGGGTGTGGCCGACCCGCGCACCGTTGACATGTGCACCATCCTGACTGCCCCGGAGCTGAGCCGACTCGGCATCCAGCCGGACACCCGCGAGCCGGTGGACCAGTTCGGTTCGGTCGGCTGCGAGTGGTCGGGTACCCGTTTTACCCTGAGCCTGGAGCGCGACAAGGCAACCGTCGCCTCCTACCAGGACCGTCCTCGTGGCCCGGCCTCCATCACCGTCGTGCCGAACACGGTCAACGGCCGGGCTGGGGTCAGGTTCGGGGTAGATCCAGAGGGCTGCGAGCAATTGCTGGATGGTGGCTCGGTGTCGCTGGTCGTCAGCGTGGCGTCGACATTGCGCCCGAATGCCCCGCGCATCGATGCGTGCGCTGAGGCCCTACGGATTGCGCAGCTGATCGAGCCGCGGCTGCGGAAACCGTAAGGTCTCAGCGCGTCGATCAAGGTCAGCCGAGGGAGGTCAGGGTGCCGTCGCGGGCGCCGATGATCAGCGCTGCGTCCGTGGACAGGGTTGGGTAGGAATCGATGGGAGCATGCAGGTTCCCGGGGTCGGCCACAACACCGTGCGATCGGGCAGGACCAGCGGCGGGACGGACAGGTCGCCACCGCCGGTATGGCCCGAATCGTAGGTCCACCGGTTGGCTCCGGTCGCCGGGTCGAGGTCGTGCAGCACGCCGCCGTTGGAGGCCGCGTAGACCTGCCGTCCTGGCCGATCACCGGTCCCGGGTGACGGCATCCTCAAGCGTCCGCTGCCACCGATCGCGCTTTCGTCGCTAGCTCACTCACTCTGATGTCGCCGAGTTCGACTACAGGGCTGTTCGGTCCGCTATCGGCAGCCGTGGTGTCGAACTCGGCGACATGAGGGCGGTGTGGACTACAACTCAAGATCAACCGGGTCGTCCCGTGCGAGAATTCTTCCATGAGCGTCCGCAGACCCACCGCAGCGGCTGGGCTGGTCGCCCTGCTCACCAGCACCGGGGTCCTGCACTTCGCGGCGCCGGCGCAGTTCGACTCGATCGTTCCCGAGCAGTTGCCTGGCACCGCCCGCACCTGGACCCATCTCTCCGGAGCGGCCGAGCTGGTGATCGCGGTGTTGATCGCGATTCCCCGCACCCGGCGGCCCGGTGGGCTGCTCGCCGCGTTGCTGTTCGTCGCGGTATTCCCGGCGAACGTCAAGATGGCGATCGACTGGTCGACCCGGCCGGTATGGCTGCGCGCGCTGGCCTACGGGCGGCTGCCGCTGCAGATCCCCTTGGTGCTGTGGGCACTGTTGGTGTACCGCCGATCGACCGTCCCACCCCGCTCGTAAACCCGGGAGAAACCGGCCGCCGCTCGTCGCAGGCCGTGACTGCTCAGCGGATCAACGCCGACCGCTCGTCGCGCCGGTTGCCGCACCCAGCGCACGCGACACGCCTACGCGTTTGCAGGGTTTGCCGCCGTCGTGGCCTTACCGTTACCTTCCGCCCGTCACAGATCACGATCTGGCCGCGAGCAGGTGCCGTTCCAGTGCCCCCGAACCGGAATGGCTGCCCTACCAGCCCACGCGCCAGGTCCCCGGTGTGAAAGGGACTCAACGTTGGCGCGTCACCGCTCCCCCCGCGGTAGTCGGCGGCATCCCGATTTCGTTCACCCGCATTCCCCCGCCCCAGCACCTCGTGGCGCCCATCGCATGCCCCGGCCGGGGCCGGTGTTGCGCGGCCGGGCGGTGACGGCAGCAGTCGCCGCCGGTGCCCTGGCGGTGGCCGGTCATGCGGTGCAGACCACCACCTCGATGGCGACCGAACAGGTCGCTGACATCGCACCGGCCGCGCTGACGGGTCCGTCGCTGGAGCCGGAGGTCATGCAGCTCAACCTCGCTCGCGGCGCCGTCACCGAGCTCCCCGCCCTGCGTAGAGCCGTCGAGCGGGCGGATCGCGCCGCTGCGGCGTACCAGGAGGCTCTGCGAACCCGCCTCGGGCAGCCCTACCAAGCCGGGAACAACCACAGCCTGGACGGCTGGATCGCCAAGGCGCTGGGGCTGATGGGGCTGCCCCAGGCCTTGTCGAACGGGGTCAGGTCGATCATCATGCACGAGTCCGGTGGCAACCCCAATGCGATCAACAACTGGGACAGCAACGCCCGGGCCGGTATTCCGTCGCAGGGCCTCATGCAGACCATCCCCAGTACCTTCAGAGCCTGCGTACTGCCCAGCCTGGCCGGTAGTTCGATCACTGACCCGGTGGCCAACATCACCGCCGGAATCCGCAGCATGATCGCCCACCACGGCATCGGTGCCGTGATGGACGGCGGGCGGCGGGATGCCAGCGGCAACTACATCGGTTACGGCGGGGCCGGCTGCTCGTCTTATGACCTCAACGAATTCGCCTCCCAGCTGCGCACCCTGTGGAAAGACGAGCCGCTGCCCGGGCTGTAGCGCGCAGCGGCTCGACGCCGCTCAGGATGCTGCGTTGGCCTGGCGGATGTAGTCGATCTGCTCTGGTGATGGCCCGCCGTGCTGCTGCTGGATCGTTGCACTGTTCTCGGCGTACATGCGGTACATCGAGTCCCGGAGTCCGGTGTCGCCGCCGTGATAGAACTCCAGGAGCTCCATCCATCGCCGCGCCAGCGCCTGCACCTTCGGCGTGCCGGGGTCGGTTCCGGCGTCCAGTTCGGCTTGTAACTGGGCGATCAGCTGGGGCCATTCGGCCTGCACGGCTGCGGTGGCCTGCTGCCCGTGCTGCTCCCATCGCTGGGTCAGGGCGGTCAGCTGCTCCTTGGTGAAGTAGCGCTTCATGGTCTCGTCCATCGTCATCACCTCTTCTATGAGAGCGAGGAGGTCGGTGGACGATGGCGGACCGACCAGCTGAATCCTGGCGACCATGGTGGCCAGCCGGCGCCGCAGCGCCTGGAAGGCCGCCAGCTGCGCCTCGATGTGGGCCAAGTGATCACCCAACAGACTCGCCAGATCCGGCTCGCCGGTCAGGAGATCACCGATCACGTCCAGCGGCAGGCCCAGCTCGCGCAACGTCACGATCCGGTAGAGCCGGTGGACGTCCCGCTCGTCGTAGAGCCGGTGCCCGGACGGTGTCCGCGCTGACGGGCGCAGCAGTCCGAGCTGGTCGTAGTGGTGCAGCGTGCGCACGGTCAATCCGGTCAGCCGGGCGAGTTGCCCCACCTTCCAGGTCGGTCCGGCGACGTCGGCCACCATGTCCTCGCTTCTCCTCGTGCCCCGCCGGTTGCGGTAGCACAGCGGACGCTAAATCCTCACGCCACGTCAGGTGCAAGCCCTTCGGGGAAGGCTATCGAGGTAATCGTTGTTACCGGCTAGGACCGCCGAGGGCAGGAGAATGCTGTGGCAGCAGAGCAGGCGCAGCCGGTGCAACGGGTGCTCGTCGTCGTCGCACATCCAGACGACGTGGATTTCGGATCCGCCGGCACGATCGCCGGCTGGACCGATGCAGGTCTCGAGGTGTCCTACTGCATCGCGACCGACGGTGACGCCGGTGGTTTCGACCCGAAGGTGCCGCGCTCGGCGATCGGCGGTATCCGGCAGGACGAGCAGCGCAAAGCAGCCGCGGTACTGGGCGTCACGGACGTCGAGTTCCTCGGCTACCCCGATGGTCGGCTGGTGGTGAGTTTCGAGCTGCGCCGCGACATCAGCCGGGTGATCCGGCGGACCCGTCCGGATCGGGTGGTGGTCCAGTCCCCGCATCGCGATTTGCGAAACGTCTATGCCAGTCATCCCGATCACCAGGCGGCCGGTGAAGCCGCCCTGTGTGCGATCTATCCCGACGCCCGCAACCCGTTCGCGCACCTCGAACTCCTGGTCGAGGGCCTGGATGCGCACACCGTGCCCGAGGTCTGGGTGATGAGTTCCAACGACCGCGCCGACCATTACGTGGACATCACCGACACCTTCGACCGTAAGATCGCGGCGTTGCGCGCGCACACCAGCCAGACCGCGCACATGATGACCCTGGAGGAGCGCATGCGGGGCTGGGGATCCATGCAGGCCCAGGCCGCGGGTTTCGCCGAGGGCAGGTTGGCCGAGGGCTACCTCGTGCTCGACACCCGCTGATCCGACCGCGGTGCCCTCCGGTCAATGGTGCTGCTGGGCTACGCGACGGCGTCGCTGCCGGTGAGCAGGACGTGGGCCACCAGCGCCGGATTGTCGTTCATCGGCACGTGCCCGCAGCCGGGTAGCCGCAGCAGCCGGGCATGCGGGATCAACCGGGTGACCGATGCGGCTCGAGGTCGCCGGAAGAGCAGGTCCCGCGATCCCCAGGCGATGGTCACCGGCACGTCGCGCACCCGGCCGGTGAAAATAATCTTGTCGCCGGCGGCCAGGGTCGGCTTGAAGCCCACTGAGTTGATCATCGCCTGCATGTCGTCGAGCAACACGCGTGGCTCGAGCAGGTCTGGGCGGCCGAACAGGATGCCGCACATCAGCGTGCGGCCGGTCGGTGTCTGGGACAACCGGACCGCGACCTTCGGGGGCAGGTACCGCGCGGTGCGCTGCACCGAGCGCACCAGGCTCAGCGACACCCGGCGCCCCATTGGGCTCCACAGCCCGGCCGGGGACAGCGCGGTCGCGCTGCGGACCATCCCGTGCTGGGCCAGCACCAGGGAGATCAGGCCGCCCATGGAGTTCCCGGCCACGTGCGGCCGGTCCAGCCCCAGGCTCGCGAAGAACTCCTGCAGTACTATGACCGCGGTGTCCAGCGAATAGGGCAGGTGATCCGGCAGCGGGGGTGACTCGCCGAATCCCGGGAGATCCAGGGAGATCACCTCGCGGTGCCTGGCCAGCTCCGCCTCCACAGGACGCCACGCCTGGCGCCGGTGCCCGGCCCCGTGCAGCAGGACCAAGGGCGCTCCGGCGCCGCTGCGGTCATACGCCAGCTGCACATCGAACACTGTATCGATTTGTGACTCGCCAGTAACTAGTGCTCTAGGGTGCGGCGGGGGCGGGTTGGAGAAGGAGATCGCTGGTCGTGGGCGAAACGTTGGCCGAGCTGCGGGTCGCCCGCCGGCAGGCTTCGCTGCCGCGGATCCACTACCCACCGGACCTGCCGATCAGCCAGCACGTCAGCGAGATCGCCGCGGCCATCCGGGATAACCAGCTGGTGGTCGTCGCCGGGGAGACCGGGTCAGGCAAGACCACGCAACTACCCAAGATCTGCCTTGAGCTGGGTCGCGGGATCCGCGGCACCATCGGGCACACCCAGCCGCGCCGGCTGGCGGCGCGCACGGTGGCCGAGCGGATCGCTTCGGAGCTGGGCGTCCCGGTAGGTGACGCGGTGGGCTGGAAGGTGCGCTTCACCGATCACGTCCGGGACAACACCCTGGTCAAGCTCATGACCGACGGCATCCTGCTGGCCGAGATCCAGTCCGATCCGACATTGGAGCAGTACGACACGCTGATCATCGACGAGGCGCACGAACGCTCGCTGAACATCGACTTCGTGCTGGGTTACCTCAAGCAACTGCTCCCTCGCCGGCCCGACCTCAAGGTGATCATCACCTCGGCGACCATCGATCCTGAGCGGTTCTCCCGGCATTTCGGTGGTGCCCCGGTGATCGAGGTGTCTGGCCGGACCTACCCGGTGGAGATCCGCTATCGGCCCCTTGGCCCGGACGGTGCCGGCCCGGACGGGGCGCAGGACCGTGACCAGACCCAGGCGATCTGCGATGCGGTGGCGGAACTGCGCGGCGAGGGTCCCGGCGACATCCTGGTGTTCCTCTCCGGTGAGCGGGAGATCCGCGACACCCGGGACGCCTTGCACGCGTTGCAGCTGTCCGACACCGAGATCCTGCCGCTGTACGCGCGGTTGTCGGCGGCCGAGCAGCACCGGGTCTTCGAGCCGCCGGGCACCAGAGGCCGACACCCCGGGCACCAGGGCGCGACACGCGCGGGTGGGGGCGCGACACGCCGGATCGTATTGGCTACCAATGTGGCCGAGACGTCGTTGACGGTGCCGGGGATCCGGTATGTGATCGATCCTGGGACGGCCCGGATCTCCCGGTACAGCCGCCGGCTCAAGGTGCAGCGGCTGCCGATCGAGCCCATCTCGCAGGCCTCGGCCACCCAGCGCGCCGGGCGCTGCGGGCGTACCAGCGCGGGGATTTGCATCCGGTTGTACGCCGAGGAGGACCTGCAGTCCCGCCCGGAGTTCACCGATCCGGAAATCCTGCGGACCCACCTCGCGTCGGTGATCTTGCAGATGGCGGCGCTCGATCTGGGTGAGGTGGCGGACTTCCCGTTCATCGACCCACCGGATCGCCGGCAGATCACCGATGGTGTGGCGCTGCTGCGCGAGCTGGGGGCTCTCCAGGAGCAGTCCATTCCCCGGCTCACCCGCATCGGACGCACCCTGGCGCAGTTTCCGCTGGACCCGCGGCTGGCGCGGATGGTGGTAGCCGCTGCCCAGAACGGCTGCCTGGGGGAGGTACTGGTGATTGCCGCGGCCCTGTCCATCCAGGATCCGCGGGAGCGCCCGACCGACGCCGAAGCGGCCGCCGACGCCCAACATGCCCGATTCGCCAGCAAGGACTCCGACTTTCTTACCTTGCTCAACCTGTGGCGCTATCTCGAGGAACAGCAGCAGGCGTTGTCGTCCACCCAGTTCCGCAAGCTGTGCCGGACGGAGTTCCTGCATTACCTGCGGGTGCGGGAGTGGCAGGACCTGCACGGACAGTTGCGCCGGACCACCCGCGGTCTGCGGATGACGGTGAACAGTGCGCCCGCGGACCCGCAGCAGGTGCACGTCAGCCTGCTCGCGGGGCTGCTCTCCCAGATCGGGCTGCTCGACCCGGAGACCCGTGACTACCTGGGCGCTCGCGGTGCCCGGTTCGCGGTGTTCCCCGGATCGGCGCTGTTTCGCAAGCCGCCGCGCTGGGTGATGGCCGCCGAGCTGGTGGAGACCTCCCGGTTGTGGGCCCGGGTCGCCGCGCGGATCGAACCTCAGTGGGTGGAACCGCTGGCCGGGCACCTGGTCAAGCGCAATTACAGCGAGCCGCACTGGGAACGTAACCGTGGGTCGGTGGTGGCCTACGAGAAGATCACGCTCTACGGCATCCCGATCGTGACCTCCCGCAAGGTGGCCTACGGGCAGATCGACCCCGAGCTGTCCCGCGACCTGTTCATCCGGCATGCGCTCGTGGAGGGCGACTGGGAGACCCGGCATGCCTTCTTCCACGCCAACCGGGCGTTGCTCGATGATGTCGACGAACTCGAGCAGCGGGCCCGCCGCCGCGACATCGCGGTCGACGACGAGATCCTGTTCGGTTTCTACGATCAGCGCATCCCGGCTGAGGTCGTCTCGGCCCAGCATTTCGACAGCTGGTGGCGCAAGCTCAGCAAGAACCAGCCGCACGTGCTCGACTTCGACCCCGCCACGCTGGTCGCCGGTGCCGGCGTCAGCGAGGACGATTACCCCGACTCCTGGCTGGCCACGTCATTCGGCGCGCTGGCGCTGTCCTACCGGTTCGTGCCCGGTGCCGAGGACGACGGCGTGACGGTGCACGTGCCCCTTCAGGTGCTCAACCAGATCGACCCGGCGCCGTTCACCTGGCAGGTCCCCGGCCTGCGGGAGGAACTCGTCGTCGCGCTGCTCAAGTCGTTGCCCAAGCCGCTGCGCCGGCAGCTGGTCCCGGTGCCCGACCACGCCAGGGCCCTGCTGGCCCGGATGACGCCCCCTGGCGGTGAGCCCTTGCTCGACGCTCTGGAGCGTGAGCTCGCCCAGCTGGGTGTTCCAGTGCGCCGCGCGGATTGGCGGCCCGACCGGGTACCGGATCACCTGAAGATCACTTTTCGGGTGTGCGATGGCGAGGCCACCCTGGCGCGGGGCAAGGACCTGGCCGCGCTGACCCGCCGGCTGCAGCCCCAACTCCGCGCCACCATGTCCGCGGCGGGCGAGGCTCTGGAGCGCCACGGTCTGCGCAGCTGGGATCTCGGCACCCTGCCGCGGACCTACCAGCACGAGCAGGCCGGCCACCTGGTCACCGCCTACCCTGCGCTGGTGGACGAGGGCGACACCGTGGCGCTCGCGCTGCTGCCCACCGAGACCGAACAACAGCGCGCCATGTGGGCGGGTACCCGGCGGCTGCTGCTCCTGGCGGTACCCGGATTGATCAAGTCGGCGCAGCGCACTCTCGACCGGCACGCTCGACTCATCCTGGCGCGCAATCCAGACGGTTCCCTCGAGGCACTGCTGGCCGACGGCGCCACCTGCGCGGCCGACGCGCTGATCGCCGCCTGTGGCGGCCCGCCCCATGACGAGGACGGTTTCGCCGGGCTGCGGGACCGCGCCCAGGCTGAGCTGGCTACTGCGGTGCGCGATGTGATCGCCCACGCGGTGCGCATCCTGGAGATCACCCACTCCGTGGAAGCACGGCTGGCCGAACTCACCGTGCCGGTGCTGGCGCCCGCGGTCGCCGACATCCGCGCCCAGCTGACCGGCCTGATCGGGACCGCCGGCCGAGCCGGCGATCAGACCACCGCCGGCCGAGCCGGCAATCAGACCCCCGCCGGCCGAGCCGGCAATCAGACCCCGGGTTTCCTGGCCGCGAGCGGCGCGCAGCGGCTGCCCGATCTGACGCGCTACCTGCTCGCTATCGACCGCAGGCTGGGCAAGTTGCCTCGGGATCCGGATCGCGATCAGGGCTGGATGCACCGAATCGCCGCCGTCACGCAGGCATACCAGCAGCTACGGGACGACCTCGGCGACAGCCTGGACCTGCAGCGGATCCGCTGGATGATCGAGGAGCTCCGGGTGAGCTATTTCGCCCAGGAGCTGCGCACCCCCTATCCGGTGTCCGACCAGCGGATCTACCAGGCGATCGCCGCCGCCCGCGGCTGACCGGGCCGGTCGGGCACCTCGCTGTGTGTCGTGAACTCGACCTGGCCGACGTCTTGAGCCGCTTGGGTTCAGGGAGTCCACGCAACACCGTTGGTTGGTGGGGTTGAGGGTAGTAGTTGTGGGTTGGTGGTGGGGGCGACTCTGGATGGGGTGGCTGGGGTTGTGGTGCCCGCGTGGTGGGTGGGG
>JBOHFK010000140.1:0-14660 GCA_050699635.1 Pseudonocardiaceae bacterium | reverse complement strand
GCGGCGCCACGGTGGGTTTGTGTTGCGAGATCGGCGGTGTGCAACCGGGGCCCCGATGGGTGCTGGATGCGTGCTTGGACACCGCCCCTTTTGGTGATGTGTCCGCGTGGACCCACCCACCGACTTCTGCGCACATCAAGGACGGATGGATGTGGGGCCGCGGCACATCTGACTCCAAAGTGGGAGCGGCCATCTTTTGCCACATCGCCATCCGCCTGGCTCCTCAGGCGCACCGGTTGTGCGGACGCTTGGTGCTCCTGTTCGACGTGGATGAACATACCGGGCACTTCGGCGGTGCCAAACGGTACTTCGAAGGCCCCGGCGCCCCTGCTGACGTCGCGGGTGTCATGATCGGCTACCCCGGTCTGGACACCCTCGTCGTCGGCGGGCGTGGAGTGTTTCGCGCTCGGCTTCATGTCCATGGTGTGGCGTCCCACTCCGGCAGTAGCCACGCGACTGCCAATGCCATCGAGAAGGCCGCCCAACTCGTCCACGCCGTGAGTACCGCACCGCTTCCCGATGGTATGACCGAGGATTTCCCGCTCCCCGCCAGGCTCACCGTCACCACAATCGGTGGTGGCGAAGGCTATTCCGTCACACCAGATCTCTGCGAACTCGGTGTCGACATGCGAACCACCCCGGCAGTTGACTGGCGCACTTTCCGGGACGTTCTCTATCACGCCATCACCGCCGTCGACCAGTCCTGGCCTGGCACCCGAGCGACCAGCATGGAAATCGACGTTGAATGGCCGCCGTATCATACCGACCAGACCTCGCTGATGCGCCACGCGCTGCTCAGCGCCGCTCAGTCCCTGGGGGTCGACGTCGAGCCCAAGATCTCCGGTATGTCCAACATCGGCAACTACCTCGCCGGTCTGAGCATTCCCGCTACTGCCGGTTTTGGGGTCAGCTATGAAGGGCTGCACGCTGTCGACGAACGCATCCGTTTGGACACCATCCCGGCCGTCCAGGCCACCTACCACGCAGCTGTCCTCAGCCTGCTGGGGAATTCCTAGATTGGCCACGGTGAATGACCACCAAACTGGCCCTCGGTTTCGGGCAACCAGGATCGCAGCTGTGCTCGGTCCACATTCCCGCTACTGTCCAGTGGAAGCGCATCAACGATCTGAATGTCGGCGGGCACCATGTGCTGGGGTAACCGGGTTGCCAGATGCTGGATCAGCGCAGCCGTCTTCACCGGCTCGGTATCCCGTTTGACCTGGGTGACGAAGACATGCTGGCCAAGCCGGGACAGCGGGTCGGCCGGCGCGGGCAGGCACAGCGTCACCTCGTCAGCGGGGCTGCGCAGGGTAGCCAACCATTGCTCGCGGGAGCGAAAGGTGACCTCCTCGCCGCGGCGCTGATCCTGTGCCCAGTTCGTCATGAATGCTTGCGAGGTCATGATCTCGTATTGCTCACGGGTTGGCTCAACGAGCACCAACCAGCCATGCGCAACCAGTAGCTCGCGCATCCGGCTCAGAGCACCCTCCACGTCCATGGCAATGCTCAGCGCCCCAGTGCAGATGATGACATCGAAGGAGCTCGGGCGCAGCCCCTGTGCCCGGAAGGCGGCGTTGAGGTCGAACAGATCGAACCGCACCCAAGGATGGTGGCGGAACGTCGTTGCGGCTTCGTTGAGGAAGAATGGCGAGACGTCGGTGAACAGATAGTCGACAGCGCGGCCGGACAGCGCGGGAATCACGTGGGCGCTGGTAGCGCCGGCGCCGGCGCCGACCTCGAGCACCCGCAGCGGGACTCCGCCCGGCGCCACGGCGGCTATCCTGCGGACGGTCGCAGCCACCACCTCATTGAGGTAGCGAGCCAGTGCATTGTCCGCATACAGGGCCCATGCGAGGCGCAACTTCCCCTCCGGGAAGAACATCCGCGCCGGATCGGCCGCACCGATCATCAGCGCGGGCAACCGCTCAGCGCTGGCGCGGAAGTAGCTCACCAAGTCGGCCGGACAGATCTCCTCGGCGCGCAGCGTCTCGACACTGTCCCAGGCCCGGGCAACTGATCCAGAATCGAGCAACTCAGTCAGCTGCAAGCGCCCGTCGCCGCGCTCCACCAGCAACTCCTCGCCAACCAGGACACGAAGCCAGCGGCGAATCAGGACGTGCTGAGCCGGTGGCACCCGGACGGTGCTGAGGATCTCCTCGGTGTAGTGGGCGTCATGACGGCTCCGGAACAACCCGAACGACCGCAACGCGCCCACCATGGACACCAGCGCGGCGCGGTTGAGTGCCGCCGTGAATCGCAGGACTTGCTGATGGCTGATAGTGCGGGGCACTCGCCGGCCGGTCTCGATGGTGACCCGCCGGAGGTCCAGCTCGTCATCACTCGCGTCGGGACGTCGAGCACCTTCCACGAAGGCCACCAGCCGGCGATCCCAGGCCCACCGGCCGCCGGCAACGACCGCGGCTGAGCCCACCGCCGGGTGGGCCTGTATCGCCGATTCGACCTCGGTGATCTCGACGCAGTGGCCGCCGATCGTGACCTGTGAGTCCTCCCGGCCGAGGTATTCGATCACCCCGCCGGGCAGGTAGCGGCATCGCTGTCCCGTGCGATACAGCCGCTGGCCAGTCCCGGGGTGGACGATAAACCGCTTGCTGGTGTGTTCGGCGTCCCCGAGATAGCCTCTCGCGACTCCGGTGCCGCCGATGTAGAGCTCTCCGGGGACCCAATCTGGGCGTGGCCGCATCGCCTGGTCCAGGACGTGACACGACTGGTTGGCCAGCGGACGGCCGTAGGGGATGCCGCGGTCATCCGGCGCGGCGCCGTTGATCGGGTGGTAGGTCGACCAGATCGCCGCCTCGCGTGCCCCGCCCAGACTGATCATCTGTAACCGGGGCAGCCACTTGCGCAGCTGCCCGGGCAGGGTGATCGGAATCCAGTCACCGGACAGCAGCGCCAGGCGCAGCGAGGACAGGCCTTTGGCCGGGACAGCGTCGAGGTACTGACCGAGCCGCTGCAGCTGGGCCGGCCCCGAGTTCCACAGTGTCACACCCTGTCCGGCGATGAGCTCGGCCCAATGTGCCGGGTCCGCTCGGCGCTGCTGGCTGGGCAGCACCAGCGCACCACCGGCGCCCAGCACCCCGAAGATGTCGTATACCGAGAGGTCGGAGCCGAGGTTGGCCAGTCCGAGGACCCGGTCCTGAGCGCTGATACCGAAGCGAGTGGTGATGTCTTCGATGGTGTTGACCGCGGCCCGGTGGGTGATCATCACCCCCCGGGGTCGGCCGCCCGAGTCGACGTTGTAGCTGACGTACGCGAGGTCGTCCTGGCCCACGCGGCGGGTGGCGCTGGGGACTGCCACCGGGATCGGATCAAACCGGTCAACAATGGTCACCCGCAGTTGCGGGGGCCAGGTTGTGGTCTGATCAATCCAGGGCTGAGTCAGCACCTCGTGCACGCTGGCGTCGGCCAGAATCTGGTCGCGGAGCACCGCGGATCGGGTGGTGTCGATCGGCAGGTACGCGGCCCCGGCCAAACCGATCCCGAGCACCGCGGCGACCTGCTCCCACCCCGGGTCCATCACCACGGCCACCAGGTCGTCCGCCCTGACCTCACTCAGCTGCGCGGCAACGACCTGGGCTCGGTACAACAACTCGCCGTAGCTCATCGACCCAGCGGGCCACAACAGCGCCGGGCGATCGGGCGTGCCGCTTGCTTGCGCACACACCCGGTCGTGCAGCAGCACCTGGGGCAACGGCGCTGCCGTGGCATTGGCTTGGTCGCGGTGCGCGCGTTGCGCGGCCGGGATATCGACCGGGCACTGGGACGTCCACGAGTCGTCGCTGGAGGCCAGGCCGACCAGCAACTGGTGGAATGCCTGCACCAGGTCCGTCACGAGTCCCGCGGGGAACACTCCGGCTCGCACGTCCCAGTCGACCCCGAGCCCGCCGTCGCGGTCCATCGCGTGGCAGTTGATCCAGGTCTGCGGGGTCTGAGTGTTGCCCCAACCGGGCTTGCTTGGCCCACTGGCCTGGTCAGAATCTCCGAGAGTGCTGGTAAACACCACAGGCATCGGAGAGTTCCCCTGGAGCCGGCTGATGTCGAGCACCGACTCGACACCCGAGGCGAGCTGGTGGTCAGAGTCGTCAACTAGGTGCAGGTCCAGGGCTGTTGCCCGGTCGGCAAAAGACTCCGGCCTGCTCTGATCGACGGCCAGCACTGTGACCGGCGGGACATCGTCGCCGAACTGGTCCACGTCCAGGTGCCGGCGGAGGCTGCGGGGCAAGGTCAGGCCCAGGGTGAACGCCGGCCGCCGGCACCACCTGCCGATCACTTCGGCGTAGGCGGCCAGGAGCACTCCCGTGGGGGTGAGACCGTGATGGTCGGCACGATGGCACAACGCGTCCCATTCGGATGCCGCTAGCGTCACCAGATGACATTCGGAGTGGTCTGCGCTGTTGGGTGCCTGCCGGATCGGCAGCTCGGGAGCCGGCGGCAGCTCGTCGATCTGTCGTAACCAGGACGACCGGGCGTTCTCGACGGGGTCGTGGGCGGGGGGCTCGCGCTCGACCAGCAGCTCTCCTGAGCTCACGGCGCGCCCTCCTCGACGGCGTCAGCGGCGCGGCTGCGCCGAGCCGGACTGGGTCGAACCAGGTGCTGGGTCGAACCAGGTGCTGGGTCGGACCAGGTGCTGGGGTCACGGAGGGGCGCGGCGACGCAGAGCCCCTCCCCCGCGCCCCTCCGCCTGCTCCCCCAAGTCGGGATTGTCCGCCAGAGCGGACGATCCGTGCGGTAACCATACGCCCGAGGGGGGAGTGCTTGTCAACTATAGAGGACAGGGTGATAATAGATCCATCCCCGTGGTCCGCCGTAGCGGTCGGGTGTGTGCTTGGACCGCCTTCGACCTCAAGGAATGCCTGCTGTGGATCTAGACCAGGACGCGACTGACCCCGCCCAGGGCCAGCTTGGACGCAAGATCAATCATCTGGTCACCGTGCTGTACCCGGATGAGAGCAGTCGTCCGGGCTACGCAAAATTGGCTCAGCAGATTCGTGAACGCACCAATTCACCATTTTCCAGCACTTATCTGTGGGAGCTGGCCACAGGTAAGAAGCAGAATCTTACGCAGAGCACTCTGAGTACTCTAGCAGAGTTTTTTGGGGTGCCTCAGGACTATTTTCTCAATGATGAAGTTGCGGCGCGGGTTGACGCCCAGCTCACACTCGCCATCTCTCTACGTAATAGTAAGGTACGGTCGATAGCTCTGCGCGCCGAAGGGTTATCCGAGGGCACATTGGACTCGATTTTGACCATGGTTGACCAGGCGCGGAAGATTGAGAGACTGCCTCCGCTTGTCGACAAAGCCGGTGGAGCAGAACCAGGCAGCGGCTGACCTGCCGCCGGACGCCGATCGATGCGGGCCGACGTGCTCGCGAGCCACCGTCGGCGGGAAGCGCGGGTGTCTTGCCGATGCCCATGTGACGGCCTGTGGGAAACAGCCCTTAGCTGGGCTTAGACGGCGGAGCCGTCATGATCGGGTCAATTGTGCGTCTGGAGTTCCCTGTCCAGACCCGTGGACGGCGTGCGTCGATACCGCGCGCCGTGAACTCGACGCTACCGACATTTGGAGCGCCAAAAATGTCGGTAACGTCTAGTTCACGGCAGTGCTCCGGGCAAACCGCGACATGACTCGTCGGGCATGGGGCGAAGCCCCGTTAGTTCTTCCGAAACGACGATCATGGTCGATCGCCGGGAAACTTCTTAGGACCAAGGATCGCTAGCGGCGGGGGGCGGGGGGAGCCGGTGCGGGTTGGTTCCAGGCGCGGGCGTAGCGGCGGGCGCCGGGGTGCTGGTCGCGGCTGCGATAGACGACGTAGGGGCGGGTCAGGTAGCCCAGGGGTGCGCTGAACACGTGCACCAAGCGGGTGTAGGGCCAGCCGGCCAGCAGGACCAGCACGATCAGGGCGTGGACCTGGAAGCTGACCGGGATGCCGACCATCAGTTCGGGTCGCGGTGACAGGGTGAACAGGCTGCGGAACCAGGGTGACACCGTCTCCCGGTAGTTGTAGCCGCCGCCGATCAGGTTGCTGCCGACCGTATTGAGCATCCCGGTTACGATGGCGGCGCTCAGCAGCAGGTACATGATCTTGTCGGTGGTGGTGGTGGCCTGGCGTACCGCCACCACGGTGGCCCGCCGGTAGAGCAGGATCCCCAACCCGGCGACCGTGGCCAGGCCGGACAGCGTGCCGAAGGACACCGACATCAGGTGGTAGGTGAAGTCTGACACTCCAAGCGCCGAGGTCCAGCTCGCCGGGACACCGATGCCCAGCACATGCCCGCCGAGCACCGCCAGGATCCCGAAGTGGAACAGCGGGCTGCCCAGCCGCAGCAACCTGCTCTCATAAAGCTGGGAGGACCGGGTGGTCCAGCCGAACTGATCGTGCCGGTAGCGCCAGATGTGGCCGACCACGAACGAGGTGAACGCCACATATGGCACCGTCAGCCACAACAGAGTCGTCATCGGCGTCCTCCCAGCTGTTCCTGCATCGCCGGATCCATCCCGAACGGCTCCAGGCCCACCTCTTCCTCGGGCGGTCCTTGGGCGGCCAGCTCGGCCACCCGGCGCCGGTCGGAGACGTTGAGTTCGGGCAGGGTGGCGCACACCGCGTCGAGCACCGCCCGGTAGGGCGACTCGCACTCCTGCAGGGACAGCCGCAGCAGCTCCACCACCGGCCGGTACTCCACCAGCAGCCGCCGGCCGGCGACCGGGTCGACGGTCGCGGCGAACTCCAGTACCACCGCCAGATGGTCGGGCAGCTCGTGGTCGCCCAGCTCAACACCCGCCGCGCGGTAGGCGTGCTTGAACCGCAGCAGCGCCATGCCGCGCTTGCGGGTGTCACCGAAGGCGTAGTAGCTCAGGTGCAGGCAGTTGCGGCGGCGCAGGTCGAAGGTCTGCACGTAGTACGCGGCCAGCTCGATCGGCGGTGTGTGGCGCAGGTGGTCCACGAAGGACACCAGCGCCGGTCCCGCTGGCTCCGGCAGTGCCACCGCCGCAGCGTGCAAGTCCCCGAGCAGTGCCAGCGTCTCCCTCGTGGGGTAATCCAGCAACAACGCAGCCATCCGCCACACCACGCGCTGCTCGTACTGACCGCGTTCTGGGGACAGACTGCACTTATCAGCGGTCGATAACTGCGTTCTGTCCCCAGACTGCGCTCGACGGAACCACGCGGGGCTCATCGGGTGGGCTCCGGGATGTGCTCTGGTGCGTCGGGTGTCGGGGTGAACAGGCCGTTGGTGGTCTTGCCGTCCCAGTTGAGCAGGTTGATCCGGCGTCCCTTGTCCGCCGGTGCCGCGGAACCGTTGGTGTCGGCCGGCTGCTGGGTCAGGTGGAACTTGTCGTCCATGACGTCAAAGGCGGTCATGCCCGGGCCGCCGTCGCCCTCCAGGCTGCACCCGGTGGCCAGGGCGTCGAGCCGGTGCGCATCCGAGCCGGCCGCGCTGGGGATGACGTAGCGGTGCTCGTATTTGGCGATGGCCAGCAGCCGGTACATCGCCTCGATCTCGCTCGGCGTCAAGCGCACCGACTCGGCGATTTCCGGGTCGACCGGCTCCCCGAGATTGACCCGGCGCATGTGCGCTCTCATGGCGGCCAGCCGCTGCAAAGAGGCGCGCACCGGCCCGACATCGCCCGCGGTGAACAGCTCGGCCAGGTATTCCACTGGGATGCGCAGCGCGTCGATCGCACCGAAGAGGTTACCGGGGTCCTCGCCGTCATGCCCGGTGCTGGCCAGTGCGTCCACCATGGGGGACAGCGGCGGGATGTACCAGACCATCGGCATCGTGCGGTATTCCGGGTGCAGCGGCAGCGCCACCTGGTAGTCCACGATCAGCTTGTAGATCGGGGACGCCTGCGCCGCCTCGATCCACTCCTGGGAGATGCCGGACCGCTCGGCCTCGGCGACCACCCGGGGGTCGTGCGGGTTGAGGAACACGCCCAGTTGCGCCGGGTAGAGGTCCTTGTCGTCGGGCACCGATGCCGCGGCGAGCACCGCGTCCGCGTCGTAGAACACCACGCCGATGTAGCGCAGCCGCCCCACACAGGTCTCCGCGCAGACCGTGGGGATCCCGACCTCCACCCGCGGGTAGCAGAAGGTGCACTTCTCGGCTTTGCCGGTCTTGTGGTTGAAGTAGATCTTCTTGTACGGGCACCCGGTAACGCACTGCCGCCACCCACGACACTTGTCTTGGTCGACCAGCACGATGCCGTCCTCGCTGCGCTTGTAGATCGCGCCGGACGGGCAGGATGCTGCGCAGGACGGGTTGAGGCAGTGCTCGCAGATCCGCGGCAGGTAGAACATGAACGTCTGCTGGAACTCCAGCTTCACCTTGTCGGACACCTTGGCCAGCAGGGGGTCGCGGCCGATCTGCTCGGGGCCGCCGCCCAGGTCGTCGTCCCAGTTGGCGCCCCAGGTGACCTTGGTGTCCTCACCGGTGATCAGCGAGGTGGGCCGGGCGGTGGGGGTGGTGTCCGATGGCGGCGCGGACAGCAGGTTGTCGTAGTCGTAGGTCCACGGCTCGTAGTAGTCGGCGACGGTCGGCAGATCGGGGTTGGCGAAGATGTTCAGCAGCCGCTTGAACCGCGAGCCCGAGCGCAAGGTCAGCCGGCCGCGTTTGGTCAGCGTCCAGCCGCCCTTCCATCTGTCCTGGTCCTGGTACTGCCGTGGGTAACCCTGACCGGGTCTGGTCTCGACGTTGTTGAACCAGGCGTACTCGACGCCGCCCCGGTTGGTCCACGCCTGCTTGCAGGTGACGCTGCAGGTGTGGCAGCCGATGCACTTGTCCAGGTTCATCACCATGGCCAGCTGTGCCATCAGTTTCATCAGTAGGTCACCTCCTGGGTGCGGCTGGCCCGGTTGGTTGTCACAGCGTGGTGACCTCGTCGCGCTGGTTTCATCAGTAGGTCACCTCCTGGGTGCGGCGGCGGATGGTGGTGACCTCGTCGCGCTGGTTGCCGGTCGGGCCGTGGTAGTTCAGCGCGAACGACTGCTGGGCATAGCCACCGATCAGGTGGGTCGGTTTGATCATCAGCCGGGTCAGCGCATTGTGGATGCCGCCGCGCTTACCGGTCTTCTCGGTGCGCGGCACGCCCACGGTGCGCTCCTGGGCGTGGTACATGAACACGGTGCCCTCGGGCATCCGGTGGCTGACGATCACCCGCGCGACCACGATGCCGTTACGGTTGATCGCCTCGATCCACTCGTTGTCCACCACACCGATCTTGGCGGCGTCCACATCGGACATCCAGATCGCCTGGCCGCCACGGGACAGCGTGAGCATGTGCAGGTTGTCCTGGTAGGCGGAGTGGATGGACCACTTCGAGTGCGGGGTGAGGTACCGGACGGTGACCGAGCGGTGTCCATTGGAGCTGATCGCGCCCACACTCGGCTCGCCGAAGAGCGCCGTCATGTCCAGCGGCGGCCGGAAGATCGGCAGCTGTTCGCCGAGTTCGGACATCCAGTCATGATCGAGGTAGAAGTGCTGCCGGCCGGTCAAGGTGTGCCACGGCTTGAGCCGCTCGGTGTTGATGGTGAACGGGGAGTAGCGCCGTCCGCCGGTCTCGCTACCCGACCACTCCGGTGACGTGATCACCGGCACCGGACGGGCCTGGGTGTCGGCAAAGGTGATCCGTTTGCCCTCGCTCTCGGCGGCGAGGTCGGCGAGTTCGGTTCCGGTGCGGCGCTCCAGAGTGCGGAAACCCTCGGTGGCCAGCCGGCCGTTGGTGGTGCCGGACAGTGCCAGGATCGCCTCGGCGGCGTGGATATCCTTGGCCAGCGACGGCCGGCCGGCGGCCCGCCCGGAGATGATCGCGCCGTTGACCGACCGGAGGTAGTCCACCTCGGCGTCGGGGTGCACGGTGACGCCCTTGGTGGTCAGGCCGACGGTCTCCACCATGGGCCCGAGTGCGGCCATCTTCTCGCCGATCGCCGGGTAGTCGCGTTCCACCACGATCAGCCTGGGCATCGTCTTGCCGGGGATCGGCTCGCACTCGCCGGCTCTCCAGTCCAGCACCCGGCCGCCGGGTTGCGCGGTGGCATCGGCGGTGTCGTGCATGAGTGGTACGGCCACGATGTCCTGACGTACTCCGAGGTGCTTGTCGGCCAGCCAGGAGAAACCGCGGGCGATCCGGTGGAACGCCTCGAAGTCGGTCTTGGTCTCCCACGGCGGGGAGATCGCGGGGGAGAAGGCGTGCACGTAGGGGTGCATGTCGGTGCTGGACAGGTCGTGCTTCTCGTACCAGGTCGCGGCGGGCAGCACGATATCGGAGAACAGGGTCGTGCTGGTCATCCGGAAATCCAGCGACAGCAGCAGGTCGAGCTTTCCCACCGGTGCCTCGTCGTGCCAGGTGACCTCGACCGGACGCACCCCTTCCTGGTCGGTGGCCTGCAGGTTGGAGTCGGTACCCAGCAGGTGGCGCAGGAAGTACTCGTTGCCCTTGCCTGAGGAGCCCAGCAGGTTGGCCCGCCACACCGTCAGGCACCGGGGGAAGTTCTCCGGGGCGTCCGGGTCCTCGCAGGCAAACCGCAGGTGCCCGGTGGACAGCCCGTCGACGACGTGCTCTGCGGCGTCTTTGCCCAGGCGTTTCGCTTCGTCGGCCAGATCCAGCGGGTTGCGGTTGAACGTCGGGTAGCTGGGCATCCAGCCCAGCCGGGTGGCCAGCGCGATGTTGTCCGCCGCGGTCCGGCCCGCGAAGCGTCCTTTCGCCAGTGGTGAGGCCATCACCTCGGCGGTGAACGGGTCGTAGCGCCACTGGTCGGTGGCCAGGTACCAGTAGATGGTGCCCTGCATCTGCCGCGGCGGGCGCTGCCAGTCCAGGCCGAAGGCCAGCGTCGACCAGCCGGTGATCGGCCGGCACTTCTCCTGACCGACGTAATGCGCCCAGCCGCCACCGTTGACCCCCTGGCAGCCGGTGAGGATCACCAGTGACAGGAACGACCGGTAGGTCTGGTCGGAGTGGAACCAGTGGTTGGTGCCCGCGCCCATCAGGATCATGGACCGGCCACCGGAGCGTTCGGCATTATCGGCGAACTCGCGGCCGATCCGCTCCGCCTTCACCGCGGGTACCCCGGTGATCGGTTCCTGCCAGGCGGGGGTGTAGGGCTGCTCGGCGTCGTCGTAGCCGGTGGGCCAGGTGCCCGGCAGGCCCGGCCGGTGCACCCCGTACTGGGCCAGCAGCAGATCGAACACTGTAGTGACGAGCTTGCCGGCGATCTTGCGGGTCGGCACCCCGCGGCGCAGTACACCGGGCTCCGCGGTGTCGTAGCGGGGGAGCTGGATCTCGGCCACCGTAGCGCCGCTGTTGCCGTCGCCCTGCAGGGTCAACAGCGGGTCCACGTCCTGCAGATCGAGGTTCCAATGACCTTCCCCGGACCGGGTGAACCGGTGGCCCAGGGATCCATTCGGGACTGCCGTCGCGCCGGTGATCGCGTCCAGCAGAACCGTCTTGGACTGCGCACCTTCCCGCTGGGCACCTTCGCCGGTGCCGCCCAGATCCGCTGCAGTGAGGAACTTGCCCGGAACATAGGAGTCGCCGCGCTCCTCCAGGGTGATCAGGAATGGCAGGTCGGTGAATCGCTTCACGTAATCGGTGAATCGTGGCGTCTGGCGGTCGACAAAGAATTCTTTGAGGATCACGTGTCCCATCGCCATGGCCAGGGCCGCGTCAGTACCCGGCCGGGCCGGCAACCATTCATCGGCGAACTTGGTGTGGTCGCCGTAGTCCGGTGACACGACCACCACTTTCTGGCCGCGGTATCGGGCTTCGGTCATGTAGTGCGCGTCGGGGGTGCGGGTGACCGGGACGTTGGAGCCCCACATGATCAGGTAGCCGGCGTCGAACCAGTCGGCGGACTCGGGCACATCAGTCTGGTCGCCGAACACCTGCGGGGAGGCCTCCGGCAGGTCGGCGTACCAGTCGTAGAACGACAGCATGGCTCCGCCGATGAGCGAGATGAATCGGGCTCCGGCGGCGTGGCTGACCATGGACATCGCGGGGATCGGCGAGAATCCGGCGACCCGGTCGGGGCCGTAGCGTTTGATGGTGTGCACATGTGCGGCCGCGGCGATCTCGGCCGCCTCCCACCATTCAGCACGGACGAAGCCGCCCATACCGCGCGCCGCCTTGTACCGGCGGGCCTTTTCGGGATCGTCAGCCACATCGGCCCACGCCAGCACCGGATCCTTGAGTCGCTGTTTTGCTTCCCGGTACAATTCCAGCAGCGTGCCGCGTACATATGGGTAACGCACCCTGGCCGGCGAGTAGGTGTACCAGGAGAACGACGCACCTCGCGGGCAACCGCGGGGCTCGTACTCGGGTTTATCCGGACCGATCGAGGGGTAATCGGTCTGCTGCGCTTCCCAGGTGATAATGCCATCTTTGACATAGATTTTCCACGAACATGAACCTGTGCAGTTCACCCCGTGCGTCGAGCGCACCACCTTGTCGTATGCCCACCGGTCCCGGTAGAACACGTCAGCCGACCGGCCACCGATCTGGTGTACTGTGCGCAGATCAGCGGAGGTGTCCCCGCGTTGGAAATGCCGGCCGAAGCGCAGCAATGAATCGGCAAACCCGGTACCCATGCCAGCAACAGCGCTTTGGTCGCTCGGGCTCTGGCCACTGGGGCTGCCATTGCTGGTATCGACCACGGCCGCCACCTCTTCGGGTGATAATTCAGGTTAGGGGGGTTGCTTACTTACCCTAGACGGTGGTTTCCTGGCTCTTCAAGAAGGTCGGCAACACTCACATCGAGGTCAAGTGGTCGGTGCGGCGCATGTAACTTGCCGTTCATATTTCATGACTACCAACTGGCTGCTACGTGGGGCTACGACCTGCGGAAACGTATCGCTGCGGGTGGCGGTTCCCGTTGCCTAGGGTGAGGCGGCCGCACTGGCGCCGGGGCGCTGCCCCACATAATTTCCGGCTGCTTCACATTTCGTAACACGATGGTTACATCACGGCTAGTGATCGATACTGCCCGTTCTCGTCATAGCAATCGTCCGCGTCAGGTTTTCGAGGATGGTACTGGCGCATTCGCAGCTAAATGGAGTCGGGCGTGGTTCATCCACTCAGGTTCGTAGAATCGGCATACACCACGATTTTCTATCAGACGTACGCGGGGAGGGTCCGAACTGGTTTGGTGCCCGGGAATCCCTCCTGGGTGCTGGCCTGGTCCTGCGCTCGGCATGGACGCGTGCGCAGCGGCCGTCCAGGGTCCGCGGCGGGCGGACCTGCCGGGCCCTCAGCCAGCGGCCTTGGCGCTCGATGTCGGCCAGCGAAGGGCGGGGTGCATCGAGACGGCAAGCCCGCAAACATTCTGATCTAGCGGACTGCTGACGTGGCCCGCCTCGGCGAGCTCCTACGCGGCGCCGGGGCGTCATCGAAAACGGTCAACCATCAACTGGCGGAGCCTCCCGCCGGGAGGGGTCCCGAACTAGTTCGGGTAGAAATCCGGCAATGGCGCTGGACGGCTAGCACCGAGCGTCGGAGCCCATGCCGGAGTTGACATCGAAGGGACCTAGGGATGCAGTCGCAGCGGGAAGTTTGCGAGCCGACCCGCGATGAAATAGGCGAACCATTAGGAAACACGTTCAACCACAACTCTTGCTCAGTACATACGGTCGACCACCCTCGTCCCGCGGGCCTGTGGCTGGTCGATGAGAAACCCTGTAAATCCTTGTATCGACTTCGCGTTAATTCGGACGCAGGAGTAAAACAACGAAGGAGAATATCATGTCAGTTGCAACTCTTCGACCGAGGGCCGTCAGCGAAATCGACGAGAGCGCAATCGATTTATTGGGTGACAGCCTGTTCTCCGAGGTCGAGGTAACGCACGGTATGGTCGCCTGCACCAGCACCTGTGTCAGTGGTGCGACGTGGAGTTGTGACGGGTCTACCTTCAACCGCACCTGTGTCAGTGGTCGCACCTACAAATGTGACGGCTAACTCGCCCATGAAGGTGAAGCCGCCGAGGATTCCGGCGGCTTCACCTTTTCCCACTTTCTGATGAGGACCAACAATGACCACTCCTGTCACTCGGCTGCAATTTACGGACACAGCGCCGCTGGAGGCTCAGCTAGCCTCAGCGCTTGCTCTGCCCACATACCGTCTTCTCGGAACACGCACCTGGCTCAGTGCGCAGCACAGTGATTTTGAATCTGTGACTCAAGGATGGAAGTTACATGTGTCGGCCCGGCCCAGCACTCTGTTGGTCACTCTGGCACGCGCACTGCCAGTTCTCGTGGCACGGCGTTGCAGCTTCAAGGTTGCCCGGAGCATCGATGTATTGCGGGAGATAAACTCCGCCGGTTCCCCGCCAGGCACCGTCGGCAAAGCGGTCACTGTGTATCCTCCACAGAATGAGGTGCGGGAGGTGGCCAGCGAGTTAGCCGACGCTTTGGCTGGTTTCGAAGGCCCGCGCATCCGAAGTGACCGTAAACTGCGCCCCGACAGCCCCGTCTACTATCGATACGGTCCCATAGTCGCTCGGTTTCGCGCCCAGGACAACGGCGAGTTCGAACCTGTATTGACCGCACCCGATGGCACCGTGACCAGTGGGATCGCGGGGCCTAGCTATACTGTTCCGGATTGGACATCTGACCCATTCTCGACTTCGTCGCCGTTGGCCGCAGCAGGACCCGCTGCGGCC
>JBOHFK010000139.1:0-14817 GCA_050699635.1 Pseudonocardiaceae bacterium | reverse complement strand
GCCCTGTCTGAGGCGATGGAACAGGTCGCGGACTTGACCAGAAAATGGAACGACGAGATAGCGAAATTCGTCGAGACTGAGGCTGACAAGCTTTCGGCAAACGATTATAAACTGGCCGATCTGGTTACTGCTCCCGTAGAACTTATGCGCATCTGGGTCAGGAATTCGATCCAGGCGGCAGACGTGATTTCAGGAAATCTTGCCCTCATATCACAAGCGCGATCCAGTGCGGCTCCGCAGACTCGTAAAATGAACGTACCGGTCAGTATTCCGCCGGATGTTGATGTCAAGCTTCTGGCCTCGGACCTGGTGGGTAGGTCCGGATACCGGATTCGGAGTTCACGCCTTCAAGTTGCGCCTGAGAGCTTTGGCGCTGAGGCCGCAACGCGAGATGTCGTGGTGGAGGTCACGGTGGACTGCTCCCACGCACCGGCTGATCTTTACGAGGGCCTCTTGTATTGTTCAGACCCAACCGTATCGGCTCCCTTCGGGGTCGCGATCAGCGAGCTCGGTGAGCCCTTGCGTTGATTGTCTCGGTGATTGGACTGCGCTTATGACCACGGACGGCAGGAAGGTCTGGGTGCCGGATGTCCGCCCCACCCGCCCAGCCGTGGAGATGCTGGCCGGTATCCCGTTGTTCCAGGTACTCGGCGTGGAAGGTATCTCGGCCGCGGCGCGAGCCGGCCTGTGCCGGGTTTACGCTCCTGGACAGATCATCTGCCACCAGGGTGATCTCGGTGAGCATCTCTACGCTGTGCTCGAGGGACTGGTGAAGGTCGTCTTCACATCTGAGCGTGGAGACGAGATGGTGCTCAACATCATGGGACCGGAGGAGACCTTCGGCGAGCTGGCGCTGCTCGATGGATCACCGCGCTCGGCGTCGGTGATCGCCCTGAAGCCCACGTCGGTCTTCGTGTTGCCGAGAGTGCAGCTGCTGGAGCTGATGAGCCGCAATCCCGGTTTGGTTGACGAATTCCTCAAGCTGATCGGCAAGCTAGTCCGGAAACTCACGGAACAGGCTGGCGACCTGGCGTTCCTCGATCTCGGGGGCCGGCTGGCGAAAGTTCTCCTGCAACTTTCCGAACGGAACGACCACGGACACGGCATCGTTCTTGATCGCGGGCTGACCCAATCCGATCTCGCCGGCATGGTCGGCGCAACCCGGCCGGCAGTGAATCGCACGCTGAAGTCGTTCGTCGCACGTGGTCTCATCTCAGTGGACGGACGCACCATCGTGCTCCACGATCTGGAGGCCCTGCGGAAGCGGAGCAGAGTATGATTTCTCAGGCCAATCGGGTGGGCGCGAGCGCGGCGGGGTCCAGCGGGACGTCCAACGGCGGTGCGCTGCCGAGCACGACGGCCGCACCCAGCGCTGCCAACGCGGGCGCGGACTCGATCCCGGAGCCACCCTGGCCGGCGAAGAAGTGGAAGCCGGGATGCTGTGGCCAGGCACCGACCACCGGGGCCCGATCGGCGACGAACGAGCGCAGGCCCGACCAACTGCTCTGCACCGATCGCAGGCCCAGCCCGGTGACTGCCTCGACCCGCTCCAGCGCGAGTGCCACATCGAGCGGGTCGGGTCGGACATCCCCCGGCTCGACCGGGGTCTCGTCACCCGGCGAGAGCAGCAGGTGCTCGCCCTCCGCCTTGAAATAGCACCGCTCTCGTGCCTCCATCACCATCGGCAGCGGGCTCCCGTCCGGTGTGCGCAACCGGGCCGGGTCCGGAACCCGCGCGACGACGATCGTGCGGCGCAGCGGGCGCAGACCCAGCGCAGGCACTCCGGCCAGGCCGGCCACCACGTCGACCCAGGCTCCGGCCGCGTTCACCACGTCGGCGGCCCGGAGCACCTCGTGCGACCCGCAGCGAACCCGCCAGCCGCCGGATACCGCGGCCAGCTCGGTGACCGGCGCGGCCACCTGCACGCAGCCGCCGCGCTGGCGCAGCCCGCGCACGTAGGCCTGGTGCAGGGCCATGGCGTCGAGGTCACAGGCGTCCTCGGTGACGGCGGCCGCGCGCAGCGCATCCGGGCGCAGAGCGGGGCATCGGGCGATCGCCTGCTGCACCGAAAGCTGGACCGGGGCGTCCAGCTCGCTCGCCCGTTCGGCCAGTTCTGCGCGCAGCGCCTGCGCACCGTCGTCGTCGAAGGCGGCCCAGAACACCGGACGGGGGTGCAGTAACACCGGCGCGCCCAGTTTCTCGGCCAGGCTGTCGAACCGGGGGCGGCTCGCGTTGATCAGGGCCCTCACCAACGGACCGCCGTGGCCCGGCATGTACAGGGCGGCCGAGCGCCCGGTGGAGTGGCTGGCGAGGGTGGATTCGGTCTCCAGCAAGGTGACCCGGCGGTGCGCGGCGAGCTCATAGGCAATCGAGACACCGGCGATCCCGCCGCCGATCACCACAACATCATTGTTCCGCCCCATCCGATCGACGCTATACGACGGGCTCCCGGTCCAGCCCTGGATTTCCCGAGATCTGGGTGGGTCGTATCGGTGGAGAGGGCTCGGGTGTTAGCGCGACGCTGTTAACAGCGGGAAAAGCTTTCGGGCCACGCTTGGGATGGCACCGTAAGCGTGTGACCATCGAATTGCCCGGCCTAACCCGTCTGCGCTGTCCAGTCTGCGCTGACCAGTCTGCGCTCGTGCCCGATGCTGTGGGAGCCCGATGCTGTGGGAGGAGGGGCGCCGATGACCTCGTCAGCCCAGCAGGAGCGTCTGGACTCGATGGCCGCGCACGCGGGCGTCGTCTCGGAATCGCAGCACCAGGCGCTGCGAGCCGACATCCGCCTGCTCTCCACGCTGCTCGGTGAGACCTTGATCCGCCAAGGCGGCGAGGAACTGCTCAAGCTCGCTGAACAGGTCAGGGGGCTGTCCCGGGCGGCCCTGCAGGAGGGCAGCGCGGAGCAGATCAGGGCGCTGCTATCCACGCTGGACGTCGGCACGGCCGTCCAGCTCGCCCGAGCGTTCTCCACCTACTTCCAGCTCGCCAACGTCGCTGAGCAGCTGCACCGCTCGCGGGAGCTGCGCGCCCAGGTCGGCGGCCGGCGCGGACCGCTACGCGCGGTGGTGGACCGGCTGGTCCGGGAAGTCAACCGCGCCGACGTGGCAGCGGTGCTGGCGCGGATGCAGCTGCGGCCGGTGTTCACCGCGCACCCCACCGAGGCGTCCCGCGCGGCGGTGCAGGGCATCCTGCGCCGGGTAGCCGACGTCCTCGACCAGGGCCTGCCCGAGGAGCAGATGAAAAGGCGGCTCGCGCGGCTGGTCGACCTGCTCTGGCAGACCGACGAGGTCCGGCCGGGTCAGCCCACCGTGCTGGACGAGGCCCGGGCGGTCACCTACTACCTCGAGCAGCTCGGCACCCGGGCGGTGCCCGAGCTGCTGGAAGACCTCGAGGACGAGCTCGTCCGGGCCGGATTCACCCTGCCCGCCCGATCCCGCCCGGTGGTGCTCGGCTGCTGGGTCGGGGGCGACCGCGACGGCAACCCCAACGTGTCCCCCCAGGTCACCCTCGACGTCCTGCGGCTGTACGCGGACCGGGCGCTGACCATCCAGCTGGGCCTGATGGACCAGCTCGTCCAGGAACTGAGCATGTCCACCCGCGTGGTCGGCGTCTCCGAGGCACTGCGGTGCAGCCTCGCCCACGACCGGCGCTTGCTGCCCAAGGTCCATGACCGCTACATCCGGCTCAACTCCGAGCAGCCCTACCGGCTGAAGTGCTCCTACATCCACGCCCGGCTGACCCGAACCCAGCAGCGGATCCGCGACGACCTCGCCCACCAGCCGGGACGCGACTACCTCGGTGCCGAGTCCTACATCGCCGACCTGGAGGTGATGGACGCCTCGCTGCGCGGGCATCTCGGCGAACGCATCGCCGAGGGCACCCTGGCCAGGACGCTGCGCAGCGCCCGAGCGCTGGGCCTGCACCTCGCCGCCCTCGACGTGCGCGAGCACGCCGAGCGGCACCACGCCGCGCTCGCGGCCCTCTACGACCCGCTCGATGAGCTCGCTGCGCCCTACGCTGAGCTCAACCGCAGGGAGCGGACGGTGCTGCTGTCCCACGAGCTGGCCGGACGGCGCCCGTTGACGGCCCGCTCCGCGCCGCTACCGGCCGCGGCGGCGGACGTGCTGGCGATCTTCGACGCGATCCGCACCGCCCAGCAGACCTTCGGAGAGGCCGCCGCCAGCACCTACATCGTCTCGATGTCCAAGGGCGTGGACGACGTGCTGGCCGCCGCGGTACTGGCCCGAGAAGCCGGCCTGATAGCGCTGGCGCCATCCGGGAAGGAGTGCACGTCCAGCGTGGATCTCGTGCCGCTGTTCGAGACGGCCACCGAGCTGAGCTGCGCTGGGGATCTGCTGGATGAGATGCTGCGGGATCCCTCCTACCGGCAGCTGGTGGCCGCCCGCGGCGACCTCCAAGAGGTGATGCTCGGCTACTCCGACTCCAACAAGGACGCCGGGATCACCACCTCGCACTGGGTCATCCACCGGGCGCAGCGTCAGCTGCGCGACACCGCCGCCGCGCACGGGATCCGGCTGCGGCTGTTCCACGGCCGCGGCGGCTCGGTGGGCCGGGGCGGCGGGCCGGCCGGCGAGGCGGTGGCAGCCTCCCCGTATGGCACCGTCGACGCCACGCTGAAGGTGACCGAGCAGGGCGAGGTGATCTCCGACCGGTACTCGCTGAGCGCACTGGCGCACGACCACCTGGAGATTGTCCTGGCTGCGGTACTGGAGGCCACCCTGCTGCACCAGACCTCCCGGGTGCCCGCGGAGGTGCTGGGCCGTTGGGACGAGGCGATGGACGTGGTCAGCTCGGCGGCCCACACGGCCTACCGGGACTTCGTGAGCCTTCCCGGGCTCGGTGACTTCTTCTCGGCCGCCACCCCGGTGGAAGAGCTGAGCTGGCTCAATGTCGGGTCGCGCCCGGCGCGGCGACCGGGCAGCGGCAAGACCACCCTGGACGGGCTGCGGGCGATCCCGTGGGTCTTCGGGTGGACCCAGACCCGGATGGTCGTGCCTGGCTGGTACGGCCTGGGCAGCGGCCTGCGGGCGGCCCGCGATGCCGGGCTGGGTGCGGTGCTCGAGGAGATGCGCGACTGGGCGTTTTTCACCAATCTGCTCGGCAACGTCGAGATGACGCTGGCCAAGACCGATCTGCGGATCGCGGAGTACTACGTCAGCGCCCTCGTTGAGCCCAGCCTGCAGCCGCTGTTCGACGCCATCGTCCGCGAGCATGATCTGACCCGGCGTGAGGTGTTGCGGCTCACCGGCGGTTCGACCCTGCTGGCCCGGCATGAGCTGCTGCGCCACACCCTGCAGGTGCGTGCTTCCTACCTCGAACCACTGCATCACCTCCAGGTCTCGCTGCTGGCCCGGCGCCGCGAGGTGGACGAGCCCGACCCGGACCTGCGCCGGGCGCTGCTGCGCACCGTCAACGGGATCGCCGCCGGGATGCGCAATACGGGCTGAGCCCGGATCTCCGTCGCTGGGACAGGTATCAACGGGTCTGCATGGCTGCTCTCATAGGCACAGCAGATCACGAAGACGCCCGTCCTGACTGGAGAACATGCGATGGCCCACTACCACGTCACGATCCACGGGGCCGACCGAGCGGCGATGGCCGACCTGGTCCGAAGGCACGAGGTCACCGTGGTACGGCAAACCCTCGCCGAGGGCGACGAGGGTTACTCGGTCAGCGCGATCGCCGACGAGGCGACGATCAACGTGTTGGGCGCCGCCGGCTACCGGGTCGAGCGGCACGAAGATGTCGACGGGACGGCCGTGGCCAGTTTCGCCGAGGTCGGTCGGGGCAGCCGATTGCGCGAGCAGGCCGGCGGCGCGTCCACGTACCTCAACGTGGACGAGGTCGAAGCCGCGCTTGAGCTCGCTGCTGGCCCGGCTCATGCGGATTTCACCGAGTTGATCACCCTGCCGAATCCCACGTGGGAAGGCCGGACCTGCACCGCGATCCGGATCCACCACGGAGACGCGGCCAGCGTCGGCGGCGTGTATTTCCTCGGCGGTATTCATGCCCGGGAGTGGGGTAGCCCAGATATCTGCATCAACTTCGTGCGCCTGCTCACCGAGGCCTACCGGACCGGGACCGGTATCAGTCAAGGTGGAAAGTCATTCAGCGCCGCCGAGATCCGGGCCATCGTCGAGCGCCTTGATGTCATCGTCTTTCCGCAGGCCAACCCCGACGGGCGGCACCACTCGATGACGGTGGACCAGATGTGGCGCAAGAACCGCCGTCCAGCGGTGCCGGGCAACCATGCCTGCAAGAGCGGCGGAGGTAACGGTTCCGGCGTTGACCTCAACCGCAATTACGACTTCTTGTGGGACTTCCCGGTCAAGTTCAGCCCATCAGCTGCGGTGGCTACCTCGACCGACCCGTGCAAGGAGACCTACCGTGGTCCGGCTGCGGTATCCGAGCCGGAAACCCGCAACGTCGACTGGCTGATGAAGCATTTTCCGGGCGTCGGCTACTTCGTCGACATCCACTCGTTCGGCGAGGACATTCTCTACAACTGGGGTGACGACGACGACCAGACCGGCAACCCGACGATGAACTTCCACAACCCAGCCTACGACGGCAAACGGGGGATCCTCGACAGCGATCCTGGCGGGGATCCGAAAAAATACCGGGAATACCTCCCGAAAACTGATCTCGACACACTTGTCGCGCTGGGAAATACGATGCGCGACGCGATTGGGGCCGCACACGGCCGGGACTACACGGTGAAGTCGTCCGCAAATCTCTACCCGACCTCTGGCACCTCGGACGACTACGCGTACTCGCAGGGATTTCTTAACGGGAAAAAGAGCAGAGTGCTCGGTTTCACGATCGAATGGGGCCCGGAACGCCCGACCATCCCGGAGAGTTTTCACCCGAACTACGTCGACATGGTGCCGATCATCGAGGAGGTCACGGCTGGTCTGCTCGCGTTCTGCCTGGCGTGCGTCGCCATGGCGCCTACCAGCTGACTGCCGGTGAGTAATGCCTGAGATGGGAAGCATGCGGGCCCGAATCGGTTTATGGACGAAACAGTTTATGGGCGAAACAAGGAGTGATGACTGTGAACAATGAAGATCGGTTGCGCGAGACGCTCGCAACGATCGCAAAGATGGCGCACGACGTGGCCGGAAACGGTGGCTATTCGGATGGTGGTCCCAGTAATGGTGGTCCCAGTAACGGCCAGGAACCCATCCTGGTCTGTGCGCCGAAGGCCCTCCCAGCGCGGCTGCTGGTACAGGCTGCGCAAACCGCAACAAGAGTCAATCCGGTCAACGCGCCTTTTCTCGGACCACTTGCCAGCGTTGCCGGAGACCTGCGTATCGTCGAGCCGCAGCATATTGCGGTGCTCACCTCAAAATATTGGGGCGCCACCGCACGGCAGCTGACGGTAAGCTTCATGGACACCACTCCCGCCGACGTCCGCGCTCGTATCATCTCACATATGAATGCGTGGACCAAAACGGGATGCATATCGTTCGTCGAGACCGGTGGGGTTGGTCAGGTTCGAATCTCCATGAGTAACGATGGGTACTGGTCGTACCTCGGGACCGACATCTTGCACATCCCGAAAAATCGGCAGACGATGAACCTGCAGGGCTTCACCATGAAGACACCAGAATCCGAGTACCATCGTGTGATCCGGCACGAGACCGGTCATACTCTCGGTTTTCCGCACGAGCACATGCGGCGTGCCCTGGTCGCCCGGATCGATCCCGACAAGGCTTATGAATATTTTCTCCGGACTCAGGGCTGGGACAAGCAGACGGTCGACGAGCAGGTGCTCACTCCGCTGGATGAGCGGTCGTTGATGAGTACTCCGGCCGACCAGACCTCGATCATGTGTTATCAGCTCCCCGGGTCGATCACACACGATGGCAAACCTATCGTGGGCGGGCTCGACATCGATCAGACGGATTACGAATTCGCCGGTAAGATTTACCCGAACAAGGGGCAGGCCCCCGCTGGTGGCACGACGGGTGAATTTGAGGACGAATGGGACGAGTCGGAGGACGTGGAGGTTGGTGTCTGACCCGCGCTCGGCCGGCCGGATCCGGGTCACGGCGTAAGCGTGAGAGGTCCCCGTGGGTCGGCTGATCGAGTTACCGGCCGACGCGGGGACCCTCCCGCCGAGCCTCACCGTCGAGGTGGGTGACGTGCTGGTGTTCGGGGCGACGGGCGGCCATGTCCGGTCCGGCGCGGACGTCGTGGAGATGATGGGAGCGTTCCAGACCGGCGTACTGGCCGACGACGGCCGGATCCTGGCCCCGACCGGGCCTCCCGGCACGGTGCTGTTCCGCGCCCGTCACCCCGGTCGGGCGACGATCGATGTGGTCACCGGCGACCCCTGGCACGCGTCCCACTCGATCCTGCTGGAACTCGCGGTGGACCCGCCGTCGAAGCCCCCAACACGGTGAGCCGGCCGCACTCATCTGATCACGGTTTGGTGGGCGCGGCCGCAGACGGTTCTGCGCGGCGCATCAGCGGATGCAATGCACCCCGGATGCCGACCATGAAGGTCGTCAGGGAGTCTTGCCCGGGCGGTCGGTCACCGGGTCTCGCTCACTGCGGCGGCCTTGGCCCAACGGTCGGCGATCACTGAGTCGACGACATCGCCGCTGGTGTACCAGGCCTCAGCCGCTGCCGTGGCCAGCAAGGAACCGTATGACGTTGTAGGACCCTCGCGGGCGGCGACATGACGGAGTAAGGATGGGGTCATGCGATGCGCCATGGCGATCGTCGTGACCCCGGCGCTCACAGCGATCACCGGCTGCGCTGCGAACGACGCCACGGCGCGCACCGGGGACCTCGGCGCCACGCCCACCCCCACCGACGTTACCGAGGACACAGTGGATCCGGCCCTCGCCGCCTGGGCTCGCTTCCCCGTTGACGCCCATCCCCGCCCGATCATCATTGGCGCTCTACCCCTGAGCCGCGGATTCGCCGACGGCAACGCCAAGCTAGCTGCCCTCGCCGGGCGCTATCAGTTCACCGCGGCGCCACCACCGTCCCCACCACCCACGGTGACCGTCACGCTCCCTGACGGCCCCGCCGAGCTCCCCACGCTCACCGCACCGCAGGCCCTCCACGCCATGACGACCGCACCACCCCGGGCCGGGCAGCCCACTCTGCGGATCACCGCGGTGGAACTGGGCACCGCCACTTTCCGCACCGACCGGGGCCCGCTGCCGCTGCCGGCCTGGCTGTTCACCGCTGATGGCGCGCTCGGCCCGCTCGCCTGGCCGGCGATCACCCCGACGGCGTTCTGGCCACGGGACACATCAACGGGGCTACAGTTCGGATCCGCCCACGTGAGCGCGGACGGGCAGCAGCTCACCGTGCGGCTACCGGCGCCTGGCCCGGTCTGTCCCGGGCAACAGCGCCAACGTTTCGAACCGACCGTCCTCGAATTGCCAACCGCTGTCTCGGTCGGCCTTCGATCCCAGCCCGACGGGGTGGAACACGGTTGCGTTGTCGAGTCCGGTCAGACGGCTTCCAGTGCAGGTCGGGCTGCGGCGAGGGTGGCCAGGGACTCCGTCGTCCATGGGCCGTCGGTGAGGACCACGGCGTGGTCGATGCCGAGCGCGGCCAGGGCGATGCAGCGTCGCACGAACTCGTCGGGTGACTCTCCGGGAGCGAGCCGGGTGCTGACGGTCTTGTCAATGTCGGCGTATGGGCGCCCGAGGTCGTCGCAGTGGCGGGCGAGGACGGCGAGTTTGCGGGTGAGGGTCTGGCCGCCGTCGGGGATATCGAACAGGTTGCACGCGTCGCCGTACTGCGCGACCAGGCGCAAGGTGCGCTTCTCGCCGGCGCCGCCGATGAGGATGGGTGGGTGTGGCCGTTGTAGCGAGTTGGGGCTGTTGACGGGCCGCTCAAGCCGGTGGTGTGTGCCGTCGAAGGGGGTGTCGTCGCCGGACCACATCTGCAGCGCCAGGCGCAGCGCGTCCTCAAGATGTTCGAAGCGTTGCCTGGTGGCGGGCAGCGGAAGGCCCATGGCGCGGGCCTCCTCCAGGTGGTAGCCCGCACCGATCCCGAGCCAGGCTCGTCCACCGGAGAGCACATCGAGCGTGGTCACGGCCTTGATCAGGAGGCTGGGTGGCCGGAACGTGACGCCGGTGACCGCGGTGCCCAGGCGCACCCGGGTCGAGCGGGCGGCGAGGTAGCCCAGGGTGGTGTACGCCTCGAGCATCGCGTCGGTGGGGGAGGTGCCCGGGGCGCACTGGAGGAGGTGGTCGGGGATCCACACCGTGTCCAGGCCGGCGCCATCAGCCGCCGCGATGACGCGGGCGAGGTGGTCGGCGAGCCGGGCGGGCCCGTCGGGCCAGGAGTAGTCGGTGATGGTGAGGCTGAGCCGCATGGCTGGACCCTCTCGTCGTCGAGGTCGGTGAAGCTGCTCGGTGACCGGCGCCTGGTGACCCTCACCGGGGTCGGAGGCGGTGGGAAGACCCAGTTGGCGCTGGTGGCCGCGCGGCCGGTCGACCGGTTTGCTGATGGCGTGTGGTGGGTCGATCTGGGCTCGGTCTCCGATCCGGATCTAGTGACCCGCTGGGTGGCATCGGCGTTGGGAGGGCTGGTCGAACCGGTCGGCGATTCACGCGCCGTCCTGGCCGGTCAGCTGCGGCCGCGGGGGCTGCTGCTGTGCCTGGACAACTGTGAGCACCTACGAACAGACGGAGAGCCGGCGGGCAACGGAGGGGATGACGATCGCGGCGGCGACCAGGTGGGTCACCATCAGCAGCGCTCTGGTGGTCGAGGTGGCGTCCGCGAGCACGTCCGGGACCAGCGAGACGGCGGTGAGCACCACGGTGGTCCGGATGAAGGTGCGGTGCGGGTGCCGGGCCGTGCGGGACAGAACCGCAGCGAGGGCGAGGCCGAACAATGAGAACACGACGGTCAGCATGGCGAACCCGAGGACCGGAATCGGGGCGCCCCCCATGTCGAGGCTGATCCCGGCCGCATGGCCTGCGGCGGCGACTATCGTGGTGGCGCCGCTCGCGACAGCAGCGGCCGCGACACCGGTCCAGATGAGCGAGCCGGTCCTCGCGGCGGCGCCTGGGACGGCGGTGCGGGTGGCGGTGCGGGTGGTGGTCATCTTGGCCTCCGGTGCGGTGACGACCGACTCGGTATCGGTCTCTCACCAGGGCGACGAACCGGACCGACCCCGATCGACACGTCCGGCAAAAACTTCTCCACATTTTTCCGGCTCGACAGGCTAGATCCAGGTCGTTGCGCGGCGAAGCCGTGAGCTTCGGGCGATTCCGATAGGCCAAGAACCTGAAGGGCTTACACCCTCGCGTAGTGCACGAGCTTGGATCGGCGATGAGGTGGACTCCACCATTTCGCTGATCGGCCCGCATGGGCCGGTCTCGCTGCTGGAGGTGTTCGAGGGCCGCCGGCAGCTGATCGTCTACTGTCACATGTGGCACGCCGGCCGACCCGCCGCCGCCCAGTGCGAGGGCTGCACGTTCTTCAATGGGCAGGTCCGCGAGCTGTCCTACCTGCATTCCCGCGACGTCACCTACGCCACGTTCTGCCAGGGCCCCTACGACCAGAGCGTCCGCTACCGCGACTTCATGGGTTGGGACGTGCCCTGGTACTCGACGCAAGACTCCGCCGATGCTCTGCTGGCCGTGCACGGCCCTGCGCAGGGGCCCCTGTTCGCCGGACTGGTGTGCTACCTGCGGCACGGCGACAGGGTGTACGAGACCTACTGGAGCAGCGGCCGCGGCGTCGAGGCGATGACCCCAGCCATGGGTTGTTGGACATGACCGTGTATGGGCGGCGGGAGACGTGGGAGGACTCGCCCGCCGGCTGGCCGCGATGGTGGGGAGTCACTGGCGAACAGTTCCGCACCAACGAGCGTCCGACCGCTCAGTGGTCCCGCCTGGAAGCCGGATGCCCCGACGACCTCGGCGCCGCCGGACGCTGAGCGGATCCCAGCATTGGCTGTAGCTGGAAGGTGGACATGACCACGAACGTCAGCTGATCGTCTACCGCGCTCTTTCGAGCCCGGCGGTGTTCGGCTGGCCTGACCATGCCTGCCGCGGCTGTTCCATCGTGGCCTACCTGGAGGGACCCCCGACAACGACGACGTCGACCTAAGCGTGGGCGACTGGTGCTGGCCAATCCCGATGGAGATGCGAGGAACAGCGTCCGCAGGTTTCCCGCATTGCTCCACAGCGCCCTAAATTGTCGGTGCTCGGTCGTAGCATGAGGTCATGTCGACGGCAGCGGTGTGGCAAGGCAGTGATGCCGAGTTGCTCGCTGAGTTGGGTGCGCTGGAAACCCAATTGCATTCGACCTGGGCGCAGATGTTGTCGGTGGTCGGGGAAATCGATTCCCGGGGCATGGCCAGTGGGTTGGGATACGGCTCGACGGTGGCGCTGGTGCGGGCGGTGGCCCGGGTGTCGCGGGGTGAGGCGCAGTCCCGGATCGCCGCCGCCACCGAGCTACTACCCGGCTGCGGGCTGGGTGGCGCGCCGGTGGAACCGAAGCTACCAGCCACCGCGGCGGCGGTCGCCGAGCACGCGATCGGCGCCGCGGACGTCGCGGTGATCCGCTCAGTGCTGGCCCGGATCCCCCCACACGTCGCCGCGGCGCGGCGGGCCGAGGTGGAGACCCAGCTGGCCCACCACGCCCGCACCCTGGACGCCGGGCAGTTGGCGGTGCTGGGCAAGCGGATCCTGGCCTACCTCGACCAGGACGGCCCGCAACCCAAAGAGGCCCCGGAGACCCGGCGGTGGCTACGCCTGCGCGACCGCGACGGCGGCTATGAGCTGTCCGGATGGCTGGACCGGGAGGCCGGTGAGATCGTCCGCGCGGCGCTGAGCCCGCTGGCCGCGCCGCGCCCGGCCACCGACGTCGAGATTGACCTGCGCAACGCCACCCAACGCGACGCCGACGCCCTGGTCGACCTCGCATCGCGCGCGCTGAGCCAGGGGGAGTTGCCCACCGAGGGCGGCGAACGCCCCCAGGTCGTGGTCACCATCAGCCTGCCGGTGCTCCAGGGCCGGATCGGGACCGCGTCGCTGGCGCTGGGCGGCCCGATCAACGCCGACATCGCCCGCCGCATCGCCTGCGATAGCGAGATCATCCCCATCGTGCTGGGCGCCCGGGGTGAACCCCTGGACATCGGGCGGGCCAGCCGCACCGTGCCCACCGCGATCCGCCGCGCCGTGATCGCCCGGGATGGTGGATGCGCCTTTCCCGGGTGCTCCATCCCGGCCCGGTGGTGCGACATCCATCACGTCATATTCTGGGGCGACGGGGGCCCGACCAGCGTCGGCAACTGCGTGGCATTGTGCGGCCGCCACCACCGCCTGGTCCACCATTCCGACTGGCGAATCGACATGACCACCGGCATCCCCGAATTCCACCCACCACCCTGGCTGAGCGGCCCACCACGCCGAAACCCCCTCCACCTCACCCCCGAACTGACCCGAATCCGCCAATAACGGCAGGCTCCCGCGACCACCTTCTACCACGCCGAGCCCGGAATGTTGTAGTAAGTCCCCGGGTCGACGACTACCCGACCGTGCGCCGGTAAGACCCTTCAGCAGCTGACCACCCCCGGTGACATCGGGGCGTTTCTTGGCGCCGTGGCACAAACGGGCGGCATCTTGGTCGCGATCCTGTCTGGGGTGGCGGCGGTCGTGGTGACGCGTCGATCTTGGTCCCAATCCACGGCGATGAGTTTTCCCGAGCGGGCCGGTCTGCACACCCAACAGCTACTTCGAATTCATCCGAACTTCGACCAACGAAGAGAGGCGACATGCGACCGGTAGTGCTGCAGATGGGAGTGACACTCGACGGGTTCGTCCACGGCGCGAAGGGCTACGAGGACTGGGGACTCCCGCCGGAGGACGAGGCGGTGATCGCGTGGAAGGTCAACTCGCTGCGGGAGGCCGGGGCGCACATCATGGGCCGGCTCACGTACGAGGCGGTGGCGGCCGTCTGGCCCGACGACGACAGCGTGTATGGGGCCCGTGATGAACGACATCCCCAAGGTGGTCTTCTCGTCCACGCTGACGAGCGCCGACTGGGCGGAGAGCCGGATCGCCAGCGGCGACCTGACCGAGGACATCGACCGGCTCAAGCGGGAACCCGGCGGTCCGATCCTCGCGCACGGCGGCGCCACCTTCGTCCACTCGCTGGTACGCGGCGGGCTGGTCGACGAGTACCGGCTGGTGATCAATCCGGTCGCGATCGGTCACGGCACCGGCCTGTTCAGCTCGCTGTCCGAGCCGCTGCGGCTGGAGCTGGTGGAGGCGCACACGTACCCCTCGGGCACCGCGATCCACGTCTATCGGCCCCGAGCGCATTAAGCGCTGCGCTCGTCGACCTCGAGGAGGTGGGTGATGAGCCAGTGCACGACCTCCCGCAAGAAGACCTCGCGGTTGGCGGTGCTCAGGATCTCGTGCCCCTCATCGGGCAGGAGCAGATACCCGTGTGACGCTCCGCGGTCTCGCAGCGCGGCGACGAGTTGCTCGGCTTCACCGGGTGGCACGTTGGTGTCCAGGCCGCCGTGCACCACGAGCAGCGGGGCGCTCAGCTGCCCGATGAGGTGGATCGGAGACAGCTCACGCAGCAGCTCTGCGTGTCGCCGGGGGTCGCCGTACTTGCTCACCGCCGCGGCGGCGATCCACGGTTCGGTGTGGGCAAAGAAACTCTCGAAATCGGTGATGCCGGAGATGTCGACGCCGACCCGGAATAACGCGGGATAGTGCACCATGGCCGCGAGCGTCAGGTAGCCGCCGTAGGAACGGCCGGCGCAACCTACTGCGGCGGGGGTGGCAAGTTCCGCCT
>JBOHFK010000138.1:0-14872 GCA_050699635.1 Pseudonocardiaceae bacterium | reverse complement strand
TCGCCCGAGGTGCTGCTGGTCCGGGCCTCGCTGGGCCGCCACGGTGAGGCCCGGATGCTGCAACGTGACGATGCGGCATTGGTCGACGTGGTGCGCGCCGATCTCACTGCGCTCACCGGGATCACTGTCATGCCGGTGGCCACCGTGGTGGCCCGCTGGGGCGGCGGCCTGCCGCAGTACGCGCCGGGGCACGGCGAGACTGTCGCTGCCCTGGAGCGGGCCATCGCCGGGTGGGCTGGCCTGGCCGTTGCCGGGGCCGCCCTGCACGGTGTCGGCCTGCCCGCCTGCATCGCGACGGCTGACGCCGCGGCGCGCCGTATCGCCGGATACCTGAGCGATGTCACCGCCGCGGCGGGTGGTGGGACAATGGGGCAGGGATAATGAAACCCATGACCCGCCTGGACTACACCACGCTGAACTCCACCATCCGCTACACGATGTGGTCGGTCTTCCGGGTCGAACCCGGTCGGTTGCCCGCAGACCGCACTGAGCCGGCCGGCGAGGCGCAGCACTACCTCGAGGCGCTGGACGGCAAGGGTGTGGCGGTACGCGGGGTCTACGACCTCGCCGGACTGCGGGCGGACGCGGACTGGATGATCTGGTGGCACGCCGAGGAGATCGAGGCGCTGCAAGCCGGGTACGCCGATCTGCGCCGCTGCACCGCGCTGGGCCGGGTCAGCGCGCCGCTGTGGTCAACGGTGGCGCTGCACCGCCCCGCGGAGTTCAACAAGAGCCACGTGCCGGCGTTCCTGGCTGGTGAGGAGCCTAAGCGGTATGTCTGCGTCTACCCGTTCGTGCGCTCCTACGAGTGGTACCTGCTGCCCGACGCGGAGCGCCGCGAGCTGCTCGCCGAGCACGGGATGCAGGCCCGCGACTATCCCGACGTGCGGGCCAATACCGTCGCGTCCTTCGCGTTGAGCGACTACGAGTGGATCCTCGCGTTCGAGGCTGATGAGCTGCACCGCATCGTCGATCTGATGCGCGCGCTGCGGGCCAGCCGGGCCCGGCGGCACGTGCGCGAGGAGGTGCCGTTCTTCACCGGCCCCCGGGTGCCCGTCGCCGAGCTGGTCGCCGCCTTGCCTTAAGGGCCTTGCCTTAGCCGGCGGGCTCCCCGTCGTCGGGTACCAGGCGTAGCGAGATCGAGTTGATGCAGTAGCGCTGATCGGTGGGTGTGTCGTAGCCCTCACCCTCGAAGACATGCCCCAAGTGGCTGTGGCAGGTGGCGCAGAGCGCCTCGACCCGTTTCATGAACATGCTGCGGTCCTCCCGCAGCAGCACCGCATCACCGGCCAGCGAGGTGAAGAACGAGGGCCACCCGCAGTGTGACTCGAACTTGTGGTCGCTGCGGAACAGCTCCGCTCCGCAGGCTCGGCACTCGTAGACGCCCTGGGTCTTGGTGTGCTCGTACTCGCCGGTTCCCGGCGGCTCGGTGCCAGCCCGGCGCAACACGGCGTATTCCTGGGGGGTGAGCTGCTCGCGCCACTGGGCGTCGGACTTGACGACCTTGGGCGTCACGCCCTTGACCGGATCCATAGCCAACACGCTACGCGAGCAGCAGTCACCGGCGTTACCCCAGCAGCGTGGTGACGACGACCGTCGTGATCTCCCACAATGCATCGGCCATGGTGACCAGAATCAGCGCCACCACCACGACGGCCGCTACCCGCCGGAGCCCTTGGGCGCGGTTGGCGGAGTCGGCGAAGTCAGTGACACCGGACAGGTAACCCTCGACGGTGAAACCGGGATATGCCCGGTGGGCGCGCTCCAGATGCTCGCGGAAGGCGCGCACTTCGGGATCGTTACGATCCAGCCCGATCAGGTCGTCGTCCAGCCGCCGCCGCTCCGGCTCGTCCAGTTGCCCAGGGTCGCTTCCCGCCACCGCACCACGGTAACCCAATCCGGTGGGTGTTATGCGGTAACTTGCCGGTTGTGGGCCGTAGTGACGCACTCGAGCTCGCGGTGCCCGGGCCGGGAGGCGAGCGCACCGTGCGGGTCTCCAACCCCGACAAGGTGTACTTCCCGGAGCGCGGCATCACCAAGCGGCAGGTCGTGGAGTATTACCTCGCGGTGTCCGAGCCGCTGCTGCGGGTCCTCGCGCAGCGCCCGGTCACCCTGAAGCGCTTCGTGGACGGGGTGACCGGGGAGGCGTTCTACGCCAAGCGGGTGCCCCGCGGCGCCCCGGAATGGGTGGATTCGGTCGAGATCACGTTCCCCTCCGGGCGCACCGCCCGCGAGGTCTGCCCCACCGAACCCGCCGTGCTCGCCTGGGCGGCGAACCTGGGCACGTTCGACTTCCACCCGTGGCCGGTGCGCCGCCCCCACCTGGACCATCCCGACGAGTTGCGGGTTGATCTCGATCCCCAACCGGGGACCGGTTTCACCGACGCCGTCATGGTGGCCGGGGTGCTCCGTGAGGTGCTGGCTGAGGCGGGGCTGGTCGGCTACCCGAAGACATCCGGAGGCCGGGGGATTCACGTCGCGGTGCGGATCCGCCCGGAATGGACATTCGTGCAGGTTCGCCGGGCGGTGATCGCGCTGGCCCGGGAAGTGGCCCGGCGGATCCCGCAACGGGCCACGGTGTCGTGGTGGAAGGAACAGCGCGGCGCGCGGGTCTTCCTGGATTTCAACCAGGCCGCCCGGGACCGCACGATCGCCTCGGCCTGGTCGGTGCGCGGCACCCCACGGGCCACGGTGTCCATGCCGGTGAGGTGGGACGACCTGACGGACGTTCAGCCGGACGACTTCGACGTGCTCACCGCCCCCGGGTTGCTCGCGCAGCGCGGCGACCCACACTCCGGGCTGGACGGCGAATCCTTCGGCTTGGAGAAGTTGCTGGACTGGGCGGTGCGCGACGAGCGCGACCACGATCTCGGCGATCTGCCGTACCCCCCGGAGTACCCGAAAATGCCCGGCGAGCCCCTCCGGGTCCAGCCCAGCCGCGCCAAGCGGTCCACCAGCGAGAACACCTCGGGTTAGCTGGGCACATCCTTAGTCCTTGGTGCTCGACAGTCCTTGGTGCTCGACCGCGGATCCCCCGCACAGAGGTTGATCACGGTTCGTGTGCCTACAACGACAATATGTGTCGCTGTAGGCACACGAACCGTGATCTTCGCACATTCCGCTCCCGCCTGGACTACCTGAACGGGCTCATTCCATCCCTACGTGGGGCTTCGAGGATCTAGAAGCTTATGCGCGGGTGAACAAGGAACGTATAAATGCGCAAAAGAGAAGACGGGTATCGGCGGGGGCTAACGCAACCGGGCTCGCGCTGATTATCCTATTGGTGGAAGGTCGCTCATCACCAAGCCCCACTCCCGAGCGGGACCGGAGTACTTCGCCTGCGGTGATCTTCCGCGCGGTTCCTGGTCCCCTCCGCGGCCCGGCCCATCCCCTTCCCCCACGGGATGGGCCGGGCCGCCACTTTCGAAGCGACGATGAGAGTTTGGGTCATTGATCGGGGGGAGTTGCGAAAATCTCAGCACGGAGCGTTATCGGGCAATTCCGTCCCGTGAGGATCGGTCGACGAGTAACGTCCGCGGCACGGTCGCCGATTCATTGGATGCGTCCTCCTCAATACGCCCGAGCCCCTTTCGGCAGAGATCTCCCTCTGGGGGCCGGGCGGGCGAACAGCCCGGCAGCGGCCCCCACCGTTTGCCGGGCTGGTCGCATGTTTGAGCAGAATCAGCCGGTCTAGACGCCGGCAATGTCTTTCGCGGCCCCGCCTGCTTTACGTGCGATGTGCCGGTCGGCTGTTCGTCGAGGAATCGCTCGCAGAGCGTACGCAGCTCAGTACGGAAGCGTTCGATTTCGTTCCGGAGGGTCGTCACAGCTGCGTCGACGACCTGGATGTCTCGTGACAAATCGCTCACGCCTGTTGCCCATCATCCGGTGATTTCTTTCTTTCTCCCGCCTGCGGGGAACGGCAAGTTTTCGCACGAGTGAACAATTTGACTCAGGGAGATGGACTCAGTGTGCCGCCGCACGGCTCGTGGCGCGCCCGAACCTGCGCAATCGCAGGCTGTTAGTCACCACGAACAGCGAGGACAACGTCATCGCGCCCCCGGCGATCAATGGGTTGAGCAGACCGCAGGCCGCCAATGGCAGCGCCGCGATGTTGTAGCTGAACGCCCACGTTAGGTTGCCGTGAATAGTGCGCAGGGTGGCGCGAGCGAGCTTGATTGCGTGGGGCGCGACGGTCAAGTCATTGCGCATCAGGATCAGGTCGGCGGCGCCGAGCGCGACGTCGGTGCCGGAGACGACCGCCAGGCCGAGGTCGGCGCGGGCTAATGCGGGTGCGTCGTTGACGCCGTCGCCGACCATCGCCACGGAACGGCCCTGCGCCTGCAGCGTCCCGATCACGGCGGCCTTGTCGTGCGGCGACACCTCAGCGATGATCTCGTCGATGCCGACCTGGGCGCCGACCGCGGCCGCGGTGGCCTTGTTGTCGCCGGTGAGAAGCACCGTGCGCAGCCCGAGCCGGTGCAATTCGGCGACGGCGGCGGCGGCGCTGGGCCGTACCGTGTCGGTCAGCGCAAAGGCACCTTCGGCGACGCCGTCCACCGCCACGACGACGGTCGTGCAACCCTGCCGCTCCCACCGCGAACGCTGCTGCTCCAGCTCGGCTGGCACCGGGATGCCCCGCTCGGCCAGTAGCCGTGCCGATCCGACCAGCACCTCCTGGCCGTCGACCACGCCTCGGGCACCGAGGCCGGACAGGCTGGCGAAGTCCGTGACCGCGGGAACTCCCCCCAGCCCAGCGCGGGCCAGCGCGGTAATGGCCGCAGCGACGGCATGCTCGGAGGCGTCCTCCACCGCGCCGGCCTGGCGCAGCACCGTGTCCAACTCGGCCCCGTCCCGCAGGGCCACGTCGACCACCGTCATCCGGCCGGTGGTGATGGTGCCCGTCTTGTCCAGCACGACGGTGTCGATGGCTTTGGCGGACTCCAGCGCCTGGTGGCCCTTGATGAAAATGCCCAGTTCGGCGCCGCGTCCGGAGGCCACCATGAGCGCGGTCGGCGTCGCCAGACCCAGCGCGCAGGGGCACGCGATGATCAGCACTGCCAGCGCCGAACTGAACGCGGTTTCCACCGATCCGCCGATGGCCAGCCACCCGAAGAAGGTCAGGGTCGCAAGCCCGAGCACCACCGGAACGAACACGCCGCAGATGCGATCCGCGAGCCGCTGGACGCCGGCCTTGTCGTGCTGCGCCTGCTCCACCAGCCGCACCAACTGGGCCAGCTGGGTGTCATTGCCCACCTTGGTGGCGCGGACCACCAGGCGGCCGTTGCGAGCGATGGTGCCGCCGATGACGAGGCTGGCCACGGACACCTCGACGGGTGCCGATTCACCGGTCATCGCGCTGCTATCGACTCCGCTGTGACCGCCCACCACCTCACCATCGGTCGCTATGGTCTCGCCGGGGCGCACCACGAAGTGATCACCCACCCGTAGTTGCGCGACCGGGATGCGGTGCTCCTGCCCATCGTCGCGCTGCACCGACACGTCTCGCGCCGCAATCCTGGCCAACCCACTCAGCGCACCGCCGGCCCGCCGCTTGGCCCGCGCCTCGAACAACCGCCCACCGAGCAGGAAGATCGTCACGCCGACCGATACGTCGAGGTAGATGGAGCCCGCGGGCCGGAAAATCAGTCCCCAGCCGCTGTCGATCCGGCTCCCCGCGCCGTCGTGGAAAAACATCGTGTACACCGACCAGCAGGTAGCCGCGGTGATCCCCAACGACACCAGGGTGTCCATCGACGTCGACCCGTGCCGGGCATTGACGGCGGCGTTGCGGTGAAACGGCCAGGCACACCACGTCACAACCGGCAATGTCAGCGCCAGCAGCACCCACTGCCACCCGGTGAACCGGGACGAGGGCAGCAGCACCACTGTCATCGACAGGTCTCCCAGTGGCACCCCGAGCAGCAGCACCACCACCAGTCGGCGCAACAGGTACCGGACCGGGGCATCGGATGGTTCCTCCGGCGCACCGGCCTCGGGCTCGATCGCGGCGGCTCGGTAACCGGCGTGCTCAACCTGCGCGATCAGCTCGGCGACCGCCACCCCGGATGGCGCCTGCACGTTGGCCTTCTCCGTCGCGTAGTTCACGCTGGCCCGCACGCCGGCGAGCTTGTTGAGCTTGCGCTCGACCCGCGCCGCGCAGGCCGCGCACGTCATGCCCCCGATGGACAGCTCGATCGAGCGCGCGGCGGGTGGCGGGTGATCGATCGACGGGCGCAACGCCATGCGAGCAGCTCACCTCCTCCGATTCGCTACGGCGGACACAGTGTGCCCTGCCGCGGTATCGAGGCATCCATCAGGAAGCGGGTGACCAGGTCCATCGTGCAGAGGCTGCGGGGCAGCGCGCCATGCGCCTGGCCCTGCCAGATCACCAGCGTTGCGGACGACAATGACTCGGCGGTTCGTCTGGCCCCCACGGCTGGGGTCACCGGATCCCCGGTGGTGGCCACCACCAGCACCGGCGGCAGTGCGCGGTCCTGGGGCACCGCCGGCAGTGGCGAGGGCACCGGCCATGCGCTGCACCACAGCAACTGCGCCGCGAGCAGTGGGCCGAACAACGCTGACCGCTGCTGCCATTGGTGCGCCAGCTGCTGGGCGCGCTCAGGGGGCACCCGGGTCGGGGTGTCGTTGCAGTGCGTGGCCAGGGCGGGGTCGAAGCGCGCGGGCAAGCCGCGCTCACCGCTCAACATCGGCGCGATGAGGGCGGCCAGGGCGGTCCCATCACCATCGCGGGCGGCTGCCAGCGCCTGGGACAGCAGCAGCCAGCGTTCTGGATCGCCAACCGTGCCGAGCACTGTTTGGTAGGCGATTCCCGTGCTGATCCGCTGCCACCCCACCTGGAGGGGAACTCGACCCAGTGTCTCGCCCAACGCGGTCAGCGCGCCGCGAGGATCGGATCCCAGCGGGCAGCCCCGCGCCACGCAGTCGGCGGCGAACGCGTTAAAGGCGGCGTCTGCGGCGACCAGCTCGGCCTCGACCGAGGCGACGTCGTCGAGGGAGGGATCAACGGCGCCGTCCAGCACCACCCGCCCCACTGAGTTGGGATACCGGTGCAGGAAATCCATGACCGACCGCGAGGCCTCACCCTGGGAAATGATGTTGAGTACGGGCGCGTTGAGGGCCGCTCTGAGCTGCTCCAGGTCATCGGCTGTACCGGTGGAGTTGATCGTGGTGAGCGTCTCGCCGAGTTCCTGCACACAGGTTTGGATCGCGGTGCGGGTGGTGTCGAGCAGCGCTTCGGCTTGTGCGGACTGACCAGGGTCAGGATCGATGCCGACAATCCGGTCCCGGATGATCTTGGGTATGCAGTCCAGCGGTTCGCCCGGCCCGGTGCCGCGGCGGCCAAGCCCGATCAGGGTGAAGCGGTCCAGCATCGCGGGCGGCAGCTGCTGAGCCAGCCGAGCGGCCCGGACCGTGCCCGGCTCCCCGGATGCCTCACCGAGCACCACCAGCGGGGCGGGGCCGGCGCCGATCCTGGTCAGGTCCAGCTTGAGGGAGTTGCCCAGCGTCGGCCGGGACACGGTGGCCTCGACCCGGAGGTAGCTGCATTCCACCAACCGCGTGCTGGACGTGCCCAGTGCGGTGCTGATGGTGTCGGTGCAGTCCCGCCACGGCAGCGAGTCACGACGGTAATCGCCAACCGGTGGTAGAGGCACCGTGCTGGGCGGGATCTGCTGGAGGTGTTGCGGGGGCAGGTTTGCGTCCCGCACCGCCACCGGCGGTCGGTTGGAGGGGCCTGCGGTACAGCCCGCCGTCAGCACCGCGAGCAGCGCTATCGGTGCCACCAGACACCGCAGTATCCGGTGGCACACGGACTGTCGCATGCAGGTCTTGGCCTCGCATTTAGGTTCCGGGGTGGCGTCGCGATGTTGACAGCCGCCCGGTGAACCTGCAGTGATCCGCCCGGCCGGCTCAGCGGGCGAGAACGTCGATAATGGCATCCAGGCCGAGGTCCAGGTCATGCTGGGTGATCACGAGCGGGGGAGCGATCCGCAACGTGGTGGTGTGGGCCTCCTTGCAGAGCACACCGCGGGCCATCAGCGCTTCCGCCGCCGTGCGCCCGGTCGGCCCGCCGGGGGCGAGGTGCACCCCGGCCCACAGCCCTCGCCCGGTGACCCGGGCAACCCCGTGCCCCACCAGGGTGCGCAGCCGCGCATGCAGGTGAGCACCCAACTCGCGGGAGCGGGACTGGAGCTCCCCGCTCGAGAGCAGGGCGATCACGGCGCGGCCGACGGCGCAGGCCAGCGGGTTACCACCGAAGGTCGACCCGTGCTCGCCGGGCCGCAGCACCTCCAGCACCGTGCGCCGCCCCACCACGGCCGAGACCGGCATGATCCCGCCGCCCAACGCTTTGCCCAGGGTGTACAGGTCAGCTCGGACCCCGTCGTGGTCCAGCGCGAGCAGTTCTCCGGTGCGCGCCAACCCGGATTGGATCTCATCGGCGATCAGCAATGCGCCGGTCTCGTCACAGGCCGCGCGGGCTCCGGTGAGGTAACCCGGGGGCGGTACCAGGACTCCAGCCTCGCCCTGGATGGGTTCGAGGAGCACCGCGGCCGTCCGGGAGGTGATCGCACCGCGCAGCGCGGCCAGGTCGCCATAGGGCACCACGACGAAGCCAGGGGTGAACGGGCCAAACCCCGTCCGGGCCGTCTCGTCAGTGGAGAACGACACGATCGTGGTGGTACGGCCGTGGAAGTTCCCGTCCGCGACCACGATCTCGGCGGTCCCGTCCGGGACCCCCTTGACCCGGTGGGCCCACAACCGGGCCACCTTGATCGCGGACTCGACGGCCTCGGCGCCGGTGTTCATCGGGAGCACCATCTCGGTCCCGGTCAGCTCGGCCAACTCGCGGCAGAACGGGCCGAGCTGGGTGTGGTGGAACGCTCGAGAGGTCAGCGTCACCTGGCCGAGCTGCGCGATCGCCGCGGCCACCAGGGCAGGATGCCGATGCCCGAAGTTCAGCGCTGAGTAGCCAGCGAGGAAATCGAGGTATCGCCGACCGGTCACGTCGGTGACCCAGGCACCCTCACCGTGGGAGATCACCACCGGCAGCGGGTGGTAGTTGTGTGTGCTCCAGCGCTCGTCGGTGTCGATGAAACCCGCGGCTATGCCGGTGTCGATCGGGCCGGCGTCGATCGGGCCGGTGTCAATCGGGCCGGTGTCAATCGGGCCGGTGTCGATCAGTGGGGGGTCCGTGGCAACCGACGGTCCTCGGCACCGGTATTCAGCAGGTACACCCTGCCGCTCTGGGCACCGCGCTGAGTCGGTACCTCTGGCTGCTGGGGCGGATCCGGCTCGCCGAGCGCCCGCTCGACCGGAATCTTGCGGACCTGCCCGAGCGCTTCGGTCAAGAGCTGGTGCGCGGCGATGACGGCGGCGGTGACCTCGGCGCGCAACGTGTCGAGAACAGTCGCCTCGCTGGCCACCTGAGTGTGCAATTCGCGCAGCGCCGACTCGTTCCGCTCGACCGCCGCCACCCGATCCGTCAGATGTTGTTCCATCACCCGCAGCATGAGATGCAAACCCGCGAGGCTGCGCAACTCGTTGTTCCGGATTCTCTCGTTCGCCGCGGCGAACGCCTGCGCGGCATCCCGATCGGCGGCCTCCCGGCGCGCGGCGGATTCCGCCTCGAGTTGATCGCATTGCCGTCGGGCGTGGTCGAGCAAAGACTTGGCTTCGCGGCTGACTTGAGCTCGCAAGCCCGCGATCTGGTCGTCGGCGCGGGCCTTCAGCTCGGCGATGTGCTGCTCGGCGCGGGCCTGGCTCGTGATGATCTCGGCCTCAGCGTGGGCCTTGACTTCAGCTGCTTCCTCCTCGGCCAGCTGCAGGATGCGCTGGATCCGGGCGCTGGCTTCGGCCATTGGTGCTGCCAGGATGCGCTCAACTGCAGAGGTCGACTTGTCGGCCTCCCGGCGCAGGTGCGCGAGGAGCTCGCTCTCCGATCGCAGATGATCCACAACCCTGCTGAGCTCGGCTACCTGCGCCAAGGCGGCATCCCGATCGGCTGCGGCTATGGCGATGCGACCATCCAGCGATTCGAGGTGGTCCAGGACCTGTCGTCGGTTGAATCCACGTAGCACCGTCTCGAAGGGCTCGTGCAGGGGAACCAAGTCGTCGCTATCCCGGGATCCGCGCACAGCCACAGATTGTAGTTGAACCCTCACGATCAAACAACAGTTCACCTCCTCGCAAGCGTCCGTGCAGGCCAGCGGATCCGTGATCGACGATTGTGATCAACGGGTTGCCTCCTGGCCCGCTCGATTCGAATACGCCCGGCAGCCTCATCCCACGAGTCCCCAGCCTTGCCTGATGAGAAGTCGAAATGTGGTGTCGCCGAGTTCGACTACAGGGTTGTTCGGTCCGCTATCGACAGCCCTGTAGTCGAACTCGGCGACAGGAGGGCGGTGTGGATTTCCGGCCGATTGGAGAATCGTCGGAGGATCGGCTCTCTGGCAGGGTTCAGTGGTGATAGGCGTGCACGACCGCGTGGCCTTTGCCTCGGCCGATCATCGCCCGGTTCACCGGGGTGGTGACAACGAATGCTACGACCAGGGAGAAAGCCAGCGAGGCCCAGAACAGCATGCTGGCCAACCCGGCGTCCATCGCCCCGGGCACGGCAAGCACGACGGCGTTGTCCAGCAACTCCATCACCGCGATGGACACGGTGTCGGCGGCCAGCGCCACCGTCAGTGCCTGATGGAAGCCCACACCGGCGCGTATTACTCCGCGCATGGTCAGGCCGTAGCCGAAGACGAACGCCAACACAATGGACAGCGCCACGGTGGCCGCGTTGTGCAGCCCGGCCGCAGTGCCGATGACCATTCCGGCGACTTCGCCGATGGCGCAGCCGGTCAGGCAGTGCAGGGTCGCAGCCGCGGCCACTGCCCAGGGCACGGAAGCGAAACCGCCGGAGGTGGGGGTGTGGTGACCTGTCACGACTGGGACCTTCTCGGGCTGACTGCGGCGGTGGGATCTGGGTGGGCCGTGAAGCGGGTCTGGCAGTGATCGGAACAGAAGTGGTAGCGCCGCCCGTCGTGGACCCTGGTGGCCGGGGCGGCCGCGATTTCGACCTGCATGCCGCAGACCGGGTCTATGGCGTAGCCGGCGCCGCCCCCGAAGCGCTCGCGACTGCGGTAGAGCCAGTACAGGCCCGCAAAGACTGCCAAGGCGATGATGTTGAGGACGGTGGTGTAGTTCCACGACACCCCTGCCATCACGATTATCTTCGGGTGTAGGGCGGGCACCAGGCCCAGCGTGCGGAACAAATATTCGGTGGCCAGCCCGGCTGTGCTCATCACCACCCAGAACACCATTAGCAGCCGCAGGGTGAGCCGGATGCCGTAGTACCTGCGGTAGATCAGCAGCAGCGGCAGAGTGATGAGGTCGGCGAAGACGAAGGAGATCACCCCGCCGAAGCTGATCCCCCCAACCCACAACGCTGCGGCCAGCGGCACGTTCCCGATTGAGCAGACGAACGCCAGGATCGCCAGCAGCGGGCCCAACGCCACGTTCTCCAGTGAGGACCAGAATCCGTGACCGGTGAGGAACAGTGACTGCCACACCGCATTGGGCACCAGCACGGTGGCGAATCCGGCGACGAGGTACCCGATGAGCAGCTCTTTTCGCAGCATGGTCAGATCGCTGATCGTGTAGCCGGCGGCGTCTGACCAGCCTGCCCGGCTGCGGATCCGCTCGGCTAGCGGCCTCGGCTGGTGGTCATGCCCGTCCGGCTCGACCTGGCCGGCGTTCAGTCGGGCGCGGGCGGCCTCGACGTCCCGGCGGGTGATGACTCGCGGCATTACCAGGGCAAGAAAAACGATCATGATGGCACCACCGACGAACTCCGCGAGGGCGAATTGCCAGCCCAGCAGCAGCCACAGCACGATGCCCAGCTCCACGACGAGGTTTGTGGAGGCGAACATGAACACCATCGAGGAGGTGAAGTCCGCGCCGCGGGCGAACAGTGATTTGGCCAGCGCGCTGGCAGCGTAGGAGCAGGACGATGACGCCATACCGAGGAGCCCGGCCTTGCCCACAGTCGCTGGCCGGTGATCTCCGAGGGCACGGCGCATCTGGCCCCGGCTGACGAAGGCCTGGACCGCACCGGACAGGCCGAAGCCCACCACCAGCGCCCACAGGGTTTCCCAGAACATCGAGAACGCCTCGTAGAGGCTCTGTCCGATCGCGTTGAGCGCGCTCACTGCTGTCCTTCCCGCCGGCGCTGGCCGCTACCCAGCGTCGGCGCGTTCGCCAACCTCATCTACTATAACCCATACCCCCTATAGGTATTACCGGTCAGGATGTCGGCACCTGCTGCCGGGCCCCGCGGCCAGGCGAGGGCGGGTCCTGCACCTGAGCCTGGTGAGGTGGACCCGGCCTGGCCGGGTTATCCGAAGGGGGAGTTACCTCCGCGGTGTGCAGCGATCCCCCGGTTTGGAACTGGAGGAACAGTCGCCAGTTGCCGGCCTTGGGCAGTGTGGTCTCGAAGGGCAGGGTGGAGCCGCGTGCACGCTCACGGTGCAAAAGGTTCCACTTGGCGGTCTGCGCGAGCGCCAAGGCTGCAAAGGTTCCACTTGGCGACTTTGGTCCTGATGCTCAACCGAACGCCTCGTGGACGTTGCCCCCGCCGTTGTCGCGGTTTATCTCGCAGTTGATGGCTCCATGCCATGGCACCCATAGGCCGAAAAAGGGCTGCCAGAGTAACTGGGAGCCCTTCTGACGTGTGGTAACGCTGGTGGGCGATACTGGGATTGAACCAGTGACCTCTACCGTGTCAAGGTAGCGCTCTCCCACTGAGCTAATCGCCCGAGGCGGAGGCGGGAATCGAACCCGCGTACAGGGCTTTGCAGGCCCTTGCCTAAGCCACTCGGCCACTCCGCCACGCCTTGCAAACCGGAAGGTTTCCCTCGGCCTGAGCTCGCCGACCGGAAGACCCGCCCCTGGGGGCGGCCCAGCGTGGAGGACCGCACAGAGCGGACGACGGGATTCGAACCCGCGACCCTCACCTTGGCAAGGTGATGCGCTACCAGCTGCGCTACGTCCGCATGCTTACGGTGAGATCTGGCCGACCCCCCTGCCGCGTGACAGGACTCTAGCCGACGCGGGAAGCCGGGATCAAGCCGCCCCCGAACTCACGGCAGTTCGTTGGCGATCATCCGGTCGAGCGCATGATCAACGTTCATCCACAAGGTCTCGTCCCCGGGCAGGACGACGTCGTAGCTGGCGTCGAGGAACTCGGCTAGCCGTTGCGCGCTGGCCTCGAAGGTAGCGTGGCCGGAGGGGGAGTTGAGCTCCACCACGACGATCTCCGGATCACCGGTGCCTGGCCGGATGCGCACGTCGCCCTCTCCCGCTTCGGCGATCAGACCATCTGCGAGTAGATCACGAGAGAACACCCACTCGACCCAGCCGGCCCGCCCGGTGCGGAAAGCAGCGACGATTGCGTAGGGGTCACGAGTGTCGTAACGGAGAGCAACCTGCACCGGCACCGCAGGAGTGCGTGGCGCCAACAGATCGAAGACTGCCGACGAACGCAGGGTCACATGGTCGTTACGCATTGTTATCGCTCCTTTCTGCGCCTTCGGACCTGAAACGATTGACTTTGGCGGGTGTGACGGGGAAACGGTTCAGCTACGCCCGGATGCCTAAGGCAGACCACCCGGACGGGGCAGAAACGCTCACCCGAGGTGCATGCTCGTCGCTCGCGGTGGCTGCCTGCCGCCGTCTGCGGGAATAATCTGGGGCAACTAGCCTGAACCGGTTGGTGGTGCCCGGCGTAGGTACGACGTGAGGATCTGTCTGGTGGCCGACGAGGCTCGATCAAGTGCCCCACGGCCTGACCGATGGCAAGGTACTCCGGGGCCGGCAGCGCCGGTTCCCAATCTGCCCGAAGGACCTTCCGACGCCGAACTTGTGAAACGCCTCCGAGAGGCCGACGGGGCGGCACTGGCCCAGCTCTATCAGCGCTTCGGCCGGCCCTGCTACTCGCTGGCCCGCCGGATCTGCGCCGACGAAGGTCTGGCCGAGGACGTGGTGCAGGAGGTGTTCCTGACGCTGTGGCGCGATCCATCCCGGTTCGACCCATCGCGGGGCGGCTTCGCCACATGGCTGCTTACGTTAATCCACCACAAAGCGGTGGATGCAGTGCGGCGGGAAAGCACCATCCGGCGGCGCATGGTCGCTGCGCCGGAGGCCGGCGAGGACTGGTCGCCAACGCCGGTACCGGGCGCCGACCAGGCGGCGATGGCACGGGTCGCGGCCGGTCAGGTGCGTGCGGCGTTGCATCGGCTGCCGACCGAGCAGCGGCAGGTGCTCGCGCTGGCCTATTTCGGTGGACACACGCAGCGTGAGATCGCAGTGTTAACCGGTGTCCCGCTGGGCACGGTGAAGTCCCGCATGTTCACCGCTGTGCAGCGGCTGCGCTCGCTGCTGGCCGATCAATTGGGGCCCGACACCCTGGTGACCGAGGCGCGCATGGTGAGGGAGGTGAACCGATGAACGACCAGCGCCACGACGATGGCTGCCCGCACGACGAGTTGGCGGTCGGCTGGGCGTTGCACTCCCTGGAGCCCGCGGAGGAGTCCCTCATCGCGGCACACTTGCCGGTCTGCCCGATCTGCGCGTGGGTGACCTCGCAGGTTCGAGAGGTCGGCGCCATGCTGGGCCTGTCCGTCCCGGAGGTGATTCCCAGTGCTGAGCTGGAACAGCGGATACTCAGTGTCACCGGAGACCAGTGGACGGCTCCGGTCGTGCCACTGACACCCCCGGCGCCGCCGGCCCGGCCTCTCCCCAAGCCGTCGCGGCCTCGCTTCCGGGAGTTGACCGCCGCGGCCGCCGCGGTCCTGGTAGCCGC
>JBOHFK010000137.1:0-15562 GCA_050699635.1 Pseudonocardiaceae bacterium | reverse complement strand
CCGCGCTGTGGTTCTTCCCGCGTGGCCAGCTGCTGGCGGGCACCATTGCGGTAACGGTGTTCGTGTTGCTCGACGTGCTCGACGGGGCAGTTGCCAGGGCCCGCGGATCCGGTACCCCATGGGGGACCGTGCTGGACGCCACCTGTGACCGGGTCGCCGACGGTGCGCTGTTCGTCGGGCTGACCTGGTGGTGCTTTGTGGTCGCCGGCGACCGGCTGCTGGCCGCAGCTGCGCTGACGTGCCTGGTCAGCGCGCAGGTCATCTCGTACATCAAAGCTCGGGCGCAAGCCTGCGGCCTGTCCGTGGACGGCGGGATGGTCGAGCGCGCCGAGCGCTACATCATCGCGCTGGTCGGCGCCGGCTTGACCGGCCTGGGCGTACCCTTCGCGCTCGATGTCGCGCTGTGGCTGCTCGCTGGGCTACAACTGGTGACCGTGACCCAACGACTGCTCGCCGTGCGGCGCAGCGCCTGGGAGCGCGCGGCGCGGTGAGCACGACACTGGGTTCGCGACCAGACGGCGACCGCCGCGTGGTGCGCCGGGTGGACCCCGAGCCGGCACCCCACGCGCTGCCGAAGCGCCCGTTGCCAGCAGTGGTGGTCAACCCCATCAATGTCAACGATCTGGCGAAGCTTCATACCAAGATTGCTATGGTGTGCGCCGAATTGGGCTGGGCCCCACCGCTGTGGCTACCGACCACCGTCGAGGACCCCGGTGGCGGTCAGACCCGTATCGCACTGGACGCCAGCGCCGACGTGGTGCTCGCCTGCGGCGGGGACGGCACCATTCGCCACGTCGCGCAGGTCCTCGCCGGATCGGGCATTCCGCTGGGTCTGTTGCCCACGGGTACCGCCAACCTACTGGCCCGCAACCTCTCCATCGTGCTGAACGACCCGGTCAAAGCCACCCGGATTGCGTTGTCCGGAAGTAATCGGGCGATCGACATCGGTTGGGTGCTCATCGACGACCGGGACGACGAGCACGCGTTCCTGGTGATGACCGGAATGGGCTTCGATGCGGCGATCATGGCCGGTGCGCCTCGCCGGTTGAAGGCTCGATTGGGCTGGCTGGCGTATGTCGTCGCCGGAGTGCGCGCACTGAAGGGTCCGAGGGCCCCGATCACCCTGATCGTGGATGGCCAGCCCGAGCTGCCCCGTCAAGTCCGCATGGTGGTGGTCGGCAACTGCGGCAGGCTTCTTGCCGGCCTGCTGTTGCTGCCCGCGGCCAAGCTGGACGACGGGTTGCTGGATGTCGTGTGCATCGGGCCGAGGAGCATCCGCGGATGGCTGGCGGTGACTGCACGGGTACTGACCCGCCAGCGCCTTGGTCACCGGATCGTGCAGCACTGGCAGGGCCGTATCATCATCCTCAGCGCGGAGGCCCCACAGCAGGCCCAACTCGACGGCGACCCGGTGGGCGACGTGCGGGCGATGCGGATGCGCATCGACCCGGGAGCCCTGTTGGTGCGGGTGTGACCTCACCTACGCATCGCGGCTCCTGATTTCCGTGCACCGCACCGCTGACCCGTGGGTGCAGCACGACCATCGCTACCAGGCCGGTGATCGCCCCGATGAGGACGATCAGGATGCTCACCTTGAGCAGCGCTAGCGCTGAAGCGAGCAGCACCGCCACGATCACCGGCCGGATGACGACGGCCGGCCCTTGGGCGGAGATCCGGGCGCCGAGGTACACCCCGGGCAGCGCGCCCAACAGCAGCGCGGCGGTGAGGTTGAACGCAACGTTGCCAAAGAGCAGATGCCCCACCGTCGCGGCGGCCACCAGCGGGATGGCCTGCACGATGTCGGTGCCGACCAGCTGGGCGGGCCGCAGCGTGGGGTAGGCCATCAGCAGCAAGGCGATGATCACCGAGCCGGCCCCGACCGAGGTCATGCCCACCGTGAACCCGCCGACCACCCCGATCGCCAGCGTGCGCAGCGGGCGGATGACCAGCGGAACTACGGCGCTGTCCAGCACGCCGGTATCGGCGTCGCGGTGGCGGGCCCGGCGATCCAGCAGCTGCCGTAGCACCATCATGGCCACCGAGGCACACAGCGCGACACCGATGATCATCTTGAGATCGTCCTGCACACCGGCCCGGTGCCCGATCGAACTGATCAGCAGGGCACCGGCGAATGCCGAGGGCACCGAACCCACCGCAAGCAGGCCGACCAGCCGCCAGTTGATCGTGCGGTGGCGCAGGTGCACGGCGCCGCCAACCGGCTTCATCACCAGCGAGGTGAGCAGGTCACTGGAGATCGCGGCGAGCGGCGCGACCCGGAAGAACAGCACGAGCAACGGGGTGAGCAGCGCTCCGCCGCCCATGCCGGTGAGGCCGACAAGGAGTCCCACCAGCAGTCCGGCAACGGATAGCGAGACAGTGACGTGCACGATCGGGTACCTGCCTGATGACTTGAGCGCATGCGGCCAGCAGTAGCGGCGCGGAGCGGACCGGGGTCAGTAACCGGTCGGACAGCAGGCGGTGACGGTGCGCATGAGGTCGATATGCAGCCGCCGGACCAGCATCGGCCGGACGAACCGGTCAGCCGGGAAGCGGGTGCGCATCTTCCGATGCTGACATTCCTGAGTCATATAGTCAACAAACTGCCGGGCTCGGGGTATCAGCCGGAGAAGTGCGCAAAGATGGCGGTGTGCAGATCTCGGCGAGAGCGGACTACGCGCTGCGGGCGCTGTGTGTTCTGGCGAGCGCCCCGGGTCAGTGCACCGTCAAGGCCGACGAGATCGCCTCGGCGCAGGGGATCCCCCGTACCTTCCTCGACGGCATCCTGGTCGAGCTGCGCCGGGCCGGGTTGATCGAGAGCCGTCGAGGTCCCGACGGTGGGCACCGCCTCGCCCGGCCGGCCTGCGAGATCTCCCTGGCCGAAGTCATCCGGATCACTGACGGCCCGCTGGCGCTGGTCCGGGGGCAGCGCCCGGAGAGCCATGCCTACGAGGGGGCGGCGCGGCACCTGCAGGACGTCTGGGTGGCGGTGCGGGCCAGCCTGCGTGCCATCCTCGAGCTGACGACAGTGGCGCAGGTGGTCGAAGGCCGGCTGCCGGACAGCGTCGTCGCCTACACCAGCGAAGATCGGTCCTGGCGGTCGTCCTGGCCGACGGAGGCACGTTGAGCACGATTCAAAGCCCTACTCAGCCCGCTTCGCGTCCGCTTCGTAGTACAACGCCCCGGGTAACGACGCCGGCCCGTCGTCGTGAGCGGCGGGGTCGGCGTTGCTGACGCCGCCGCGCGATTCCCACGTCAATAACACCCGGCATGCGACGTGGATCTTGCACCGCGTCCGCCACGCTGTCTGCGAACGTGAAGTTCTCCCGCAGCCCGGCGGCTTCCAGTGCCCAGCTGGCCATTCGCGAGTGGCACACCAATGGCAGTGCCCGACCTTGTTGAGCAGCGAGTTCATTTGTCTCGAACAGCGCGGACAGTCCAGCTGGTCCGAGTAGCTGCACACCATCGAGGTCCACAATCAGGACCCGCGCCGCAGCCAGCTGAGCGAACAAAAAATTGGCCAGTTCCAGCCCTGCTGGAGCATCGATCTGACCTACCACCGTGACCACCCGGGCGTCGGATCCGTACTTGGTCACCCGCAGACCGAAACCGGCCGGGAAGTCGCTACTTGGCTTCATACTCGACACAATACGGTGCGCATAACAAAGCAGCCCCAGGCGAAGCGGATCAGAGCTGAACGGTATCGCTGCGTCGGCGTGCGGTACAGCGCGACCGAAGTACTGCCGTGTCCAACCGCACTGATGTCGCCGAGTTCGACAGGAGGGCTGTTCGCGCTCGATACGACAGCCCTGGGGTCGAACTCGTCGACACTAACCGTGATCATTTGCGCGGCGCACAATCGGCAGGTCCCGGCCAGTACAGAAGGGCGTCACAGAAAGTTCGCTCCTCACTACGTAAAGTAGTTGTTGCAAAATGACACCCACATGGCATACCGTCTAGCTGCGGTTGATCACGCACAGTAGGGGGAGCCAAGCGGATCGCCTGGGGGGCGACCGGAATATTGGGTTGACAAGCTGTCATGTCATGCGTCGGGGGACGGCTCGTCACGATGAGCGATGTCACTCACGGGCGCCTGACGATAGGCCGGCGCCTGACGATAGACGCGGTCTGACCGGCGGCACGTCACAATGCCACGCTCACAGGGGGTTGTGCGCAACTCTTCGACAGTGGTCCCACTGTTTGGGCCTGTATGGCTCCTCCGCCGACGGTAAAGGGAGCGATATGTTCATCTCGAGTATTTTCGCAATGGGTGGTGACAATCACCACGATGATCACCACGAGCACGGTGGTCACCACAAGAGCTGGCACCACGACGACTGCCGGTACGACTGCTACTACGACGACTACAGCTACTACTACCGCGATTGCTACGGCTACTACGGCGGTGGACTCCTGGGGGGTCTTCTGTAGCGTCAGGTAGGTCGTCACCCATCAACTGGTCGCGCGGTGGCCCTGATTCCTGTCAGGGCCACCGCCGCACCGGTCCTCGATATCACCGGTCCTCGATATCACCGGTCCTCGATATCACCGGTCCTCGATATCACCGGTCCTCGATATCACAGTCCTCGAGGGGTTCATCCGGCTGGACCGGCCGGCGCAGGCGGCGGCCGATCAGGGACCCGAGCCGGTTCGGGGGAATGCCGCCGGCCGGCTTTTTGGCGATCAGGTCGCCTGCGGTCAGCACGTGCCCGGCAGGCAGCGCACCGCGGGCGACCAGAGACCGGCCGAACAGCGCGCGCATCGGCGCCAGCTCAGCCGCGATCTCGTCCTTGTCGACGGGTGCGGCGAGCGCTGCGCTGAGGTAGCGGATGCCGTCGGCGAGCTGGCGGAGCTCGGCAGTGGTCACCGACGCCGCCACGTCCGGGCCGAACATCTCGCGCGAGAGCGTCACGTGCACCTCGATCACCCGCGCGCCGAGGGTGACCGCGCCCAGCGCCGGGAATATCGTCCCGGAGTGGTCGGAGAGCCCGGTGGCGCAGTCGTAGCGCTCCCGGATCTCCTGGAGCACGTTGAGCCCGACCCGGTCCGGCATAACCGGGTAGGCCGAGGTGCACTGCAGGACGGCCAGTGGTCCGGCATGGGCCGCGCGCAGCCGCGCGACGGCGCCATCGAGCTCGGCCCAGCCGCTCATCCCGCTGGAGAGCAGCACCGGCTCACCGGTCCGGGCCACCGCGTCGAGCAACTGCGGATTGGCGACCTCACCCGAGGCGATCTTCCAGGCCGCGACGCCGACCCGGCGCAGCAGTTCGACCGCTTCCAGCGAGAACGGGGAACTGAGAAAGGCCAGCCCGCGATCCTGCGCATGCTGCCGCAGCCCCGCCCACTCCTGCGCGGTGAACTCCATCCGCTTCCAGTACTCGTAGCGGGTGTCATCGACGTAACTGAACTTGACCCGCCAGGGTTCGTCGGTCCGGCTTTCGGCCGCGGCGATGTGCGTCTGGAACTTCACCGCAGCAGCACCAGCGTCGGCGATGGCGTCGATGAATGCATGGGCCGTGCCCAAGCTGCCGTCGTGCGCCTGGCCGACCTCGCCGATTATCGCGACACGCCGGTGCCAGTCGAGTACAGTCACGCTACGCACTTCCCATAGGTCCCGAATGGGTGAATATGATGTTACGAACGGTGATACGTGAGCGAATAGCTGCGCTTGGTTACAATTATGGAGCGTTGGCCACGGTGCACCCCGCGGAGTGCAACTTGTGTGGGACACCCGACCGTGGAGTGGCGGTCTCGCACCGCGACCGCTACGGCTACCCGGCCACCCTCGTGGTGTGCCAGCGCTGCGGGCTGGGCTACCTCTGCCCGAGGCTCAGCGATGTGCAGTACGAGCACTTCTACTCCAAGATTTACCGCCCGCTGGTCTCGGCATACCACGGCCGCCGAATCGACGCCCGGACCGTGCAGCAGGACCAGCGCGCCTACGCCGCCGAGCTGGCACCCTTCCTGCTCCCGCTGCTGCCCTCGACGCCTCGCACCATCCTCGACGTCGGTGGCTCAACGGGTGTGGTCGCCAAGGTACTGGCCAGCCGCCTGAACGCGCAGGTGACCGTCCTCGACCCCGCACCGGACGAGCTGGCGATCGCGCGGGCCGCAGGTATGGAGACCATCGGCGGGCTCGTCGAGGATTTCGATCCAGGACCTCGGACCTGGGATCTGGTGCTGCTGTGCCAGACCATTGACCACCTGCTCGACCTGCGCGGCGCAGTGTCGGCACTGCGCCAGATGACGGCCCCCGATGGCTGCGCCTTCGTCGATGTCGTCGACATCGAGGTCCTGCTGCGCCGGACCGGTCGCATCGAGCGGGCAGTCAAGATCGATCATCCTTATTACCTCACTGGTCCGACCGTGGCGGCCTTGTTCGATCTGGCCGGCTTCACCATCATCGCGCAGCGATTGTCCGAGGATGGTCATCGCGGTTTCGTGCTCACCCCTGGCCCGCCCACCGAGCCCGACTGGCCAACCCTGGAGATCGCCGCCGCGCAATTCTTGAGCAGGATCTAGGCGCTGGCGCCACCCGCCACTGGCTCACTCACCCTGGTGTCGCCGAGTTCGACAGCAAGGCGGCCCGTTGCTCGATCAACAGCCGTCCTGTCGAACTCGGCGACATCAGGGCTGCGAAGAACTGGGGCGGTCACGGTAGGATCCGCTCTCGGCACGTGTTGTCTTCCCTTCCGTCTTTTCCAGGAGGCACCGACGTGCCTGATCGTCGCAAGAAGATCTGCGTCGTCGTCGCCAGCCGGGCCAATCTGGCGCGGATCACGACGGTCCTGGAGGCCGTACGCGACCACCCGGCGCTGGAACTGCAGGTGATCGCCGCCGCGTCCGCGCTGCTGGAACGCTTCGGCTGCGCGGTGGAGGTACTCGAAACCACCGGTTTCACGCCGGACGCCAAGGTCCCGTTCATCATCGAGGGTCAAACGCCGGCGACCATGGCCCGATCCACCGGACTTGGCCTGCTGGAGTTGCCGACCGCGTTCGAGCGACTCGAACCGGACATCGTGGTCACCGTGGCGGACCGTTTCGAAACGATCGCGACGGCGATCGCGGGCGCCTATATGAACATTCGCGTCGCCCACACCCAAGGTGGTGAGGTGTCCGGATCAATCGATGAGAGCGTCCGGCACGCCATCACCAAGCTGTCCCATATCCATTTCCCGGCTACCGAACTCAGCGCCCGCCGCGTCCTGGCGATGGGAGAAGATCCGCAGTTTGTGTTCAACGTCGGGTGCCCGTCGATCGACCTGGCGGCCCGGGCCCGCCCGGGCACCCGCCGCGACACGTTGCGCCACCACTGCGGCGCCGGTTCGCCGATCGATCCTGAGCAACCCTTCCTGCTGGTGATGCAGCACGGCGTGACGACCGAGTACGGCCACGGTCTTGATCAGATGACCGCGACGTTGCGCGCGGTCTCCTCGATCGGGATGCAGGCGCTGGTGTTCTGGCCGAATGTGGACGCCGGCAGCGCCGAGGTCGCCTCCGGGATCCGGTGGTTCCGGGAGCAAGGTCTGGCGCAACGCTGCCAGTTCTTCAGCAATCTGCCGCCTGAGGACTTCGCCCGGCTGATGACCCACTGCGCCTGCATGATCGGCAATTCGTCGGCGGCGCTGCGTGAAGGTGCCTATCTCGGTACACCGGCCGTCAGCATCGGCACCCGCCAGGAAAGCCGCGAATGCGGCCCGAACGTATTCTTCACCTCGCACGACCCGGCCGAGATCGCCGCTGCGGCCCGAGACCAGATCGCCCACGGCCGCTACCAGAGCAGCGATCTGTTCGGTTCCGGCACCGCTGGGCGGGACATCGCTGACGTGCTGGCCATAGTGAATCCCCCAGTCCAGAAACGACTGCATTACGACCCCGCCGCCCTGCTCGGTGACCGCGCACCACGCTGACAGATGTCACCCCGGAAGGGTGACCGTCGGCAGTGTTGCCACGCTGGCCGACGCGGGACGGTAATCGCATGACACCTCGCCTGATCAAGGCGTGAGCACGCCGTTCGGGCACAAGCTCAAGCTGGCCGCCATCGGGTAGCGCCGGCGGGATCGGATCGCACGCTTCCGTAGCTGACCGCGATATTCTTCGCCTCATGGTCGCAGCCAAGTTGAGTCGTCCGGAAAAAGAAAACACCGTGCGCGGTCGTCAACAACTGGCCGGATGGCAAACAGTACTCCCTTTTTCTTTCTCTACTTAACGGTAGACAAAGTGAGCGACCTCGACCAAATTGTGACGGAAAGCGCGAAGAAGGCCAGCTTTCAACTGGAGATCCACCAGGAGAAGGTAGAGTCCCTCAGGCGGCTGGAGTCCGGCCAGCTCGGCACGCCAACTTGCGGTCTAGCTGCACTCGCCCCTGCACCCAGTATCCAGCACTCATTGCCCACCTTCACCTGAAAGGAGTAACGGCGGCGCTTCCGGCGAATTACGATTGCAGGTCGGGGGGCGCCACCAGACCTGGAGGTACTTGGAGCATGGCGATGGTTGCGGTGAACCTGACTCGGCCGGCCGAAGAACTCGGAGAGATTCCCGCCCGGCTGCATGCTGCCGGGTTGGAGCTGCGCTGCGGATCCGGACGGCGGGCCACGCCGGTGGCTGAGGTGATCGACAGCTTGCGCGGCTGCGCGGCCTCCATCGCAGGTCAGGAGCTCTACACCGCTGAGGTCTTCGACGCCTGTCCCGAGCTGAGACTGGTGGTGCGCTTCGGGGTGGGCTTCGACACCGTCGACGTCGAGGCGGCCACTGAGCGCGGTGTCCTGGTCGCGACCATCCCGGGCACCACCGACGGGGGTGTCGCCGACCACGCGATCGGGTTGATGATCGACTTAGCGCACGGGATCTCGCGGCACGATCGGGCTATGCGGCGCGGCGAGTGGCAGCCGCAGCGCGGCGTCGACATGTGGCACGCGACCTTGGGCATCGTCGGGCTGGGCCGGATCGGCCGGGCCGTCACGCTGCGGGCGCTCGGCTTTGCCATGCGGATGATCGCCCACGAGCCCTACCCCGTCATGGAATTCGTCGAGGAACATCGTATCGAGCTGATGCGAATCGACGAGGTGTTCGCCCAGAGCGACTTCGTGACGCTCCATCTGCCGGCCATGCCCGAGACCGAGCGGATCGTCGATGCCGCAAAATTGGCCTTGATGAAACCCACCGCCTTTCTGATCAACACCGGCCGCGGGAACCTGGTCGACGAGGACGCCCTGTACGCGGCGGTGAAATCCGGCCAGATCGCCGGGGCCGGAATCGACGCCTGGACAACCGAGCCGATGACCGATCCACGCTGGGCCGAACTGGACAACGTCGTCCTCACCCCGCACAGCGCCGCGAACACCCACGGCGTGTGGACGGCGAGCGCGGTGCTAGCAGCGGAGATCGTGGTGAAGGTCATGCGCGGTGAGCAGCCCGTGCAGCTACTCAACCCGCAGGTCTGGGGCAGCTAAGCCACCCACCGATCCCTCCGGGCCTCCTCGCTCACCATGGCTGTGGCCGAGCGGCTCGGGAAAGTCGGACACCACCGACGGCGGCGCTCCGATGGCCTCAGCGACGCGGCGGATCATGTCCACCGACGCCGGGGCGGTGGGGCCGCGAGAGGCGCGGTTCGGTCGACCCATCCGGCCAGGCTCGCCGCCGGAAGCCCGGCGGAAGCCTCGATCGACCGCAGCGCCCGTCCCGGCTGGTAGCGCTCAAGGAGCACTGCCACCCGTGTGGCGAGCATCGACCAACCTCCCGCTCAGCGGATCCAGATGAGCTACTGATCAGTAGCTGGTCCTGCTCATCGTCGTCCGGGGTGCTGGGCATCCATGCCCGGGGCCACCGAAACAGAGCAACTGTCCACCGCAGGCCGCCAGCCGTGGTGATCACGGCTAACCCCGGCAACCTCCTGACCGTATTTTTCCGCCGATGCGGATCTCTCAGGCTAATATACTCCGCAGATGAGAATCAGTTCGACTTGACCAACCGCATCTACTGATAGCACTATGAGCTTGGGTGATCACCGTCGGTTGAGGTGGCTGTAGATGACGTTCGACACGTGCCCGGCCCATGGTCGGCCTGCTCGCTACCTCCGCCGGCCAGCCTCCACCATCCCCACCGCGGCAGCCCAACCGACCGCACCCGACGGTGGCCTCACCGCGGGACCGACCGCTGGCGTCGTGGTGATCGACGGCCAGGTGACCCACCGGGCCGCGTTGACCGTAACCAAGTTTCGAGACCCCGATGGAAAGGATGAGAGATGACTCTTACCGTCTTAACGGTCGTCGTCATCGCGTTGCTGATCGCTGCCCTGGCGTTCTTCCTCTTCAGGATCGGCGCGCTGCTCAACAGCACCGCCGACGACCTCGACGACTGCGTGCAGAACGTGAAAACTATTTCTCACCAGGCCAAGGCGATAGGGCCTGGTGTCGTGCGAATCAACGAAACCAGTACCTCAGTATTAGGCGCACTGCCACTGCTGTGCGATGACGCTGATCGTATCGCCGCCGCTAAAGGAGCTCCCTATGTGGATCCTTCCGAGGCCGCTCCTGTAGCTACCTCTGCGCCCGCTCCAGCACCTGCACCTTCTTTGGTTCCTTCACGGGGTATGGGTCTCCTCGATGGAGAAGAAAGGAGCGGTTTAGGCTACATGGATGCCTGAGTGGCGGGTGCAGGATTGGTTTGGGCGTCATATCGGAACTTGGAGGTTGAGATGCTATTTATGCTTGGGTACGCCGGCGGACCGGACGGCTATGCTCCTGAAGAGATCATCTTTTGGTGGGCCGCGATAGCCATGGGGGTCGTCATCGCGATTGTAGTGATCCTACTGTTAGGTTCACTTACGTCGACAGTGAAGTCCATCAACCAAAGCGTGCGGGGAGTGCGGGACACCCTCCGGGCTATTCCGGGGAATACCGCAGATGCCGCGCTTATTCCCATCACCGCTGACCGGATCGACTCGATACTGGCAGAGGGTCTGGAGCATCACGCGTTCATGACCAGGGTTTTGGCCGGTTGATCTCGTCGGTCAGGACGCTCGCCGGCTACAACCGCGTTGCAGATGTCGAGCGCAATCGGTTGCGGGTATCGAGGACACGATCGGCGTACTTTTCGAACAGCCCCCAATCGATCGCGTCGTGGTCGGCGAGCACGACGACCAGATCGGTGTCGGTGACCTGACGCGACTCGCACGGCACCATCCGGATGAAGCAGGGGACCTCGTCGTCACTGACCAGCGGATCGATCGCGCGCAGATCGGCGCCCAGATCGTCGAGCCGCTTGGCGACGGCGATCGCGGGTGATTTCCTGATGTCCCGGGAATTGCGTTTGTAGGCCAGGCCCACGAGCAGGATCCGGCTGCCCTTGACGGACTTGCGCTGCGCGTTGAGGTGGGTGACCACCCGGGAAACCACATGGTCGGGCATGTGGTCGTTGACATCGTTGGCGATATCGACGAAACGGAAGGCCCGGCCCAGTGATCGCCGCGCCTGCCAGGACAGGTAGGAGGGATCGATCGGCAGGCAATGGCCGCCGACTCCTGGTCCCGGGGTGAACTTCATGAATCCGAAGGGTTTCGTGGCGGCTGCCTCGATCACTGACCACACGTCGAGCCCAAGACCGTGGCAGTACGTCGCGAGTTCGTTGACCAGGGCGATATTGACGTGGCGGAAGGTGTTTTCGAGCAGCTTGGCAAGCTCGGCCTCCCGCGGTCCCGACACGGGCACCGTTCGCTCAACGAGCCGGCCGTAGAAATCCTCCAGCGCACGCAGCGAGGCCTGGTTCACTCCCGCGATGATCTTTGGAGTGTTGTGGAACTTCCAGGTCTCGTTTCCCGGGTCGATGCGTTCCGGGCTGTAGCCGACGGCGAACTGCTCCCCGGCCCCCAGCCTCGAACCAGCCTCGAGGATGGGAATGAAGATCTCCTCTGTGGTACCGGGATAGCTGGTGGACTCCAGCACGACGCAGCAGCCCGGCCTGATGTGCGGGGCGATGGCGCCCGCGGCGTCCTCCACGTAGCTCAGGTCGGGGGCGCCGTCCCGCAACGGGGTCGGCACACAGACGACCGCGACATCGAAGCCGGCCAGCGCCGCCGGATCGTCGGTGGGCAGGTACCGTCCAGTCCCCATCGCCACAGCCAGGTCACTGTCGGTGATGTCGTCGACGTAGGTCTGCGCTTTGCGCAGACAATCGACACGGGTCTTGTCGATATCGAAACCAACGACGTCGAAACCGGCCTCAACCGCCCGAATAGCGACCGGCAAGCCGACGTAACCCTGACCGACCACGACGACACGACGCGGCGAATTGTCGGAAATGCCGTACACGGAGACCCCCAATTTGTTGTCACCGGTAGCGACCACCCGAATGCTAGCGGTACAGCGATCAACCGTCATCCGGCCCTTTGGCCGTTCACGCTCCCGGGCGCTACGGTCGAAAGAGTCAATTGAACCCGCGGGAGCTCGAACCGAACGGGCTGAGAGGGCAACTGGGCGCCGACCCGGGGTTGCCGACCGCAGAACCTGTCCGGGTAATGCCGGCGTAGGAAGGCACAAATCCATGACCACGTTGCACGATCACGCCATCGAACCCGCGGTGACCACCGGTCCCATCACGGGGTCGCGGAAGATCTACCGCGAGGTGGGCGATCTGCGGGTGCCTGCTCGTCGGGTCGAGTTGACCAATGGCGAGCACCTCGACCTCTACGACACCTCGGGCCCCTACACCGACCCCGACGCCACCATCGACGTCCATAACGGCCTTGCCCCGCTGCGTGCTCCCTGGATCGCCGGCCGGGAACCGTCGACCCAGCTCGCCTGGGCGAGGGCCGGCATCATCACCCCGGAGATGGCGTTCATCGCCGCCCGCGAGGCCGTCGACGTCGAACTGGTGCGCGCCGAGGTCGCCCGGGGTCGCGCGATCATCCCGGCCAACCACCGGCACCCCGAATCCGAGCCGATGATCATCGGGAAGAAGTTCCTGGTGAAGGTGAACGCCAACATCGGCAACTCGGCGGTCTCCTCCTCGATCGAGGAGGAGGTGGACAAGATGGTGTGGGCCACCCGCTGGGGGGCCGACACCATCATGGACCTGTCCACCGGCAAGCGGATCCACGAGACCCGGGAGTGGCTGCTGCGCAACTGCCCGGTCCCGGTCGGTACGGTGCCGATCTACCAGGCGATGGAGCGTTGTGGCGGCGACCCGGCGGCGCTGACCTGGGAGATCTACCGGGACACCGTGATCGAGCAGTGCGAGCAGGGCGTGGACTACATGACCGTGCACGCCGGCGTGCTGCTGCGCTACATCCCGCTGACGGTACGCCGGGTGACCGGCATCGTCTCCCGCGGCGGGTCGATCATGGCGGCCTGGTGCCTGGCGCACCACCGCGAGTCGTTCCTGTACGAGAACTTCGCCGAATTGTGCGAGATCCTGCGCCGCTACGACGTCACGTTCTCCCTCGGTGATGGCCTGCGCCCGGGTTCCATCGCCGACGCCAACGACGCCGCGCAGCTCGCGGAGCTCAAGACCCTCGGAGAGCTGACCCAGATCGCCCGGCGCCACGACGTGCAGGTGATGATCGAGGGGCCCGGGCACGTGCCGATGCACAAGATCGTCCAGAACGTCCGGCTGGAGGAACAGTGGTGCGACGAGGCGCCGTTCTACACCCTGGGCCCGCTGGCGACGGACATCGCGCCCGCCTATGACCACATCACCTCGGCGATCGGCGCGGCGATGATCGCTCAGGCGGGCACCGCGATGCTGTGCTACGTCACCCCCAAGGAGCACCTCGGCCTGCCCGACCGCGACGACGTCAAGACCGGCGTGATCACCTACAAGATCGCCGCGCACAGCGCCGACCTGGCCAAGGGCCACCCGGGCGCCCAAGCCTGGGACGACGCGCTGTCTGCGGCCCGGTTCGAGTTCCGCTGGCACGACCAGTTCGCGCTGGCGCTGGACCCGGACACCGCTCGGTCCTACCACGACGAGACGCTGCCGGCCGAACCGGCCAAGACCGCGCACTTCTGCTCGATGTGCGGGCCCAAGTTCTGTTCGATGCGCATCTCCGCCGATGTCCGGGCCTATGCCGAGGAACATGGTCTGTCTACTGTGGAGGCTATCGAGGCCGGCATGCAGGAGAAGTCGTCGGAGTTCACCGCGGCGGGTGGGAAGGTTTATCTGCCTGTGACCGGCGCTTGACCGTCACGCCGCCGGTCGCGCTGACCATCGCGGGATCGGATTCAGGGGGTGGCGCGGGCCTGCAGGCGGATCTGCGCACGTTCACCGCCTGCGGCGTGCACGGGTGCGTGGCCGTGACGGCGGTGACCGTGCAGAACTCGCTGGGTGTGACCGGCGTTGTGGAGATCCCGCCGTCTACTGTGGCCGATCAGATCCGAGTGGTGACAACCGACATCGGGGTGGCCGCCGCCAAGACCGGCATGCTGGCCAGCGCCGCGATCATCTCCGCGGTCGCCGAGGTGTGTGACGAGGTCGGCATCGGCGCATCGGTGCCATTGGTGATCGATCCGGTGGCCGCCTCCATGCACGGCGACCCGCTGCTTGCCGGTGATGCGCTGGCCGCACTGCGCTCGATGCTGCTCCCCCGCGCCACCCTGGTGACCCCGAACCTGGACGAGGTGCGGTTGCTGGTCGGCATCGAGGTCCGCTCCCGGGCGGAGCAACACGAGGCAGCCTGCGCGCTGCACGCGCTGGGGCCGCAGTGGGTGCTGGTCAAGGGCGGCCACCTGCCCAACGATCCCGAATGCCTGGACCTGCTGTACAACGGCCGCGAGTTCACCACGTTCACCGGCCCCCGACTGGAAACCCCGCACACCCACGGCAGCGGCGACACCCTGGCCGCCGCGATCACCTCGGCGCTGGCCCGCGGCGCCGCGATCCCCGAGGCGGTCGGGTACGGCAAGTGCTACATCGAGCAGGCGGTAGCCCACGCCTACCCCCTCGGCGCCGGGATAGGCCCCGTCTCCCCGTTCTGGCGTCTAAGCCCCGGCTGATCCGTCCGGATCGCTTACGCTCGCCACCTCACTTGAAATCCATTATCAGCGCGTCCTCGACTGCGATTGCTTCTTCTCACGTCAGCTTCGGTCCCGTAGTGCTCGTCGTCCTCGCGGCGATAAGAGCTGCTTCAACTCCGTTCTCCTCAAACGTGGACCGTCACGTTGTAACGGACCGTGCCGCCTTGTCGACATACGAGTGACGCTGCCCACTGGCCGCCCTGCCGCTAGAGGCTACCGAGGATGAGATGATGCGACCTCCTACTGATACGGGTTCCCGCAAATGGACCGTGGCTGAGAAGCTTCTCACGGTTCTCGCTGCCATCCTCGCCCTTGGGACTGCGTTCCTCGGTTACCAGACGGCCAAGGTCACCCAAGCCAAGGAGCAGGCCCAGACAGTAGCAACCAACAAGAACACCGACCTGTCAACCCTGCAAGGACAGTTCGAACAACTCAAGACTCAGAACGATAGGCTTGAGTCCGATAACACGCAATTGAGGTCGAAACTCGGTCTGCCCGGTCCGGCCGCCGGTCTACAACCGCCGACTGGTGCATCTGTCTGAGCTTTGCGTTTT
>JBOHFK010000136.1:0-15564 GCA_050699635.1 Pseudonocardiaceae bacterium | reverse complement strand
GTCAACGCCCGGGGCCACTTCCCCACCGAGCAAGCCGCGCTCAAGTGCGTCTACCTCGCGATCATGAGCCTGGACCCCACCGGCAAGGGACAGCGACGCTGGTCCACCCGCTGGAAAGCCGCCCTCAACGCCTTCGAGATCACCTTCGACGGACGCCTGTCCGCCGTACGCAACGCATCGTGATCACCTAAACACACCCAGTTACACCGTTAACTTGACAGACCCCGGCGCAGCATCGACGTAGCGGTGACCAGTACCTGGGACGGCGTGGAGCACCTGGTGCGCGAGGAGGCGATCACGCCGGGGAGCGCGGGCTGCTACATCGGCGTGTGCGGACGCTCAGTGCGAGCGGCGGCGCTGGCATGTCCCCCAGGTCCGCGGTGCCCAGACTGCACCCGGGCCCGCGATGCCCAGGCAGGAAGTGAGCAGCGCCGGCATAGCAAGGACCGGTCCGGGTGGTGGGCCTGGCTGAACCGGGTTCGGCGCGCACGACACCGGCCTGCGCGGACGACCGACGGTGCGTGCGATGCGCACTGACAGCCCGGATCTGGTGATCGCCATGCGCCTGCTCGACAGCCTCAAGCTCTGCGGCTTCAAGTTCCAGCGTGGCGCCCCCGGCGAGGACGGAGGGCTGATAGGCCACCGCGTCAGCGGCGACCGGGTCGACGTCGTGCTCATCGAGGGATTCAGCCACGACTGCGTCGCCTGGCGCCAGCGCGAAACGTCGCTGATCATCCCTGGTAGCGGCCGGGTGGAGCGCCGGGTCGATGGCGGCGCGATCGATGTGCTGAACGAGGTACTGACCTGGGATCGCCAGCCATGATCGCCGACTGGCCGCCGGTCGAGCGAGCGGGCCCGACGCTCGGTTCCCGGCGGCGCCGCAGTGGCCCCGGCCGAGAATGCGTACGCAAACGAGTACGCTTTATGCGTGCAACCGCCTGTGGTCCTTTCGTTCCGCGAGTTCCGGGCGGGACTGGCGGCGACGTTGAAGCGGGTTCAAGAGCCAGACAGCGGGCCGGTGTTCGTCGGTGCGCATCGGAAGCCGGAGGCAGTTGTTATGTCAGTGTCGCACTACCGGTCGCTGTTGGCGGCGGCCGAGCGTCGGGAGGCGGTCGCGGAAGCTCTGGCGTCGGTGCGAGCCGAGGGTCTCGAGCCGAGTCCGCAGGGGCTGGAGATGCTCGAGGCTATCGCCGAAGGTCGGATGAGCACTGATGAGGCCCGCGCGCTCACCCTGGCGCGCTACCGCAAGTGAGCGGGGACCCCTCCATCGATGTCGACGCCGGGGTCCTGCGCAATCGGCTCGGTATCACCGATGCCGCTGAGCTTGCCCAGGCCGAGTCGGAATTGACGAGCTACCGGTTGATCGAACTTCGGCGTACCGGCCTGCCCGGCTGGTACGACTTGGCCCATCTGCAGGCCTTCCATCGCTACATCTTTGGCGACGTCTACGACTGGGCCGGCGAGCTGCGCTCGGTTTCAATCGGTAAGGGTGACCTGTTCTGCCTCCCGCAACACCTTGGCTCGTCCTCCGAGGACGTGTTCGGCAAACGGCGAGCGAGCTCCGGCCTCGGAAGCTCCCACCGTAGCCCGGGCTTTCGAGGCTCCGGCGCCGCGCATACCCGGGGACCGATGAGCCGCGTCGTTGACTAGCGCCTATGAGTTCCGGGTGCCTGTAGAGGGCAAGACATTGACAGTCGTGGCGTGCCGTGGGCTGGACGTAGGAGGAACCCAACCTTTCCGCAGGTCGCTCAGGACGGCGTCGGGGAACCCGTGCGCGGGGCACGAGTTCCCCTCTACAAACGTTTCCGGCGGTCGTCAGAAGAGCGGTCTGACCGTCACCAGTACCGGCGGCGAGGTCGACCTCGTGAAGGCGGCCAGGTCGGTGGGGGTGAATATCGCCGTGAGCGAGTGTGGGCCCAGGGTCAGCTTCTCCGTGGGGATGAGCGAGGCCACACCGCCGATCACCGGCACCGGGCCAAACAGGTGGTGGGCCCCGTCAAGGAACTGGGCGGTGCCGTCCGAGACGGGTGACTGGATGGTCCCGCCCGCGCCGGCGGGGTGGTCCGGCTTGCGCGCCACCTGCGCGAAGAGGATCGGGTAGCCCTGCGATGCGGGCCCGGACACCGTCAGCGAGGTTGTGGTGGCCGTGGGCGGTGGCCGCACCACGGTCACGGTGATGGGTGTCGCCGAGGTGTCGCTGCTCGGGAACGTGCCGTCACCGGAATAGTGGGTGATCACGGTGTCGGTGCCCACTGGGGCGTTGGAGGCTGTGCACGAACCACTCCCGGCGGCGAAGGTCACAGGGTCCGGGCTCAAGCGGAGGCCGCACAACCGGGTGGTGCCCACGTAGAAGGTCACTGTGCCGGTCGGGGTGGTGATCCCTGCGTTGTCCTGGATGACCGTCGAGTAGGTCACCGGCTGGCCCCCGGTGGATGTGGCCGGGTCCGCGCTGGTGAAGCCCTGAGTAGACGGTATCAGATAGCTGATCTTGACCCACCCGTACCCACCGACGCGCGGGGCGGGCTCGATAGTGTCGAAGATCAGCAACCCTTGGGTCGTCCCCGCGGTGTTCGCCGGCCCCCCGGTGTAGGAGTCCCCCCCCCCGGCCCCACCCCCACCGGAGCTGTCGTTTCCAGCTTTACCGCCCGAGCCGGCGTTCGGGTAACCCTGCCCGCCACCACCACCACCAAAATAGTTACAACTACTGCTGACGACAGTGCCGAAATCGTTGCGGCTGCAGCTCACGCCCGGGTTTCCACCGGCAGCACCATCGGCACCCTGGCCGCCGACGCCACCCGCTCCACCACCAGCACCAGCACCACTCTTGCCGTTGACGCCGATACCGACTCCACCGTCACCCCCGGAAGCGGATCCATGACCGCCTCCACCGCCCCCGGCGACCGCGACAGTCACCCCGCCCTTACGGGCAAAGGTCGCCCCGCCACCGCCGCCCGCGCACTCTTGGGGGTCCCCGTTCCGCCCGCACCCGCAAGACCTCCTCCGGGCACGTTGCAGCGAGCCCGGTTGGTCCCGGAAACTTCCCACACCCCCGACGGTGAGGTCCAGCTGCTCACCAGGTTTGACCGGGAGTTTGCCGGTTGATCCTTCCGGCAGCGCCGCCCGCAGCGCCCAGGCTGCCGTTGACGGCACCGTCGCCGCCCTCACCACCATCTGCGGTGATGTCCACGAAGGCGACGCCATCGGGCACGACGAAGCTCTGCGATCCGCCGGTGTACCCGAAGCTCCTGCTGAATGTGTCCCCGAAGTCGGCGTGGGCTACCGCCGGGGTGGTGAGCGCGCCGAGGGCCACGATGCTGGGGGCGATCAGGGCGGCGGCGAGCAGCGGGCGCAGCCTGGTGGCCGGCGTCCCGCGCGGCCGTGGCGGTGGGGTGCTGTTCGAGGGAGGCGCCCTGCCAGTGCCGCCAGCGGCGCCGCCCGGTTCCCGTCTTGTCGTCGATCTCGTTGTCAATCATGGTCAATCTCCCTGTTGTTTCACCATCGGTAATCAAAGTGAGCCAATCCCACTCGATCATGTGATACTTGATGGGGTCATTGAACAGGGCGGTTTGGCATGTCCACCCCAGGTATTTTCCTAGTCTTCGGCCGGCGTTCGAGGCTGCATCGTCCCTGGAGCGCGGCGCGGAAGCAAAGGTTGGGGTTTGTTGTAGGGATTTTCCCGATGAGCGGGGGATGACTGCTTCGTAGCATTTCGGGGTGTTACCGCAGGAGGCGGATGACACCGAAACAGGTGCCCAGCGCGATCGCCCGGCAATGCGGATACCGAGGCCGTCCAGGGAGGCGCAGAAATGACTACGTCGGTGGTGGACGTGATGGGCGAGCCGGCGGAATTCCTCGACCGGTATCCCGACTACGCGACGACGCGACGCCTGGATGGGCTACGGGCGGCCGAGTACGGCTATCTCGACGACCTCGGCCAGGTCTATCTGGACTACACCGGTTCCGGGTTGGGTGCGGTGTCGCAATACCAGGCACACCACGCGAGGCTGGCGACCGGGTGCTTCGGCAATCCGCATTCGGTGAACCCCAGTTCGCGAGCGTCCACCGAACTGGTGGACCGGGTCCGCCGCGCGATTCTCGCCTACGTCAACGCTCCGCCAGACGATTATGTCGTCATCTTCACCGCGAACGCCTCCGGAGCCTGCCGACTGGTCGGCGAGGCGTACCCGTTCAACCGGCGCACCCGGTTGGTGCTCACCGCGGACAACCACAATTCGGTGAACGGTATCCGCGAGTTCGCCCGGGCGAGGAAGGCCACGACGACGTATGTGCCGTGCACGGCCCCCGACCTGCGGGTGAGCGACGCCGCGGTGCGCACCGCGCTCAGCCGTCGCAGCATCTCGGCCCGGCGCCGGGGGCGACGTGGGTTGTTCGCCTACCCCGCGCAGAGCAACTTCAGCGGCGTGCAACATCCCTTGGACTGGGTGGAGTTGGCGCATCGGCAGGGCTATGACGTGCTGCTCGATGCTGCCGCGTACCTGCCGACGAACACCCTGGATCTCAGCGTCGTCATACCCGAGTTCGTCACGGTCAGCTGGTACAAGCTCTTCGGCTACCCCACCGGCGTCGGAGCCTTGATCGCCCGCCGGGAGGCGCTGGCCCGGCTACGCCGGCCCTGGTTCTCCGGCGGCACCATCCAGACCGCCAGTGTGCAGGGGGACTGGCACTCGATGACCCGCGACGAGAGCGCGTTCGAGGACGGCACCCTGGACTTCCTGGCCGTGCCGGATGTGGAAGTCGGGTTGTCCTGGCTGACCAGCATCGGGATCGCGGTGATCCAGCGACGGGTGCGCTGCCTCACCGGCTGGCTACTCGACCGGCTCGCTGCGCTCACTCACGACAACGGTGTGCCGATGGTCCGAATCTACGGGCCCCGCGACACGGTGGGCAGGGGCGGCACGGTCGCGTTCAACCTGCTCGACCCCACCGGCGCGGTCATCGACGAACGCCTCGTCGCCACCGAGTCGGCCGCCGCCGGCTTCTCCCTGCGCACCGGATGTTTCTGCAATCCCGGCGCCAGCGAGGCAGCACTCGATATCCCCCGAGCATCCCTGCGCGGCGCCCACCGCCACGGCGCCGACACCCTCGAAGGTTATCTCAGGCTCCTGCGGCTGCCCAGCGGCGGAGCGATCCGGGTCTCCTTCGGCGTCGCGTCCACCATTAACGACTTGCAATGCTTCCTCAGCTTCGTGGAACACACCTACCGCAACCGGCCTGACACCACCCGCGGGCTGCCGCTGAGAACACAATGCTAGCCACACATGCCGCAAGATCGGCGATTCGTGCACCATCGGTCCCGGCGGCACATCGTCGGCGTTGAACTGCACGTCCCGAAAGTAGCCCAAGAACGTCCTTCGACCCAATTAGGGTCTCGGCATCCACCGCCGCACCCGCACCGACCAGCCCACCGGCCGCGCGATAACACTCACCATCAGCGACACACCCATGGCGGCCGACCGACCTGGTCAGCCGGCATGGGCATGTTCCTCACCTGGTCACCTGCGGCGGCAAGGGCCGTGTGACGGCAGCCAGGGGTCACCGCGACCGAACCGGAGCTCCCCGGCTCGTGGGTGGACCAGTCTCAGAACGGCTGCGCAGCAGGGCAGCAGGGCTGCGCAGCTCGACGGTGCCATGTTGCCGGTGTGGCCAGGACGAGACCAAGTGCCAGGGTAACCCAGATCAAAGATTGGGGTTTGTTGTAGGGGTTTACCCAATGACTACGGCCCGGCCTCTTCGTAACGTTCATGAGGTGTTGTTGTCATCCAGTTTCGCACACGAGATCGCAATTTGCGGAGGTCATCATGGGGCTTAATTTTCAGCGACGGATCGGGATCTTTGTCATGTCAGCAGCGCTGGCTGGTGGTGTCATTCTGGCCGCCGGGGGTACTGCTTTCGCTGCCGAGATTGACAACGTCGGCAGCGGCTCGGGCGAGGTCAGCACGCCCTCGGCCAACAAGGTCATCTCAGGCGGTAAGATCAAGACAGAAAAATCCACACAGAAAGACAACCCGCCCGGGTCTGGCCAGGATGAGAAGGATCCGAAACAGAACGGTAAGGCGCTCAGCCTAGCCGAGAAAGACAAGGATCATGACACCAAGACGCCCAGCTCAGCCCAGAAAAAGCCACTCAGTTCAGTCCAGAAAAACAAGGAACAGGACACCAAGACGCCCACCTCACCCCAGAAGGACCAGGCGCATACGGGTAACAGCGGACCCCCGAACGCCCAACTGAGGTGACCTGGCGACCTGGGCCGCGACGGTCACCTCCGCTCGCTCGATTTGGGGCTTGTCGCGAATACCCTGATTTTGGCGGATTGGGAGGTTTCCCTCGATGGTCATGATCTCTCGCTGCCGTCTGCCCTGCGCAGTCGACCGCGACCATCCGATCTGCCAGCCCGGCACGGTGACATCTGCGCACCTGGACAACCGAACAGCGCAGGCGGCGGCGAGCGAGCACGTGGAATTGCCCGCGTGCTCGACGCTGATCCGGCGAGTTCTCAAGCATCCACATTTGAGGCATTACAACCGCCTGATCGCTCTTATCGTGATCTCGAATCTGGCGTTTCTGGGCTACAGTCTGATCCGCGGCCAGTGGTGGCACAACCCGGGGCTGAACACGATCACAATCGTCGGCCAGGCGAACCTCACGCTAGCCATCATCTTCCGCCAGCAGCACGTCATCAATTTGTTGCACTGGCTCGTCACCCGCGCCCCCAGCACCTGGCCATTACGACTCCGGTGGGCATTGGGAAAGGTTTACCACTTCGGCGGAGTACACGTCGGTGCAGCTGTGTCGGGAACATTGTGGCACCTGTTATTCGTGGGTGCGCTGAGCAACGACGCGATACACGGCCACCACAACGTACCGACTGGAAATGTCATCATCTCCTACGCGCTAGTGGTGCACTTCGCCGTCATCATGGTCATGGCTTTGCCGCGGTTACGGGCATTCGCCCATAACCGCTTCGAGATGACGCATCGATTCTGTGGATGGGCCGCAGTGGTACTCGTCTGGGCAAATACGATAGTGTTCGTCAGCAGTCAACGCGGCCACGACTCTCTCGTCTGGGCGTTGTTGGCCGCGCCGACCACCTGGCTGCTCTTGCTGACCACACTATCTATCCTGCTGCCGTGGCTGCAGCTGCGTGAGGTTCCCGTCACCACCATACTGCCCTCCACACACGTGGCGCTGGTCGGCCTTGACCATGGGGTGACGCCGTCCATTGGATCGGTCCGGGCAATCAGTCGCAATCCACTCCTAGAATGGCACTCCTTCGCCACCATCCCCGCCCCCATTGGGCACCCAGGTGGCTACCGGATGGCTGTTTCCCGGGCCGGGGACTGGACCGGATCGTTCATTGATGACCCGCCGAAGCATGTGTGGGTACGGGGAATCCCGACCGCGGGGATGGCCAACGTCAGCGAGCTGTTCACCAAAGTGGTCTACCTGGCCACCGGCAGCGGCATCGGTCCCGCCCTGCCGCACCTGATGGCCGGCAAGGTACCGGCACACCTGGTCTGGGTGACGCGGAGCCCCCGCGAGACCTATGGCGACAAGCTGGTTGACGAGATCCTGACCGTGTCGCCCGACGCGACCATCTGGAACACCGACGAAGACGGCAAGCCCGACCTGGTGTCGCTGGCGTACGGGGCATATGCGTCCTTCGGGGCCGAGCCGTCATCTGCATCTCGAACAAGAAAGTCACCTGGCAGGTGGTTCACGCTCTGGAGCGTCGTGGCATCCCGGCGTTTGGGCCCATTTGGGACTCATAGTCACGTGGTGGCCTGCGACGGCGCGGGCGGTGTGACGGCAGCGAGGTGTACGGCGAGTTGGGTTCGGGAGCTGACGCCCAATTTTCGGTAAACGCGGCTGAGGTGTGCCTCGACGGTTTTCTCGGTGACGAACAGCCGTTCGGCGATCTGGCGGTTGGTCAGTGCACTGGCGGTGAGCTGGGCAACCTGGCGTTCGGACGGGGTCAGGGCGTGCGCTCCGGATACCCGTAATCGGGGCGGACGGCCACCACCGGCGGCCAGGCGCGCCCGCAGCCGGTCGACCATCGCCGTGGCGCGGCATTCCAACGCCAGCTCGGCGGCGCTCCGAATAGCCTCCCGGCCGCTGCGCCGGTCCCCATCCTGCAAGTGCTGCTCGCCGAGCTGCTCCAGGGTTCGGGCGAGTTCGAGCCGGGTGGGACTGTCCTGGAGCAGATCGACCGCCTCGAGCAGCAACCGGCGGGCATCGGAGGTGTCGGCGAGCAGTGCTGCGGTGCGTAGTGCGACGGCGATGTGGCGTGGCACGGCGAAGGCGCGTGCCAACTGGGTTTCTTCGGCGACGAGGTCGGCCGCGCGGTCGCGATCACCCAAGGTGACGAGGGCTTCGGCCGCGCGCAGCCGCCACGGCACATCCGGTATGCGCGTGGTACCCCATTGCGCGTACGACCGTCCGCAGCACATCGCATCGGCCAGCGCCGCCGCGGCGTCGCCCTGCGCCGCGCGCAGCCTGGCTCGGGCGTCCAGGAGCCACAGATGCAAGAAGGAGCGGGGTGGTCGGCTCGCCGACAGGACACCGGCCTCCACCACGGTCTCGGCTTCGGCCAGCCGGCCGTCCTCGACCAACAGGTGCACCGCCGTCGAGTGCAACAGCGGCAGCGCGAAGTGCAGTCCGGTTGCTGCCGCAGCGCCGAGGTCGGCGTGCTCTTGTGCCTGGGGCAGGTCACCACGCAGCAACGCGACTCTGGCCAGGTAGCCACGGATCGGGCCGATCGAGATCAGCAGCCCGCGCTCGTTGGCGGTATCCAGGGCCTCGTTCAGGCGCCGTTGCGCCTCGTCGAGACGGTCGGCGACCAAGAGGATGTGGATCGCCGACCAGATCGCGGACTTCTCTGGGGCGAGTTGCCCGTCGGCCAGTGCCGCGCGGGCCAGAGCGACCGCGGGGACGGCCGTTTCGCCGGATAACACCGCCTCCATCGACAGCTGAGCCTGCCCCGCAGCGACATATGGCCCCGGGACTGGCCGGAAGCGAGCCAGCCGGTCGACCAGCAGCTCACGACCCTGCAGATCCACCCGGGCGATGCCGATGAGCTCGGCCTCCAGTTCAACGGCGAGCGCTGGAGCCTGCTCGGCGGGCAATTCACTGGTCGCCTGGACCAGTAGCTCAACCGCCTCGCCTGGCTCGCCGCAGGCGTTGCGGAACCGGGCGAGGCTGTAGGCGCACAAGGCCCGCTGTGCAGGTGTGGTCGCCAGGGACAGTGCTTCCCGCAGGTGGGTCTCGGCCTCGGCAAACGCCGACTGATAGGCGTAGCACGTGCCCAGTAGGCGGCTGATCTTCGAACGCTGCGCCGCCGGCGGTGGTTCGTCGCGGGCCCGCCGCAGGAATACCGCCGCGCTTTCCGGTGACCCGTGCTTGCGTGCTTGATCGGCGGCGGCCAGCAGAACGCCAACCCGCTGCTGGTTTGCCGACGGGGTCGTGCGCAGCAGATGTGACGCGACACGGGCGACTGGTTCACCTGCCGCCTGCGTCACGATAGCGGCGCGCTCGTGGTCGGCACTGCGCTCGGCGAGCGGGATCACCGACAGCACCACCTCACGGACGACGGCGTGGACGAACGCCGGCGGATCCACTCGCTCGAAGATGCCGCACCGGTTGAGCGACTCGGCAGCGTCCGCGGTCGCCGGCCGCGGCAGATTCGCCTGGCAGGCAACCAGGGCAAGATCGGTGTCGTCACCCAGCACGGCCACGGCCCGCGCCACCAGCTGCGCATGCTCGGGCTGACGTTGCAAGCGCGCGATGACATGGCGCCGGATGGCACCCGGCCCAGCAGCCTCGACCGCCGCCGCTGCCGTGGCGTCCGGGCGCACGTTGCCGGTGACCAGGACCCGCAACAGTTCCCGGACGAAAAGTGGATTACCGGTGGTGGTGGCCTGGCACGCCGCGCAGAATTCGTCGTCGGCGTCCGGACCCAACTCCCGCCGGACCAGCTCCGCTACCGCGGATATACTCAGGTTCTGCGGTTCCAGCAGGGTCGCGTCCTCGGCTACCAGTATATCGTGGAGAAATCCCCCATCACCGTGTTGGCCGGGGCGGGTCGTGATTATCACCGTTACTGCCACCGAGTCCATCCGCCGGGCCAGAAATCCCAAGAACTGCAATGATGGTAGATCAACCCACTGTGCGTCATCGACCAGTACCACCACTGGTACTGTCTCGGCCATATTGACCAGCAACCAATACAGGCCGTTCAGCAGCGGATACAATGGCCCGGGCGCCTCGTTCGGTGTATCGCCCGAGGGGCTGATCACATCGAGGGTGGCGAACAGATCCACCGTTGTCCCCGCGGCCCCCCGGAACAACCTCTCCCGAGCTGGATGCTCCTTGGGTAACGCCGGCTCAAAGAGTTGCCGGACCACACCAAAAGTGAAATCACATTCCAGTTCCGCGCCACGCGCCGACAACACCCTGAAGCCGTCGGCCAGCGCGAGATCCCGCGCGTGCCGCAGCAGCACCGTCTTGCCCAGTCCAGGAGCCGCATCGACCACGACGACGCCACCCCGCCCGGCCGCCAACTCCGCCAACGACCGTTCCAGAGCCCGGACCTCGGCTTCGCGCTCCACCAAACCAGCCCTATAGCCAGTCATGGTCAATCTCCCTGTTGTTTCACCATCGGTAACCAAGTGAGGTATTTCACTCGATCGAGTGATACTCGACAGGGTTATTAATACAGGGTGATTCGCGGTGTTTGCCCCAGGGATTTTCCTGGTCTTCGACCGGCGTTGGAGGCGCGGAGTGGGCGCCGATGCACAGCCGAGTTGGGTACGGGGATCTCCTAGCGCCGCTTGGGCGCTAGTAGGCTAGGTAGTCGTATCGCGGGAGGCGCGGACGCCGGAGTAAATGGCGGTCACGGTGGAGGTGCTGAGAGGGATCTTGGGGGTCTTATGAGTCCAGGAACCGGCCGCTGCGCCGCTCGCCGCGAGCTACGGCTTCCGGGAAGCCCCCGGACCAACCGGCGGGCGTAGTCGGCGCGTGACGTCGCGGAGTCGTGACGCAAGCCGGGACCACGGGCGAACGCGGCATCGACGAACCGGTCCGGTCGGCCAACGATCTCCCCCTGAGACAGCGGCCAGAGCTCGACGGTCTCCATCCGCCCGGGAAGTGCGTCGGGCGGAGGCCGAGAACACGGCCGAGCCGGTGAGCAGGAACCGACCCGGCCGGGGCCGCTCGTCGACGTCCGCCTGACCGCGAGGAACAGCTCCAGCACCCGCTGGGCCTCGTCGATCACCAGCGGTCGATCGATGTCGACGAAGCCCTCGGGGTCCTCCTGCGCCGCGCGGCGGACGGCTCCGGTGCCGAGGCATGGTGGCGCTGCCACCGCCGGATGATCGCCGACTTCCTGGTGCTGGCCCGCGGCGTACCGGTCCGGCACCTCATGCACGACGGCACCTCATGCACGACGGCTGGGATCAGGACCACCGCCCCACCGACGTCGCGCGTGTGACCAGTGAAGGACTGCTGAGCTACGACGGCGGCCAAGAGGCACTCGCCGACCTCATCGGACGAGAGCGGGACCACCCGCGGCCAGTGTGATGCGTTCCGCACGCCGCCAACGACGTGACGTCGTGCGGCTCCCTCGACACCCTCCCCACGCTGCACCCTTGACCCGTGGCTGGCGCCCGCCGGTTGCCGCTGGTCAACCCGTTCGGGTGAATCCGGTTGATGATCGCCAGAGTGGCCCGGTTCTGTCAGAGTTCGAACGTATGGTCGATCCATGACGGTCGCGGCGGGGTCGGTGGTCTCCGATCAGGAGGCTGTTGCTGAGCTGCGTGCGGCGTGGGCTGAGGTGTCTCGAGGTTATGCCCGGTGCTGGGCGGCGATGGCCGAGGTGGCTCAGCGCACCACCACCGGGTGGGAAACCGCCGAGATCGCCGCCGCATTGACGTTCACCTCCCGCCGCGCGGACTACGAACTGAGCTGCGCCGAAATGTTGGTCGATCGGCTGCCTCGGGTGTTCGCCGCACTGGCGGCTGGTGCGCTGGATCATCACAAGGCCCGGGTATTCACCGATTACCTCAGTGACGTCACTCCCGCGCAGGCCGAACGGATCTGCGCTCGGCTGGTGCCGGTGGCGCCGGGTTGGACCACGGGGCAACTGGCTGCCCGGCTGCTGCGGGAGGTGCAGGCAATCGACCCCCACTACACCCGCAGCGCCTATGAGCAAGCGGTGCGGGAGCGCGGGGTGCATGGCTACCTCGATCACACCGGCACCGCCGTGCTGTCTGGATCTGGGCTGCCCGCCGGCGAGGCCGCGGCCGCCGCGGCGCGCTTGGAGGCCCTCGCTGATGAGCTTCGCGCGGCTGGGTATGCGGCCACGGTCAATCAGACCCGGGCTGATCTGTTTCTGCGCCTGCTCGATGGCACCCTGGATGGGCTCGCCGGCGCCCAGATCGTGGCCACCATGCTGGGCCTGGGTCCCCTCGCCCCCGCCGACCCCGACCCCCAGCCCAAACCCAGCCCAGCGCACACCCCGGACCAGCCAGACCACCGGCCCGCACAGCACCATGCACCCGACCCGCCGACACCGGCCGAGCAGCCCACACCGGCCGAGCAGCCCGGACAGGCCCTGCAGCCCACACCGGCCGAGCAATCCACACCGGCCGAGCAGGCCCGGCCTGGCCAGCCCGAGTGCACGCCGCCACCCAGGACGAGCGGTCCCGATCGAACTGGACCCGGTCGCCTGGTGAGGTCTGGCGTCGAGGTGCGAGTGAGACTGTCCACCCTGCTGGGATTGGACGAGCATCCCGCGGAACTACCCGGGTGGGGCCCCCTGCCCGCATCAGCCGCTCGGGACCTCGTCGCCACCCAACACGCCGCGGAATGGCGCATCGCGATCGTCGACACCGACGGGTACCTGCTCCATGGTGATCTCACCCGCCGCCGCCCCCGCCAACCCGGCACACACAGCGACCACACTAACCGCAGGGACCGGGCCGGCGGGATCGTAGAAATCGCCCTCCCGGTGTCGCTGCTGGATCAGCTTCCCGCGCTCGCCGCCGAGCACCCCGCATGGGCCCGAGTGCTGCACGGCATCACCGGTAGCTGGGCGCACCGTGATCAGGTCCGCGCCGCGCTCGACGCGCACCCCGACCGGCGCTTCGCGCACGCCGCGCTGCGCCGGCACATCCAGATGCGCGATCGTCACTGCGTCGGCCCCGGCTGCCGGCGCCGCGCCGCAGCCACCGACCTGGATCACACCCACGATCACGCCCACGGCGGACCCACCACCCGCACCAACAACGGCCCATGCTGCCCTCGCGACCACACCAAAAAGCACAAAGGCGGCTGGACACTGACCCAACCCACGGCTGGACACTTTGTGTGGACCAGCCCACTCGGGGAGATCTACCCCACCCGCGGCGAACCGATCATCCCCGACCTGCCCCAGCCCCTCCCCCGCGACCCCGACCCACACCCACCCGGCCTCCCCATGACCTGGGACGGACCAATCCTCCACCGACCCGAACCACCCCCACCACCCACCCGGCCACCACCCCCCGAGCTACCCGACGAACCACCCTTCTGACCGCCCCCCAGCACCCGGCGGGCAGCCGAACGACGGCGTGCCGTTCTGTGACTACGGGATGGTGCCGTCTTGGGTGTCTCCCAGCAGGGGGTTGAAGTCGGTGGCGACGTCGGTGCCCGGGCCGCCGCTGAAGCGGTCGGGGCCGATGCCGCCGGTGAGGATGTCGTTGCCGGGGCCACCGGACAGGGTGTCGAAGGCGATCCCGCCGATCAGGGTGTCATCACCATCGCCACCATCCAGGGTGTCGCCGCCGGTGAAGCCACCGCAGAGCAGATCGTTGCCTCCCAGCCCGGACAGGGTGTCGAAGCCGAACTGGCCCAGCAGCAGGTCCGCGCCCGGGGTGCCGGTCAGGGTGTCGTTACCGAAACCACCAGCTTTCACGGTGATCGGGATGGTGGTACTGGCCTGACCATCCGACACGGTCACGCTCACCACCGCGGTACCGCTCCGCAGGAACACCGTGGTGGCGGTCAGGGTGCGGGTCGCGCCGCTGCCCGCGAGGGTGACATTCGCGGTGGGCAGCAACGCGGTGTTCGACGACGCCGCACTCACGCTCAGCGCGCCCAGCGGGCTGTCCACATCGGCCAGGGTCAGGTTCATCGTCCCAGTGCGGTCATCACTGGCGCAGGACCGACCCGCAGCCACGGTGACCACCGGTGGATCGTTGACCGCGGTCACCGTGATCGCCACGGTGGCCGGAGCGGAACTGGTGGTGCCGTCGTTGGCGGTGTAGGTGAAGGTGTCCGGGCCGTTGTAGTTGGCCGCGGGGGTGTAGCTGAACGACCCGTTGGCGTTGAGGGTCACTGTCCCATGGGCTGGCAGCGCGCCCAGGGTGGCGGTCAGTGAGGGGCCATCGGGGTCGGTGTCGTTGCCCAGCACCCCGGGTGCCGGCGGGGTCAGCGCGGTGTCTTCGGCGGTGGTGTAGGCGTCGTTGACGGCGACCGGTGGATCGTTGACCGCCGTCACCATGATCGCCACGGTGGCCGGAGCGGAGCTGCTGGTGCCGTCGTTGGCGGTGTAGGTGAAGGTGTCCGGGCCGTTGTAGTTGGCAGCGGGGGTGTAGCTGAACGACCCGTTGGCGTCGAGGGTCACCGTCCCATGGGCCGGGAGCGTGCCCAGCGCGGCGGTCAGCGGGTTGTTCTCGGCGTCGGTGTCATTGGCCAGCACCCCGGGTGCCGGCGGGGTCAGCGCGGTGTCTTCGGCGGTGGTGTAGGCGTCGTTGACGGCGACCGGTGGGTCGTTGACCGCCGTCACCATGATCGCCACGGTGGCCGGAGCGGAACTGGTGGTGCCGTCGTTGGCGGTGTAGGAGAACGAGTCCGGGCCGTTGTAGTTGGCCGCGGGGGTGTAGCTGAACGACCCGTTCGGGTTCACCGTCAGGCTACCGTGGCCCGGGGGGCTGACCACCACGGCGGTCAGAGTGTCCCCCATCGGGGTCGGTGTCGTTACCCAAGACTCCCGGGACGGTTACGGTCAGCGGGGTGTCCTCGGCGATGGTGTAGCTGTCGTTGACCGCCACCGGTGTGTCATTCACCGGCGTCACCGTCAACGCCACCGTCGCGGTATTCGACGTCGCGGTGGCGTCGGAGGCCTTGTAGGTGAACGAGTCCGGGCCACTGTAGTTGGGTGCGGGGGTGTAGGTGAACGACCCGTTGGTGTTCACCGTCAGGCTGCCGTGGCCCGGGGGACTGACCACCACGGCGGTCAGAGTGTCCCCATCGGGGTCGGTGTCGTTACCCAAGACCCCCGGTGCGGTCACGGTCAGCGGGGTGTCCTCGGCGGTGGTGTAGGCGTCACCGGCGGCCACCGGGGGCCTGTTCGACGCGTTCAGCAACACCGACACGTTGCCCGAGTTGGCGTTGGCGACGGCCAGGTCGGGGCGGGCGTCCCCGTTGAGCTCACCCACCACCACCGAGCGGGGCTGGGCGCCGGCGGGGAAGTTGGTCGGGCCGGTGAAACCACCCGACCCATCACCC
>JBOHFK010000135.1:0-15670 GCA_050699635.1 Pseudonocardiaceae bacterium | reverse complement strand
CCCCTGTGATAGCTCCCCCTGTGATAGCTCACCGTGGGGGTGTCGCATCTGGAGCAGCGCGACGGCGAGCGCGGCACCCAGGGGTGCGGCGAGGTCACGGCGGCCGCGCTCCTTGTAGGCCAGCAGCGCGCAGCGCAGCCGGCCCTGATAGGTCCCCAGCGCGTACACCGGTGACCCCGCCTGGCAACTTGGCGGGTAGACCCGTACTGCTGCGCCCAGCGAGCGCGTGCAGTCACCACACAGCGCGGGCCCGGGCACACCGCAGCCACCGCAGTCGACGGGCAGCAGCAGGTCCAGCAGCGAGCTCAGCACCGTTCCAAGCTTGCCCGAGGCGTGATCGAGACGTCGGTCCGGCAACCCTGAGGCGACGCAGCTGTGCACCATCGCCCCCGCTGTCCCCACTCTCGCCGACCTGAGCTTGCGCCCGCGAATCAGCCAGGGTAGAGCGGCGCTGAACCCGGTCCGACCCCGCCGAGCTGGGGTTCCCATACCTCTTGAGTGTCTGAATAGGCCCACAACCCGGTAGCGTCGGCCACCAGCACCGCACGGCCGGGTGCCGCGACGATGTCGGTGAGCGGGCCGGTCAGGTTGGTACTGGACAGCTGCCGGCGGGTCAGCCCGTCCACCGATACCGAGGAGACCTGCGGGGAAGGCCCGGCCGAGGCGACCACCAGGAGCTCTGGACGCGCCCAATCCACGCTCACGGTGGGCGGCAGGCTCCCCTCTCGCAACACCTGTGGATGACGCAGGCTCACCGTGCCCGATTCGGGCACCACCGCGGCCACCACCAGCCGCCCCCCGATCACCGCCGCTACCCGCACCCCATCGCGGGACAACCGCAGCTGGGAGATGGGTCCCAGCTGGGTCAGTTCGGTGGCATTGATCGTGTAGGCCAGCGGCGGACCGGTCCCGGACAGCGCCACACCCGTGACAGTCTTACCGTTGATCACAGTCCACAATTCGGTACCGGAGGGCCGCCAGGTGGGCCGGGTCATGGTCGTCGCGTCCACCGGCGCCAGCGCCAGGTCACCGTCCACCGGACCCACCCGCAGCTGTGGACGCCCTTCCGGGCCGACGACGACAGCCGCCAGCAGGTCACCACCAGGATTCGAGCGCGCCGCGCTGAGCACCGTGAGTCGGCCGTCTCCCGACGGGCCAGGTGCGGCCACCCCATTGAGCCCGCGCAGCTTGCCACCGACGACCACCTGGCCCGGCACATCCGACCGTGGCCCGGTCGACGGGGCGTAGGAGGCGATGTCAGCCGGCCGCCAGTCCTCCTGCCCGGCCACCAGAGGCTCGCCATCGGCGAGCAACCGCAGCGGGGTGGGAACCAGGCCGTCCAAGGAAGCGACGAGCTGCGCGGCGACCTGCCGCCGTTGCTGCTCGGTCATCCCCTCCACACCGCTCAGGTTGATCACGGTGCGGCCGGAACGGCCGATCAGCGCGTTGGACCGGGGCCGAGCTCCAACCGGGATCGCCGATACGACGGCCCCGGCCAGCCCTTGAGAGGGCCCGGCCAGTAGCAGGTCCAGCACCCGTCCGGGCAGGGTAGACGCCGGTTGAGCGGGTACCCAGCGCAGGTCGGGTACCAGCGTGCCGCGGTTCGGATCGATGAAGCTGACCCGGACCTGACGATAGTTGCGTTGCACCGCGGTGGCCTCAACCAGCACACCCGGCGGGGGGTTGCTGATCCGCCACTCGCCGTGCTCGGAAACCGCGTCGAGCGGAACAGCGAAGTTCCCGGCCGCCGCCAGGAAGCTGCCATCGGCGGTGAGCGTGCCTAGCTTGGTACCTCCCACTCGGATACGGCGAACCCCGTCAGCGGGTGCGGTCTGTGGAGCAGCACCGGGGGCGTCCTCGATCACCGTCAGGCTGGCGTGATCATCCCAGCTGGCCGCGGCATTCTTGGTCAGGAACGCGCGGGCCGCGGCGTGCCCGTTCGCCGAACTGCCGGTGGCCTCAATGAATTCCCGGACCAGCCGGAACGGGTCCACCCCCCGTTCCGGACCGGCCGGTGTGGCCGGTCCCGATCCGGCCGGCATCGACCGCAGCACCTGAATGTCGGAGCTCGCCGGGATGGCGGCGCATCCCGCGAGCAGGACCAGCAGCACGGCGAGCCCGGCGGTGAACAGCGTGGCGGCCGAACGCCCGCGCATCACTGGCGCCCCGGTCCGGCCGGCACCGCGGGATCCGGCGCCTCGGGATCCGACAACTCGGGATCCGGCCCAATCTCGTCCGGCCCAATCTCGTCCGGCCCAGCCCCGTCCAGCCCAATCTCGTCCGACCCAATCTCGTCCGGGCCGGCCCCGTCCAGCCCGGCCCCGTCCGCCACTAGGGGATCACGCGGGTGCCGGGGGGGGTCATCGCGTCCCAGCGGCAACGGGCTGCTGGTGAGCTCGACGCCGCGGTGTCGGGGCAACGTGAGGCGGAACGCACTGCCCTTCCCGGGCGCACCCCAGGCCTGCAACCAGCCCCCATGCAGCCGGGCGTCTTCCAGGCTGATCGACAGGCCCAGCCCGGTGCCCCCGGTGCGCCGGTCCCGCGAGGGGTCGCCACGCCAGAATCGGGTGAACACCAGCTCCTGCTGGCCTGGTTGCAACCCGACACCGTGATCGCGCACCAGCACAGCGACCGCGTCGGCGTCCGCGGCGAGGGTCATCCGGACCGGGCGGCCCTCTCCATGATCCAGCGCGTTGGTGAGCAGGTTACGCAGGATGCGCTCGACCCGGGGCGGGTCGACGTCGGCAAGCACGTCGTCATCCGGTTGGTCGATCTCCAGCGGGGTTCCGGCGCGATCGGCGACCACGCGCACCGCGGCCACCGCATCGGCCATGGTGTCGCGCATATCCACGGTCAGAAGGTGCAGTTCGGCCACTCCGGCATCGACCCGGGAGATCTCCAGCAGGTCGGCGAGCAGTGCCTCGAACCGGTCGAGCTCCCGCACCAGCAGCTCGGCCGGACGGTGCAGTACCGGGTGCAGCTTGTCGCGGGATTCATAGAGCAGATCGGCTGCCATCCGCACCGTGGTCAGCGGGGTACGTAGCTCGTGGGAGACATCGGAGGTGAAACCCCGTTGCAACTCACCGAACTCCTCCAGTTGGCGGATCTGCCGCTGGATGCTGGCGGCCATCTCGTTGAACGAGGTGCCCAGCCGGGCGATGTCGTCCTCCCCGACGACCGGCATGCGCTCCTCGAGATGGCCATCGGCGAAGCGTTCGGCAACCTCGGCGGCCTGCCGGATCGGGACCACCACTTGGCGGGTCACCAGGCTGGCGATGCCCGCGACGAGCACCAGCAGCACGATCCCGCCGACCACCAGAGTGGATTGCACCAGAGTCAACGTGCGTTGCTCGGCGGTGAGCGGGAACAGCAGGTAGAGCTGCATGGTGCGACCAGCGCTGGCCACTGGCATGCCGACGGCCAGCATGGTCACCATGGTCGGGCCCCGGCGTACCGTGGTGATCTTGTGTGCGAGCGCGCCGCGTTCCACCGCGGAGCGCAGGACGGCGGGAACATCCTCCAGCGGGCCGATCCGCTGGCCGGTTCCGGCCTCCCCCGACGGGCCGCCGCCATCCACCAGCACCGGCTCGTAGGCACCGGCGCCGGCCGCCGCGGGACCGGTACCGCCCGGGTCAGGGTTGGTCAACCGGTCGACGGCGGTGGTCAGCCGGCCGGCCAGCGACGCGGACGTCGGATCCACCGTGCCGAGCTCGGACTCCACCAGGATCCGGCTGTTGTCGGCCTGCAACAGCGCGGCCTGGGTCTTGTTCTCGATCAGCCGCTGGGCGAGCTGGGCCTGCAACACCATCCCGAGCACCAGCACGACGGTGGAGGACAGCACCACGGTGCTGCTCACCACGCGGATCTTCAAGGAGCGACGCCACGTCTGGCCGGCCACCGTGGTCAGCTCGCTGACCGCTGCGGAGGCCGGGCGCAGAGCATCAGTCGCCCGGCCGGCGAGCGAGGTCACCGCGGGTTGTTCCCGGACCGCAACGATGGGCTCATCACGGTATGCCGGCCTTATATCCGACTCCCCGCACGGTGAGCACTACCTCAGGATGCTCCGGGTCCCGCTCGATCTTGGAGCGAAGCCGCTGGACGTGCACATTGACCAACCGGGTGTCCGCGGCGTGCCGGTATCCCCACACCTGCTCGAGCAGCACTTCACGGGTGAACACCTGGCGCGGCTTGCGGGCCAGCGCGAGCAGCAGATCGAACTCCAGGGGTGTCAGCGGGATCTGCTCTCCGTCGCGGCTGACCTGGTGACCGGGCACGTCGATGGCGAGATCGCCGATGGTGAGCTGCTCGGCGGGATGAGTGTCGATGCGGCGCAGCCGGGCCCGCAGCCGCGCCACCAGCTCCTGGGTCTTCGGCGGCTTGATCATATAGTCGTCGGCGCCGGCTTCCAGGCCCAGCACCACATCGACGGTGTCGCTCTTGGCGGTGAGCACCACGATCGGGACTGCGGATTCGGCGCGGATCGCCCGGCATACATCGATACCGCTCATGCCGGGCAACATCAGGTCCAGCAACACCAGGTCGGGCTTCAGCTCACGCATCGCGGGCATCGCCTTGGGGCCCTCGGAGACCACTGCCGTCTCGAAGCCGGCCTGGCGCAGCGCGATCGACAACATTTCCGCCGCCGCAGAGTCGTCTTCCACCACGAGCACACGAGCTGCCATAAGCACTATCGTGGCACTGCGCGCGCGGCCACCGCCGATCGGGCGGGCGCCACGCCGGCTCACCCGTCGAGCAGTCGCGCCGCTAAGTCGTGGTAATCGGCCGTTCCGCCGTGGTCCGTAGTGCCGTCCACAACGGACCACGGGGCAAGCCAACAACCAGCGGCGAGCCCGTCATAGACGGCGGCGCACCGGGCCTGCAGCCCGCAGTCTGTCTCGTACCGGTCTTTCTCCCGGGCGCGGTCGGCCTCGGCACGGCGATCCGCACGGGCGGCGGCAACACTGACCGGCACCCGCAACATCAGCTGAGCGTCCGGTACCGGGATGCCGAATCGTTCCACCTCAAGCTTGCGGACCCATTCGACGAAGGGGCCATCGGCACCCTCACATAGCCGCGCCGCGCCATATGCCGCATTGGATGCAATGTATCGATCCAGCAACACCACGTCGTGATCGCGTCGCAGCAAGCGGAGCTGATCCGCGGCGCCATGCCGGTCCAGGGCGAACAACACTGCCATGCCGTGCACCGAATCGGCCAGGTCACCCAGCCTCCCGTGGAGCGCGTCGCGCGCCAGGTCGGCGTGCACGTCGAGGTCGTAACGGGGGAACGCCATCCGGGCCACCGACACGTTCTTCGCGGCGAGTGCGGAGCTCAGCGCGTCCGCGAGGGTGCGCTTGCCCGCACCGTCCAACCCCTCAATGACCACCAGCCGCCCCACAGCCGCATACGCTATCCCGCGCGTGCAGCCCGTCCACGCCCGGTGTGTCGTGCATCCCTGCACGGTGTGTCGTGCGACCGCGCCCGGCGTGTCGGCCTGCCCAGCGTCGGGTGCCCTGGTCGCCAAGAATAGTGACGGGTCAGCCCGCGACGCGTGCCACGAATAGGCGCATGTGTGCGTGGGGCACGACACAATTACTGGGCAGGAGAGGGCGACACGCGGGGTGGGGAGCGCGACACGCCGGGAGGGTGGGTTATGGGCGCATTCGGGCGACTAGGGCGGTGTCGTAGTGCCCGGAGACGAATTCCGGGTGCTCCAGTAGTTCGGCGTGGAAGGGCAGATTGCATTTCGGGCCGGTCACGGTGAAGCCGGCGACGGCTGACCGGGCCCGTTGCAGCGCCTCTTCGCGGTCGCGACCGCGAATCACCAGTTTGGCCAGTAGCGAGTCGTAGTGCGGGGTCACTGTGGTGCCTGCCGCGTAACCGGCGTCGACTCGTACACCCTCCCCGGTGGGTTCGACCCACGTGGTGACCGGACCGGGACCGGGCAGGAACCGCTTCGGGTCCTCGGCGTTGACCCGTAGCTCGATCGCGTGCCCGGAAGGGGCCAGCGCATCGACGTCGAAACCGGGCTCGTCACCATCAGCGATGCGCAGCTGCGCCGCCACCAGGTCGAGGCCATAACGCATTTCCGTCACCGGGTGCTCCACCTGCAGCCGGGTGTTCATCTCCAGGAAGAAAAACTCGCCGGTGCCCTGATCGAGCAGGAACTCCACCGTCCCGGCGTTGCGGTAACCGACCGTGGCGGCGGCCAGCATCGCGGCGCGCTCCATGCGGCGGCGCAGGTCCGCCCCGACGGCAGGCGACGGGCTCTCCTCGACGATCTTCTGGTGCCTGCGCTGCACCGAGCAGTCGCGCTCCCCCAACGCGATCACCCGACCGTCGGCCAACCCGAGGACCTGCACCTCGACGTGCCGCACCCGCGGGAAGTAGCGCTCGACGAACAGCCGCTGGTCACCGAAGAGCCGCTGGGCGCAGGCGCTGACCCGGGCGTATTCGGTGCGCAGCGCCGGGGCGTCGACCGCCACGGCCATCCCCATCCCGCCTCCCCCCGCAGCGGCCTTGAGCATCACGGGGAAGCCGACCCGCTCCGCTTCGGCGACGGCGGCCTCCTCGGTGGTAACCGCGTCCGCCGAACCGGCAGCCACCGGGACCCCGGCGGCTGCCACGCGCTGCCGTGCGGCCACCTTGTCGCCCATCGCGGAGATCGCGTCGGCATCGGGACCGACCCACACCAGACCGGCATCGGACACCGCCTGGGCGAACCCGGGGTCTTCGGAGAGGAACCCGTAGCCGGGATGCACCGCGGTCGCGTCTGCCTTCCGGGCCAGCGCGAGGAGCTGGGAGACGTCCCGGTAAGCCGCTGCGGGCGGCCCGGTCAGCTCGAGAGCGTCGTCGGACTCGGCGACGAAGGGCAGCTCGGCATCCGCCGAGGAGTGCACCGCGACGGTCCGGATACCCAGCATCCGCGCGGAGCGGATGATCCGCCGGGCGATCTCACCCCGGTTGGCGATCAACAGCGACTCGAACACGCGCGACGCCCCTTCACCCGATGTCGATCACGTGGTGCCCGCCGCGCTGCGGTCCAGATCCGGTTCCAAGTAGATGATCCTAGCGGCCGGGACGGCGTCGCGGACCCGAACTTCGGCCTCGTCGATGATCCGCGCGACCTCGGCGGTGGACAGGGTCGCCGGAACCGCGATCTTCGCGGCGATCAGCAGCTCGTCCGGACCGAGATACTGGGTCCGCAGGTGGATCACCCGATCCACGCCGGGCCCGACCATCGCGCCACAGATGCGGTCCAGCTCCTCGGAACCGGAGCCCTCCCCGATCAGCAGGCTCTTGGTCTCGATGATCAAGACAATCGCAATGCCGCCGAGCAGTGCCCCGATACCCAGCGTCCCGATCCCGTCCCAGACCGGGTTCCCGGTGAGCACCGACAGTCCTATACCGCAAAATGCGAGCAGCAACCCGACCAGCGCACCCGCATCCTCCAGCAACACCACCGGCAGTTCCGGGGACTTGGACTGCCTGATGAACTGCCACCAGCTATTGCCTCCCTTGAGCGGCCGGGACTCCTTGAGCGCGGTACGGAAACTCAGGCTTTCCAGCACGATCGCCACGATCAGGATCCCGATCGCGACCAACGGTGAGCTGAGCGGATCGGGGCTGTGCACCTTGTGGGCGCCCTCGTACAGCGCGAACACCGAACCAAGGCTGAACAGCAATAATGCCACGACGAAGGAGTAGAAATACCGGTCCCGGCCGTAACCGAACGGATGCTTCTGGGTGGCTTGTCGCTGGGCGCGCTTGCGACCCAGCAGCAGCAAGCCCTGGTTGGACGTATCGGCCACCGAGTGCACCGCTTCGGCCAGCATCGACGACGACCCGGTGATCAGGTAGCCGACGAACTTCGCCACCGCGATGCCGGCGTTGGCCAGCAACGCCGCCACGATCGCCGTTGCCCCGCCGCTTGCTGACACGCCGGCACCTCCTCGCGCTGCCGTCTCGCCCAGCGCGGACGAGGCCTACCAGTCGGTCACACCCCCGTGATGCAACTCGCCTGTCCGGGCAGCGCCCGGAACAGCTGCACCGGACCATCGCCCGGGCACACCATGACGTCGGGGTCTGATGCGGCCAGCCAGGCGGATCCACCGCGGCGCACACTCACCATGGCACCGTCGCGGGATCGCAGCTCCGCGCAGCCCCGGGTGCACAGCAGGATCTGCGGTGCGGAGCTGCGCAGCAGGACCGGGGCCGACTCCCCCGGTGCCCAGTCCAGCCGGGTCAGCTGGAACTCCTCAGCTGGGGTCCGGTAGGCGGTCTCGTGCGGCCCGAGCCGGTCTCCTTGTTGCACCGGCAGCTCGCCATGGGAGAAATCCAGTACCCGGAGCAGCTCTGGGACGTCGATGTGCTTGGCGGTCAACCCGCCGCGCAGCACGTTGTCCGAATTGGCACTGATCTCCACGGCGATGCCCCGCAGGTAGCTGTGCAGGTTGCCGGCCGGCAGGTACATCGCCTCCCCCGAGGCCAGCACGACGTGGTTGAGCAGCAACGCCGCGAGCACCCCGACATCGCCCGGGTATGCCTCGGCCAGCTCGAGGGCCACCCGGCACTCGGATCGGAAGTCCTGGGTCGGATAACCACGAGGGGTGCGGACGTCGCCGCAGACCCCGTCGCGGCGCAGCAGCGCCACGCAGGCATCCAGCGTCGGGGGCAGCAGCGCCTTGACCGCCGGCTCGGGCATCGTGATCCAGGTGGTGAACAGGGTGCGAAGCCCGTCGGCATTGGGTTCGGCGGCGAGCATCGCCCGGTAGGGCTCGAGCAGCGGCGTATCCAGCGCGGCGAGCAACTCGACGGTGCGCAGCGGCTCCCGGAATCCGGCCAGCGCGTGCAGCTCGGTGAGCGCGCAGATCAGCTCGGGTTTGTGGCTGGAGTCGGAGTAGTTGCGCTCCGGAGCATCCCGCGGGATTCCACGGGCCTCTTCCCGGGCGAACCCCTCAGCGGCCTGCTCAGCCGACGGGTGGGCCTGCAGGCTCAGTGGCTCCTCAGCCGCGAGCACTTTGAGCAGGAACGGCAACCGGCTGCCCCAACGCGCCGCGCAGGGAGTACCGAGGTGACGGCCAGGTTCGGCGCGCAGGGCCTCGAACAGGGTGGTCTGGCCGCCGTCCGCGTGCAGCAGAACCGAGGAGTCTGCGGGATGCGCGCCGAGCCACAGCTCCGCCTGGGGGTGCGGAGTGGGGACCGGTCCACCGAGCAGCTCCGCGATCGCAGTCCGGGAACCCCAGGCGTAAGGCCGAACCGCGTTACGAAGCAGCTCCACAACCCCTCCCTGATAGTCGCTCATCCGACCGGTGGACCAGCCGAGCCGACCCACCCTGGCCCCCCCAACACGCCCTGGCTAAGACCGAGATACAACGCGGCGAAATCGAACCGAAGGGCCAGCACGGCGGCGGAGCAGGTGGCGGCACCCGGGTCACCGTGGCGCACCATCAGCTCCTCGTCGGCCGTCACCAGGTCAGCTCCGGGCAGCCCCTCGATCGCCGCCATGCGCTCCGGTATGTCACGAGCCTGCGCTAGTACTCCCAGCAAGACCGGCCGCATCAGCGGCATACCTGCTCGGCGCGGTTCCTCGAAATTTTCGTCGAACGGGTCGTGGAAGGGGTCCCGGAACACCTCGGCCTCCCCACCCGCGCGGTTGGCCAACTGGCGCAGCACCGGCAGCGCGGCCGCCTCATGGAATCCCGCGGCATGCGCCACGACCCCGGCGTGCGCGGCAAGAGCCCCGGCGCAGTGGCCTGCCACCGCGGTGGCCACCGGATCGGTACCCCACAACAACGGGGTGCGCCCGCGCAGCCGCAGAGCCAGCGACTTCGCGGGGTTGACCAGTGCCTCGTGCGCGACGTGGTCACGTTCGGCTTCGCGATCGAGCTCACCGGCGAGCACCTCGGCGTCGGTCGCCAGCAGCTCCAGAGCGTCCAACAGCAACAGGCCGGCGGTCAGATTCCGGGGCAGGGTGAGGCCCGGCGGTACCTCGATCGGGGGCACCAGCAGCACCGACCGGCCCGCGGCTGCGGCCGCCACCGGTCCCTCGGCAGGCGCGCTGAGCACTACCTGGGCACCCCGGCGGACCGCCCGGTCGATACCTTCGGCCAGTTCCCGGTCGCCGGGGTCGGTCGTGTTGGCCAGTACGATGTCCAGTGCACCCACCCACATCGGCACTGACCGCGTCGTCACCACCGGCACCGGGCAGGACGGTCCGAGCAGCGCGAGTAGCAGCGGCGCCACGGCCGGCGCGGCACCTGGGCGAGTCAGCAGCACCAGCGCCCGCGGCCGTTGCCCGGCTAACCGCTCCAGGCCCGCCTCTGCGGCGGCGGTGGCGGTGGAGCGCACCTGGGCACCCGCGGTGGCCGCAGCGCGGAGCAATCCACCGGTGTCGGTGGCCTCAAGACGCCCCGGGTCATCGAATATGTCGTCGTCGAATCCCGCGCCGGGTTGCCTCACTGTGGATCCAGACGACCGGCGCGGCCCTCGCCGCCGTCCGCATCGTCGGTACCGGGGCCGGTCCCAGGCAGCGCCTCGTCCAGCAGCAGCACCGGAATGCCGTCGGTCACTGCGAAGCTGCGCCCGCATGCGGTGCAGGTCAAGGCAGCAGCTTCGGGGTCCGCCGCGGTGCCGTCGCGCAGTGGCGCGTGCGCCGGGCAGGGGCACGCCAGGATTTCCCTCAGTTGCGGATCCAGCTCCACCGCCATCGCCGTCCTCCTCACCTCACCCGCGCACCAGTGCCAGCACCTCGTCGCGCAGCGCCTCGACCGCGGTGGTATCGCGGGCCTCGACGTTCAGCCGAAGCAGCGGCTCGGTGTTCGACGGGCGCACGTTGAACCACGAACCGTCGGGGCACCGTACGGTGAGGCCGTCCATGTCGTCGAGCTCAACGCCGTTCTGTGCGGCGAAGTGCGCTCGCACGGCGGCTATCCGGTTCTCCTGGTCGTCGACCGTGGAGTTGATCTCACCGGACGCGGCGTAGCGGCTGAAGTCGGCCATCAGCGCCGAGCACGGGCCCCGCTGCTGGCCTAGTGCGGCGAGCACGTGCATCGCGGCAAGCATCCCGGAATCAGCGCACCAGAAATTGCGGAAATAGTAGTGGGCGGAATGCTCACCGCCGAAGATCGCCCCGGTTTCGGCCATCCGCTGCTTGATGAATGAATGCCCGACCCGGGTACACACCGGCCGCCCGCCGTGCTCGGTGACGATCTCCGGAACGGCTCGGGAAGTGATCAGGTTGTAGATCACGGCAGCGCCGGGCTCAGTGGCCAGCTCCCGGGTGGCGACCAGTGCGGTGATCGCGCTGGGACTCACCGCGTCGCCACGTTCGTCGATCACGAAGCAGCGGTCAGCATCGCCGTCGAAGGCCAGACCCAGATCGGCGCTGTGCTTCCGCACGGCCGACTGCAGGTCCACCAGGTTGGCCGGATCCAGTGGGTTGGCCGGGTGATGGGGGAAGTTCCCATCCAGTTCGAAGTAGAGCGGAATGACGTGCAGGGGCAGTCCCTCTACAACGGCGGGTACGGTGAGTCCACCCATTCCGTTGCCGGCGTCGACCACGACCCGCAGTGGCCGTATCCCGGACAGATCCACCAGCGAACGCAGGTGGCGCGCGTAGTCGGCGAGCATGTCCCGCGCGGTTACCACACCGCCACCCGGTCCCGGCTGGATGCCGCGCTCGACCGCCATCCGGATCTCGTGCAGGCCGCTGTCCTGACCGACCGGGGCGGCACCAGCCCGGCAGAGTTTGATGCCGTTGTAGCGGGCTGGATTGTGGCTTGCCGTGAACATTGCTCCCGGTAGCCCTAGGCACCCGGACGCGAAGTAGAGCATGTCGGTACTGGCCAGCCCGATGGAGATGACATCCAGACCGCGGCTGGTCACGCCGTCGGCGAAGGCGTCTGCCAGGCCCGGGGAGGACTCACGCATGTCATACCCGACCACGACTGCCGCCGGGCTAGCCGAGCCCGCGACCAGTTGGGCGAAAGCCGCGCCCAGGTCACGCACGGTCGCACAGTTCAACTGCTCCCCGACGATACCCCGGATGTCGTAAGCCTTGACCACCCCTGACAGATCGGCCACCACTCCCCTTCCTCGAGTCCCGCCGGCCCCCCGGAGCCTATCTGCGCCCATTCCCAGCATTCAGCGGGCTCAGCGGGGTTATTCGGGTACGTACTACCCCGCTGAGCCCGCTGAATGCGATGAGTGCTCAGCGGAGATCGGGGAGGACCCGGAGGTGAGCGCGGCGTGGGTGTCCCGGGGTGGGAGGGGGTGGGTCGGGTGAGCGGGGTATGCGGCCCGCCTCACGGACAGCCTCGGCCAGCGCGGTGAGATCGTCGATCGTGGGTTCCAGCTCAGCGAACTCACCGTCATGCCGGACGACATCCCAACCCCGGGGAGCGGTCAATCGCAGCGCGTGCCGCTCGCACAAGTCGTAGGAATGCGGCTCGCTGTAGGTGGCCAGCGGGCCCACCACCGCCGTGGAATCGGCGTACACAAACGTGAGCGTGGCCACCGCCGGGTTCATGCACCCGGTTCTCGAACACCGCCGCACACTGCGCACGACCTGTGACGATAGTGCGTATGTCCCGCCGGGTACGGCAGGCGCGCCCACAGCCTCCGGCCGGCCGATATCCTCCAAACAGACCAGCGCCCTCCAACAGGCTGCAGCCTCGAAAATCTGCAGCCTCGAACGGCGTAGTCTTCTGTGGATGACGGTGACCCGGCCACGCCGCTCGCGCCAGCGCCGGGACCGGCGTGGCCGCGGTGTTCGGGGACTTCTGTACCCCCCCACGCTGCCGGCCGCCCGCAGCCGCTCGGAACGGTTCGACGCCATCGTGCTGGAGGCTCTCGAACCCATCGACGAGCGCTGGCACACTGAGCTCGACCGGCTGGACATCGCCATTGACGACGTGCCAGAGGTGACCGACTGCGATCCGAGCACGGTCACCTGGGGCAGCGACGTGGTGGAGGACGGCAACGTTCCGCTGGCTCGCCTGGTCCCAGCTGGAGTAGATCGCGCGGGCTTGCCCACCCGGGCCCGGATCGTGCTCTATCGGCGCCCGCTGGAAAGTCGGGCCCAGGACGGTGGTGACCTCTCCGACCTCGTCCACGAGGTACTGGTTGAGCAGGTGGCGAACTACCTGGGCGTGGATCCCGACGCGATCGACGGTCCCACGGAACCATCCTGATCCAGCCGCACCTGATCCACCCGCGGCCGCAACTAGCGGCTCTGGCGGCGCCAGGACGGCAGCGCAGTGCCAAGCACGAGCAGCAGCAACGCGGCCTCCACCAGGAGCAGCGCAGTCCTGGTCAGGTCTGAACGGGCCACCCGAATCTCGGCGGCGTTTCCCCGAACCGGAATCGCGACCTGGTGACCCCACCCTCGCACGACCGGCACCGGACGGCCATCCACGCTGGCTCGCCAACCGGGTTCGTCGTTAGCGGCGACCACAAGAAGTCTTCCCTCCGCGCCTGAGGCCACCCGTACCGCAACTAGCGGCGGCTGGACTGGTGCGAGGACCCCGCTGACCCCAGGCTCGATAGGCGGGGCCGCCCCGGTGCGCGCCTGCGCTGCCAGCGCGGGACCGAGCAGTTCTGCACCCGGGACCGGCCGCACCACCCGCAGCACCGGCCTGCCGTCGGTGGTCGGGGGAGCAGGCTGAGCCAAGGTTCCGGCCGCAGCGAGTGCCCGGTTGCCTTGCGCGGCGCTGGGTAACACCACGAACTGCACGCCGGCGGCGGCCACGTCGGCAATGGCGGCGGAGGTCTCACCCGGCTGCCCCGCCCGCAGAGCAGCGGCTATCCGCTCCAGCCGCGCGCCGGTGGCGCGCAGCGGGGCAATGTCGTCGTCACCGAAGCGGGCCGTCCGCGACCTGGTCAGCCTGACCGGCTCACCTGCGGCACCGACAACGAGCACGGCGGTGTCGGCGCGCGCCAACTCCGCGGCCAACGAGGGAGCAAGCACCGGGACGCCAGCTGTCGAGCCGGCGGTGAGCGGGCCCCCGGCCCCCACCACGACCGCCGTGGCCGACAGCAGCCCCACACCGGCCCACGGCATCGTCGACAGCGCCCTGGCCCAGCGGGCACCGCTGCGCTGGGACCACCAGGTTGGCTCCGCGGAGCCGACCGCCCGTAACACGATCCACAGCAGCCCGCAACCGGCGAAGAGCAGGGCACCCCCGGTGAAACCCGGCCGGGGATCCCCTCCGGACAATGGCCGCAACGGCAGCCGGACCAGCATCACAGCAGCCGCGGCGCCCAGCAACACCAACCCCAGACCAGGCAACATCGCCCTGGACGGCCGGATAGCGAGCGCGATCACCGCCGCGAGCACCACCACCGCGCCGGCCCACGGCAGGGCGCCGGGACCTCCCGGATCCAAGGCGAACAGCCGAAGCAAGCCCGGCAGCGGTTCAGCAACCACCGCGCCCACCCCGTGCATCAACACGGCGGGACGTTGGATCACGACCGCCGGCCACGGCATCAGCAACCCCAACGGCAGCAGCACCACGGCGAACAAACCGAGTGTGCGGCGCACTGTGGACACCCGCGGCGCGGGCAGGACCACAAAGCCAATCAGCATGACTGCCAGCACCAGGAGGTGCAGCAGCGGAGCAAACGCTCCGATCACCGCAACACCGAGTGCCGTGCCGGCTGCAGTGGACAGCCAGCCCCCGGATCGCCGTCCTGTCCCACCGCGAAGCACCGAGACGGCCCCGGCCAGCACCAGGGGCAGCAGCAGGTAGGCCACCAGCACATCCAGCCGCCCTTGCGCCAGCCCAGCGATGGCCGGCGGGAGCAGGGCGTACCCGGCGGCAGCGAAGGCGCGTCGCTTGCGGCTCACCGGTACGGCACGGGTGGCCCAGTAGGCAGACAGCGCAGCCAGCGGAAGCGCGAATAGCAGCAACAGCGACACCGCAGCGGCCGGTGATCCCACCGGCAACCCGAGCAGGCCCAGCACGGCCAGGGCAGCTGGCGGCGGAGCCGCGCTCCCGCCACCCACCGGATGCCACGAAGCCAGGTAGGACGACCACGTCTGGCTCAGGCCCTCCAGCGGGAGCAGCCGGCCGCCGGCCAAGTCCAGCGCCAGCCGGTGGCGGTTCACCAACACGGCGAGCACCGTCATCACCGCGGTCAGCAACGCGGGTGGGGACAGCAGGAACTGCCGGATTCGGGTGCCAATTCCGGCATCGTCTAACGCAAGAATGCCCGAGTCACCACCGGCGGTTACCCCCGGTGACGCCCCGGAGTGTCTGGGCAGCGGGGATGGCCGGGGCCGAACACGCGTCCGGGGCTCCTCCGAGACATTGCTACTGGGGACATTGTTACTGGGGACATTGCTGATCTTCTCGGTGACATCGAGATCTGCGGGGACATCGAGATCTGCGGGGACATCGTGAGCTGGGGCAGCATCCGCTGGATGACTGGGCGCTGCTGGCGCCGCGACCGTGCTGGAACTGCGAGAACCTCTCGGGGGACGAACCTTGGCACTACCGGCAGGGTTCCGAGCACTGCGCGACACGCTGACTCCTCCCTGTCCATCCCCGTTGGTGGGGGCACACGGTAACGTCCCCGGCCGACCTACCCAGACCGCGGTATACGAAGACTGCGTCCTAGAAACTGGGCAAGGCAGACCGATCTCAGACCACGCCACGTTTGAGTCTGC
>JBOHFK010000134.1:0-15700 GCA_050699635.1 Pseudonocardiaceae bacterium | reverse complement strand
CAGTGATCCCGGTGAGCGCAGTGAGATCGGCGCGCACCACGTCGACCAATGCCGCATCGTCACGTTGCAGCATCCGGGCCTCACCGTGGCGGCCCAGCGAGGCCCGGACCAGCAGCACCTCGGGCGACGCAGCGTGCGCCCACTTCCGGCCCGAGAAGGTGAACGCCTTGACCTCGTGGGGCTCGGTGGCGGCCACCAGCACACCAGACGCCTCCGGCAGCGCCTGCGCGGCATCCAGCGGCAGCGCAAGCCCCACCACCACGGATGAGGCAACTTCTACCCGGCCCGCGGCAGCCGAGGCAACGGGCAACGGATCGGCCAGCAGCCGCCACAAGGCGGGCGCCGGGATTGCGAGCACCACCGCATCGGCGTCGAGGTACTCGGCCTCGCGGGCGCCGACAACGCCCAGCTCCAGCCGCCAGCCTTCGGGCGTGCGGACCAGCCCGCGCACCAGGCGCCCAAGCCGCGGCCGCACCGCCGCGGCGGCCACCAGCGCGTCCACCAGGCCACCGAGCCCACCGCGCAGAGTGCCGAACACCGGAGACGGCGCACCGGGAGGCGACCCGGGCCCCAGCACAGCGCCGGCGGCCGCGAGCAGCGAACCCGCGCCGCGATCCAGCGCACTGGCTACCGCAGGCAGGGTGGCTCGCAACCCCAGGTCATCCGCGCGCCCGGCGTACACCCCGCCCAGCAGCGGATCGACCAGCCGGTCGACCAGTTCGTTCCCGGCGCGCTCGCGCAGCAGCGGCCCCACTGCGGCGTCCTGACCGGGCACCCAGCTCAGCGGCACAGTGGGTTCGGCGGCCACCTGCGCAACCCCCTGCTCGGAGAGCAGGCCAGCGACGTCGGTAGCCGCGCTGGGCAGGCCAAGCACCGTTCGGGTGGGCAGTGCAACGGTCCGCCCACCGGCCCGCACCGTGGGAGCCGCCGGTGTGGGATGCGTCAGCTGCTCGCCCAGTCCTAACTCCTCGACCAGACTGACCGCCTCCGGGCGGCGCACCAGGAAGGCCTCCGCACCCACATCCAGCGGGAGGCCACCCAGCACCACGGTGCGCAACGCCCCGCCGAGCCGCTGCGAACCCTCGATGAGCACGATCTCGTCGGCTGGGCCGAGCAGCCGGCGTAGCCGGTACGCCGCGGTCAACCCGGAGATCCCACCCCCGACCACCGCTACCCGCGCCCGGCTCACAGCGAGTGCGCCAGCTCCACGATCCGGGTCAGCACGTCCGGGTCGGTCTCGGGCAGCACGCCGTGGCCCAGATTGAGCACATGACCGTCAGCCGCGCGGCCCTCGGCGACAATCCGGCGCACCTCCCGCTCCACGGCCGGCCATCCGGCCAGCAACACGGCCGGGTCGAGATTTCCCTGGAGGACGATCGGGCCGTGCGGCCGGCTGGTGCGGACCCGGCGCGCGGCCACGTCCAGGGGAACCCGCCAGTCGACCCCGATGACGTCCGGGCCGGCCTGAGCCATCACACCCAGCAGTTCCCCGGTGCCCACCCCGAAGTGGATCCGCGGCACGCCCGCGCCGGCCAGGCCCGCCAGCACCCGCGCCGAATGGGGCAGCACGAACTGGCGGTAGTCCCGTTCAGACACCGCGCCCGCCCACGAGTCGAACAGCTGAACCGCATCGACCCCGGCGGCTACCTGTACCCGCAGGAAGGTGAGGGTGAGCTCGGCGAGCCACTCCAGCAGAGCGTGCCAGAGGGCTGGTTCGGCGTGCATGAGCGCCTTGGTGTTCTCATGGTTACGGCTCGGGCCGCCCTCGATCAGGTAGCACGCCAGGGTGAACGGTGCTCCGGCGAATCCGATCAGCGGAGTCTGGCCCAGCTCGGCGACCAGCAGCCGCACCGCGGCAGCGACCGGCTCCACCGCGCCAGGGTCCAGGATCGGCAACGCCCTGACGTCGGAGGCGGTGCGCACCGGGCGCTCCAGCACCGGCCCGGTGCCCGGCACGATGTCCAGGCCGATACCCGCGGCGTGCAGCGGCACCATGATGTCGCTGAACAGGATCGCGGCGTCAACACCATGGCGGCGCACCGGTTGCAGCGTGATCTCACACGCCAACTCGGGAGTCATACAGGCGGTCAGCATGGGCTGGCCCGCTCGCAGGGCACGATATTCCGGCAGCGAACGCCCAGCCTGTCTCATGAACCACACCGGCGGATGATCAGGGCGCTCACCCCGAGCCGCGGCCAGCAAGCGTGCGTCGGGCAACAATCGCCGCGCGACGCCCGGCGCAATCATCTCAGTCATCTCACTCCGCATCGTCCCACGTCCCCACCCCAGCTGCTGGAGCCCTCCCGCTTCAAACACCACGAAGGTAGCGGCGGCGTTTCGGCGGGACTGTCCGGCACGGGGCTCCTACAGTGCGGGGTGTGCCTGATCTGGCGGATGCCCCGGAGATTTTCCGCGCTGCAGTAACCGCGATCAACGCTGTGCGGCCTCGGCCGGAGCTGACGTTCGAGCCGATCCCGGCACCCCGCCGGCTGGCGCCCTGGGCCTATGCGTGGGGCCTGGAGCTTTCCAGCGCCGGCCACGCGTCAGCGACCGGCCGGCTGGTGCTCTTGCACGACCCGCAGGGCCAGGACGGCTGGGACGGCACCATCCGCCTGGTCGGCTTCGTGCGCGCCGAGTTGGATGTCGAGCTGGCCGGGGACCCGCTGCTCGCCGAGGTGAGCTGGTCCTGGCTCGCCGACGCTCTGGTCAACTCGGGTGCTGAGCACACCGCCCTGGGCGGCACCGTCACTCAGACCTCCTCGGCCCGGTTCGGTGCCATCGCCGGACCGGAGCGGACCAACGACATCGAGCTGCGAGCGTCCTGGACGCCGGCGGGCGACGATGTGATGGCACATGCGGCGGCCTTCTGCGAGCTGATAGCGGCAGCGGCCGGGCTGCCCCCGGTCGGGGTAGTCGCACTCGGCAGGCGGCTCAGCTGACCCCGTTCGGCATTGCGTTAAAGGGGTAAATCGCCCAGCATTGCACTGGTGTTACCTCGTCGTGGCTACTCTCGCCTGATCGGGCGACCTCCGATGGCGGGTTTGCGGGCAGATCGGCAAGAAGGTTCATCCAAGCCCCCCGTTAGGCCGCTCGGGGGGATAGTCTCCCCCGTACGACACCATCCTTGCTCGAGCGGCGGCGCGGTTGCTCGGACGAGGTCCCGGTGCGGTCGGGGGCACGACCGACTCCAGGGAGGTAGCTACGTGGCTGCTGTCGGATACGGTGCGACCGTTAGGTCGGCCCCATCCGGCGCCGTGCCGGCGTCATTGGTCCCGCACCCGCGGGAGGAACTGTTCACAGTGCTGGTGGTCGACGACCATCCGTTACTGCGTGAAGCTATCGCATCACGCTTAGTGACGATGGGAGCGGTCACAGTGCATGAGGCGGCATCGGTCGCTGAGGCCCGGACCCGGGCCTTGGCCTCGGGCCCGTGCGATTTGGCGATACTCGATCTGACCCTGCCCGATGGCAGTGGGCTGGATCTGATCGGCGAGCTGCGCGGGCAGGGCTGGACCCGCATCGTCGTGCTGGCGTCTTCGGACGATCCGCATTCGGTGCGCACGGCATTCCAGTCCGGCGCCCAGGCGTACCTGCTCAAGTCGGCGTCCGCTTCGGTGGTCACCGACGGCGTGCGGCGGGTGCTCGAAGGCGGGGTGTACGCGGACCCGACCGTGGCGCCGATCCTGGCCTCCGGCACCCGGGTAGCGGGCACCGACAACACACCTCGCGAGTTGTCGGCCAGGGAGGTGGAGGTGCTCCAACTGGTCGCCGACGGCCAATCCAACAAGGAGATCGGTGAGGCGCTGAGCCTGTCCGCGCTGACGGTCAAGAGTCATCTGTCCCGGATTGGGCGCAAGCTCGGTACTGGTGACCGGGCGCAGATGGTCGCTCTGGCGATGCGTGCGGGGGTCATCCGCTGACCGAGACCATTCCGGTTCCCTTGCTGGTGCCAGCTGCCGGGGTGCCACCAGTCGTCGCCTCCGCGGGTGCTGTGGACGCGGCGGTCGCCGCGCTGTCCGGCGGTACCGGCCCGGTGGCCGTGGATACCGAGCGGGCATCGGGCTACCGCTACTGGCAGCGGGCATACCTGGTACAACTCCGGCGCGAGGGCGCGGGTACGGTGCTCATCGACCCGATCGGTCTCGATGACCTGTCCGGTCTCGCTGAAGTGCTCAACCCGCTGGAATGGGTCCTGCACGCCGCGTCCCAGGATCTGCCGTGCCTCGCCGAACTGGGGCTGCGGCCAGCTGCGGTGTTCGATACCGAGCTGGCCGCCCGGCTGGCCGGACTCGAACGGGTTGGCCTGGCGGCACTGGTCGAGGAACTGCTGGGCTACCAGTTGTTGAAGGGACACGGTGCGGCCGACTGGTCACGGCGGCCCCTGCCTGCGGAATGGCTGACCTACGCCGCGCTCGATGTCGAGCTGCTGCTGCCGTTGCGGGCCGCGATCGCCGCCGATCTGGACGCCCAGGGTAAGTCAGCCTGGGCCGCGGAGGAGTTCGAAGCGGTGCGGAACGCGGGGCTACCCGCGCCGCGGGTCGATCCGTGGCGACGGACGTCGGGGATGCATCGGGCCCAGCGCCCCCGCGAGCTGGCTGCGGTGCGGGAACTCTGGCAAGCCCGCGATCAGCTGGCCCGCCAGCGCGACATCGCCCCTGGCCGGGTGTTGCCCGATGCGGCAATCATCGACGCGGCGCTGACCGATCCTCTGGATGGGGCCGCGTTGCTATCCCGGCCGGTGTACGGCGGGCGGGCACAGCGCCGGCACGTCAAGATCTGGCTCAGCGCGCTGGAGACCGCGAGAAACCTGCCGGACAGCCACCTGCCACCACTGCGACCCCAGAGTGGGAACCCACCCCCGGCGAACCGCTGGTCGGACCGGGATCCGGCCGCCGCGGTTCGGTTGACCGCGGCACGTGCCGCGCTGACCGAGATCGCCCAGTTGCACCGGTTGCCGGTGCAGAACCTATTGGCACCCGACCTGGTCCGCCGGCTGTGCTGGGAACCCCCGGAAATTCTCGATGCCGCGGCGATAGAGCAGCAGCTGGTCGCCGGCGGGGCTCGGCGGTGGCAGTGCGAACTGACTGCGCACCCCCTTGCCACCGCCCTCAAATTGGCTGCCGACGGATAGGCAGTCCTGGCCGAGCCACCTACCCGGTCGGTAGCTGCACCGTCACCGATAGCCCGCCGCCAGCGACCGGTTCAGCGTGCACCGTGCCGGCGTGCGCGGCCACCACGGCGCGGACGATCGACAGCCCCAACCCGGCGCCGTCGTGGGAGGTGCGGGCCACCCCGCCGCGGTGGAAGGGCTCGAACAGGGCGCTGACCGCCTCCGGCGCGACCACCTCACCTGAGCTGCTGACTCGCAGCGTCGCGTGCGGCCCCACCCGGTCTGTGCAGATCTCCACCCAGCCGCCGCACACGTTGTGCCGAACCGCGTTCTCCACCAGGTTGCCGACCACCCGTTCCAGCAGCGCCGGATCCCCCACCGTCAACACCGGCGTGATCCGTGTGCTCACCCGCAGACCCCGGCTCGCAACCTCGGGCACGACGATCCGCAGAGCGGCCCCCACCAGGCCGGCGAGATCCGCCGGCTCCCGGGCCCGCAGCGCGCCGCCTTCGGTCCGCGCCAACAGCAACAGCCCGTCCACCAGTTGCTGGGCACGCAGCGTCGCGTCCCGGATCACCCCGGCCATCCGGCGCAACTCGGCCTCGTCCGCGGCGGGATCCGCCAGCGTCACATCCACCTCGGTGCGTACCACCGCGAGTGGGGTCCGCAGCTCGTGGCTGGCGTTGGCGACGAACCGGCGTTGCGACTGGAAGGCGGCTTGCAGCCGGTCGAGCATCGCGTCGAAGGTGTCGGCGAGCTCGGCGACCTCGTCGCGCGGCCCGGGCAGCCGCAGCCGCTCGTCCAGCGACTCAGCGGACAGCCGGCGCGCGGCGGCGGTCACGTCGTGCAGCGGGCGGAGCACCTGGCCGGTGATCACCCACGCCAGCAGCACGGTGGCCAGCACCGCCAGCAGGAAGGCCACCGAACCCGCCTGCAGCACGCGGTGCCTGGCGGCCTCCTGGAGCGCCGCTCCGAGACGATCGGCGGCCACCGGGACGCCATCGACCTTGACGGTGCTGCCCGGCGGCAGGTCCGGCACCGCGGCCACCACCCCACCCACGAGCAACCAGCCCAGCCACAGCAGCAGCGCGCTGACCGCAGCGGACAACCCCGTGGCGAGCAGCGTGAGGCGGGCCCGCAGCCCAGGTCCGCGCCGGGGCCGTACCAGCAGCTCAGCCGGGTGCAAGGTCGGCGCTGGGAACTCGGTAGCCGGACCCCACCACGGTCTCGATGATGCCCGGCTCACCGAGCTTCTTCCGCAAGGTCATCACGGTCACCCGCACCGTGGTGGTGAACGGATCGGCGTTCTCGTCCCACACCCGCTCCAGCAGCTCTTCGCTGCTCACCACCGCGCCCGCGGCGGCAAGCAGCACTTCCAGCACCCCGAATTCTTTGCGGGTGAGATCCACCTGGGCGCCGGACCGGTTGACGGTGCGCCGGGACGGATCGAGCACCACATCGCTGGCACTGAGCACCGGGGGTACCGCGGGGGTGGCGCGGCGTCCCAGCGCACGCAGCCGGGCCACCAGTTCAGCGAACGCGAACGGCTTGGCCAGGTAGTCATCGGCACCCAGGGATAGCCCAGTGACCCGGTCGGAGACGGTGCCACTGGCCGTGAGCATCAACACCCGAGTCACCGCCCCGGATCTGGCGATCTCGGTGCACAGCCGGTCACCCGACATTCCGGGCAGATCGCGGTCGAGCACCACCACGTCGTACCGGGTCACCGCGGCCTTCTCATGCCCGCTGTCGCCGTCGTAGGCGACATCCACGGCCATGCCCTCGCGGCGCAGGCCACGAGCAACCGCATCAGCCAGCGGCTGTTCATCCTCAACGATCAGAATGCGCACCCCACTACGGTGCCACAGCCGGTTGTCACGGCGACAAGGGCTCCAATGGCAGGCTCCAACAGCGGGCTCCAACCGGTGGGCTCCAACCGGTGGGCTCCGGCGCCGCTATCCGGTCGCGCCCGGGGTCTGCACCGCAGCGGGCTCGCCGGCCGGCCGGATCAGACCGGCCGCCCAGCCGGTCACCGCCCTGGCGACGTCCTGCGCGGTCAGACCAAGCTCGGCGAGCACCTCATCACGAGAGCCATGGGCCAGGAACCGCTGCGGGATGCCGATATCACGGCAGGGCACATCGACCTCCGCATCGCGCAGCGCGGCGGCCAACGACCAGCCGAACCCGCCGTGCCGGCCACCATCCTCCACGCTGACGACCAGCCGGTGCCGAGTGGCCATCCGCACCAGCACCTCAGGCACCGGCAGCACCCAGCGAGGATCGACGACGGTGACCCCGATGCCCTGGTCGGCAAGGCGCCGGGCGGCCGCGACGGCGAGCGCGGCGAACGCGCCGACACCCACCAGCAACACGTCGTCCCCATCCCCCGCAGCAGGCCGGGCCAGCAGGTCCACCCCGTCGATGCGCTGCAGCGCCGGGACGGCGTCGATCACCGGGCCCTTGGGGAACCGCACCGCGGTCGGGCCGTCATCGACCGCGACGGCCTCGGCCAGCTCCTCACGCAGGGTCCCTGCGTCCCGCGGCGCTGCCACCCGGATGCCCGGCACGATTCCCAGCACCGACAGGTCCCACATGCCGTTGTGGCTGGCACCATCGTCACCGGTGATGCCGGAGCGGTCCAGGGTGATGGTGACGGGGGCGCTGAGCAACGCCACATCCATCAGCAACTGGTCGAATGCGCGGTTGAGGAAGGTCGAGTACAGCGATACCACCGGGTGCAACCCACCCAGCGCGAGCCCAGCCGCGGAGGTGACGGCGTGCTGCTCGGCGATGCCGACGTCGAAGCACCGATCCGGGAAGCGCTTGGCGAAGGCAGCCAGACCGGTCGGGCCGGGCATTGCCGCGGTGATCGCGACCAGGTCCGCGCGCTCACCGGCCAGCCTGATCAATTCCGCGGTGAACACACTGGTCCAGGAGACACCGGCGGCCGCCAGCGGCGCACCGGTCTGCGGGTTCATGACCTTCACCTGGTGCATCAGCTCGGCGGTGTCGTTCTCCGCAGGTGGGTAGCCGTTGCCCTTGCGGGTCACCGCGTGCACGATCACCGGCCCGCCGAATTCCTTGGCCCGGCGCAGGGCGCTCTCCATGGCCCGCAGGTCGTGCCCGTCGACCGGACCCAGGTATTTCAACCCGAGGTCTTCGAACAGAACCTGCGGGGCCAGCGCGTCCTTGAGGCCCCGCTTGGCGGCATGCAGGCCGGCATAGATGGCACGGCCCACCACCGGGGTGCGCTCCAGGGCCTGCTTGCCGGTACGCAGCACCCGTTCATAACCCGGCTGCAACCGCAATGTGGAGAGGTGCTCGGCGAATCCCCCGATCGTCGGGGAGTAGGAGCGGCCGTTGTCGTTGACCACGATGGTCACCGGACGGTCCTGGCCGGCCGCGATGTTGTTCAGCGCCTCCCAGCACATCCCACCGGTCAGCGCGCCGTCGCCGACGACGACAACGACGTGGCGGTGCACTCGGAGCTGCGCGAAGGCTTTGGCGAGTCCATCGGCGTAGGACAACGCTGCGGAGGCATGACTGGACTCCACCCAGTCGTGCTCACTCTCGGCCCGACACGGGTAGCCGGACAGGCCGCCGCGCTTGCGTAACCGGTCGAACCCTCCGGCCCGTCCAGTGACGATCTTGTGCACATACGCCTGGTGACCGGTGTCGAAGAGCACCGGGTCGTGCGGCGAGTCGAACACTCGATGCACCGCCAGGGTGAGCTCTACTGCGCCCAAGTTGGGACCGAGATGCCCACCGGTGCGCGACACCTTCTCGACCAGGAACCTGCGGATTTCCGCGGCCAACTGCGTAAGGGCAGCCAGATCGAGGCGTTTGATGTCCTCCGGACTATGCACCGCCTGCAACAAGGTCACCAGATCCCCCATCTTCTTTCATGACCGTCACCGGTCGCCCAGTCTAGGAGAGAAGGTTCCAACAGCTCCGCAACCGGTAGGAGGCTCAGCGAGCCAGCACAGCCACGCATTCGACGTGGTGGGTCATCGGGAACGCATCCAGCGCCCGCAGCGCCTCCAGCCGGTAACCGTGCTCGAGGTAGGTGGCGATGTCCCGAGCCAGCGCCGCTGGATCACAGGCCAGGTGGACGATGCGGGCGGGCCCGCGGCCCGCCACCGCGGCGGCCACCTCCCGGCCCGCACCACGCCGGGGAGGGTCGAGCACCACTACATCCGGCTGCCCGGCCAGCTTGTCCAGCACCTGCTCCACCCGGCCAGTGACAAAGCTCACATGGGTCAGGTCGGCCAGCGCAGCCGCGCCGTCAGCTGCGGCCCGCCGTGAGGTCTCCACGACGGTCACCGAGCCGGTCGGGCCCACCTGGCGGGCCAGCACCGAGGCGAACAATCCCACTCCGCCGTAGAGGTCCCACGCGGTTCCCCCGCGCGGCGCGGCCGCCCAGTCCGCGACCAGCGCGGCCAGTGCATCGGCTGCAGCTGGATGCACCTGCCAGAAACCGCCCGGGGACAGCGCCCAGCGCCGACCAGCGGCGTGCTGGGAAATCTGGCCAGCTGCGCGGCGGGAAATCTGGCCAGCTGCGCGGCGGGAGATCCCGTCAGCTGCGCGGCGGGGGTTCTGGCCGGCGCCACGACGCTGGGTGGGGGGCCGCCCCGGACGCAGCTGCGCCACGTGCACCTGCCCGGTGTCGTCCGCGACGACGTCCAGCTCATCACCCGGGCGCCAACGGCGGGACAGCACGGAGTCCAGCGACCCGGGCACCGCCAGCGGGCAACTCGACACCGGCAACACCGTGTGGCTGCGATGCACCCGGAAACCAGGCTGCCCCGCGGCGTCGACCGCCAGCCGGGTCCGGGTCCGCCAGCCCAGCGGTCCACCGGGCAGTTCCTGCACCGTCACCGCGGTGTCCAGCCCGGCGATCCGGCGCAACTGCTCAGCGACCACCTCCGCCTTGAGCTCGCGCTGCACCGCGGGGTCGACATGCTGGAAATCACAGCCGCCGCAGCCGCCCGGTCCTGACACCGGACATGGCGGCGGCACCCGGCCCGGCGCGGGTTCCAGCACCGTCACCGCGTCGGCCCGGCAGTACGACCCGCCGCGGTCCTCGGTCACCACCGCCCGGACCCGCTCCCCGGGCAGCGCGTGCCGCACGAACACCACCCGGCCCTCGTGGCGGGCCACGCAGAAGCCACCATGGCCCACCGGCCCGACGGTCAGTTCGAGCTCGGCCGCCACATCGGTCATGGCCGATCGGCCGACTGTTGCTGGGATGTGGTGGCCGGGCCACTGCCGGTGGGCCCACTGGTGGTCGGCCCACTGGAGGCCGGCGTACTGGGGGAACCGTCGCCAGGGGTGCCTGTCGGACCGGTGTTGATGCCCCAGCGCACCGCACCCGCGGCCAGCTGCTCACGCTGCACAACCCGGGCCGAGGAGCGCAGCTGCCAAGGCACACTGGTCACCATCACCCCCGGCTCGAACAGCAACCGGGCCTTGATCCGTAACGCACTCTGGTTGTGCAGGATCTGCTCCCACCAGTGCCCCACGACGTACTCCGGGATGAAGACCGTGACGACGTTACGGGGGTTGTCCGAGCGGGCCCGTTTCACATAGTCGACCACCGGCCTGGTGATCTCCCGGTACGGCGAGTCGATCACTTTGAGGGGCACTGGGAGATCGCGCTCCTCCCACTGGGCGACCAGTTCCCTGGCGCTCGCGTCGTCCACGTTGACGGTGACCGCCTCGAGTACGTCGGGGCGAGTGGCGCGGGCGTAGGCCAGTGCCCGCAGGGTCGGCAGGTGCAGGGTGGACACCAGCACGATCGCGTGATTGCGCGAGGGCAGCACCGTGTCAGCTTCCTGGGGTACCAACTCGGCGGCGACCCGGTCGTAATGCTTCCGGATCGCGCGCATCAGCACGAAGATCACGACCATGGCCGCGATCGCGATCCAGGCACCCTCGGTGAACTTGGTGGCCAGTACCACCACCAGCACGGCGCCGGTCATCACCAGCCCGAGGAGATTGATCGCTTGGGAACGCCGCATCCGGCGACGCTCGGCAAGATCTCCTTCGCCGGCCAGCAGCCGGTTCCAGTGCCGCACCATGCCGGTCTGGCTGAGGGTGAACGAGACGAAGACCCCGACGATGTAGAGCTGGATGAGCCGGTTGACCTCGGCACCGAAAGCGATCACCAGCAGGGTTGCCGCGCCGGCCAGGAAGACGATGCCGTTGGAGAAGGCCAGCCGGTCGCCACGGGTGTGCAGCTGGCGGGGCAGGTAGCGGTCCAGCGCCAGGATCGAGCCCAGCACCGGGAAGCCGTTGAACGCGGTGTTCGCCGCCAGCACCAGGATCAGCGCGGTGACCGCGGTGATGAAATAAAACGCCGCCGGGAAGCCGTCGAACACCACCTGCGCGATCTGCGCCACCAGGGTCTTCTGCTCGTAGCCGCGTGGCGCGCCGATCAGCTGCCGCGCCGGGTCCTCGGCCATCTTCACCCCGGTGAGCTGGGCAAGCACGATCAGACCCATCAGCATGGTCACCGAGATCCCGCCAAGCAGCAGCAGCGTGGTGGCGGCGTTGCGGGACTTCGGTTTCTGGAACGCCGGCACGCCGTTGCTGATCGCCTCCACACCGGTGAGTGCAGCGCAGCCGGAGGAGAACGCCCGCAGCACCAGGAACGCCAGCGCGATCCCGACGAGCTGGTTGCCCTCAGCTCGCAAGCCGAACCCGGCCGACTCCGCGCGCAGGGGCTCACCCAGCAGCAACACCCGGATGAGGCCCCAGCCGAGCATCGCGACGATACCGATCATGAACGCGTAGGTGGGAACGGCGAACGTCGTCCCGGACTCCCGGATCCCGCGCAGGTTGATCGCGGTGAGCACGACGATCGCGGCCACCGCGAAGGTCACCTTGTGAGTGGCGACAAAGGGCAGCGCCGAGCCGATGTTCGACGCCGCCGAGGAGATCGACACCGCGACGGTGAGGACATAGTCGACCAGCAGCGCGCTGGCCACCACCAACCCCGCCGTACCGCCCAGATTCGCCGTCGCGACCTCGTAGTCCCCACCGCCGGAGGGGTAGGCCCGGACGTTCTGGCGGTAGCTGGTGACCACGACCAGCATCACTGCGGCAACCACGAGCCCGACCATCGGGGCGAAGGAGTAGGCCGAGATACCTGCCACCGAGAGGATGAGGAAGAGCTGCTCAGGGGCGTAGGCCACGGAGGACAGCGCGTCCGAGGCGAAGACCGGCAGTGCGATGCGCTTGGGCAGCAGCGTGTGGCCCAGCCGTTCGCTGCGGAACGGCCTGCCGACCAGGATCCGCTTGACCGTAGTCGCGAGCTTCGACACGCGCACGCGGAAAGCCTACGGCCGCGAAGCGGCCCAGCGAGACACGACAGTCTCATCGGCGATACTGTTTTGGCGGCAATCCCCCTTAGCAACCTACAATCACCTTGCAACATCGCCCCGGGAGTGACCGCGTGCATGTCGTGATCATGGGTTGTGGCCGGGTGGGCGCCGGTCTGGCTACGGCACTGGAACGTCTCGGCCACAACGTGTCGGTGATCGACCAAAATCAGCGGGCCTTCCGCAGGCTCGGTGCCGACTTTCACGGCCAGCAGGTCCGCGGCGGCGGAATTGACCGCCACGTGCTCATCGAGGCCGGCATCGAGCGCGCCGGGGCCTTGGCCGCGGTGTCCAACGGCGACAACTCCAACATCATCTCGGCCCGGGTCGCCCGGGAGACCTTCGGGGTTCCGCACGTCGTCGCCAGGATCTACGACCCCAAACGGGCCGCGGTCTACGAACGGCTGGGCATCCCGACCGTCGCGACCGTGCCGTGGACCACCGACCGCTTCCTGCGGATGCTGCTCCCGGACGGGGTCGCCACCGCATGGCGTGATCCATCGGGCACGATGGCGGTACTACAGCTCCCGGTCCACGAAGGGTGGGCTGGGCGCACCGTCGGTGAGCTGGAGGAACACACCGGCGCGCGGATCGCGTTCCTCGTCCGGTTCGGCACCGGGATCCTGCCCGGCCACAACACCGTTGTACAGGCCGACGATCAAGTTTACGCCGCCGCGGTATCCGGCACTGTCACTGACGTCACTACCGCCGCAGCCACCGCACCGCCGAGCGACTGAATCACCAGTCGTGTCCTAGCAGTCCTCCGACGACCTGGGAGCCACCATGCGCGTGACGATCGCCGGAGCGGGTGCGGTGGGCCGATCCATCGCCGCCGAGCTGCTCGAGTTCGGTCATCAGGTGATGCTGATCGAGCGGGATCCCGATCAGCTCGAACCGCACGAGGTCGAAGGCGCCGAGTGGGTCCTCGCCGACGCGTGCGAGGTCGCTTCGCTGGAAGAAGCCGGGCTGGAACACTCCGATGTGATGATCGCGGCGACCGGCGACGACAAGGTCAACGTGGTGGTGTCGCTGCTGGCCAAGACCGAGTTCGCGGTACGCCGGGTGGTGGCCCGGGTCAATGACCCACGAAACGAGTGGCTGTTCACCGAAGCGTGGGGGGTGGACGTCGCCGTGTCGACCCCGCGGATGCTCGCCGCGATGGTCGAGGAGGCCGTCTCCGTCGGGGACCTGGTCCGGCTGATGACCCTGCGCCAAGGCCAGGCAAATCTGGTGGAGGTGACGCTACCTGCGGATACGCCGCTGGCCGGGCGGCCGGTGCGGCAGCTGCGGTTGCCCTCCAACGCCGCGCTGGTCACCATCTTGCGGGGCGGCCGGGTGATCGTCCCGCAAGACGATGATCCGCTCGAGGGCGGCGACGAGCTGCTGTTCGTCGCCGCAGCGGAGGTCGAACCCGAGGTACGGGCCGCCCTCGGCGCGCGCCACGCCTAGGGCCCGGACCTAACCGGCTACCCGCACCGTGCGACGGATCGCCCAGATCGTGACCAGGGCAGCCACCGCGGTCAGCGGTATACCCATCAGCAGCCGGGCCAGCCCGAGCAGGTCCGTCTGCTGCTGGTCGTAGAGATAGCGCTGGACGACGAAACGGGCCAGTAGGAATACCGCCCAGACCACCGTCGCCACGTCGAAGGCGAACCGGGCGCGGCGATTGGTGTGCCAGCCGTAGCTGCCACCGTTGAGTACCGACCACAGCACACCGACCAGCGGACGGCGCACCAGCACCGACACCATCAGCGCCACCCCAGCGACCAGGCTGTACCAGATGCCGTACAGGAAGAAGCCCCGCGCCTCACCGGTGTGGTAGGCGATGAAGGCGCAGAAGGCCACTCCGAGAATCCCCGACACCGCCGGTTGTAGAGCCTGCCGGCGGACCAGCCGCCACACCCCCAGGGCGAGCGCGGCGCCCAGCGAGGCCCAGATCGCTGGTTGCAATCCGGCCAGCGGATTCACCGCGACGAAGACCACCACCGGCACGACAGAAGACACCAGACCCCAGACACCACCCAGCTGTTCCAGCAGAGTAGGAGTGTGCTGCGGGGCGAGCGCCGGGACCTCATCAGTGGCGTGCTCGGGTACGGACTGTTCGGGCGCGGACTGCCCCGGCGGGGACCCCGTTGTGGGCTCAGTCATGAACTCCGCTGCAGCTCGTAGTAGGGGTTGTACAGGACCTTGCGGCCGTCCCGGACCGCGAGCCGACCTGACGCCTTCACTGTACGACCCGGTTCGATACCGGGTATCCGGCGCCGTCCCAGCCACACCAGGGTAACCGCCTCGGAACCGTCGAACAGCTCCGCCTCCAGGGTAGCCACGGCCGCCCGGGGACAGTGCTCCACGCTGCGGAGCCGACCCAACACAGTCACGGCCTGGCCGCAGTTGCAGTCACTGGCACGCCGCGCGCCGGACTGCTCAACACGGCGGGACAGGTCTTCGGCGTCAAGCTCGGAAGCGTCGGTAGTGAGTCGGCGGGCAAGTCGCCGCCAGTAGCCGGGGGCCGCACCGCTCATGTCGATCTCCGGACTGCGTTCGCAGGTACCTCGACGGACCCGCTTCACACACAGCGTAACCCGGTGGTGCAGTGATTCCCGCGCAACCGGGCCGAGATGTCGCCCATCAGTGGGTTCAGCCCTGCGGGCCGCTGCCCGGGCCACCATCAGCCGCAGCGTTGACCAGCTCGGTAGTGGCCTGTTTGAGCTGCTCCCCCAATGACCCTGGCAACCGCAGTGGCAATGGGCTGCGCACCGGCAGCGGCTCTGAACCTCGAACCACCACAGTCTGCCGGACGACGTCACGCAACAGCGCGACGCGCGACTGCGCATCCTCGGCCGGACCGCCGGCCACTCCGCGGAGCATCCACCGGGGTCCATCCACCCCGAGGAACCGCAGCACTCCGTGCTCGGTCACGGCCTCGACCTCTTCGCCCCACTCGCCCGCCGCCGAACCGACCCGCGCGCCGTCGGATCGCAGCTTGGTCAGCAGTTCGGGGACGACTTCGTGCCACAACCCCCCGCTGCGCGGGGCAGCGAACGCGGTGAGGGTGATCTGGCCAAGGTCGGTCATCAGGTGCACCGCACGCACCGGACCAGCGGAGTCCACCTCAACCTGAAGTTGCGCGCCCTCGGGTACCGGCAGTCGCAGTGAGCCGAGATCCAGCCTGATCCAGCCGTCATCAGGTTCGGCGTCGACGTCGTAG
>JBOHFK010000133.1:0-15962 GCA_050699635.1 Pseudonocardiaceae bacterium | reverse complement strand
GCTGGGTCAACTGCCGTACCAGCGCCTCATCCAAGCCGTCTCCCGGCTCAGCCGACACATCCATCGCCACAACAGTCACAGGTGCCTCTTCCGTCTCAGGAGTTACACCGTTGAGATTACAGTCCCGATCAACGGGGCTTCGGAGGCGATGATCGGGATTGATCGCCACCTGCGCTGGTCAGTCGAGGACGACCGGCAGTGCGCTCAGGCCGTGCATGAGCACACTCGGTCGCCAGGTCAGTTCTTCCGGCCGTACGGCCAGCCGCAGCCTGGGGAAGCGGGCGAGCAGACTGCCCAGCGCAATCCGGCCTTCCAGCCGGGCCAGCGGTGCACCCAGGCAGTGGTGAACGCCGTGCCCGAAGGCAATATGCGGGTTGTCAGTGCGGGTGATGCCCAGCGCATGGGGTTGTGTGGTGCACGCCGCGTCGCGGTTGGCGGCGAGCAGGCCGGGGAAGACGACCTCGCCGGCCGGGATGGTAACCCCACCGATGACGATCGGCTCGGTGCTCAAGCGGAAGGTTGCCACCTGCAGTGGGCCGTCGAAGCGCAGCAGCTCCTCGATCGCGGCCGGTAGCCGCTCTGGCTGCGCGCGGAGCAATGCCAGCTGCTCAGGGTGGGTGAGCAGCGCGAGCGCCCCGTTGCCTATCAGGTTGGCCGTGGTTTCGTGACCGGCGGTGAGCAGCAGGGACGCCATCGAGGTGAGCTCGTCTTCCGACAGCTGGTCTGCCCCGTCCCGGACCGCTACCAGCGCGGACAGCAGGTCATCAGCGGGTTCGGTGCGTTTGACCGCGATCAGCTCACGCAGGAAATCCATCATGGCGGTGCTCGCCGCCACGAACGCCTCCGGACCGGCGAGCACTCCGGTGACCACGACGGATGACCAGGCGTGGAATTCCTCGCGGCGCTGCTCGGGCACCCCGAGCAACTCGCAGATCACCGTGATGGGCAGCGGGTAGGCGAACGCGGCGAGCAGGTCGACCTGCGCCGCGCCGGCCAGCGCGCCGAGCAGCTCATCGGTGATCTGCTGGATGCGCGGCGCGAGTTGCTCGACGCGGCGGCGGGTGAACGTCGATGCGACCAGCCGGCGCAGCCGGGTGTGGTCCGGCGCGTTGTTGTTGAGCATGTGACTGGCCATCGCGGTGAGCAAGTCGGGTGGCACCACGTTCCAGCCGATGTTGGCCAGCGCCTGTTTGCTCTTGATCAGCCGTGGGTCGTGCAGAGCCTGGCGGGCCTCGTCGTAGCCTGTGATCAACCAGGCCCTCTTGCCGCTGGGCAGGGTGATCCGGTGCACCGGGCCCGCGGCGGCCAGCGCGGCGTAGGCGGCGCGACGCTGACCCGGACCGGTGGCGGTGAACGGGTTCGTAGCGTTGAGCGAATCGACTGTGGTCATCGCAGCACCAGCCCATCTGAGCGCAGTGGATCCAACGGGGCGCAGGTGAGCAACGCCAGCGGGGGCTTTCGGGACAGCGACATCGCCGTGATTTCACCGTACCCGGCCTCCCGGGTCCAGGTGAGTAGGCCTGCAGCGGGTGCACCGCGCCGGCGGAGGTGCGCATACGCAGCCCGAGGGAGTACAGACTCAACGAACGGCGTTCCTCGGCGTCTTCCGAGGGCAGGGCGTCGACGATGGCGACGACACTCAATTGCGCTGCGGTCGGCCACGACGAGGACCTGGGACTTGGCGTCGGTTTACGCGTACCGGGTTGTTGCCACCTGTTGCAGGCCGAGCAGCTCCACCGAACGCCGGCGCATCTCCACTTTCCGGACCTTCCCGGTGACCGTCATCGGGAACTCGTCGACCACGTACACGTATTTCGGGATCTTGTGGTGCGCGCCAGTTTGCCGGTGGCGAACGTGCGCACTGCTTCGGCCGTCAACGGCTCGGCCGCCTGGGGGCGCAGCGTCACCCAGGCGCACAGCTCCTCGCCGTAGTGGGCGTCCGGTACTCCGATGACCTGGGCGTCCAGCACGTCTGGGTGGGTGTAGAGGAATTCCTCGATCTCCCGGGGGTAGAGGCTCTCCCCGCCGCGGATGACCATGTCCTTGATCCGGCCGGTGATGTTGACGTAGCCCTCGGCGTCCATTACGGCGAGGTCACCGGTGCGCATCCAGCGGGCCTGGTCGATCGCCTCGGCGGTCTTCTCCGGCTCCTGCCAGTACCCGAGCATGACCGAATAGCCTCGGGTGCAGAACTCTCCCGCCTGGCCGCGCGGCACCGTCAGCCCGTTGTCTGGATTGATGATCTTGATCTCGACGTGTGGGTGGACCTGACCAACGGTGGACACCCGCCGCTGCAGTGAGTCCTCCGGGCGGGTCTGGGTGGCTATCGGGGAGGTTTCGGTCATGCCGTAGCCGATGGTCACCTCGGTCATGCCCATCCGGTCGACCACCTGCTTCATCACCTCCACGGGGCAGGGCGAGCCGGCCATGATCCCGGTGCGCAGGCTGGACAGGTCGTAGGAGGAGAAGTCCGGGTCGTTGAGCTCGGCGATGAACATCGTCGGTACGCCGTAGAGCGAGGTGCAGCGCTCCTGCTGGACGGCGTGCAGGGTCGCTTTCGGGTCGAACACGGGCGCCGGGATGATCATCGTCGCGCCGTGCGAGGTCGCACTGAGGTTACCCATCACCATCCCGAAGGTGTGATAAAAGGGCACCGGGATGCAGATCCGATCGGTTGGCGTGTAGGCGCAACGTTCGCCGGTGAAGTAGGCGTTGTTGAGGATGTTGTGGTGGCTCAGCGTGGCGCCCTTGGGGAACCCGGTGGTGCCCGAGGTGTACTGGATGTTGATCGGGTCGGGTGGGCCGAGGTTCTCCGTGGCGGCGTGCAGCGCCTCGCGGTCCGCGCCCCGGCCGGCCGCGATGAGCGCCTCCCACCCTGCCCGAGGGAATTGGGTACAGGGTGATTGCGGCGAGCCGAGCAGCACGACGTATTCCAGTGCCGGGCAGCGTGGCCGGACCTCGGAGATCATGGTGGCGTAGTCGGAGGTCTTGAATGCCCGCGCGGCCAGCAGCATGCGGATGCCCGCCTGCGTGAGTACGTACTCCAGCTCCTGAGCGCGGTACGCCGGGTTCACGGTGACCAGGATCGCGCCGATCTTGGCGGTGGCGTACTGGACGATCGTCCACTCCGCGCAGTTCGGCGCCCAGATGCCCACCCGATCACCTTTGCCGATCCCGGTGGCCAGCAGCCCCAGCGCGAGGGTGTCCACCTCCCCGGCGAGCTGGCGGTAGGTCCAGCGCCGCCCGGTCTGCACCTCGACCAGCGCCTCGTGGTCGGGCTGCGCGGCGGCCATCCGGTCGAAGTTGTCGCCGATGGTCTCGTCGAGCAGCGGGATCTCCGACGTGCCGGATGCGTAGGACGGTTCCTCGGACGCGGCCGTCTGTGCTCGCTGGTGGTCGGTAACAGCCGATTCGGTCATGATGATCTTTCTTAGAGAACTGGGGGGTCAAGCCCCGATCGGTGACGCAGCGCAGCCGACACCCTCACCACAACAAGAGGGCCAGAATCAAACTCTGATACCGCGGATACCGCTGGTGCTGCCGGTGGGACCGGGGCAGCACCGTTACTGCTGCCCCGCAAGCCGCGCTTGGGCCTGCGCGCGGCGCTCCTCGAACCGGCTGGCCTGCCCGTCGAGCTGGGTGAGGAAATCGGCCAGCTCACCGCGGGCCTTCTCACCCTCCGCGTCCAGACCCTCCATCTCGAACACCCCCCACTGGCGCAGCAGCGGCCAGATCACCTCGTCGTGGTGGATGCGCAGGTCGTAGATTCCGGCTCTGGCGATCTGCGCGGCCTTGCGGGCGAAGCCAGGGATCACGATGCCCGGCATGTTGAAGCCCGCCACCTCGTCGGTGATCGCCCGCAGGGTGGGGCCGGGGGAGTGGCACAGAGCGGCCTTGACCAGGTTGCGGTAGAAGACCATGTGCAGGTTCTCGTCGGTGGACACCCGGGCCAGGAGCCGTTCGGCGATGGGGTCCCCGGCGTGGCGGCCGGTGTTGCGATGCGAGATCCGGGTGGCGAGTTCCTGGAAAGCGACATACGCCAAGACGCGCAGCAGCGGCGCCTCCTGAGTGTCGTAACCGGTCTGCATCACCTGCATCCGGGCCCGTTCCAGCTCCACCGGGTCGACCCCCCGGGTCACCAGCAGGTAGTCGCGGATGCAGTACGCGTGCCGGCCCTCCTCGGCGGTCCAGCGGTGCACCCAGGTACCCCAGGCACCCTCCCGCCCGAACGCCCGCTCGATCTCCCGGTGGTAGCTGGGCAGGTTGTCCTCGGTGAGGAGGTTGACCTCCAGTGCGGTTCGGGCGATCGGCGAGAGCCGGGACTGTTCGGGATCCCAGGGTTCACCGCCGAGGTCGGCGTAGTCGCGGCCCAGGCTCCACGGCACGTACTCGTGCGGCATCCACTCCTTGGCGGCCGCCAGGTGCCGGTCGAGGTTCTCGGTGACCACCGGCTCGAGGTCGTGCAGCAGCCGGACGGTGTCCGAGATCGTCGTCATCGAGGTCCTCAACAGATGGTCGGGCAGGCTTACCTACGCAACCGTAACGTGCGAAGTGCCTCGTCGGATCCCGTCCCGGCCGCCCGGCCCGCCAGAAACTGTCCGGGTGCTGTCACCGACCGGACTATGCCGTAGACAGCGCCCAAATCGTCATCAAACCGGCTGGTGGAGCCGCTCGGTGGGCAGTCCGGGTTCGACCCAGTCCTGGATCCCCTCGCGGTACGGTCCCGTCAGTGCTGCAGTGATCGCCATTTCGGAAGAATCAACCGCGCTCACCGCGGCTCATTCTTCCGAAATGGCGATCATGAACGAGCTGCCGCCGGAGTAGCCGTGTCCCGCGCTTGGGCTGATGCTCACCGGCCTGGTATCAGGTCCCGGATGCGGTCCCGCCGGCCCCACGCGATCCCCGCACTGAGGACGAAGAACACGACGGCCGCAGCGGGGTTTCCGCCGATCAGGAACACGTGGGTGGCGATCGCGCCCAGCCACAGGCCGGCCAGGGCCAGCGCGGCCAGGCCCCCCAGCCGCGGGATCAGCAGCCCGACAGCTCCGGCGACCTGGAGTATCCCGGTCAGGTAACGGAACCAGTCGCTGGTGCCCAGCGCATCGAAGACCGCCATCGCCTGCGCTGCCCCGGTGATGGTGGACAGGCCTGCCCCGAGGATGGCGACCGCTGTGATGACCTGCAGCACCCACAAGGCGATGTTCGCCCCGCGGTGGTGGGTGTGCACCGGGGCTGAGGTGGTCTGCTGACTCATGATCTTTCGCCTCTTCCAGAAGATACTTGATGGGAGGACTTCTGTCGACGCAACTTAAAGTTGCCATGAAGATATTCCTCGTGTCAAGTAATCGGGTAGGCTCACCGTCATGACGTCCGACCGGTTCGACGACGCACGCTTGACCGCGATGGGTCTGTTGATCGAGGTTGTCTTTGGATTGATCTCCCGCCTTGACCCGGTGCATGCCACGCACGGGCTGTCCGGCAGCGACTTCGACACGCTCATCCGGCTGGCTCGCTCACCCGGGCGGCAGCTGCGGATGACTGATCTTGCTGCCCAGACGTCGATGTCGACCAGCGGGATCACCCGGATCGTGGATCGGTTGGAACGCACCAGGTTGGTCTGCCGCACCCGGTGCCCGTCAGATCGTCGCAGCTGTTTTGCGGTCCTCACCGAGGCCGGCTCGCAGCGGCTCGCCGCCGATGTGCCGGAACTCGTGGCGGCCATCGAGCGCTGGTTCACCGGATTGCTGACCGCTGAGCAACTAGATGCTCTTACTGCCGCACTGCACATCGTCCGGGACGCGGTCCATCCTGAGGCGACGGCCGGAGCGCCAGTAACCCTCCCGCTGGCGGCGGCGACCGAGGTGATCGGGCACCCTGGAGGGCGTGCCGAACCCGGATCCCGCTGAGCCGCTGACGGCATTACTCGGTGGCCGCCGGGCGGCGCTGGATGCCACCGCTCCCGCGGTCGCCTTCGTGCTGGGCTGGCTGGTGTCGGGTCACTCGCTGGGCTGGGGCGCGGGTGCCGCGCTGGTAATCGGGGCCGCGGTGGCCACCCTGCGCTGGTACCGCGGTGACCGCCCGCTGGCCGCGTTGCTGGGCCTGCTCGGGGTCTCGGCTGCGGCGCTGATCGCGCTGTACACCGGCCGCGCCGCCGACTTCTTCCTGGTGCAGTTGCTGTCCAACGTCGTCAGCGCGTTGGTGTGGGCGCTCAGCGTGTTGATCCGCTGGCCGCTGCTCGGCGTGATCGTGGGTGGGGCGCTGGGCCAGCGCACGGCTTGGCGACGCGACCGCGCCCTGCTCCGGGCCTACTGCCTGGCTTCCTGGGTGTGGGTGGGGCAGTACCTGCTCCGGATCGCGGTGTTCACCCCGCTGTGGGCAGTGGGTTCCGTCGTTGCGCTCGGGTTCGCCCGGGTCATGTTGAGCTGGCCCCTCATTGCGCTCTGCGTCGCGGTGAGTGGGGCGGTGCTGGTCCGGGTGCTCCCAGCCGGCCACCCCGGCCTGCGTACAGTACGGCGGTCCTGACGCCGCAACCGTTCGCACACTACGAGTAGTGAAGCAAATACCCACCGTATGGGTTAGCAGATCTCACCGATCGGTGTCTTCACCAAAGGGTAACTGTTCCGTAGCGTAGGGTGACCGTCGGGGTCTGGTGGGGATTGGCCCTTGACCGAGAGGACTCGATTCGTGCTCCCCGGAAGCCGCTCTCGCTCATTCGTCGCTGCTGTTCTGGGCGTGCTCCTCAGTGTGGGAATCGCGCTGCCTGCCTCCGCTGCGCCGGCTACCGCTGCCCACCAGGTGGCGTTCCCGGACCTGCCGATGCTGCACGCCGTGATGGCGGTGCTGGATTCGCGGTCGCAGCGCGTTCCCAACTCGGTGACCGGGTGGTATGTCGACCCGGCCACCGATTCCGTCGTCGTCTCGGCCACTGATGACGCCGCCGCCAGGGCCTTCACCGCCGGTCAGCCCGGGGTGCGTATCCAGCATGTCAGCGCCCGGCCGGTGACGCTGGCAGACCTGCACGGGGGCGACACGATCACCACGAGCGAGGGCGGCCGCTGCTCGGTCGGTTTCAACGCGATCTCCGGCCACACCCGTTACCTCATCACTGCCGGGCACTGCACCAAACTCGGTGGTACCTGGTCAGGACCGGATGGCAAGCCCATCGGTCCGGCGGCCAAGTCGTCGTTCCCCGGTCACGATTACGGCCTGGTCGAGGTGGCGTCGTCGGACTGGGACCAGACCAACGAGGTCGACAGCGACGGCGGATACCTCACCGTGGCGGGTGTCGCTCCGGCAGCGGTGGGCGACCGGGTCTGCCTGTCCGGGTCTACCAGCGGCCATCACTGCGGCCGGGTGGAGGCCGTCGGCGAGACCGTGAACTACGGCGAGGGCAACGTTGTCAACGGGCTCACCCGAACCAGTGTGTGTGCCGAAGCTGGCGACTCCGGTGGCCCCTTCATGAGCGGCAACCAGGCCCAAGGCACGCTATCCGGTGGATCCGGCGGCTGCCTGCTCGGTGGCCAGTCCTACTTCCAGCCGATCCAGGAGGTGCTGGTCACCTACGGGTTGACCCTCGTCACCGGCCGGGGATCGTCCAGGGACGAGCGCTAGCGCGAGGATCGTAGCCGGCGGGCGAATGCCGAAGCCGCTGCCTCGGGGTCAGCGGCTTCGGTGATCGCCCGCACGACGACGACGCGGTTGGCGCCGGCGTGCAGCACCTCCTCCAACCGTTGCAGGTTCTCGATGCCTCCGATGGCGAACCACGGGCGGGCCGGCCTCGATGCGGCGGTGCTGCGGATGAGCTCCAGCCCCGCGGCGCGACGGCCGGGCTTGGTCGGGGTGGGCCAGCAGGGGCCGGTGCAGAAGTAGTCCACCCCAGCCTGGATCGCAGCAGCGGCGGCTTGCGTGGGGTCACGCGTGGAACGGCCGATCACCACCTCGTCGCCGAGTATCCGGCGAGCCCAGCTCACCGGTAGATCATCCTGGCCCAGGTGGAGCACCTGCGCGCCGGCGGCCAGCGCGACGTCGGCGCGGTCGTTCACCGCCAGCAGTGCACCGTGCCGATGACAGGCTTCGGCAAGCACCTCCAGAGCGGCGAGTTCGGGGCGCGCTTCCAGCGCCTTGTCTCTGAGCTGGATGATGTCCACGCCGCCGCCCAGCACTGCGTCGGCGAACTCGGCGAGGTCGCCGCGCTCAGCCCGCGCGTCCGTGCACAGGTACAGCCGAGCGTCCCCCAACCGATCCCGAATCTGCATCCCGTCCATGTAGCCACACGGTCTCATGGATGCATGCCGTCGTCCGGACGCCGTATGGAACAGCGATATGGATGCTCGCGGTTACCGGGCACTTCGCTGTCCCCGGTAGGGTGATAAGTGGTCCGCACGGGAGCCTGGGTCGCACCGGGCTGAGAGGGGGTCAGAGCGACCCCGACCGTCGAACCTGATCCGGGTCATGCCGGCGCAGGGAGCGTGATGAGTCAGTGGGTAGCAGTGTTGCCGTGGTCGGCGGTGGAGTCATCGGTCTGAGCTGCGCTTGGCGCGCGGCGTGCGCGGGATTCGCGGTCACCGTCTTTGACCCCGCGCCGGGGTCGGGTGCATCGCGGGTGGCCGGTGGGATGCTCGCTCCGGTCACCGAGTCGGTTCCGGTGGAACCGGAGGTGTTTGCGCTGGGAGAGGCCTCGCTGCGGCGCTGGCCCGAGTTCGCTGCCGAACTTGCGACCGCAGGGACCGACCCCCGGTTACGGACCGGTGGAACCCTCGTCGTGGCGTTAGACCCCGGCGACCGCGCCGAGCTGGACCGGATCGCCGAGCAGTTGTCCCGGATGGGGCGGCCCGTCGCGGTGCTCTCGGGCCGGGAGGTGCGTCGGCTTGAGCCGGCGCTGGGCCCGCAGGTGTGCCGGGCAGTGTCCGTTCCCGGGGATTTGTCGGTGGATAACCGGGCGCTGCTCGACGCCCTGCTGGTGGCATGCCGGCGCGCGGGCGTGATATTTCAGCGCCGGCATTGCACGCAGCTGCCGAGCGCCGATGTGGTGGTGCTGGCCGCTGGCGTGCACAGCGCAGCGCTGCACCCCGCGCTGGCTCGGGTGATCCGGCCGGTGAAAGGGGAGATCCTGCGGTTGCGGTGCCGCCCGGGCATGCTGGCGCCGCCGTCGCGGTCCGTCCGGGCGATCGTGGGCGGACGCACCTGCTACCTGGTGCCGCGCGATGACGGGCGGTTGGTGCTCGGAGCTACTCAACGTGAGGCAGGGTTCGACACCGACGTCACCGCCGGCGGGGTCCGCGAGTTGCTCACCGACGGTGAACGCGTGCTACCCGCGCTCGCGGAGTACACGGTGGACGAGGCTGCGGCCGGATTGCGCCCGGGTAGCCCGGACAATCTGCCGGTGATCGGGGTGCTGGAGCCCGGCGTGCTCGTGGCCACCGGCCACCATCGTCACGGGATCCTGCTGGCACCGCTGACTGCTGACGTGATAGTGGCGCTGCTGCGTGACGAGCCAGTGCCGGTAGTGGCCGCGCCAGCCTCGCCGGGCCGGCTGCCACAACTCGTGAGGGGCGCGCCGTGACGGTCACGGTGAACGGCGCACGGTGGGAGCTGCCCAGCGGCGCCACTCTGGCCGATGTGCTGGCGCAACTCGGCGCGCCGTCCAGCGGTGTTGCGGTGGCCCTGGACGGTGTGGTGGTCCCCCGGGTGTCCTGGCCGGGCACCGGACTGCGCGAGGGTGCATCGGTGGACGTGGTCACCGCGGTGCAGGGAGGGTAAGGCCGATGGCAGACGATCCACTGGTCATCGCGGGGCGGGAGTTCGGCTCGCGGCTGATCCTGGGCACCGGGGGCGCGGGCAACCTCGTTGTCCTGGAGCAGGCGCTGCTCGCCGCGCAGACCGAGCTCACCACGGTGTCGATCCGCCGGATCGACACCGGTGGGGGTACCGGTGTCCTCGACGTGCTGCGGCGCAACGGGATCGAGCCGCTACCCAACACCGCGGGCTGCCGCAGCGCCGCGGAGGCGGTGCTCACCGCGCAGCTGGGTCGCGAGGCACTACGGACGTCCTGGGTCAAGCTCGAAGTCGTCGCCGATGACCGGACCCTGTTGCCTGATCCGATCGAGCTGCTCGACGCTGCCGAGCAGCTCGTCGGCGAGGGGTTCACCGTGCTGCCCTACACCAACGACGACCCGGTGCTGGCCCGCAAGCTGACCGATGCCGGATGCGCGACGGTGATGCCGTTGGGCTCGCCGATCGGCACCGGGCTGGGTATCCGCAACCCGCACAACATCGAGATGATCGTGGCGCAGGCCCCCGTGCCGGTCATCCTCGACGCCGGGATCGGCACCGCCTCCGAGGCAGCCCTGGCGATGGAGCTGGGCTGCGACGCGGTGCTGCTGGCCACTGCGGTGACCCGGGCCGATGACCCACCGCGGATGGCCGAAGCGATGCGCCTGGCCGTCCGAGCGGGCCGCCATGCTCGGCTCGCCGGCCGGATTCCCCAACGGTTCTGGGCCCAGGCCTCCAGCCCGCCGGGTGACCCAGGCCTGGGCGCCGTGAACCGCGGACGATCGCGACGGTGATCTCCGCTCGCGAACGGCACCCCGGCTTGGGGCAGGCCGCGGGAGAACTGCGTTACCGCGCGCGAGTTCAGGGGTGGCGCCGTCGAGGCTGTCCCCATTAGGGTCGGCCCGGAGCCCGAGAAGTGGTTGGCAACGGCGAGGTCGGCGCGCCGGTCGCCGTAAACATCGTGCAGGTGGACGATTTATCGGCCGGGGGGAGGAGGTGGGGGAGTGCCGCCGGTCTTCGTCTGGACGTTGAATGTCGTAGTGCCGGAGGATCCGACGAATCCAGTATCCCCGGAGTACGTGGCGGTTACAATATATTTGCCGTCGGGGAGGTGGTTCCCGTTGCATTCGCCCTTACTCGTCCCCGCCGGGCCGGACGTGTCGGGTTTCAGGCGGAGAGCGCAGAGCTTCTTTGCCCCCATGGTGAAGGTCACCATGCCGGTCGGTGATGACGTCGACTCGGCGGCAACGGTCGCAAAATAGGTCATGAATTTGCTGGGCTGCGGCAATTCAACAGACGCTCTCGTGGTGGTGGTCACGGGTGGACGGTTGACCGTCACAGAAAGGAGGTCTACCGATCCGGCGAACGTGGGGTCGCCCGAGTACGTGGCTCTCACCGTGTTGGTTCCCACCGGGGTGTTGGCCGTAGTGCACTGGGCCCTGTTCGTGGAACGCGGGGTGAGTAGCACGGTGGCGGTACACAGCGTGCTGGATTCGATGGTGAAGGTCACTGCTCCGGTCACTGCCCTGGATCCCGAGGCCGCGCTGACCAACGCCGTGTACGTCACTGGCGTGCCCTTGGTCGAGGTCTTCGGGGTCGCGTGCGCGGTCGTGATGGTGGAGTCCTTGGCGGGCGCCGCTGACGCGGTGGCCGCCAAGGCGTTGAGGGCCAGGAAGATCGAGCCAGCGAGGGCCGTAGCGGCGAGCGCCGGGCGCGACCTCATGCCTGCTGGGCTCGACTGCGCACTGCTGGTGAAGCGCCGATCGTCCACGGTCGCATCTCCTCGTCTCTGTCCGCCGATGTCGGGGTGAGACTCGGCCTGGTGAACCGCCAGTTTTGGGTTTGTGGCCGCTCGCAAACATCGTGCAAGTGGACGATTTCTCATCGACCGCCACTACGACCTACCGTGACCTGTCGCAAAAAGAATCACTGATAGATCATCCATCCGGATGACGATGCGCGGCCACGATTGGGGTCACGATCGGGCTCCCCACGCAGATGGTCACAATCGGCCAGACCCAATCGTGCAAGGAAGATCAGATCATGAGTGGACGATTCAGCCGACGTCGTCGGGTGCGGCTGTTGGCGCTCGGGACGCCTGCCGCGCTGGTGACGTTGGTGGCCCTCGCACCGTCCGCCGCCGGCGATGACCCGATCCCGGAAGTCAAGCCGCCAGTGGCGCGCGCCGACAGCTACACCACCCCCGAAGACCAGCTATTGGTTGTGTCCGGGCCCGGGGTGCTGGCCAACGACTCCGGCGGCGACGGCGACCCGCTCGAGACCACGGTGCTCACCCGGCCAGCACACGGCACGCTGATCCTGTCCTACGACGGCTCGTTCCGCTACACCCCAGCTGCGAACTACACCGGTCGGGATCCGTTCACCTACCAGGCAACCGACGGCTTGGCCCGCTCGAAACCCGCGACAGCGACGATCACTGTGACGCCGGTCGACGACCCGCCCGTCCTCACCGTCACCGCCGGTGGGACCTGCGGAACCGACAACCACTCCGGCACCATCAGGCTGGTCCTCGCCGATATCGACAGCGCCGTTGACGCCCTGAGCCTGAGCGCTACCACCTCCCACCCCGCGCTGCTGCCCGCGCGCAACGTCACCATCACCGGTGCCGGCGCCGCGCGGGCTGTCACCGCCAGCACCGTGCCCGGGCAGACCGGTCTGGCAGTGCTCACCGTCACCGCCTCCGACGGGCAGGCCAGCTCCAGCATCCTGATCACCGTTCAGGTCGACGGACCGGGCAACGTCCTCAACGGCACCGACGGGCCCGACCTGCTGCTCGGTGGCCCCGGTGACGACACCCTGACCGGGCGCCGCGGCAACGATCTGCTCTGCGGCGGCCCGGGTAACGACACCCTCCGCGGCGGCGCCGGCAATGACGCTCTGGCCGGCGGCGACGGCAATGACATCCTCACCGGTGGGCAAGGCGCTGACGTCTTCACTGGCGGACCCGGCACCGACCACATCACCGATCTCGCCCCTCGCCAGGGCGATACCCAAGACGCCACCACCATTCCTTAACGGATGATGACCTATCGGCCGGCGCGCTCAGGCTGCGAGCCAGGGCGGCCGCTGTGGCGGACCATCGCGACGGCGATCTCCGCTCGCGAGCGGCATCCCAGCTTGGCCAGGGCGCGGGAGACGTGCGTGCGGACGGTGTTGCGCGAGACGTGCAGCTGTTCACCGATCTCCGGGTTCGTCAGACCTTCGGCGACGAGTTCGGCGACCGCTCGCTCGGCTGGGGTGAGCGACCCGACGCCGTGTTCTGTCAGGCGGCCGGGGCGCCGGCCGGGACGCAATCCGGCCTCCCGCGCCGCGGCGACGACGCGCATCAGGTCATACCGCGCGCCCAGTGCGGAGAGCGTTGCCCGCGCCTCATCGAGCAGCCCCATCGCCCGGTCCGGCGCGCCGGCGCGGGCCAGGGCGGCGGCGGCCTCGCCGCAGGCCAGTGCTCGTTCGAGCGGCCGGGGACCGGCGCGCTGGACATCGACCGCCGCCAGCAACGCGTCCACGTCGTCGTCAACCAGGCCTCGACACCGCAGCACCGTGCCCTGCAACGTCGGCGCGTCGGGATGCGTGGCGGCGAGCACCGCGACGGCCTCAAGCGCATCGCGCGCCCGTCGCTCCTCTCCCTGCGCCAGGGCAAGACGGACGTAGTCGACGGCCAGCGCGGGAAGAGCGACCGCGTTGCCGCTCACCGTCGCGATATCCCAGGCTCCGACCAGCGCGGTGAATGCGACTTCGGGTCGACCGTCGGCCTCGTGCAGCAACGCGGCGGCGAGAACGGCGAACTCGGAGAACGGGGCGGCGGCGCCCTGGCGGGATGCCTCATCGGCTTCGGTGAGCGCCTGACGCGCTGCAGCGAGGTCCCCGCGGTGCATGGCGAGCAGCGCCTGCAGGCTCAGTGAACCGTGCAGGAAGCCCGCGCCCATGGCGCGCGCCGCGGCGAGCCCGACGTCGTGCTCCTTATCAGCGGCGAGCCAATCTCCGGCCGCGAAGCACACGAACGCCCGCGTGGTGTTGAAGAATGGCAAGATCTGCCGATCGCCGAGCCGCTCGGCGAGCAACCGGCCTTCGGTGAGGACCCGGTCGGCTTCGGCCAGCCGATCGAGGTGGATGAGAAATCCGCCGCGAACCACGTGCGCGGCAAAGCGATGCCCGGTGCCGCCCGGCTCGCTGTCGGCCAGTCGGGTCGACTCCTCGGCGAGGGAGACCGCGCGCGCGAACTGGCCGGCCATCCCATAGCCGAGGATCAGTACGTGGAGCGCGAAACAGCCGGCGACGGCGTCGCCCGCATCCGCTGCTTCCCGGCGGGCTCGCTGCGCTTCGGCGATTGCTTGTGGCCGGTCGCCGAGGAACAACTGTGAGAAGGAGGCCAGTGCGAGCGCGTGTGCGCGCGCTCCTCCGGACAATGCGGCGCCGGCGCCGGCGCGCGCGACGGCCAAGGTTTCGTCCAGCCGCCCGAGAACCGCCAGGGCATGGGCACGGGTCAGCAACGCCCGCTCCGCTACGGGGCCGCCCGCGCCGGCGCTCAGACTTGCCTGCGCAACCCGCTCGGCGTCGGACCATCGGCCCGCCCACCACAGTGCCACCGCCCGGTCGGCGGCCAGCGACGGCCACTGCGGATCAGCTGGGCCGGTGAGTTCCATCGTCAGCTCGAGCAGGCCGGCCGCGGCGTCTGGGACCGTCGCCGCGAGCGTCCGTGCGTGCGCGGCCAGCTGTGCGGTCGCCTGCCGGTCGCCCGGCTCGGCGCCGCGCGCGAGGTGCTCGGCCACCCGCCCGGGCGAGGCGCCCACCGCGGTCAGCGCGTGAGCGACGTCGAGGTGCAGCGCGCGGCGAACAGTCGGCGCTAGCTCGTCGACGAGCGCCGCGCGGATCAGCTCATGACGGAACGCGAAGCCCGCCTCGTGTTCCTCGATGAGCCCCGCCGTCTGTGCTGAGTGCAGGCCCCCGAGCAGCTGCGCCGTCGGACAAGCCAGCACGCGCGCCAGATCAGTAGCCGCGAACGTTCGCCCGAGAATCGCCGCGACGCGCAGCACGTCGCGCACGTCCGCAGCTACCGCGAGCATGCGCGACGCGAGCGCGGCAGCAAATCCGCGGGGCAGTACCACCGCGCCGGCTTCGACGACGCCTCCCGTGCGAATCAGCGCATCCGCCCGCATCAGCGCGGCCACGAGCTCGAGCACGAGCAACGGGTTGCCCGCGGCCTCCGCAGCTCGGGCGAGCAGGCGTTGCCCAGGTGTTCCACCGACCGCCGCGGCGACTAGGGCTGCGACGCCCTCGTTCGGCAGCGCGCCGAGCTCCAGGCGACGATCACCCGGCACCGCCTCGCTGAGAAGCTGCGCCAACGATGTCGACCGGGGGATCGGCCGGGCTGTCGCGAGTACGATGACCGGCATATCTGTCAGCCGCTGCGCCAGCCGGCCGAGGACGCCCAGCGACGCCGGGTCGGCCCAGTGCACATCCTCGAGTGCCAGCACCAGGGGCCGCTGCGCTGCCAGTGCGATCACGCGCGAGATCAGCGTTTCGGCCGTGCCGGCCTCGACATAGGGACGGGTGATGCCGGCGCCCCCGGCGTCGAACCACGCCGCCTCGACTTCGACCGGGCCGAGCGCGGCTTCGATGAGCGAAAACGGCCGGCGTTGATCGAGTTCGTCGCCGGTGGCGACCCGCACCTCCCAACCTCTGGCTCGCGCGTGCACCAGCATTGCCTGCAGCAATGCGCTCTTGCCGATTCCGGCCTCGCCCTCGACGAGCGCGAACGCGCCCCGACCAACGGTCGGAGCACCCAACAGTGCCCGCATCCATGTCTGCTCCCGCTGGCGACCCACCAGTCGAGCGGCCAAAACCCGGCCCCTTTCTGACCCGCCAGATCTGTGCGCCGAGTGAACGGGATCAGGTATCTGGTGCTAGCTAGGTATCGTACGGGAATGGGGCGGCGTTAGCCGCAGGGGTTGATCACGGCATGTCTGAGAAGCCGGCCCCCTACTCCAGCTCGGCAACCATTGTGAACAAGGGGTGCCATTATGAATGACTTAGGTTAACAAGAAGGGCTCTACTGACGTTTCTGTGGGTGATTTTTCATGATCGTCCGGGGAGTGGTGGGCAGAGGCCGCCGCGGGTGAGGTCGGCCATGGCGATCAGGGAGTCGGGGCTGCGGTAGCCGTAGGCCCGGC